>JAWOJJ010000093.1:0-21794 GCA_046481675.1 Bacteroidales bacterium | reverse complement strand
GCCCATAGCCGTCAAGCTAAGACGGTTTAAATAATTCTATAATAATTAGTTAAAATAATATTTTGCTTTAATTTATTTGACATTTATTATATGCCGTGCACACGTACACGGCAGATATTTTAAACACAAAGTACTCAAAGTGAAATCGTCGCTAAGAACGCTAAGAACTAAGCACACAAAGGAAAGTCCCGCCGATGGCGGGACCTCTTGGTGTTCTTAAACTTTGTGGTCTTAGTGAAGCTTTCTCTTCGTGTACTTCGTGTTAAAAAAAAACTGCCAAGCGCAGCGCAGGCAGAGTATGGTAAGGATCATATTAACCATTGATTATCTATACTTTATTATTATTAGCTTGACGGCTATGGGTTGGAACCTCAGCCGAACGCGGGGATAGATTCGACTGAGGTTGGAACCTCAGCCGAACGATCCTCAGCCGAACAATTCTCAACCGTACGCGTGGTGCCAGGCAATATGCCGGAAACATCATTGCACTTTGATCATTGAATCCGTTTTCATGGTTGTATCTGGCAGGTTGACCTGTATCGGCATCCTTGCTGCTTCAATGTCGTGTATTCTGCTACCGGCATGGTCATAATCTGCTTTGGTAATCACAGAGGTAGCAGTTACTGCATACAATCCTTCACCCAGGGCACTTTTTGTTTCCAGGAAATTACGGTAATATTTTACGGCCAGCGTCTTGTCGTTCATCCAATTGTCGTAATGCACCCCAATTTTATACAGAATAGCCGGATCACCGGGTGTAAGCTCACGGGCTTTCAGCAAGGCAGCCAGTGCCTCGTCGTATTTCCAAGCCTTGGTGAGTGCCAGTGCCAAATCCTGGTATACAGTGGAAAGTAGTGCTATTGCCGGGGTAACCTGGTTGATGGCTGCATTGAAGTACCGGATGTTTTCGGGTACATCATGCGCGAGTCCGAGCGCATAGCACAATTCGGTATCGGTTGAATCCACAGCAAAAACCTTTTCCAGATTGGTAATGGCTTTTGGAAATTCGTTCTGCTTGAAATAACTAAATCCCAAATATTTATGAACAAATATTGTGGTGTCGGACAAGGCTACAGATTGCTCAAACCGGCTGATGGCACTGGGGAAGACTTTATTCAGGTAGTGCAGGTATCCGCAAAGGCGCATGACGTCGCGGTTATCGGGCACACGTTTCAGAAAGCTGTCGGCTATGGCAATACCCTTATCGTATTCGCGCAGGTTTTTGTAGAGATTGGCCAACCGGAATACCGGCTGGTAATCATCGGGGTTCCAATGAATGGCGCGCTTGTAAAAGAAAATGGCTTCTTCATCCTGCTGCAGTTTTTCGCAGCACAATCCGGTTTGCTTGAGCAAAAATACCGAAGTATCCAGTTCACAAGCCTGCAGGTACAGCATTTTGGCATTTTCATATTGCTCCGTGATGAAATAGCTGCCTGCCAGCATTTGCATCAGGTATTTGTTCGCGGGGTTGAGCAGGAGTGCTTTTTCATAAAGCTCCCGGGGTTTCCGGTTGTTGTTTGTTGATTTATAGCAATCGGCCAGTTCCAGCGCAACTTTAATATTCGCCGTATCTTTTCTATAAAGAAGATCGAAACATATAATGGCTTCAGGGAATTTCGACAGGGCCTTGAATGCAGCAGCTTTTATATAGAGTGTTTCGGAGTCCAGGCTGTCGGGGTTGATTTTATTGATTTGTTGCAGGGCGCCCTGGTAATCATAAACCTGCATCAATGCCGCTATGGAATCGTGGGTTTGGGCCATGGCCGGGCGCAGGAAGATGAAAAGGACGAGGAAGGGGGGAATGATTTTCATGATATGGCAATAATTTTTGGTTGCAATGTAGAGACGCGATTAATCGCGTCTCTAAGGGTATTCCATTGAATTATTCGCAATTATTTTGGCAATTCAAACACCACCGGCATCACAAATTGTTGTTTCACTTTTCTGCCACCCTGGCTGGCCGGAGCCCAATCGGGCGAAGAAGTGACTACCCGAATGGCCTCTTTATCCAATGAAGGATCAACACCTCTGAGCACTTTAACATCACACACCTTTCCCTGTGAATTAATAGCAAACTGCATGGTCACTCTTCCAAATATGCCATCCTCTTTGGCTATAGCCGGGTAAACCAGGTTTTTTTGTACCCATTCTCTAAATTTGTCAATGCTCCCTCCCTGGAAAGTCGCCTGTTGCTCAACAAATACAAAAGCCGGTTCATCCTGCTGATTTTCGGGTGCAGCCTGAAGTTCCTTTTCCACAATAACAGGGACATTGGCCTGATCCGGGTTATCTCCGGCAACCTCTTTCTTTTCCAATGAGAAAACTACGGGCATAACAAACTGTTGTTTCACATTTTTACCTCCTTGTTTGGCAGGTACCCAATCCGGTGAAGAGGTTATAATACGAATAGCTTCTTTATCCAATGACGGATCAACACCTCTGAGTACCTTGACATCATAGATCTTTCCCTGTGAATTCACCGCAAATTGCATGGTAACTCTTCCGAATATGCCATTTTCTTTTGCTACGGCCGGGTAAACCAGATTTTTTTGCACCCATTCACGAAAGGTTTCCAGAGAGCCTCCCTGGAAAGAAGCCTGTTCTTCTACAAAAACAAAAGTCGGCTCACCTTCTACAATAATTGAGGCATCGAGTATTTCCGGATCATATTTATATGGGCTTTCTTCGGAAACCCCAGGCTTCTTTTTAAGTGAGAAAATCACGGGTATTACAAACTGCTGGGCTACTTTCTTCCCGTCGTTTTCTGCCGGAGTCCACTCCGGAGACTTCTGAATGACACGGAGAACCTCTTCGTTAAGCGAAGGATCGACACCTCTTAAAATAACAGCATCGCAGGCCTTTCCCTTAGAATTCACTGTGAACTGAACAGTCACTCGTCCAAATATACCTTTCTCTTTGGCTGTAGGAGGATAAACCAGGTTGATTTGTATCCATTTCCTGAAATCTTCAAGAGTTCCGCCCTGAAACTGTGCTTGCTGATCAACAGAATAATATACAAATTCTTTATTGTCCAATGAAAAATCAATATTTATCCCAATCTCTGAGTCTATGTTTTTACCATCCTTGGTTGCAGGAGTCCAGTCGGGTGACAAACCAACAACTCTGATAGCTTCCTTGTCCAGTAAAGGATTTAACCCTCGAATTATCCTTATGTCACTTACTTTTCCTGAAGAATTTACCTTGAACACAACAAACACCTGCCCGGATATTCCCTCTTTTTTTGCCTCAGGCGGATAAACGAGGTTAGTTTGAACCCATTTCCGAAAATCATCCAGGGTTCCACCCTGGAATTTTGCTTGTCCTGGTTCACCCTGAAAATCACTTACAATTTGGTTGTATTCAGCAAGATAGGATTCAGTAATATTTTTAACATCTGTTATAGGTTTGGTTATCACTGCTTTGGCAAGTTGTTTTTCTGATGGTTCCTGAGACATGATGTATCTGTCGCAAATCATCAGGCTAAGCAGTATTAATAGGGGCACAACAACCAGGTATTTCAACCGGTTGCGAAAAGGGGATTTTTCTTTGGTCATCATGATTAAACGGTTTTTGATGAGTGAGTAATTGAAGTAACTGAAAATCCCGGGTTGAATCCCAAAAACCTGGGTCAGCAGGAGCAGCCGGTACTGGTCGATTCCGCCGTTCTGCTCCATTACGGCTTGATCGGCCAGGTACTCGTGGGTTTCTTGCATTGCCTTTTCAGTGAGATATATAAATGGATTGAACCATTGGAATATTTTAACCACCTGGATGATGAAAATGTCCAGCGAATGTAATTGCCGGGCATGGGCCAGCTCGTGCTGCAGCACCTGGTTGTTGTGGTCAGCATCATCGAGCGCAGCATTCAGAAAAATCAGGTTGAAAAAGGAGAACGACTGATTCTTTTCGGGAAGCAGGATCAACCGGTAACTTCCCAGTCGTGTTACATTTTTCCTGATTACCAGGACAACCATGCTGATGAGTTGGTAGATGAGGTATGATGCTATAACAGCTGCAATGCCGCCATAGACCAGCAGGGGTACGTTGATAGCAGGTGCTGATTGGAAGCTGGTTTGGGCAAGGGCTGTATAATCAACTGCACCGATATCGCCATAATCGGGAATTGTGGTTTGGAAATTTACCTGGCGAATGGGCAGCTTCACCACCGGCAACAGGTGCGCTAACACAAGTGAGGTAAGCAGGTAAAAGCGGTTAAACCGGTAAAAGGTTTCCTTGCGGAACAGCAGGTAATACAGCAGCGTGAAAGCTGCCAGGCTTGCCGCCACCTTGAGCTGATACAACAGGAATGGTGTCATTGTTTTCAGGTTTTGGGTTTCTCCAGTTCTTTTTTCATCAGGTTCAGGATCTCTTCGAGTTCGCGGGTATCCATCTTTTCGTTTTTGACAAAGAACGAGGCCATTTGCCGGAAGGAACCGCCAAAGTAGTTGTGCAACATGGAGTTCAGGTATTTTTTCCGATATTCGTCCTTCTCCACCAGCGGGTAATACTCGTGGGTTTTGCCGTAAGCCGTATGACCTATAAACCCTTTAGTCTCCAAAATTCTCACAATGGTGGATACCGTGTTGTATGCCGGTTTGGGATCGGGAAACATTTCGACCATGTTTTTAACGAATCCTTTTTTGATTTGCCAGAGGATTTGCATGACTTCCTCTTCGGCCCGGGTGAGTTCCAGTTTTTCTTCTTTTTTCGGCATGTTGTATAATTTCTAATCAAATATACAACTAATAAATTAGTTATGCAACTAAAAGGTTAGTTTTTTTTACATCACCTCTTTTCACCTCAATATAACCCTTTTCACCTCACCCAGGCCTTAGGTTCGGCTGAGGTTCAACCTCAGCCGGGTATATGTTGGCAGGCTGTGCCTGAGTATATTAGAGTATACCGGTATAGTAAATTTAGTTCAGGCAGGAGCCTGAAAGGATAGATTCGACTGAGGTTGGAACCTCAGCCGAACGATTGGATAGATTCGACTGAGGTTGGAACCTCAGCCGAACGATTGGATAGATTCGACTGAGGTTGGAACCTCAGCCGAACGATTGGATAGATTCGACTGAGGTTGGAACCTCAGCCGAACGATTGGGTCAGGCAGACAGTAACAGGGCTAACGAAGATGTATTGCCTTAAACCCCCACCCCTTCTCCGCAAAATGCTCCAGCACGCGGGGCAGGGCATACAGGGTTTTTTCGGAGGCTTTGACCGAATCATGGAATACCACCACCGATCCGGGACGGGCATAGCGGATTACATTCGAGAGGCATTGTTCGGGTGATGTGTTGAAATCGAAGTCGTAGCTCATGACATCCCACAATACAACCTGATATTGCTGCCTCAGGTATTTCAGCTGGACCGGGGTGATCATGCCGTAGGCGGGCCGATAGAGCGAAGAATGAATGAACCGGGCAGCCAGGCTGATGTCGTCATAGTATTCCTTATTGGCCGTATACCAGCCTTTCAGGTGACTGTAGGTATGGTTTCCAACAGCATGGCCCTTATCCACAACCTGCCTGTAAATATCGGGATGTCGTTCCACGTTCCGCCCGATGCAAAAGAAAGTGGCTTTTGCCTGGAAGCGATCCAGTTCCGAAAGCACACGTGAGGTGATATCCGGAGTGGGACCATCGTCAAAAGTGAGATAAAGGGCAGGTTTGCTGCCCCGGATATCCCAGGTGATTTCCGGAAAGATCTTTTTCAGTATCCGGGGAATCTTAACCAGGTTCATGGTTACAAATCAAAGGCCCACGCTCAGCCTGCCTGCATAATCCTGGAGCTTTTGTTCCATTTCCTGCTCCAGTTCGGGTTGTTTATATGTGTTGGCCATTCTCCTGATCTCGTCGAGGGTGTAAAAGGCCACCCTTTTCTCGTACATCAGGTATTCGTTGTATTTTCTTCCCAGGCTCAGGAAATAATTCATATCCTGGCTCACATTGGCTACAATGTCTTTCGACATGGCAACGGCCTTTGCCGTATCGCCCAGCTGGTAATAAGCTTCAACCAGTAAAACATTATATATATTATAAGGTACTACCTTGTCGGGAATTACCTCGAGGCATTTTTCAATGGTTGTCCGGGCAGAATCTTTTTTGTTCTCGGCAATCAGCTGCAGGGCCAGGCGGGCGAAACTGCTTCTGAAGTTGCCCAGCATGCGGAGCACGTTTTCATCGAGATACACACCGGGAGTGTTGATGCCGCCCCAGCGGAATTTATTCACCATGTTGTCGAACATAACATCGGAATTGATACCACCGCGACCGAACATATCACCTTCTGAAGCGAAGGGGACTACCCGGTAGGCCAGGCCCTCCATCTGGAAGTACTTGTCGAGGTTCAGGTAATTCTCTTCTGATACTGTAATGGCATAATATATGGGTCTTTCCCAATTGTTGGTTGCCAGCAGGTCCAGTATCATCATGTGGTTTTTGGTGATGTAGTTGCGGCTGCCTTCCAGTTCCCAGAGCATTTGTGAGCTGATCTGGTCTGCTTTTGCAGGCGGAACAGTACCGTTTTGAATAACCTTAGCCGAGTCAACGGGGATGATGAACTTGCGGGTGGGTATGAAATCCACTTCCTGTGAGGTGTTTGGAAGCTGCTTGGTGCGCGGATCGTCACTTGCCAGGAAGTCCATCACCTGCTTCAGATCGCTGAATCCTTTAATGCGGTCGATGATGTAAACCACATCGCGCTTGCCGGAACGGTATTTGTCGAGGGTGAGCGACAGCGGAATGGGGTCCGATTCATAGGCCTTGCGGTGCATTTGCTCAATGTACCAGTCGGCTGCCAGGTAGCTCAGGTTCATCACCCGAACGTCGGTGCGAATGCCTTCCACTTCCTGGGCATACCAGAGCGGGAAGGTATCGTTATCGCCATTGGTGAAGATCACTGCATTTTTGGCACATGAGTTCAGGTAATTGTAGGCAAAGTCGCGTGCTATATAGCGATCGGAGCGGTCGTGATCGTCCCAGTTTTCTTTGGCCATAACCACAGGCACGGCAGTAAGTGAAATGAGGGTGGCCAGTATGGAGGCAGAGACAGCCGGAGATACTTTTTTCAGCAGATTATAGATCCAGAGAACACCCAGTCCGATCCAGATGGCAAAGGCATAGAATGAGCCGGCATAGGCGTAGTCACGCTCGCGTGGCTGCATGGGGTTCTGGTTCAGGTAAATCACAATGGCCAGTCCGGTCATAATGAACAATACCATGGTTACCACAAAGTCGTTCCGGTGATTCCGGTATTGATATACCAGTCCGGCAATACCCAGCAATAAGGGCAGCAGGAAATACCGGTTGCGTGCCTTGTTGTTTTTCATGGTGTCGGGCAGCTGATCCTGGTTTCCTATCCGGGCATTGTCGATGAACGAAATGCCGGAAATCCAGTTTCCCTTGTTGATTTCTGTTTTGTAATGGGACTGGATGTCGTTTTGTCGTCCGGCAAAATTCCACATGAAATACCTGAAATACATGTGCACTACCTGGTAACGCCAGAAGAACCTGATGTTGTCGGCGAAATTCGGGCTTTTCTTGCTTTTGGAGTAATCATAAACTATTTTCCCTTCGCGGTCGCGCAGGGGTTGTCCGTTCTCATCAAGCCTTGCCTGGTACAGGTCACTCTCTTTCAGTTTAGCCCACTGGATATAGGCATCAATATGTCCGCCACCTGCATCGCTGCTCCACATGCGGGGGAAGATTGTGTTATATTTCGAATCGTAAATGTATTTTACCCGGTAGTGATATTCTATGTATTTGCCGTCTTTTTTGTAGTAGGATGGGGCGCCTTCTTTAGAACCTGTTATGGGCGCATTGAAGTAATGCCCGTTAACAAGGGGGCGGTCGCCATACTGTTCACGGTTCAGGTAATAGAGCAATGAGAAAAGATCTTCGGGGTCGTTCTGGTCCATGGGAGTGTCGGCTGAAGACCTGATTACAAGGGCTGCATAGGATGAATAGCCGATGAGGATAACAGTAACAACCAGTATGATGGCATTCAGGATCACTTTTTGCTTCTGGTGTGAGTAATAGAGTCCGTAAACAATCATGCCCACGATCAGCAGGAAGTAGAAGAAGACTCCTGAATTGTAGGGCAGGCCTAAGCTATTTACGAAAAGCAGTTCAAAGAAAGCCGCCAGCTTAATGGCTCCGGGAATGATAACATACATAATACCACCCAGGATGAGTGCTGAAACAACCAGCGCCTTGAAGGTTCCCATTGGAGTAACTTCATATTTTTTGAAGTAATAAATGAGCACTATGGCAGGTATGGCCAGCAGGTTCAGGAGGTGAACGCCGATAGACAGGCCCATGAGGTAGGCAATGAATATCAGCCAGCGGTTGGCGTGGGGTTCATCGGCCACGTTTTCCCATTTCAGTACAGCCCAGAAAACAAGCGCTGTAAAGAGTGATGAAGTGGCGTAAACCTCGCCTTCAACTGCCGAGAACCAGAATGTATCGGAAAAGGTGTAAGCCAAAGCACCTACCAGTCCGCTTCCTAAAATGGCCATCAAATTGCCGGTAGTTATTTCTTCTGACTTAATAATAATTTTTTTGGCCAGGTGGGTAATTGACCAGAACAGGAAGAGGATGGTAAAAGCGCTGGCCAGGGCCGACATGGAATTCACCATTTTGGCCACCAGGGTGACGTTGTCACCGGCAAAAAGCGTGAAGAACCGGCCCATAATCATGAAAAACGGGGCTCCCGGAGGATGTCCCACCTCGAGTTTGAAAGCAGACGATATAAATTCGCCGCAGTCCCAGAAACTTGCCGAGGGCTCAATGGTTGAAAGGTAAACAAAAGCTGCAATACAGAAGGTAATCCATCCGGAAACGATGTTGATCAGCCTGTAATTTTTCATGAAGGTGGGTTTAAATGATAATGCGAATTAAGTGAAAAAAGTTGAAATTGTTGTTATGTTGCAGGTTTGCCTGCCATGAGGGCAGGTTGCATTGCCCGCCGCCTGCCGGCAGACAGTTTGTGAGTTGTTATAATATTTTGATTAACTTTGACGTTTTGTTTCTAACAGTTAATATACACCTAAATATTAATAATTATGAAAATGCTTTCATTCCGCAATTTATTGCTGATCCTTTCAATAACCACATTGTCCCTTGCTTCTTGCAACAAGGAGGATGAGGTTACACTTGATTTTGATATTACTTTGCCCGATAAATGGGTCGGATCTGTTTATGCCGATAAAGGCCTTGTATATCAGGCTGCCCGGATCAAACAATTTGAAAATGACACGATTGGAGAATGGCTATCGGTCTACAAGCAACCTTTGGAAGGGTATAACCTAAACACCTATTATACTGAAATAAGGTCTAAAATCCTTAGTTTCGATAATGATAATTTCTTGTCGCTCATTGAAGAAAAAGACACTACCATTAACTCGACCAATTTCAAGAGGTTAATTACGAACGAACTGGAACAATATCTGACCAGCAAGCTGGATACCGTTGATCTGAACAGGACAGTAACCCGTTATTTCTTCTTTGAGAAAAACAATGGATACCACATCACCATGTCGTGCCAGGATACATCCTATTACAGGTACAAACCTGTATTTGACGGCATTATGTCGTCATTTCAATACAAGTATTAAGACGATCGTGATTGTTGAGAACATGAAAAGCCTGCTGATCATTCCCGGTCAGCAGGCTTTTTTTTTATGAGTTTCAGCAAGGAAAAGGCAACCAAAAAAGGCGAAAAACATTACAGAGAAATAAGAATGGATGGGGTCACCTACCAGCATGGTGACCAGCATGATCAGCCAGAACAGGTTGAAAAGCAGGTTTCTGAAAGCTCCTGAAAGCAGGGTGGCATGGACCCAGCTATAGAAAATCCAGGCAAACCCAAAAATTCCAAAAGCCAGCAGGAAAGAGAGATACTGGTTATGCGGCTGACCTTCCCAGCGGGGGTCGACATATAGCCTGGATTTGCGGGCTTCCTCCAGCATGGCATCCTGCATATCACCAATCCCCACTCCAAACAACATGTGGTTTCTGATAACTGACGCTGCTGTTTTGTAAAAGGCAAAACGCTGACCCAGGGAATGGCGTTGCACGTATCCTGATTTTAAAAGCACCTGAATTTCCCATAAAGTTTCATAGATACGCTGCCTGATCCCGGGTTTACTTTCAAACTTATAGTTGGCAAGGCCCTTTTCAATTTTTTGTATGTCGTGAGGCGTTAGCATGCTCAGGCCAACCGAGTCTTTCCGCAGCCCGAGTGAAGTCAGGTAGCGTTTCACCGTGCCGAAAATGGCCTGTCCCCTGCCATCAAGCTGATCGTATGATATTTTACTGATCCTGTTCCATTGCCTTTGCAATTCGGGTTCACAGATATAGATGCCGGAAAAATGGCCATTGTCCTGTATGCCGGTCAACAAATCATGAGTATAGGGGTGTCCGCCCGGAGTGACCATCTCAAGTTGAGTCGGGTCCGGAGGTTCAGCGTTGAAGTTCTCCTGATAGGTGAGGAAAAGCCATACAACAGGTGCGATCCATGCGGTGGCAGTAAGGATAAAAACGACATTTCGCAACGGCACAGCTGCTTTTGCCCGGGCCATGTTCACTACAAAAACAAGAATTATCAGCAAAAAGGTAACCATACCCGTCACAGAACCAAGAAAGAAAAGGAATGCTGCAAGTCCTGCTGCTGCTGAAATAAAAACCAGTCTCCAAATCCGGTGTGCGGGGTACCTGTTATAAAAGGAAAGATATAAGAGAATGGTGATGGCCATATTGATCATCATGGAAAAGACCACATGATTCATGAAAACCGAGATTTTCCGGAAGTCGTCTTCATACTGTTCGGCATCAGTTAAATAGTGAGCGATACAAATAAGTGCAGCGACCGAAACAGCCACGGAAAACAGTATGAAAAGCCATTTGGTGTGAACCTTTGAGAGGGGTTCCGATGTTCCCATGATCAGTGCAAGCACAAGAACCGGCAGCACGTTTTTTACCTTTACAAATCCCGCTTCAAAGTTTTGTGAATAGATCAGGCTGCATGCATAAACGAGGAAAAGAGAAGCAAAAAGCAGCAGTGCGGGTTTTTGTACTAAATTATGGAGTTTCTGCCTGAAGTTGCCTTCAATCAACCAGTTGGCGATAAGAAAAAACTGAACCACGCTCAGCAGGTATTTGGAAAGAGGAAGACAGCTCACCAGGAATGCCAGTCCAAACAGGTAGGCATAGCGATGTAGTTGCTGACGCGGGATGGTTAATTTCATAGGGAGGTGCGTGATCTAACCGGCTCATTGTGAATGGGCGGTTGTATCGATAAAAGAAAATAAAATTCAGAAAACATCTTGTAAAATTAAAATAAATTGTATTTTTGCACTCCCTATTTTGAGGGTGAACTATATTGAACAGGCAAATATATTAACAAAGATACGAAGTGAATACATTAAGTTACAGAACAGTTTCTGCAAATAATGCTACTGTTCAGAAAGAATGGTTTGTTGTGGATGCCACCAACCAGGTGTTGGGCCGGTTCAGTTCGCAGGTAGCCAGCATACTCAGGGGAAAGAATAAAACAAATTTCACTCCCCACGTGGATTGCGGTGATAACATCATTGTCATCAATGCCGAAAAAGTAAGGCTGACCGGTAAAAAGTGGACTGACAAGGAATATGTGAGGCACACAGGCTATCCGGGAGGACAACGTATCACTTCACCTGCTGATGTGGCACAAGTGGACGTAACCCGGATTATTGAAATGGCTGTAAAAAAGATGTTACCCCGCAACAGGCTGGGTAATGTGATGTATGGCAATTTATTTGTATATGCCGGTTCAGAGCATCCCCATGCTGCACAGCAACCCAAAGAACTCAAATTAAATTACAAATAACAGGTATGGAAGTAATTAATACCATTGGACGCCGTAAGAGCGCTGTTGCCAGGATATATGTGAAAGAAGGCAAAGGTAACATCATAGTTAATGACCGTGAATTAGCGAATTATTTCCCGCTTGAACAACTGCAATATATTGTAAAACAGCCTTTAAACCTTGTTGAAGCAGCTGATCAGTATGATATTACTGTGAACCTTCAGGGAGGTGGAATTAAAGGACAAGCCGAAGCGCTGCGTCTGGCCATTGCCCGTGCGCTGGTTATTATTAAGCCCGAAAGCAAAGGTACCCTGAAGAGCAACAAGATGATGACCAGGGATCCGCGTGAGGTGGAACGTAAGAAACCAGGACAACCCGGTGCAAGAAGAAGATTCCAGTTCAGCAAGCGCTAATGCCGGCTACTATCTTGTTTAGCATCTAAATTGGTGAGACTCATTCCGGAAAGGATTGGCTACTCATCAATTGATTTTTTATAGAACGTAAACAACTCAAACATGTCAAAATTATCCATTCAACAATTATTAGATGCAGGTGTACATTTTGGTCACCTGAGAAGAAAGTGGAATCCTGCAATGGCTCCTTATATTTTCATGGAGAAAGAGGGGATCCATATTATCGACCTGCAGAAAACACAGGTAAAACTTGATGAAGCACTTACTGCAATCAGACAGATAGCCAAATCAGGCCGGAAGATTCTTTTTGTAGCCACCAAGAAACAGGCAAAGGATATTGTTGCTGACCAGGTAAAATTGGTCAACATGCCTTATGTAACAGAGCGCTGGCCGGGTGGAATGCTTACCAATTTTCCCACCATCCGCAAGGCTGTGAAGAAAATGTCATCCATTGACAAAATGGCAACCGACGGAACCTTTGACAACATGTCGAAACGTGAAAAGCTCCAGGTTTCCCGTCAGCGTGCAAAGCTTGAAAAGAACCTGGGCAGTATTTCTGATCTTACCAGGCTTCCTGCTGCCATGTTTATTGTGGATATCTGCAAAGAACATATTGCGGTTCATGAGGCCCGGCGCCTGAACATCCCCATTTTCGCCATGGTTGATACCAATTCAGATCCCAACCTGGTTGATTTCCCCATCCCCGCTAATGACGATGCTTCAAAATCCATTTCCCTGATCCTCGAAGCGGTTTGCAATGCCATTCAGGGAGGTCTCGAAGAAAGGAAGATGGAGCGTGAGAAAGAAGGAGATGTCAGTGATAAGAAGGGGAAAGGCGACAAATTTGATGATGCTGAGGAAGGTGATGAGGATTCCGATGAGGATCGCGAAAAACGCCCCCGCAAGTCAGTTCCCTTGAAGGCCCCGGCCAAGAAAGGCGTGGTAGTTGATGTGGAAGAAGAATTGGAAGAAGAAGTCTAAACGAAAAATACTGAAATATTATGGCTATTACAGCAGCAGATGTCAGCAAATTACGGAAAATGACCGGTGCTGGCATGATGGATTGCAAAAATGCCCTTGAAGAATCCAACGGGGATTTCGAACAGGCAGTTGAGATCATTCGGAAAAAGGGACAGCTTGTTGCCAGCAAAAGAGCTGACAGGGATGCCACTGAAGGTGTTGTTCTGGCAAAAGCAGCAGACAAAGGAAATGTAGGTGCCATGATCGTGCTGAACTGCGAAACGGATTTTGTTGCAAAAAATGACAATTTCATAAAACTTGCACAGGAAATTCTTGATTTGGCGCTTGAGCAAAAACCTGCTGATCTCGAAGGCCTGAAAAAACTGACTTTCAAAGGTCGCACTGTGGGTGATGTGGTTACCGAACAGGTTGGAATTATCGGTGAGAAGCTTGATCTGTCGTATTTTGGCAAAATTGAAGCACCGCAGGTTATTCCTTACATTCACCCCGGAAACAAACTGGCTACCCTGGTTGGCTTAACCAAAGCAATGGATGTGAAGATTGGACGCGATGTTGCCATGCAGGTTGCTGCCATGAGTCCTGTTGCTGTTGACAAGTCTGACGTTTCAGCCGAAATGATCGAGAAAGAAAAGGAAATCGGCAGGGAACAGGCACGTAACGAAGGTAAACCTGAGAACATGCTCGACAAGATTGCAGAAGGAAAACTGAATAAGTTTTTCAAGGAAAGCACCTTGTTGAACCAGGAGTTCACCAAAGATAGCAGCAAAACCATCCGGCAGTACCTTCAGGGTTTTGATAAAGATCTTACTGTTACCGGGTTTTTGAGGTATTCCTTGAACCAGTAAATTGTAATTACCGGAAATGCCTTTGTGCATTTCTGCATGATATTTGAAATCGGGGTGGATTTTTCCACCCCGATTTTTTTCTATATTTACCTATAAAATCAACCAACGCAACCATGGCATTAAAATACAAAAGGGTATTGCTTAAACTTAGCGGTGAAGCCCTGATGGGCGAAAAAAAATCAGGCATTGATGAAACGGTTCTTGAGTCTTATGCCCGGCAGATCAAAGAGGCGCAGGATCTGGGGGCCGAAGTGGGAATTGTTATAGGCGGTGGCAATATCTTCAGGGGCTTGTCGGGTTTGAAAAGCGGATTCGACCGGATAACCGGCGATTACATGGGCATGCTGGCAACCGTGATCAATGGACTGGCATTGCAAACATTTATCAACCAGGCAGGTGGCAAAGCACGGGTTTTAACAGCCATTGAAATGCTTCCTGTTGCCGAGCGCTACTCGAAAACACTTACGGAAACACTTTTTTCACAAGGCTATTCCATAGTTTTCACCTTCGGAACAGGAAACCCTTTCTTCACAACCGATACCGCAGCTGCTTTAAGAGGCGTTGAAATTGAAGCCGAAATGATCCTCAAAGGAACCCGTGTTGACGGCGTTTACACTGCCGATCCTGAAAAGGTTCCGGACGCCGTAAAGTATTCCGATCTCACGTTTGAAGAGGCTTACAACAAAGGGTTGAAGATCATGGATCTTACGGCATTCACCATGTGCCGTGAAAACAATGTGCCAATTCTGGTATTTGATATGAACACTCCGGGTAACCTGAAAAAAATACTCGAAGGGAAAGAAGTGGGCAGCATCATACATAATTAGAAGCTTCAACGACCGGTTTTGCAACCGGATGCCGGAAAGCTGCCGAATGCCAAAGCGGCAATATTTTTTTCCTGTGTGGATTGAAAATATGATTCAATATTTTAATTTTGTTTCTGTTACATCAAACTCCTTAAAATATGGAAGAAGAAGCCCGATTTTGCGAAGACATGGCTAAGGAAAAAATGGATAAAGCTATTCGTCACCTGGAAGACGAACTGATTCATGTTCGTGCCGGAAAAGCAACTCCTGCCATTCTTGACGGTATTCAGGTGGATTACTATGGGGCTCTGACACCCTTGGCACAGGTTTCCAATGTGGGTACGCCCGATGCCAAAACAATAGTTGTGCAACCCTGGGATAAGAATATGCTTCAAACCATTGAGAAAGCAATTCTTTATGCCAATATCGGACTAACCCCCATGAATAACGGCGAGATCATCAGGCTGAACATTCCTCCGCTTACCGAAGAACGACGCAAAAACCTGGTTAAACAGGTGAAGCAAATGGGTGAGAATACCAAGATAAGCATTCGCAATGCACGCCGTGATGCCAATGAGGAGCTGAAGAAATTGCTTAAGAACGGGCTTCCTGAAGATATTGAAAAGGAAGCCTCCGAAAAAATCCAGCAAATGACTGATGATTACATCAAAAAAATCGATGTAGTTGTTGCCGCTAAGGAAAAAGATATCATGACGGTGTAGCGGGGAAGAACCAAGAGTCAAGAGTCAAGAACCAAGACAGGGAAGAGGGTCGATATCGCCAATCAAAAATTGGAGACGGAAGAATGCTTAAGTATACTCCTGATTGGATTATCGTCATTGCGAAGGAGCGAAGCGGATGAAGCAATCTGTTGTTTCATGAGATTGCTTCACTTCGTTCGCAATGACGTGTTTCTTTCGGAATGAGTAGTTTTCTTTGCATAGACTGCACGACTTTGCAGACCTGAAGACTTTGAAGACCAGAAGACCAGAAGACTCAGAAGACCTGCCTACAGCCTATTCCCCCAATATCTTATACAATTCATCCAACTTTGGCGACAGGATGATTTCCGTACGCCGGTTTTTTTGCCGGGCCTCTGGTGTTTTTCCGGGATCCACCGGAAGATACTGGCTTCTTCCTGCTGTAGTAAGTCGTTGCGGGTTGATGGCAGATCCTTCCAGCAGGATTCTTACAATGGAAGTGGCTCTCAGCACACTCAGATCCCAGTTGTCTTTAAAGGCCGATCCGGCAAGTATCTGAACATCATCGGTGTGGCCTTCGATCATCACATTGATGTCGGGGTTTTGTTCAAGCACGGAGGCCAGCTTTTTCAGAGCCTGAACACCCCTGGGGTCAACCGTTGTGCTGCCGCTTTTGAAAAGCAGCTTCTCATCCAGTGATACATATACTTTACCGTTTTGGCGGGACACAGAAAGACCCTGGTTTTCAAACCCGAGAAGCGCTCCGGAGACCTTTTGCTTCAGATCGGAAAGCAGGGTTTCCTGGTCTTTCAGTCCTTTTTCAAGTTCGGCCAGTTTTTCATTTCTCCGGTTCAGTTCAAGCTGCATCTGGTCAAATTCATCTTCTCGCACGGTCAGGTCATCCGACATTTTTTTCAGGTCGTTTTCACGTTTCTGAAGATCTTTCTGTGCGACCTGCAATTCATCCATCAGCTTCCGGATCTCATTTTCACTGCCTTTCATCAGGGCATCACGCGATTCCTGAAGATCGCTGTAGTCGTTCTTCAGCATCAGGTTTTCCTGCAGCAGCTTTTCTGATTCCTGCTTCCATTTCAATGTGTCCCGGCCTGCCCGGGCGAGATCTTTTTCTGCTGCCGCAAGACGGGCTTTCATTTCCTTATTATCTACTGTAAGCTGCTCATTTGCTGCTTTCAGCAGTTCTCTTTCCTGTTGGCAGGTTGTGGTTTCGTCCTGCAGCGATTTAAACCGCATGGGGGGTACGCATGAAACAGTCAGGAAAAACAATGCAAATAGGATCAGGTTTTTACTCATGGCAGCTCCGGTTAAAATTTGACAAAAAATTACACCTGTTTAATGGTCTAAATTACGAACCCGGTCAATATCTTCAAGCGAAATAAGCAATTAATTATTAACTTTGCGTAAACCTGAATACAATTCAGACCAGGGAAACAGCCCAGGTGGAGAAACCCGGATGATGGATACGAAAAAAGAGCAGAAACTTCTTGAGCTGATTAATTATCCTGCTGATCTTAGGAAACTCGAAAAAGATCAGTTGACGCAGCTTTGCGATGAGCTCAGACAATTTATTATTGATCAGTGTGCTTCCAACCCGGGTCACCTCGGGGCCAGCCTGGGTGTTATTGAACTAACCGTGGCATTGCACTACGTATACAATACTCCTGAGGATGCTATTATCTGGGATGTGGGCCATCAGGCTTACGGGCACAAAATTCTTACCGGCCGCAGATCTGTTTTTCATACCAACCGCAAGTACAATGGAATCAGCGGATTCCCACGTATGAGCGAAAGTGAATACGATTCTTTCGGAACAGGCCACTCCTCCACCTCCATTTCAGCAGCCCTGGGTATGGCTGTAGCCGACCGCCTTCAGGGCAGAAAACGGAATGTTGTTGCTGTTATCGGAGACGGATCCATGACGGGAGGCCTGGCATTCGAGGGACTCAATAATGCCGGTTCGGAGAATACCGATTTGCTGGTAATTCTGAACGACAACAACATTGCCATTGACCCGAATACCGGAGCACTGAAGGAGTATCTCACCGACATCACCACATCAAAAACTTACAACAAGTTGAAGCATGATCTCTGGCAATTGTTTGGCAAGATCAACAAAATAGCACCACATGCACGCGACTATGCTCAAAAGCTGGAGAACGGTATCAAATCAATTCTCATGCACCAGAGCAATCTTTTTGAGGCGCTTAAATTCAGGTACTTCGGGCCCATTGACGGACATGATGTGCTGCGTGTTGCCGAATTGCTTGAGGATATGAAAAGCATCAAAGGCCCGAAACTGCTCCACGTGATTACTGTTAAAGGAAAGGGATTTCCTCTGGCCGAGATGAACCAGACTGTTTATCATGCCCCGGGAATTTTCGACCGTAAAACCGGTGAACTGTTTAAAACCGGTGGTGAAAACGAACCGCCCCTTTACCAGGACGTATTTGGTATTACGTTGCTGGAACTCGCAAAAACCAACGACCGCATTGTGGGCATCACACCGGCCATGCCATCAGGATGTTCCATGAAAATAATGATGGATGAAATGCCCGACCGGGTTTTTGATGTGGGAATTGCCGAACAGCATGCGGTTACTTTTTCCGCCGGACTCGCAGCCCGGGGAATCATACCCTATTGCAACATTTATTCTTCATTTCTGCAGCGCGCGTATGACCAGGTAATTCATGACGTGGCCATCCAGAAACTTCCTGTTGTACTTTGTATCGATCGCGGTGGTATGGTTGGCTCTGACGGAGCCACTCACCAGGGGATTTTTGACATCGCCTACCTGCGATGCATTCCCAATATGATTGTTGGTGCACCCATGACCGAAGAGGATTTGAGAAATATGCTGTATACGGCACAGCTCAAAAATATCGGGCCATTTGCCATCCGTTATCCGCGGGGCAGGGGGCGCAACAGCGACTGGCGAAAACCTTTCAGGGAGATCGAAATTGGCAGGGCCCGCATGGTACGATCAGGCAAGGATATTGCTTTGCTTACCATTGGCAATGCCGGCAACCTGGCACTGGATGCCCTGGAGAAACTCGAAACCGAAAATATTGAAGTGGAGCATTGGGATATGCGTTTTGTAAAGCCCATTGACGAAGCATGTCTTCACGCTGTTTTTAAAAATTTCAAGAAGGTGCTTGTGGTTGAAGATGGCGTACTTTCAGGTGGGTTTGGAAGCGCTGTCACCGAGTTCATGAGCGACAACGGTTACCAGGCCAGCGTGAAGCGGCTTGGTGTAAACGATTCTTTTGTGGAACACGGCACCCAAAAGGAATTGTACCACGAATGCGGGTATGATTCCGAAAGTATTTACAAAGCCTTAAAGGCAATGGCCGCCAAGCGGATCTTGTCAAAGGTTGGCTAAAACCTTCTCCCTATTATTAATACATCATCTATTTGTTCCTGGCCTGCTTTCCAGTCTTCAAAAGTGGTTTCAAGTATTTTAAGCTGACTGTCGGCATCGAAACTGCTGATATTTACCAGAAGTTCCTTCAACGAGGCTGTTTTGAATTTCTTGCCTTCCGGCCCTCCGAACTGATCGGCATAACCGTCTGAATAAATGAACAGGGTATCTCTTTTTTCCATGCGGACCTCATGATTCGTGAAAGTTTTTTCCTTTCCGGTTGAACGCCCTATGGCAAACCGGTCGGCCTTGATCTCGATAAGCTCTCCGTTTCTCACAATAATCAGCGGGTTGAAGGCTCCGGAATATTCAACCATACCGGTATCCGGTGAATAGCAGATCAGGGCAATGTCCATCCCGTCGTTCACTATCGACTCTCCTTTCTGATGCAGGGTGGTAGCCACCTCCCTGTTCAGCCTGTTCAGTATTTCCGAAGGTGTGTGAACACCCTGTTCAATAATGATCTTGTTAAGCGAAGTGTAACCGATAAACGACATGAATGCCCCGGGAACACCATGACCGGTGCAGTCAACCGCAGCAATAAATTCCTTTCCTCCCACATGGTTCATCCAGTAGAAGTCGCCACTGACAATATCTTTGGGTTTGAACAGAATGAAGGTGTTGTCGTATGGAATGTCGGGCGGGAGAATGGCAAATTGAATCCGCTTGGCATAGGTAATGCTGTCGGTTATATCGCGGTTTCTGAGCGACAGCTGATCATTGGCAAGGGAAAGGGCATGGGTTCGCTCTTCCACCTTCTCTTCAAGGATTTTCTTTTCCTGCACCAGCGACCGCTCCCTGATTTTGATATAGGCGGCTATAGAAATCAACAGGAGGCTGATAGCCGTTACAATAAAATACCCGCGACGGTATGGAGGAGGCAGTATCCTGAAACTATATGTGTCAGGTGCAGGAGTCCATTCCCCGTTTTCGTTCCGCGCCCTTACTCTAAATGTATACCGGCCCGGAGGCACCTTGCTGTAGGTTTTAATATCCGAGTTCTTCTGATCAAGCCAGTCTTCATCGTAACCTTCCAGCATTACCTGGTAATTGATTCCTTCCGGGTTGGTAAGACTGATGCTGCTAAATTCAAATACGATGTCATTCTGGTTGCTTTTGAATTTACGGGCACTGCTCATTTCTGTGGTATCGCCTTTTACCAGCATCTGGGTGATACGTATACCGGGCTTCGCCGTGTCTTCCTGCGCCAGGATATCCAGGTCGCACCTGATCGCACCTGCTGCAGTTCCGATCCAGAGAAAACCCTTACTGTCCATGTAGGATGCATTTTCTCTGGTTTCAATGCCGGTAAACCCAACCCTTTTTGTGTAGGAAAGAATTTTGTTGTTGTGCTGGTCAATTTTGTTCAAGCCCAGATTGGTGCCTGCATACACGTTATTGTGTGAGTCGCAGTATAACAGGTTGATGTGATCAGAAAGCATTCCGTCTGTTACGGTATATTTTTTAATTTCATCTTGATCAATAACCAGCAGACCTTTTGAATCAGTTCCCACCCAGATTTTTCCCTCTTTGTCTTCGGTGATGCAGGTAGGAGTGATTTCTCCTGTGCTTTTGATCAGAGTAAATACACCCTTATACAGGCTGGTCAGACCCTTATTATTATCGGCACCTATCCACAAAATGCCTTTTGAATCAGCGAAGAGCGCAGTGATCCCGTTGTCTGCCAGTCCGTCTCCCTGGGTATAGGTGGTTATATACTGATCCCTGTTGATGTCATATTCGATCAACCCTTCAATGGTGCCGATCCACAGATGCCCGTTCCGGTCTATTTCAAGAGCTTCCACACTTTTTGAAAGTGTTTGCTGGTATGAGGTGATCTTCTCATTAATGCCGGGTTGCGAAATGAATCTCTTCTTTGACGCTTTATAAAGCAGAACGCCCTGTTCGGGGGTGCCAATCCAGATGTTGTTGTTTTTGTCTTTTTTGAAAACCGATATCTGATTGCTGATAAAACTGTTCTCCTGGTTATAATGATGAAAACCAGTATTGTTGCCGCAGGTGTTGTAAACCGAAATACCGTTGTCGCTCGTTCCAAACCAGATGCTCCCTTCAGGCTCCTCGGTGATGGCTTCAACCAGGTTATCTGCCAGACCGTCACGTTTGGTAAAACTAACAAACTGCTCCCCTTTGAATATCTCAAGGCCATGGTCGGTGGTGCCGATCAGCATGTTGCCTTCATAATCTTCCCGGATGCACCAGATGCGATCGTCGTGCAGCCCGTTGGATGTATTGAATACCTTAATCTGCATTTCCTTGCTGATGCAGCTGATTCCTCCCGGGTTGTATTCATTTTTCCAATGGCCCACCCATAAGTTGCCCTTTCTGTCTTCGGTGATCGAGGTAATCCAGTTTGATGCCAGTCCGTCCTTTTTGTCAAATTCGCGGAACGACATATCACGGGGGTTCATCATAATCAGGCCTCCGTTGTAGGTTCCGAACCACAGGTAACCGCGACTGTCTTCAAAAACAGTGGCAATACTGAAATAAGTTGACAAGCCTTTGGGAGCAAAAATCTCAAATGAATGCTCTGTTTTGTTGTACTTCCGGATGCCTACATTGGTTATGAAATACAAGTCGCCATTGCGGGTGAGCAAACTGCCAAATACCTGGTGCCAGAGATTCTTACCTTTCAGAAAGTGTTCGTGTTCCAAAAACTGTGGAGGATCCTGAGGATTCCTGATAACCACAATGCCATCTGATTCACTGGTAATCCACAGCTGACCGTCCTGATCCTGGGTGATGGAGGT
>JAWOJJ010000029.1:0-26508 GCA_046481675.1 Bacteroidales bacterium | reverse complement strand
ACTTGCGATTTGCAACTAGTTTATTATATTTGTACTTGCATTTTGCAAGTAGCTATTATCAGTCCATGCCCACACCCATTCCACTGGATTTCAAATTTTCAAATTTTCAGATTATCTATTATGAACACACCAAAAATCATTTCCGAAGGGGTCAATTACAAAGCCATTGACCTGGGTAATTTCAGTGAACTGAGTCAGTATGCCTACAACCATCCGGTGCGGCACGTAACCATCGAGGGCAAGGTGTTCACCGGGGAATTGCTGCAGTCCTCGGGAGCCGAAATTTCTTTCATGATCGTTCCGCCTCACACAGGATTGCCCTTTTTGCATGCCCACCGGAAACACGAAGAAATCTACGTGATCATTAGGGGTTCCGGGCAGTTTCAGGTTGACAATGATGTATTTGACACCCAGGAAGGATCTGTAATCCGGGTTAACCCATCAGGGAACCGGGTATACCGCAACCATTCAGATGAGCCCATGGTATTCATGTGCATCCAAACCATGGCCGGCTCACTCGATTGTTATGTGGGCAGTGACGGAATTAGAACGGAAGGCGCTCCGGTATGGGAGAAATGAACCAAAGTATTTGCAACAAAGATTCTTCGTATATTTGTAAAAAGAGTGACTATGATAATTGAGAGGACAGATAGTGAAATTATTATCAGGCTTCCCGGAGATATGAATATTGATGAGCTTCAGGACTTAAAAGATTGGTTTCAATACAAGGAAGTGACCAGAAAATCAAAGGCCAAACAATCTGATCTAGATGCTTTTGTCAGCAAGATAAAGAAATAGCATGCTCTTCTTCCCCAATGCCAAGATCAACATAGGCCTGAACATCATCCACAAAAGGCCGGATGGTTACCACGATATCGAAACCGTTTTCTGTCCCATTGCACTCAGTGATGTACTTGAGTTTGTTGTCGCACCGGAAGCGCCTTCGGGCAATGTTATTTTTACTGCATCTGGCATTCCGGTGGACGGAAGCCCGGAAAGCAACCTTTGTGTAAAAGCGTATCATTTGCTGGCGAACGAATTCAACCTCCCTGCCCTTCATGTGCATCTGCACAAAATCATCCCCATGGGGGCAGGTTTGGGGGGCGGATCGTCTGACGGTGCCTTCATGCTGAAAATGCTCAACGAGAATTTTCAACTGGGATTGAGCGAGGACCAGCTTTGCGATTATGCCTCACAATTGGGAAGCGATTGTGCTTTCTTTATTAAAAACCGGCCATTATTTGGATATGAAAGGGGCAACCGGTTCCGGGAGTTGCCTGTGTTTCCTTCTTATATGCATATTGTATTGGTAAACCCGGGTATTCATGTTGGTACGGCCGAAGCCTATGCCGGCGTCAGTCCGGCCAAACCAACCAATTCAGTTGAAGAACTGGTTCAATTGCCAGTTGAAGAATGGAAAAATAACATGGTTAACGATTTCGAAAAAAGTGTGTTCCGGAAACATCCCGGGATTGGGGCGATAAAGGATAAGTTATATGAAACGGGTGCGGTTTATGCATCCATGACAGGCAGCGGATCAACAGTTTACGGGCTGTATAAGGAAACAGCCCCCGATTTGGAGGCTGTTTTCCCTGAATGTTTTGTATGGAAAGGCAAGCTGCTTACTCAAAAACAAGCATCAATGTACCTTTAGGTAGCCGGTCGCCTGTTTTTATATGCAACGATTTGATCTTTGCATCAAACGGTGCATAGATGGTATTCATCATCTTCATGGCTTCGAGCACAATCATAGGCTGATTGGCTTTTACCGTGTCGCCTTCCTGAATCAGTACCTGCCTGATGGTTCCGGGGATAAAGGAAACCAGCTCTTTTTCATTGGCAGGCGACCATTTCTTCCGGTTCTCGTACTTACGGGTATAGGTGGTAAGATACTCAACACCATTAATATTCAGCTTCTGAAGCGTTTTTTCGCTTTCTGCTGCGTTCTTCTTATTTTCACTCATAAGGCTGGTTATTAAAAAGGTGGCAGACCATGTTTCTTTTCAGGCAGTTCAACTTTTTTCTCCACAGATACCTCAAGAGCATGCAACAGAATATTCCGGGTTTCTTCGGGGGCAATCACCGAGTCGATATAGCCACGTGAAGCAGCCACATAGGGATTGGCGAATTTATCCTTGTATTCCTGCACTTTTTGACGGCGCATTTCCTCAGGATTGGGAGCTTCAGATATCTCTTTCCTGAAAATGATGTTGGCAGCTCCTTCGGGACCCATCACTGCAATTTCAGCAGTTGGCCAGGCAAACACAAAGTCGGCACGCAGGTGCCTTGAACCCATGGCAATATAACCTCCACCGTATGCTTTACGCAAGATTATGGTGAGTTTGGGAACAGTAGCTTCGCTGTAAGCATACAGAATTTTAGCACCATGACGGATCACACCGGCATGTTCCTGGTCGATACCCGGCAGGTAACCCGGCATGTCTTCGAGGGTAATAATGGGAATATCAAAGGCGTCGCAATAGCGGATAAAGCGGGCAGCCTTGTCGGAACAATCCACATCGAGCACTCCGGCCATCACCAGTGGCTGGTTACAGACAAACCCACAGGTTTCACCGTTCATCCGGCCAAAACCAATTACCATATTGGCAGCCCAGTTCTGCATGATTTCAAAGAAATCGGAGTCATCCACAATGGCCTTGATCACATCACGCACATCATAAGGAAGCGAAGGATCTTCGGGAACAATTTCTTCTATTTTATAAGCGGCTTTAGGCGGCTTCGGTGTTGTTTTTACAGCCTTACGCTTGTTGTTTGCCGGTATCATCGAAAGCAGTTTCTTGATCTGATCAAAACATTCCTGCTCTGATTTTGCAAAGAAATGCGCATTACCGGTTATCTCGCTGTGCACACGTGCACCGCCCAAGTCTTCCATTGATATTTCTTCACCCAAAACGGTTTTAATCACTTCGGGACCAGTTATGAACATCTTGGAGATGTTTTCAACCACGAACACAAAGTCGGTCAGCGCCGGTGAATAAACAGCACCACCTGCACAGGGACCGAGAATAACAGATATTTGCGGAATCACCCCTGAAGAAATGGTGTTTCGGAAGAAAATTTCACCATAGCCAGCCAGTGAATTCACGCCTTCCTGAATTCTGGCTCCGCCCGAATCATTGATACCAATGAGGGGAACCTTCATTTTGAGGGCATGGTCCATTATTTTCACAATCTTGCGCGAATGCATCAGGCCCAAAGACCCACCTGCAACCGTGAAATCCTGTGCGTATATGCAAACGGGCTGGCCCGAAACGGTACCGGTTCCGATGACTACACCATCACCGTGCAGAACCTTTTTGGCCATGTCAAAATCTCTTGCATCATGCTGGACAAACATGTCATATTCCTGGAATGAATTTTCATCCAGAAGTGTATTGATGCGGTCGCGGGCAGTCATCTTGCCCATGGCCACCTGTTTTTCGATGGCTTTTTCACCACCGCCCATCTGGACTTCCTGACGTTTTTTCTGAAGTTCCAGAATATGTTTTTTAAGTGCCATGATAATTTTGTTTAATGAAGGGAGCAAATATAAGGTCAAAAAGAAGAAATGCAAATTATCCGCTCCAATACCTGAAAAATAAGTGTTGAACTATTTGGGTGCCAACCGGTAAAGGAATACCGCGATGATGGTGAAGAGCACGTTGGGAATCCACACGGCAATAAAGGGGCTGAATGCACCGCTAATGGCAAACTGTGAAGAAAACTGCATGAATACTATATATGAGAAGCTGATCAGAAGTCCGATTCCCAATTGCATGCCAATTCCTCCCTTGACTTTTTTAGATGAAACAGAAACACCAATCAGTGTAAGGATGAAGGCCGAGAAAGGAAAGGAAAAACGCCTGTGTTTCTCAATCATAAACAAATCAATTTCTTCGGCTCCCTGCATTTTCTGGTTGTTAATAAACCGGTTGAGTTCTCCCAGGTTCATGGCTTCCACGGCGTTGTCCCTGCGTCTGAATTCATCCGGGTATAAATTCAGCGTGGTATCAAGATCTCTCCCTTGTATAACCTGTTGGTTTTCGTTATGGAAATCCCGGATGTAGTAATTTCGGATATGCCATTTATTTTTAACAGAATCCCAACTGATGTCATCGGCAAATAATTTGGATACCAGTTGGCCATCATCAAACTTCTCAATGGAAAACTTAATACCCCTGTTGAAATTCGTATTGTATGATTCCAGGTAAACAAAAATCCCGGGTTCAATTTGTTTGTGAATGTCCCTGTTCCGGTTTTGCTTTGGAGAACTGTGGTAATACTCCTCTTCAAAAGCCAGCTTGCGGGCATTTGAATGCGGAATAACGTAATTGCTCAGTACAAAAGCAAACACGGTTAGCGCAAATGCCGAAACGAAATAGGGATAGAGAATCCGCCTGAAACTTACACCACTGCTTAATATGGCAATGATCTCGGTATTGTATGCCATTCTTGATGTGAAGTAAATTACCGTTATAAAGGTGAACAACGGACTGAACAGTACGGCAAAGTAGGGTATGAAATTCAGGTAGTAATCAACGACGATGGCACGGATTGGGGCTTCATTTTCAAGGAAATCATCTATTTTCTCCGACAGGTCAAAAACTACAGCAATGGCCAAAATCAAGGCAATGGTAAAAAAGAAGGTTCCCAGGAATTTCCTGATAATATACCAATCCAAAATCATCAGCCTGAAATTTCTCATAGCCTGGTAATCAATTGTTGAACCATCCGGGTTTTCCATGGGCCAAAAGTACCTGCCTGGATTTGCTTTCTGGCCTCATCCATAAGCCAAAGATAAAAACTTAAGTTATGCAGCGATGCAATTTGAGCCCCCAGAATTTCCTTTGATATGATCAGATGTCGCAGATAGGCTTTTGAATAGTGGTGATCAACAAAGCAGGTACCATCGGGGTCGAGTTCGCTGAAGTCGTCCTTCCACTTGTTATTCCTCATATTCAGAATGCCCTTGCTGGTAAACAGCATGCCATTCCGACCGTTTCGGGTGGGCATAACGCAATCAAACATGTCAATTCCCCTGGCAATGGCTTCGAGCAAATTCACCGGCGTACCCACCCCCATGAGATAACGCGGTCTTTCATCGGGGAGTATGCCGGTAACCACCTCCAGCATTTCATACATCACATCTTCAGGTTCTCCAACTGATAAGCCGCCAATAGCATAACCATCAGCCGGATACTTGCAAATCTCCCTGGCCGACTCATCGCGGAGATCTTTGTAGACACTGCCCTGAACAATGGGAAAAAACGACTGCTCATACCCGTATAATGGTTCGGTATTTCGAAAATGTGAATAACCCCTTTCGAGCCATTCGTGGGTAAGATCTATTGATTTTTTTGCATCCTTGTGTTCACAGGGATAGGGCGTACACTCGTCCAGGGCCATGATGATGTCGGCACCAATAACCCGCTGCACATCCACAATCTTTTCGGGTGTAAATAAATGCTTCGAGCCGTCAATATGTGAACTGAACAGGGCACCTTCCCGGGTGAGTTTCCTGATTGATGCCAGTGAGAACACCTGGTAACCACCGCTGTCAGTAAGAATGGGTCGGTTCCAATTCATAAACCGGTGCAATCCTCCTGCCTGCCTTATAATATCAATACCCGGGCGCAGGTATAAATGATAGGTATTTCCAAGAATGATTTTCGCATTCAGGTCATCGGCAAGTTCGCGCTGATGAACCGCTTTAACTGTCCCGGCTGTTCCTACCGGCATAAATACAGGAGTCTCAATCGCTCCATGTCCGGTTGTGATCCTTCCGGAGCGTGCCTGGGTAGTTGAATCCCGATTGAATATCCTGAATTCCATGAAAACCTTGTTTGGCCGCAAATATATAACTATTACCATGAAAATTATCTGTTGAGCTGTCAGAATTTGGTATACATCAAAAACTTTGAGTAAATTGGCCGCTAAGAATAATTAAAGCAAATGCCAGCCTTATCTGAATTAATAGCTGATAAACAATGGTTTATTATCCTGCTCGTTTTTGTTTTTTCTTTTGTTATCCAGTTGGTATATTACCTGGGCATCTTCAGCAGGTTTGTTTTTCATAAAAAGAAACAGGAGGATGCGCCTTCTGAACCGGTTTCGGTGATTATATGCGCACGCAATGAAGCTGAGAACCTGGATAAATTCCTCCCGGCCATACTTACCCAGGATTACCCCGAATTCGAGGTGGTTGTTGTGAATGATTGTTCCTCGGATGATACGGAAGATGTTCTGGAAAAATACATGAAACAGTATCCCAACCTAAGAACAAGTGTTATTAAGGAAGATAAGAAGTTTTCTCACGGGAAAAAGCTGGCAGTAACCATTGGCATTAAGGCTTCAAAATTTGAGCGGTTGTTGTTTACCGACGGCGATTGCCAGCCTGAAAGCAATCAATGGCTGAAACTCATGTCGGGCCATTTTTCTGATAAAACCTCGATTGTTTTGGGTTATGGAGGATATTTTCCCCTTCCCGGTATACTTAACAAATACATCCGGTACGATACGCTGATGATTGCGCTGCAATATTTCAGTATGGCACTCTGCCGGGTACCTTACATGGGAGTTGGCAGAAACCTGGCTTACAAAAAATCACTCTTCTATTCAGGTAAAGGATTTTCAGGGCATTTTCACCTGGCTTCGGGTGACGATGACCTGTTTGTGAATGAAAATGCCACCGGAACAAACACCGCCATTGAATACGCGCATGAGAGCCACACACGTACTGCACCAAAAGATTCCTTTGAGAAATGGAGTTACCAGAAAAAACGTCACTTTTCAACAAACACCCTCTATAAAGGTTCGCATAAATTTTTACTGGCACTTGAACCATTCAGCAGACTGATTTTTTATGCCGGTCTGATTGCCCTGCTTTTCTCACCTGTGCACAGGATCTGGGTGCTCCTGGTTTTCGGGTTGCGAATGATCATTCAGATCTTTGTTATTAAAAAAACGATGATCCGTTTAAATGAGAAGAATTTATTATTAATTTCGTTATTGTTTGACTTGTTGTCGCTGTTCATTAATTTTGGGCTTTTGTTATCTAGCCGAATCAGACCTTCAAATTTTCAATGGAAGTAAATACAAATCTATCCGAGAAAGCGCAACGCGATTATATGTTGGTTCAGCGCGCCACCCAGGGTGATCAGCGCGCCTATGCTGAATTGATGGGCCGTTATCGCGACGCTATTTACTATATGCTGCTAAAAATGGTTAACAATGCCAGCGATGCTGAAGACCTGACCATTGAAGCCTTTGGCAAAGCTTTTAAGAACATCAATCAATACGCACCGAATTACGCTTTCAGCACCTGGCTTTTTAAAATTGCCACCAACAATTGTATCGACTTCATCCGCAAAAAGAAAACAAGTCACGTTTCATTGGATCACAGCAACGAAGAACACGAGAAAGCCACCAAGGATATCCAGGCTCCTATACTTGATCCTGAAGAATCACTGATCAACGAACAGAAAATACACCTTATGCGGTCACTCGTTTCAAAACTGAAACCACGCTACCGCAAACTCATTGAATTAAGATATTTCAGTGAGCTGTCGTACGAAGAAATTGCAGAAGAGCTCGAATTGCCCATTGGTACTGTTAAAGCTCAGTTGTTCCGGGCCCGCGAATTGCTCTTCAACATTCTCAAAAATACCACAGGAAAAATGTAATTGTTTTGCACGGCACCAATTCATGCAAACCATTGCAAAATACTTTCCGCAGCTAACCCCACGTCAAACCGAACAGTTTTCACGTCTTGGAGAATTGTATGCGCTTTGGAACCAGCGAATCAACGTGATTTCAAGGAAAGACATCGAAAACCTCTACCTGCACCATGTACTGCATTCTTTATCTGTTGCCCGGATCATTTCTTTTAAAAGCGGCACTGCAATTATCGATGCCGGCACAGGTGGCGGTTTCCCGGGAATACCCCTGGCCATCCTCTTTCCTGAAGTGCAATTCACCCTGGTTGATTCCATTGCCAAAAAAATAAGGGTTGTAGATGCCATCCGGAGCGAAATTGAACTCACCAATGTTGACGCCTGCAACCTGAGGCTGGAGGAACTTACTACCCAGGCCGACTTTGTTGTTTGCAGGGCTGTTGCTGAAATAGCCACGTTGTTTGACTGGGTGAAAAAAAACATCCGTCCCGGAAAATTCAACACGCTGGAAAATGGTTTGCTGGCCCTGAAAGGTGGAGACCTTACCGCAGAACTCCATGCCATAAAGAATGCCCGGATATTTAACCTCAGCGACTACTTTGCCGAGCCTTTTTTCGAAACCAAGAAGTTGGTTCATATAACCAGGTAATTTAGCTCTTAGCCTGTTATCCCTTCAAACATTCATCCTCCTCCGGTGTTAATATATAACTGAAATTAATTCTCACAAAATGTTGGATTCATCAAACCGTAATTTGTATTTTTACTAAACCTGAATACTATGAAACAGTTAATTGAAGGCGCCAAAGCGCCTGTTTTTAAAGGAAAGGACCAGGATGGAAAATGGGTAAGCCTGGAAGATTTTAAAGGAAAAAAGGTTGTTTTGTATTTCTATCCAAAGGATGACACTCCCGGTTGCACTGCCGAAGCCTGTAACCTGAGGGATAATTACAGCGACCTGTTGAGCAGGGGATTTGCCATTGTCGGAGTGAGTCCCGATGATGAAAAATCACACACCCGGTTCAGAAGCAAATACAATCTTCCTTTCAGCCTGATTTCCGATCCTGATAAAAGTATCCTGCAGGCTTATGATGCCTGGGGCGAGAAGAACATGTACGGAAAAAAAACAATGGGTGTGCTGAGATCGACCTATGTGATTGATGAATCGGGAAACATCCTGAAAATCATCAGGAAGGTGAAAACGGACGATCATACACAGCAGATCATGGATGAACTTGGAATCAATTAAACAAAATAAATAATGGCAAAAGAACAAACCATCGACGACATCAGGAAAGAAAAGCTTAAATCGCTTGAAACCACTTTAGGAAAAATTGAAAAGGACTTTGGCAAGGGTGCCATTATGAAGCTTGGAGATCATGCTGTTGTTACAGTAGGAGCAATACCTTCAGGTTCTCTGGCATTGGACATAGCCCTTGGTGTTGGTGGTTACCCGCGGGGAAGGGTTGTTGAGATATTCGGTCCCGAATCGTCCGGAAAAACAACACTGGCCATACATGCCATTGCGCAGGCCCAAAAAGCCGGAGGCATTGCGGCATTCATTGACGCAGAACATGCTTTTGACAGCACCTACGCGCAAAAACTAGGCGTGGATATTGAAAACCTGCTGATATCACAGCCTGATAACGGGGAACAAGCCCTTGAGATTACCGAGCACCTGATTCGTTCGGGAGCCATTGATATTATTGTTATCGATTCGGTAGCAGCGCTAACTCCCAAAGCAGAGATTGAAGGCGAGATGGGCGATTCCAAAATGGGCTTGCAGGCCCGGTTGATGTCGCAGGCACTGAGAAAGCTTACCGCCACCATCAGCAAAACAAATACGTGTTGCGTTTTCATTAACCAGCTCAGGGAGAAAATCGGAATCATGTTTGGCAATCCGGAAACCACCACGGGTGGAAATGCACTTAAGTTTTATGCATCGGTAAGAATTGACATACGAAGAATTAACCAGATCAAGGAAGGTGAAGAAGTTTTCGGGAACCGCACCAAAGTTAAAATTGTGAAAAACAAACTGGCACCTCCTTTCCGTAAGGCAGAATTTGATATCATGTATGGCGAGGGGATATCACGAACCGGTGAAGTCATTGACATGGCCACAGAACTTGAAGTTGTAAAAAAGAGCGGCTCGTGGTTCAGTTACGGAGAAACCCGGCTGGGACAGGGTCGCGATGCGGTTAAGCAATTGCTGGCAGACAACCCTGAACTTACCCAGGAGATTGAAAAGAAAATCTATGAAAAATTGGGTAAAGCAAAGTAATTCTCAGATTACAGATCCGGAACAATCAGAAAACAATTTTCGACCGGAAACATACCTGTTTGGAATCAGTAAACCTGCCTTCAACTGCAAAGGCAGGTTTTTTTCGTCTGGAACTTCTCACGCCACGAAGGTTGGTGACTCATAGTCTGCCTGGTTGTATAAGTTGAACTGTTACAAAAAGCACAACCCTTCAGGAGTTTCAGCCTGAAGGGTTGTATCAGAAATTTATAATTTCGGTTTTAGGCCGGCTGCGGTGCATCTACCGGACAAACATCAGCACATGCTCCGCAATCGATACATTTATCAGGATCTATCACATAAATATCTCCTTCAGAGATTGCTTCGGAAGGACATTCGGGCAAACAAGTACCACAAGCGGTGCATTCATTATTTATTATATAAGCCATAACAAAGTGTTTTAATCATTAATGCGCCAAATTTAATCTATTAATTGAAATGCACAAAAGAAAAAAATCAGGTATAACAATTCCTTATTATTCCTTAAGAAAAGAAAGGGTCAGCCACGCCAGATTGCTCATGGCAGTGATCAACGACCTTTCATCGGCCATGTAGGTAGCTGAATGTACAGGTGACATGAACTTCTCCTCCGGATCAGTTGTGCCAAACCGGTAAAAAACCGACGGACAGTATTGAGAGTAATAGGCAAAATCATCAGAGGTCATCCTCAGATCCATTTCCATCACATGTTCAGCACCCAGCAATTCACGTGACAGCCGGATGGCTTTTTCAGTGTACCCTGCATGATTCTCAAGAACAGGATAGCCGCGTTTGATGGTTACATCGCAACTCCCGCCCATTCCTTCAGCTATCAGGCTGGCCATTTTGGTAATTTTTTCATGAGCTTCCTTCCTCCAGGATTCGTTCATGGTCCGGAATGTTCCTTCAATAGTTACTTCGGAAGGTATAACGTTGGTAATTCCCGGCGCATCCACTTTACCAAATGAGAGCACGCTTGGCACTGAAGCATTTGCGTTTCGGCTTACAATCTGTTGCAGCGCCACAATAATATGGGCGGATATCAGCACCGGATCAACCAGTTGGTGAGGCACGGCACCATGTCCGCCCTTACCCTTCACGGTAATGTATATTTCATCGGACGAAGCCATGTAAACACCTGACCGGTAACCAACAGTGCCGGTTTTAAGTCCGGATAATACATGCTGGCCGATGATCAGATCAGGCTTACCATCGGCAAACGCGCCCTCACTGATCAGCAGGCTGGCACCTCCCGGAAGCTTTTCTTCAGCCGGTTGAAAAATTAACATAACTGATCCTTCAAACTCTTCGCTGTAGGTATGAATTATCCGGGCTGCGCCCAGCAATGCGGCCATGTGCATATCATGACCGCAGGCATGCATTTTGCCCGGATTCTCCGACCTGAATGGAATTTCATTCTTTTCTGTAATGGGCAGGGCATCCATTTCTGCCCGCAGGGCGATAATCCGATGTCGCGGTTTTTTGCCCTCAATCATGCCAATTACACCGTTCTTAACAAACCCTGTTTTAAAAGGAATGCCCATGCAGTTCAGCTGCTCCTGGATGTATGCCGAGGTATTGAATTCTTCATAGGATAATTCCGGGAACCGATGAATGTGACGCCTGATACCAACCACATCTTCAAAATAGGCCGAGGCCTGCTGCTGAATTTTCTGACGAATATCCATAGTAGTTTATTTGACTATTTTTTAATGATCATTCTGAAACCCATAACTATAATCAGTATTCCAAATGCAATTCTCAAAACTTTTTCGGGCACCCGCACTGCCACCAACGATCCGAAATAACCTCCGATAAAAAAAGCCAGCATAACAACCAGTGCAACTTTAAAATTAACATAACCCTGCTTGTAATAATTCCAGAAGGCCAGAAGACCTATCGGGAACACAAGGATTGCCAGGCTGGTTCCCTGGGCCTGATGCTGAGTCAAACCCACAAAGAAAATAAGCGCCGGAACAATAATGATGGCTCCTCCAACACCCAGCAACCCGGAAACAATTCCGGCTGAAAGGCCAATCAGAATAAGTACAATTACTTCGTTAAGTGACATGATCTTTTTACCGGATTTTTGCTGATAAAATTTGTTAAAAATCAAGGCTCATGGAAAAATAAAATACCTGCGGCACAATTTCCCGGTTCTCTATTCCCCAGGCCCAGTCGAATCTCATAAAATATCCCAGAAGCTGTGTGTGAATACCAAAGCCATAACCGGCAACTATCGGATCGCGCTGTGCGTCGACTATGATCTTATATGGCCCCTGCTGAATGATTTCATTGTCATAGGCGTTGTGACTCGACCAGGGTGTGGGACCTGACCAGGCTGAACCCATATCAAAGAAACCAACCAGCTGAAAATTCTCGAAAAAGCTCCTGCTCAACGGGTAGTTTGCCAGGTACTTGAAAACCGGGAAACGGATTTCGCTGTTAAAAACAGCAAAATTATTCCCGTTACGGATGTTTTGTGAAAATCCGCGCATGTTGGTACCAACGGCCTGGAATGCGTAATTTTGTGTTTCATCAATGGGAATTTCACTAAAAGGAGTAAAATAAGGAGGTCGTTGCCCGAAATTGATCCAGTTGTCCACACCTCCCAAATAATAAATGATTCGGCTCGAACCTTGCGAAGAACTCCAGGCAAACCGGTTGGCCCAGATCAATGTCCGGTGCAACCGTGTATAATTCCTGAAATCTGCACCAAAAACTACCAGTTCGCTCAGGCCTTTGTCAACCTGTTCCTGAACCTCGGCAAAAAGCTTATACCGGGTGCCTGAATACAGGTTAATTCCCAACGACCTGGTGTTGTCAAAAACATATTCGAGCTTAATGCCCAGCCAGTTCCTGTATATATTTGGCCAACTCAGAAAGTTCACCGAAGGAAAAGGGCTGATGTTGCTTGAAAGAAAAACTGTACGGTCGTTCCGGTATGATAGTGTTGCCGACAATGATTTCACCTGATTCAGCGGGTACCGGAGTATGGCTGAAAAAATGTGTGAATGGGTTTTGATTACAAAGGGTGCCCCTTCAAAATAGCCTTCATTTTTAAACACCTGCCGGTGAAAAACAAACATCTTATCAAGCCTGTTCTTCAGACTTTCAAAGCTTAACAGGTATTCGTTGGCATCAAAATCGGGCGACAAACGTACGCCCCCGGTTATTTTCAGATCCTCAAACAGATCGTTGGCACCAATTTTAAGTAATATGTTGAAGCCGGGATTAAAGTAAAACGCACCCCCGGTGAAAGCCTGGTAAGATGCGTTGAGAAAGTTGAAATCAATTTGCGCTACCATATTGCTCTGGTAGAATGCGGGCCGATAAAGCCGGATCTTGGGCCTGGTATTTTCTGAGGTGTCGGCAGTGAGTTTGAGTTGGTTTTTCTCCAACTGCTCATTGTATGAATTGAGCTTTTCTACCTCAAAAAGATAATTGTTCACATCAATGGCATTACTTTCCAGTGTGATTGTATCTCCTCCGTCAATAACCGTGTTGTCAGCAACCCGGGTAATAGGGATCACCTTCTTTTTCAGGTTTCGGATGCTGTCCCTGGCCGCCCACTTCTTCCGGCGTGCCTTTTGTGAAGGAGTCACTTCTGCTTTTTCAGTAATTACAACCTGTTCATCAAGCGGATTCATGTAAATGTTGTACCTGCCCTCGTTGAATACAACATCTGCAACCAATCCCGGCGATTTCTGATAATCCTGTTCCAAAATGTTTCTTGAAAACTGCGTCAAAGGTGCCGTTTCGGCAAAATAGCGGTAATGAATGGTGGTATCAATGAAACTTACCGTACTGTCGAATGTGGAAACATACCTGTTTACTGTTCCCGACTCATCGCTCAGCTGGATGAACCTGTTCTCTCCAATTTCTTCCGGATAAAAATTATTGCTGCTGCTGTTATCGTTCAAACGCATCAGCACATCCGAACGGCCTTTATAATCATAAATAAACAGTTCATTGGTAACCGCTCTTTCCTGAGTTCCATTGGCAACAGAAAGGGTATCCGACAACCGGTTTGAGCTGAAAATAATTTTCCGGTCCCAGTCCATGAACCGGGGATACAAATCGTCGGCAACATCATTGGTAATCTGCTGGTTGGTTGAAGAAGCAATGTCATAAATATAAATATCCGTTTTCCCAAGTCGTGTCCCTGAAAAAACAAATTTTGAACCGTCTTGAGAAAATGAAAAGCTGAGCACTTTGTCGAAATAGAGGAAATTTCTGACAGTAAGCTCTTCCTCGGCAATGTTGTAATAGTAGAGCTTTAATCCTCCCTTTTCTTCAGTAATAAAGGCAATGTACCTGGCTGAGGGATGCCAGGCTATAACCGGGTAACTGTAATCGGTAATCTGTTCCAGCCTGTGTTCCCGTCTGAGAATTTTCTTTTTCTTACCGGTTTTTACATCCAGCGTCCATATCTTGTAGAGCCCCATGTCATTGGTGACATAAGTAATATAATTACCTGTGGGACTGATTCTGATGTGCTCGTACCGAACTCCTTTCCTGGTTTTTTTGAGCATTTTTCCGGAATCCGGGGTTTTCGGGGCACCTGCATCATCCGCAAAAAGATTCAGGTAATAACCCGTCCATTCGTAAGAAAGGTCCTTCAGATTAAGCCCCAGTACATTCAGGAAACCCGTTTTAATCGACTTGCTGATGCTGGTGAGGTAAATGATATTGGGTATTACCGTTTCCCCGTAAGTGTCGGCAATATATTTCCAGAAAGAATGACCCGCGTATACCGCGTCGTCTCCGGTAAGCCGGTTGAACTTTTCATACCTGCCATTAACAATGCCATCTTTAACCACGTTTTCCGTTTCAATGTCCCATTGTTTTGAAAGATAAGCCACCAGTCCCTCGCTATACCATTTGGGAACAGTAATAAGGGTTGAACTGGTCACATTGTCGAGCAGGTCAGAACCATTCAGCATCTCATTAACCACAATACGGGTGATGGCAGCAACAATCTGCTCGTCGTACCCGTCAAAATCTCCTTCGAAATAAAGAAATGCCTTATTGCGGCTAACATTGGTGGTACCCCCAATATTGTATTCATCCTTTCCGGTAACCAGCCCGATATTGCTTTGTCTGAAATCGGTAAGCCTGTTGTATACCACAAAAAGAATGCGCTTTTCCATGGTATAATCAAAAAAAGCCTCTACACGGGGAATAATTTGTTCTGCATAGTCAGCAGTATAGTCAGCCAGGTTTTTCCCATCCTCGTTGAAGTAGACGTCGTATTTTTCATGGCGGTAAAACGACCACACAAATTCATTGAACTGAACCCGGTTCTTGCCAAAACTCATCTGATGGCCGTTGTAAAACTGGGAAAAGCCGGGTAAAGAAAGACCGGTAAATGCAAGTATCAGAAGGTGCTTTCTTAAAATTGCTTTCATACAGACAATTTCGCGGATTGAATCAAAACAAGCTATAAAATTAGTTTATTCCGATAGAATTACAACCACATGTTCAGAGAGCGAACAAAAAGTGCGCCATAAAACACGTAGAGACGCATGATGATGCGTCTCTACACGCATGATGATGCGTCTCTACCATAAAAAATGTTTACCGGAAAATGTTAAACCCTGTTGGCACTACCCAGTACGTTTATAATTTTGTGTTTATAAAGCTCCCTGAGCTTGTCGCGGGCAGGACCAAGGTAGTTACGCGGATCAAATTCCCCGGGTTTTTCCATCAGAACTTTACGGATAGCAGCTGTCATAGCAAGCCGGCCGTCACTATCGATATTGATTTTGCAAACTGCAGAAGCTGCAGCCTTGCGCAGCTGATCTTCAGAAACTCCGGTAGCATTTTCCATTTTGCCTCCATACTGGTTGATTTCGGCTACGATATCCTGGGGCACTGAAGAAGCGCCATGCAGCACAATGGGGAAACCGGGTATGCGTTTTTCAACTTCCTCGAGAATGTCAAATTTCAGCGGAGGAGGAAGTTCACCGGGTTTCACCTTGAATTTGAATGCACCATGTGAAGTTCCAATGGATATTGCCAGTGAATCAACACCGGTTTTCTTTACGAAATCCTCAACCTCTTCGGGCCGGGTATATGACGAATGTTCAGCTACAACTTCATCCTCAATACCTGCCAACACACCCAGTTCACCTTCAACGGTAACATCATACTGATGAGCAAATTCAACCACCTGTCTGGTTAGCCTTACATTCTCGTCATAGGGAAAATGCGATCCGTCGATCATTACCGATGAAAAACCGCTTTCGATACATGACTTGCAGGTTTCGAAAGAATCGCCATGGTCCAAATGAAGCACAATAGGTATGGCACAACCCAGTTCCTTGGCATACTCAACAGCACCCTTTGCCAGATACTGGAGCAAAGTTTGATTGGCATACTTACGGGCACCCTTTGACACCTGCAGAATAACCGGGGATTTTGTTTCAACACAGGCACTGATAATTGCCTGCATCTGTTCAAGATTGTTGAAGTTAAATGCGGGTATGGCATATCCGCCTTTCACAGCATTCTTAAACAGTTCCCGGGAATTCACCAACCCCAATTCTTTATAATGTAGCATAATAGATTATTTTAAATTAAGGGGCGCAAGATAGTGCATTTAGCCTTAGCAGCCAAAATATTCACCGAAAATTTGGAAGCAGAATCGGCAACATTCTATATATATGAATATTCTCTGCATATATTCTACATAACATCAGGGGCTTTATTAATATTGTCACTGTTACCGCAGTTGCTGAAGAAGCGAGTCATTGCGAGGGAGGCACGACCGAAGCAATCTCTTCAATTAAAACAAGATTAACTTCGTTGAGCTTCGTTTAACTTGAGATTGCCACGCTCCACTGCGTTTCGCTCGCAATGACGGCTACTACCGCCGCTACTCCTCCCCTCCCCCTAATACCTTAATCTTCCTCCACTTCCCGCTGCGGAACCTGAGAATCAGCACAGCGCAGAAAATATTGAAAAAGATGATGAGTCCCAGCCATCCGGTTACGGCCGACTTGCCAAGCACGTTCATCAGCAGGTACAAAATGGGCAACAGCAGCCAATGGCCTGCCACTGAAATGAGCATGGTGAAATGCGTATCTCCGGCTCCTCTTAAAGCGCCTACGATGGCTACCATAACAGCCTCCACCAGCACGTAAATCGACGCCAGCCTGATCATGGCCTTGGCAATGGGCACTGCATCCGTAAACACGCTGTCGGGGTTTTCAGGCCGGAATACCATAACCAGGGTTTCCGGGATCAGTAAAAACAAAAAAAGTATAAAAACAGAATACAGAATTCCCGTTTTGATGCCTGAGATGGCTGCCCGGTGTGCCGTATCCGGATCGCCGGCTCCCATATAGCGGCCAACCAGGCTGGTAACTGCAATTTCAATGCCAAGCAACGGGATGAAGGATACCAGGTCCCAGTTAAACATAATGGTACTTGCTGTTGCCACCACATTACCCTGCGAATGAAAAAGAGAGATCATGGCGCTGAAGGCCAGAAAATTCAGAAACAATTCCAAACCGGCCGGATACCCAAAATACAGCAATTTGCGCATGGCCCCGGCATCAAACCGGAAGGATCGCGCCACCTCAAAATTGTGCCAGTTCTTCTTGCCGATATAGGCAATCATCAGTACTAATAGTCCGCATATTCCCCCGATAACAGTGGCATAAGCAGCCCCCCTGATCCCCATTGAAGAGAATCCAAATCTTCCGGGAATCAAAACATAGTCGAGTCCCACGTTCACCACCATAGCAGTTACTGTTGCCACCATTACAACTTTGGTGCGACCGATACCCGAGAAATAACAGCTCAGGCTGTTTCGTAAGATGCTGAATACAGCACCGTAAATTACAATGTTGAAATATACAATCTGGAATTCCAATTGTTGTGCCGGCAGGTTCATGAATTGGAAATAGCTATGCGCCAGCGGTCTGCATAAAAGCACCACGGGGTATGCCACCAATGCCACAATAATAGCCTGAAAGGCAGCCACTGCAGCCATATTTCTCTTCCCCGATCCATAAAATTGCGCCACCAGGGCATTGGTATATCCGGTTAGCCCCATAAAAAAAAAGATCATCATCTGCATGGCCACGCCGCCACCCATGGCAGCGTTCATTTGTTCGGGACCCAGGCGGGCAAGAAAAAGCCGGTCGGTTAGCGTCATTACACCATCGCAGGCAGTGGCAATGATCATGGGAAAGGCAATGGTCAGTAATTCAGGGATACCTCCCTTTTCATCAGACAGGTTGATCAGTTTCGGGAATTGCATGAGAACTTAAATATTTGGCTGCAACAAATGGTAAAAATACACCTGCCCATGTTGCAACACATGAATGAGGCGGCAAAAATATAGAGAAATCAGATATTATGAAAATCTATTTTGCGGAATCACAATTTTGTGGAGTCTTAACCAGGCGATTCACGTCATAACCCTGCTCACCAATAACCTTCAGGATGAAATTGTATGTATGTGTAGGAACAAAAGAATCACGGCTCAGTATCCACAAATATTTACGGGTGGGATGCCCCACAATGGCCCAGCTGTAATCTTCGGCAAGTCCGATGATGTAATAATCGCCCCGGAAAGGCCAGAAAAACTGAACCTTAAGTTTTGTATTTTTTGAGCCTTTTACAACAAATGCTTTGCCCCGTGCGGTAATAATTTCAGACCGGTCATTCTTGAACCGGATGCACCGGTTGGTTACACGGATAAACTTTTTTCCGGGTATAATTTCATAATCCGCAGTGGTGCAACGGCATTCCTTCAGAAAACGTGCCGGGTATGATGCAATGTCATACCAGCGACCCATGTATTTTTCAATATCAACCTGATCTACTGTTTGTAGTGGTTGACTGTATGCCTGTAAACCCATAAATGAAAGAAATGTCAAAATGACCCGTATTTTTTTCATTTGGCAGATTAAAAAAAGGGCTCAGTGTTATTCTTTGTGCTAAATTTACTCAACTTTCACGATCCGGCCAAATTTTTCCTACCTGCCCGGAAAGGCCAATTGGTGTTGAAATCAGCATGATCTGGCAGGAATTCTTTCATTTCATTACATTTTCAAGTTTTATTATATCTTTGCGCCCTATTTTATTTTTGAATGAAGGATATCCGGAATGTAGCGATTATTGCCCATGTAGATCATGGAAAGACCACCCTGGTAGATAAAATTCTCTTACAAACCAAGTTTTTCAAGGCTCACGAGAGTCCTGGAGAACTGGTAATGGACAGTAATGAACTGGAGCGGGAAAGAGGCATCACCATCCTGGCAAAAAACGTATCGGTAACTTATTCCGGTATCAAAATCAACATCATTGACACACCCGGGCACTCCGATTTCGGAGGCGAGGTAGAACGTGTGCTGAATATGGCCGACGGTGTGCTGTTACTGGTAGATGCTTTTGAAGGCACTATGCCCCAAACCCGGTTTGTGTTGCAGAAAGCACTCAATCTCGGGCTAAAGCCCATTGTGGTCATTAACAAGGTAGACAAGCCCAACTGCCGTCCCGAGGAAGTTCAGGAGCAGGTATTTGAACTGATGTTCAACCTGGGCGGTACAGATGATCAGTTGAATTTCCCCACCATTTATGGTTCTGCCAAAAATGGCTGGATGTCGGATGACTGGAAAAAGCCCACCGGCGATATCACCCCGCTCCTGGATGCCATTGTAAGGCATATACCGCCACCTGTTATTATAAAAGGTTCGCCCCAGATGCTGATTTCCAACCTCGATTACTCCAATTACCTGGGCCGGATAGCCATTGGTAAGTTGTACAGGGGAGAATTAAAGGAAGGCATGGGCGTTTCACTGGTAAAGCGTGACGGAAGCATTATCCGCACACGCATCAAAGAGCTGTCGGTATATGAAGGTTTGGCTTACCGTAAGGTTCCTGTTGTAGCATGCGGAGATATATGTGCTCTTGTTGGCATTGAAGGTTTCAATATTGGCGACACCATTGCGGAGCTGGAAGAACCGGAGGCACTCGAATCAATTAATGTGGACGAACCTACCATGAGCATGCTTTTTACCATCAACGATTCACCGTTTTATGGCAAGGAAGGCAAATACGTAACCTCACGGCACCTGAAAGAAAGGCTTGATAAGGAATTGGAAAAGAACCTGGCCCTGCGCATTGAGCAGGGAGGAACACCTGACTCACACATTGTTTTCGGTCGCGGCGTGCTGCATTTATCCATCCTCATTGAAACCATGCGACGCGAAGGTTATGAACTCCAGGTCGGCCAGCCCAAAGTAATCATCAAAACCATTGCCGGAGAACCCTGCGAACCCATGGAGATTTTGTACATCGACCTCCCTGAAGAATATTCCGGCAAGGCTATTGAAATGGTTTCTGCACGCCGGGGGCAAATGCTTATGATGGAACGACGCGGTGATCGTATTCATCTTGAATTTGACATACCTTCACGTGGTATCATCGGGCTTCGGAGCAACCTGCTTACAGCAACTGCAGGCGAGGCTGTGATGTCGCACCGGTTCAAGGATTTCGAGCCGCTTAAAGGAACTATAGAGCGCCGTGTTAACGGCTCACTTGTTGCCATGGAAACAGGCACCGCCTTTGCATATGCTATTGATAAACTCAGGGATCGCGGGCAGTTTTTTGTTGAATCACAGGAAGAAGTGTATGCCGGACAGGTTGTAGGTGAGCATTGCCGGTCAGGCGACCTGGTGCTTAACGTCACCAAGTCAAAAAAACTAACCAACATGCGGGCTTCAGGAAGTGATGAGAAGGCAAAGCTCATCCCGCCTGTGAAATTCAGCCTTGAGGAAGCCCTGGAATACATACAGGAAGATGAATACGTGGAAATCACACCGGTTTCAATCAGGCTGCGTAAAATCCTGCTGAGCGAACACGATCGGAAAAGGGCCGGGAAGAACTAAATTGTATGTCATATAAAATACCCTTCAAGGGTTTGCAACCGCTTGAAGGGATGGGTTTGCAACCGCTTGAAGGGATTAGTTTATAACCGATACATCGGTTATTCCCAGGAAAGTCGGTTTTACAACCCAGCTGCCCTTTTTATCTATAATTCCCCACAAGCCGCCCGCTAAAGCTGATATAAAAATCCCACCCTTATTGAGGCTTCCAGTATTCTGTCATTGTTCAGTCCGTAATTAAAGGACACCATCGAAGGTAAATTCAAATAAGGATTAAGAAATAACGAAATCCTGTCTGAACAATCAAATGAAACACCCGGGCTCAGCATCATCCCGATGCCCGTTTGATTCTTCAGCTCGCCGGGATTACTGAAATCAAAACCAAACAACAGTCCGGTTGACAAATAAACATATTTATTGAAATTGAACCTAAGTGAAATTGGTACATACAACATGGGAATGTCTTCATAGAAATTTGGCTGACTGAGTTCCCTAAGATCCACCCTTACCCTGTAATGAGAAAAATAAGCACCGCTTTCAATGGAAAGGTTTTTCTTTAAGGCAAATACGCCGGTAATTCCGGCTGAATAAAACGCTTTTCCTTCAATTTCCGGAACACCTTCATCTCTTCCCAGATATCTCATCACCTCTGTAACCGGAAAGTAGGAAATGCCCGCTCCAATTTTCGCCTTGTGCTTTGCATTGATTTCTTCCTGGCCAAATAATGCAATTGACTGGATGATCAAACAAAAAGCAAGTATTTTTTTCATTTGAATGGAATTAAGGGTTACTATCTAACGTTTTAACCAAGGGCTTGGTATGTTGAAGTACAAGCGTTTAAACACCTGTATTCGAAATTGTGAATGGTTTGATATAAACCGGGATGCCCGGTATTTCAGCGAAATAGTGATGCGTCAGCATTAATGCGTGCTTGTTGGCATTTTCTTATAATGAATGAATCCTCCATTAGAATGATCAATTATAATGAAATAATTTTCACCCGGCCCGCTGCTATTGGCAGCACTAGCAATCAGTCCACCAACTAAACCAAACATCATACCTGCTGCAATAACATTAGCTTCATTATTGGTTGTCATTGGTTTAACCTTACCTACAAAATAAAAATAATCATCCCCTTTGTACAGGGGATAATAGCCATATCCCGTCGACACATAAGGGTTTCCATTAAATACAATAGCATAAACTTCATCGGATTTTACTTTAACCAGATTGCTATTGACATCAGTTGTTCTCACACTTGAGATAGTACCATCCTTTTTAGTTGCTACAATAATTTGGTTATCCGGTTTTTGATTTTTAAAGGAATTATAGCTACAATATAATCCGTTTTCAAAAATATCTGTATTGTATAGTTTTATTTGACGTTTTTCAATACTATCCGTTTTTACAATATCATGGTAGCTATAAATGACATCATTATCAGGATAATTTTTCAAGTTATTATTAATCAATTCTGTTAATAAACTGCTGCCTGATGCAAGCAATTTTTTAGTCACATCCAATGACTTCACTAAAATCACTGTATCAATGGCCGAAAGCATTTTATAGGTTTGAGCATCTTTACCTGCATATAGAATTGCCTTCATATAGCAATACCCCGTTTCACTCGACATAGTGGTTGTTTCACAAAAAAGAATATGCCTTAATTGAAGTAATAATTCTCCGTCCTTTGCACTCGAATCGATTGCTGAAGTCAAATAATCATTTAGTTGCTCTGATAAAGGGATTTTTGTATTTACTATTACATTAGCATTCATAAGGCCTACTTGTACAATCCCCATGTTTGAAGTATCTACCCGGGAATCTACGAATTTTATGGAATTATAGAGGCTCCCGGATATGTGAGTTAAAGGAGGCTCAACCTTGAACTCTTTAAAATCCTGACCAAAAGATTTTATTGTGATAACTAATAAAACTAAAAGGGTTCCTAAAGACTTTTTCATTTTATTTAAATTTAAACCATATGATTTGAAAAACATTCCTCACAACTTTTTACTCAAAGTGAATAATGCGAAGTTGTTTACAGCATTGCGAATGACCGCATGTTGAATGCAGGTTAACATTTCCAATTATGAATAGTCCTTTATCTTCCAATTTTATTCATACCTCAAAGCCTCTATAGGATTTCTGTTTGCCGCTCTCCAGCTTTGCCAGTTTACTGTAAACAAAACAACAGTGATTGTGACGCATCCCGATAGGGCAAATATCCACCAGCTTAATTCAGTTTTATAGGCAAAATTCTCCAGCCACTTGGTCATAGCATACCACGAAAGAGGACACGCCACAACAAATGCTATTATTACCCATTTTATAAATTCGGCATTTAACATAGCAAGGATATCTAATACTTTGGCTCCGTTTACTTTGCGTAAACCTATTTCTTTTACCCTGTTTCTGGTAACAATTAGTGTTGAACCTGAAAGCCCCATCGAGCAAATTATTAACGCAATAATGGTAAAAACAGATAACAATTTCGCCTGCAAAATCTCACTCTTATAAATTTTTTTATACATAGAGTCTACAAATTGATACTGTAACGCATATTCGGGAAATAACTTATTCCAGGCTTTCGTTAAATCAGAAATTGCATTTTCCCTCATCCCTGACTTATGGCTTATTGCAAATGTGCCTATCCACAGATCTTTTCTTTTAAACAGCACAAGTGGTTCAACTTCATTTTTTACTGTTGACAAATGAAAATCTTCAACAACCCCAATTATTTTCCCTCTGGGAATTTGAACGCCTGAAACGATTGATAAAACCTGGAAGTCCTTCCCTATAATTAAAGATGGCTCATTATGTCCTAATCGTCTCATTGCCGATTCGTTAATGATGTATTCTCCCGAACCTTCGTTTTCATCATTTGTTTCAGTGAACGTATTTCCGCTCAAAAACTTCAGGTTAAATACCTCAGGAAAGGAATAGTCGCAAGGGAAAACTCCTATTCTTTCATATTCATTGCTGTTCTTATCAGGTTTATAACCTTCCATCTCAAAAGGAAACATATCGTTAGCCTGCCCGCCGGGAGGTTCCATCATTGCCGAAACACTTTCAATGCTACTGTGTTTAAGCAACTCCTCTTTAAACAGTTCAAATTTCTTCTGTACGTTTTGGTGCACAAAATCAAGACAGATTACATTGTTTTCCTTAACTCCTAGCCCTTTATTTAGCGCAAAATCAGTTTGTTTGGCGATAACAAGTACAGTTATAATAAGTACTATTGAAAACAAATATTGAGCTGTAATCAAGGTTTTACTCATCCCTTTTACCTTTTTTTCAACTGAACTTCCAAATTTGGAATTTGTTTTCAGGTTCGTTAATGCAGTTTTTAATAAAGGAAGCGTACTAAACATAACACATAACAAGCTGAATGATAAAACGATTATACTAAACAGCAGACCACTTCCTGATCCAAGGTCCAATTGGAAATTGTTGTGAATAAATCTCTTTACCAAAATGGAGATAAAAATAGTCAGGATCAGTGTTAAAATGGTAATTGCAATACCTTCATATAAAAAATAGGAAAGATTGGTTTTTCTTGATGAACCCAATATGCTGTTTATATAAAGGAATTTTGATTGATAACTGGCCATACCAATATTGAGGTTGGCATAATTGCTCATTGAAATCAGCACCAATATGATAGCAGCAAAAATGAGCACATATACATTGGAAATGTCACTGTTTTCTTCTATTTCCCGCAACTTGTGCGAGTAAAGGTGAATATCTGTTATTTTTTGAAGATATACTTGCCAGGTTAAGGGCTCGTATTTTCCTTCAGTACTACCGGCTATAAATTCATGGAATTGTTTCTGCAAGTTATCAATTGAAGCATTTTCTGATAGCAATAAATAGGCCCAGGCCCATCCTTTATATTCCTCATTGAGTGCCGAAGCGATAATTTCGGGATGAAAATGACTATTCTTAGGGAAATCCTTCATTATGCCTTTAACGGTGTACTTGTAGTTTTCTCCATAATACTGTCCTGCAGGAATTTCAAGTGTTTGCCCTATAGGGTTTTGATCTCCAAATATTTTCTGTGCGATTTTCTCAGTTATAACCATTGAGCCAGGGTTATTAAGCACCTCATTTTTATCACCTGTAAGCAGATCAGCATGAAATACCTGGAAAAAGGTACTGTCGGCTTCAAATGCCTGTTGAATATCATAATATCTTTTATTATGCATAATAACACCTCCCCAAATTGGTAACAATCTCACATAATTTTCCACTTGGGCAAAGTGCTCTTTTAATTCGGGGATAAAACTTACGTTATGGGTGCGCGCAAAATGTTTACCTCCTAAAAACTCCGGTTTGGTTATTGTGATGCGGTAAATCCTATTGGAGTTGTTATGAAACGAATCATAGGTTAGTTCATATTTCAATAAGAGCGAAATAAATATTATTCCGGTTAATGCAAAACTCAGCCCTGCAATTTTAATAAGATTTAAAAAGGGCCTTTTTAAAAGATTTCTAATGAGAAGTTTAAGGATCATATCTGTTCAGAATGGTGTCAATTAAAGCTGGCCGAATAGCCTGCCTGCCCTGCCTACAGCCAGGCGGTGTATGACCGGGCAGGGCACAGTAGTTATAACTTCTGAAATACAAATTCTATATGTTTTTTCTTAACACTAAAATAAAGGAGCTTATTCATATTATAATATACTTCATTTAGGACCAAAAAGTCACCATCAAATCTGAATTCTGATTTATCTGACCATATCTGACCTAAATCACTGGTAGATTTATTAAAAACTACTTGTCCAAGTATAATGTTATTAACATGAGAAATCGAATCGATTTTATCTGTCATTCTTATTACAGCACAATCGCATTGCGCATGAACTGAATAAATTGCCAGAAGGCAAGTAATAATAATTAAAAATAGCTTTCTCATAAATTAATGATTAATCGTTAATAATAAATAAACTATCATATTCATGTCGATTCTGGTCATTATTGTGTCAACGTCCGCTGGAATGCGCAATGCCCTGGCCTACCCTGCCTACCCTGCCTACCGGTAGGCAGGTTTTCATGGGCGCTTTGGTAACCGGGTGTGGCAGCTGGTATAAATTATTTTCACACATTTTTAATTATTGAGCTGTTTTAGAATTTCTGTTTTTTAATATGATTATCCCAAAAGAAATCCAAAGTATCGTCTCAGTGATAATAGCTACGAAAATAGAGGCATTTACTGTTCCCTTAATAAACTCATAACTACCCATGAAAGACAATCCAAAAAGTGTAATCCCGGTAGCCATACAAATTATTTGTCTCGCTTTCGCAGGGTGCAGGTTTCTCGATGCAAACATCAAAACAGAAACACCTAACATAAACATGGCCGCTCTTCGAGCAAGTACAGTTGCAGTTAAAGAAGGCTGTAACCCCAGGTCTTGAAGAAAAGAATCAGGCATAAAAAGCAACTGAATGGCTAAATAAACGAATAATACAGAAGTCACAATACAAACAATTTTATAAAAACTTCTCATAATACAACTTTAAGTTATTTATTAATATCGTTTACAAAAATCAAAATCCATCATGCTTATCACAAATAAAGTCAATAAACATGCTCTTTTTGAAAACAAAACTCAACAAATCAACAATGAACATTTAATAGTAGATTCAGTTATTG
>JAWOJJ010000100.1:0-35065 GCA_046481675.1 Bacteroidales bacterium | reverse complement strand
GGTGCTTCCCAACGCAAATTTTGCCGTATTTGCGATCATTTTGCGACGCGACAGCTTGTTATGCATAGGTTTTGTTGTTTAAGGTTTATTTATTTTCGCAAGAGCCGTAAATATTCAGGGCAGTTGTGAGCAAATGTCTGGCATCATCACCGGTTTCACCGTTAAAAACTGCAACAACAAGATTACCGGTTTTAGCAGCAGCCAGACAGGTATTATCGGGTAACCTGACACAATTGTCTTTCAATCCATCCGGGAAAAACTCTTTCCCGAAATTGTTAAAAGCACGTCCGGCTGATAAGTCATCCTGATACTGAACCAGTAGCAGGTACATTCTACCCTCACCCCGGGCATAACGGGCAAGAACTGCATCCGTGTCCTTATCAATATTCAGAATATTGTGGTCACTGATGAAGAAAAAGGCATTCATCCAAACGGAATGATGAAAGTATTTAAAACCGAAAGGAATCAGCCCCCCCTGAGGTAGGTAACTGACCACAGCCGGTATTTCGCCATCTTGGGCTATGCATGAACTGATATGTGCTGCCAGTGATTGGATGAAGCGTTCAGCTTCGGGAGAGGCATCCCAGGTAGAAAGAGAAACATAATACCTGTGCTTCCAAAAGAATACAGCTCCCGGAAGCAAATAAGTTCCCTGGCCATAAAGCTTTTCTTCATCCTCCCGGGCTTGTGTGAAAACTCCGAAAGCGTTTCTTGCATCAATTAAGTTGTAAACCTCGGCAATCACTTCAGGATTTCCTTCTTTAGTGTAGGTTTTGCTCATTGCCTGTCCGAACCCATAGGAAATATACAACTCTGCACCCCCGTCCATATAGTTGTATAAATCCGAAGGTGTATTGAGCAGGATTGTTTTTTCTGCCTGCCATCCTTCCATCTGGTCGGGCAGCATGACAGTATAGTCAGCCTGGTTTTCTGAAGGTAGCATATCAATAGGCGTTAATCGCGAAATGGTTCAATTGATCGGAGCAACTAAAGATAGGAAAAAACTAAAATCATAGTAAACAGGCGTTGAGAAAATTAACAGATTTTTAAGAAACCTGAACCAAATTGGATGATAAACAGCAAAAAATACCAGAAAAATTTGTCAGTTTAAAAATAATCTGTACTTTTGGACCGTTTTACTGTTTTAGTCGAATTATAAAAATGGCTACTTGCAAATTGGAAATAAGAGATCAGATCATTGCTGCAGCAAGGAATATATTTAACAGGTTTGGTTTCAGGAAAACCACAATGGATGAAATAGCCCAATCCATGGGCAAAGGAAAAAGCTCGATATATTATTACTTTAAGAGCAAGGAAGAAATCTATGAAGCAGTGATTGAACGTGAAGCCGAGTTCCTCAGGCAGGAGGTTACCAAAGCCATTTCACAGGTTGATGATCCGGCTGAAAAATTGAAAACCTATGTATTCACACGAATGAAAACCTTCCGAAAGGTAACTAATTACTATGACGCCATCCGGTCTGAAGTAGTGAGTCACCTTGAGGTAATCAACCGGATCAGGGATAAGTACGACCGGGAAGAAGTCAGACTGCTTCAGAACATCATTGAAGAAGGTGTGGCAAAAAAGATATTTCACATGAAGGATCCGGAACTCGCTTCAATTGCCATTGTAACGGCTTTAAAGGGCCTTGAGGTCCCCATGTTTTGGTCGAACAAGCGCAAGGATGCCGAAAACAACCTGGAAGAACTTTTAAACGTGTTGTTTTACGGAATAATGAGGCCTTAATTTTTTTTGAAATATTTTCGACTATTTTACCTATTTAGTCGATTTATATAAACTTTTATTAATTTACATATTTCATAATCAATACAATGAAAAGAAATTTAGTTATCACGATCGTAATGGTTTTTTTGAGTACACTGCCCTTTTATGGCCAAAAACTCAGATTGGGAGTAACAGCAGGACTGAATGTATCCACCTTGTCGGAACCCGGTAATTTGTATAATAACGAAGCGCTGAAGACGGGATTTGGCGGAGGTCTCGAAGTGAAATACGCATTCAATGAAACATTCGGGGTCAGGACGGGGGTTTTATATGAGCAAAAGGGCTTCAGAAAGAACAAGGAACTTTTTAACCAGGATGAGAAAATTACAGGCATGTACCACTACCTCAACGTTCCTCTACTGATTGAAGGTACTTTATCGGTTACAGGAGACACAAGATTATATGGGGTTACAGGTCTTTATACCGGATTCAGATGTTATTCCGAAAATACACTCACGCTTGAAGGAACGGAATTACTGACCGCACCGGAAGATGAGGATATCAATAAAACAGAATATGGCTGGACCTTTGGAGGCGGAATTCAAATGTCTGCAGGAAAACACCTGATGCAGATAGGTTTCAGGTATTCCCTTGGTCTGACTGAAGTATTAGAATCACAACCTGAAGACCATAACAAGTCGGTTCTTGTTGGAGTTACCCTTTTATTTTAATAACTTATCAGGTCGAATCTCAACCCTAAAAAAAGCCAGCATGAAAAGCAAATTATTACCGGTAATCGGATTACTTATGATCAGTCTGTTCGGGTGCAGACATGAACAGGTGAACACTGTCATTACATCAGACACCATCGCGGTAAAGGTGATGGCTGTTGATTACGCATCAATAAATGGACAGAGCAATTATGTGGGCGTGGCGGAAGCATTCCAGTCGATTCCCCTTACATTTCTTACTGCCGGAACCATTGAAATAGTAATGGTAAGTGAAGGAGAGACAGTGAATAAGGGTCAGTTGCTGGCTGCACTAAACACGGCAAGCTACCGGAATATTCTTGCAGCCGCAATGGCAAAAGAAAAACAGGCTCAGGATGCTTATGAAAGGCTTTCTGCCGTGTACAAAAACGGAAGCCTGCCCGAAGTAAAAATGATTGAAATAGAAACCGGTTTGGAACAGTCCAAGTCTGCTTCAAAGTTAGCTCAGAAAAACGTTGACGATTGCAGCCTGTTTGCCCCTGTTTCGGGTATGATTGGCACCCGGTCGGCCGAACCGGGAATGAATGCCTTACCCGGTTCTCCGGTAATCACGCTGGTTAATATAGATAAAATTAACATCAAGGTAGCCATTCCTGAAAACGAGATTGCGTCTGTTTTTACTGGTCAACCTGCAATAATATACGTGCCTGCATTGAATAATGCTCAATATAAAGGTAAGGTGGTGCAAAAAGGTGTTATAGCCAATCCCATTTCCCATTCCTACGAGATAAAGATCACAATAGAAAACACGGGTTACCGCCTCAGACCGGGCATGTTGTGCAATGTGTTTATAGGCAGTACCGACGCCGGCAAAGTCCTTTGCATACCGCAACAGGCAGTAATGGTTGATGCCGCAGGCAATAGGTTTGTTTATGTTGCAGATTCAGTCAGTTCACAAGCTTTACGCCGAAACATCACTACAGGAGCATTAACTGCACTGGGAAGCATTATCATTACCGGTGGTCTTGAAAAGGGAGACCAGGTAATTACAAACGGATACCAGAAAATCAATGACCGGTCGTCAATTAAAATAATCCGCTAAGATGAGCAAAAAGATCTCCTTTGTGGAATCCGCCATGAGGAACCGGCAGATTGTGTTCCTGGTTATTGCACTTCTGATTGGTTTGGGTGTTTTTGCCCTGTTTAAAATGCCACGTCAGGAATTCCCCGTGTTTACCATACGCCAGGGTTTGGTAATAGCCGCCTATCCCGGAGCCACATCCGAACAGGTGGAGGAACAACTCACACCCAAAGTGGAAAGATACCTCTTCAGCTATAAAGAGGTAAATAAGAAGAAAACCTACTCTTATTCCAAAGAGGGACTTATGATCCTGTTTGTCGAGCTGAACGACAATGTCAGGAATGCTGATGAGTTCTGGTCGAAGCTGAAACACGGACTGAATAACCTGAAGCCCTCCCTTCCTGCAGGAGTACTGGCACTCTATGCAGATAATGATTTCGGAGATACATCAGCCCTGCTGATCTCGCTTGAAGGAGATGAGGTCAGCTACCGGGAACTTGAGTTTTACCTGAATAAGCTTGAGGACCGTCTCAGGCGCATCGAATCGGTTTCCAAATTGCGGCATTACGGATTGCAGAACGAACAAATCAGCATCTGCCTTGATAAAATAAAACTGGAAAAATACGGTATCAGCTCATCCATGATCACCGCAAACCTTTTTACCCAGGGCCTTACGACATCCGGAGCTACTGTGGATCTGGGCGATGCGGAAGTACCCATCCATATCTCGCCGATGTATAAAACCGAAGATGATATTGCCAACCAGATTATCTATTCGGACCCCGTTGGTAATATGATCAGGGTGAAGGATATTGCTACAATTATAAGGGAATACCCCGATCCCGATAATTACATTGAGAACAATGCACATAAATGCCTCCTGATCTCCATGGAAATGCTTGAAGGAAATAATATAGTGGAGTATGGAGAAAATGTTGACCAGGTATTGAAAGATTTCACCAAAACACTGCCCGAAGGAATCAGCATCAATCGGATCGCCGATCAACCGGGCGTGGTAAAAAGATCCGTTTCCACCTTTCTTTTTGAATTGCTGTTTGCCATTATTTCTGTTATCCTGGTAACCATGTTGTTGTTGCCCTTGCGTGTGGCCTCGGTAGCTGCTTCTTCAATACCGGTTACCATTTTCATTTCACTCGGACTGATGTATGTGCTGGGTCTGGAATTAAACACCGTAACACTTGCCGCGTTAATAGTAGTACTGGGTATGATCGTCGACAATTCCATTGTAATTGTCGACAGTTACATGGAGAAGCTTGACCAGGGTATGTCGCGCTGGGATGCTGCCATTTCCAGTGCCAATATTTACTTTAAGGCAATATTCTCAGCCACACTGGCCATAAGCATTACCTTTTTTCCCTTTTTGTTCACGCTTAAAGGCACTTTCAGAGACTTTGTGCAAATGTTCCCCTGGACGGTGACACTTACCCTGGGCATATCGTTGCTGGTTGCCATGATGGTGATTCCTTATCTGGAATATTACATTATAAGCAGCGGGTTCCATAGAAATGAAGGTGCACGCAGGAAGGGATTCAACATGCTCGGTTTCATACAGAAGAATTACGAGAAATACCTTCTGAAAGCTTTTGAAAAGCCAAAACTTACATTGGGGCTAGGCATCCTTTCGGTGTTGTTAGCAGCTGGGCTGTTCTTAATCGTACCGCAACGCCTGATGCCTGTTGCCGAACGCAACCAGTTTGCGGTAGAAATCTACCTGCCTCAGGGAAGCTCATTGGCAAGCACGGCCGGTGTGGCTGACAGCCTGGAGCAATTGCTGACAGCAGACAACAGGATCCTGTCGGTTACCTCTTTTATTGGCAGCAGCTCGCCGCGTTTCCACACAACCTATGCACCCAGGATCCCGGCAAAAAACTACGCTCAGTTCATTGTAAACACCCCATCAAGCAAGGAGACCGAGCTTTTACTTGATGAATATTCGGGTAGGTATGCCAACTACTTCCCCAACGCCTACGTCCGTTTTAAACAGCTCGATTATCAACCTGTGGCTGCGCCTATTGAAGTAAGAATCAGCGGGGATGACATCAGTACCCTTAAGGAAACCGGCGACTCACTGATTGTTAAGATGCGCGGTGTAAAAGGCATATGCTGGGTACGCAGTGATTTCGGCGATATGCAACCCACAAACAGGGTGGATATTCATGCCGTTGAAGCAAACCGTCTGGGTATCGACAAAACCACGGTAGCCATAAACCTGGCTATCAGGCACAACGGACTTCCGGTAACCACAGTATGGGAAAATGATTACCCGCTAACAGTCAGGCTAAAAGCAACCGCTGATGACGAATTGGCTTCCGCAGGTCTTGACAATGAATACATCCATTCCCTGATTCCAGGGGTTTCGGTGCCTTTGAGGCAAATAGCCACCATTCATGCCGACTGGGATGAAGGTCAGATCGTACGCAGAAACGGAATACCCACATTAACGGTGATGGCGGATATCAGCCGGGGTGAAAATGTGAACCGCATCTTTCCGGAAGTCAGGGCCATTGCAGAATCCATTCATGTTCCCGAGGGTGTTGCCATAACATACGGCGGTGCCTATGAGAATGATGAAGAATACCTTCCGGGAATTATGACAGGTTTGATTATCAGTATATTCATGGTATTTATGATCCTGGTTATTCACTTCAAAAAAATCAACCTGGCACTGCTTGTATTGGGTTCATCGGCACTCAGCTTACTTGGAGCCTTTTTAGGCGTACTGCTGGTCAGGGTTGAATTCGGTATCACTTCGATATTGGGAATTGTAAGTCTTATAGGGATTCTTGTACGTAACGGGATCATCATGCTCGACTATGCCGAAGAACTGCGCTATAAGCACAATCTGAGCATTAAGGATGCTGCCATTGAAGCAGGGAAACGAAGGATGCGACCGATTTTCCTGACATCGGCAGCGGCTTCCGTTGGTGTCATTGCCATGATCATCAGTTCCAACCCGCTCTGGAGTCCCATGGGTGCAGTTATCTGCTTTGGAACCATCACTTCCATGATTTTGCTGGTACTGATACTCCCTGTGGCCTACTGGATGATTTTCCGGAATCAGAAAAAAACAGCCACTTCAGAAGGCTCCGGTATGAAACCGGTATTGGTTTCGATGATGATGGTAATGACTTTTCTGGGAGATCCATTTGATGCCTCTGGTCAGAATCAATATACGCTTAAGCAATGCAAAAAAATGGCACTTGAGAACAACGTTCAGGTGCGGAATTCAAACCTGGAGTTACTTGCTTCAGAGCAGGTTAAAAAAGCTGCTTTTACGAATTACTTTCCCAAAATCAGTGCAACAGCCATGTCATTCAGGTTCAATGAACCCTTGTTCAACCTGGATGTCGAAGGTGGTCAACTACCTATTCTGGCTACTGATGGTACCACACCTCCGGCGCCTGTGCCCGGTCAGTTTGCCTATTTTCCTGGACTATCCCTGTCAATGCTTGATAAGGGAAATATTGCTGCTGTAACTGCCATTCAGCCAATTTTTACCGGAGGCCGTATCTTGAATGGAAACAGCCTGGCCCGTGTTGGCGTGGATGTGAACGCAGGCAGGTTGATTCTGTCAAGACATGATGCATTGCAGAAAACTGAGGAAAAATACTGGCTTGTGGTATCGCTGAATGAAAAGAAACAAACGCTGGCGGTTGTTGCAGAATTACTTGACAGCTTGCATAAGGAGGCCAGTGATGCCTGGCAGGCGGGATTGATCAACCGTAACGACGTGCTAAAAGTTGCGCTGAAACAAAGCGAAGTAAAGAGTGCCAAACTGAAGCTCAACAATGGCATCAGGCTGGCCTCCATGGCTCTTTGCCAATACATTGGCATGCCCTATGATTCATCAATGATTTTGGTCGACACACTGGCTGATTTCCGCGAACCTGCCGCTGTTTATGTAAATGGAGACGAAGCGGTTCAGAACCGGGAGGAATACAATCTTCTACAACAAAGCCTGAAAGCTGAACGGCTCAAAACGCGGATGAAGGTGGGCGAATACCTTCCGCAGGCGGGTGTTGGGGTTGGTGCGCTTTATTACAATATTCCTGATGAAGGCGCTACCAATTCCATGATCTTCGGCACCATCAACATTCCCATATCCGACTGGTGGGGTGCAGCTCATACCATCAAAGAAAGAAAATACCAGGAAGAAATTGCACTGAATAACTCAGAGGATCAGACTGAACTCATGATGCTTCAGATCAGAAAAAACTGGAACGAACTCAATGAAGCCCGGCAACAAATTGATATTGCTGTTGAAACCATTTCACAGGCTGAGGAAAACCTGAAAATCAACAGAGACAACTACAAAGCAGGCATTATCAATATTTCTGATATGCTTGAGGCACAGGTACTTCTGCAACAGGCTAAAAATATGCTGACAGATGCCCGCGTCTATTACCGGATCAGACTGAACGCGTATTTGCAGGCCACAGGCAGGTACGAAACCGAATAAGTGCAGGCAAGCCAAAATTTTTTGAAGGTCCCGGGTCGACATAATCATTTTCTTATTAAGTTTATAACCCTGTCACCCGGGGCTTTTTTTCGTGCAAATAACTTCTCCTTCGAAAACACAGAAAGCAAAAACAGGTGTCAGCTGCAAGCGATAAACGGATAATAGCAGCATTTAGAATTCAGAACACAGCGAAACCGGCATGATAATTGAAGGATAGGGTTCAATGGCTCTTTAGCGGTCTATTATTATAGAATGATTGCTGCGTGAGCAACAAATCATGCTTATTTTGCTCCAGGTTTCATAAAACAATCTTTTCAATCATGACGATTATTAAAAGCTTTAAAACTGCCATACTGATTGCAGTGGCATTTGGTCTTTGCCCCCGGGTTCATGCACAGGTTAGTAATGAAATTATGGGAAAGCTGAACCTTTTTATGGAAAAGTATCCTGAAGAGAGTGTGTACCTGCAAACCGACCGTTCTGTTTACTCACCGGATGAAACCCTGTGGTTTAAAACATGGATAACAGGTGACCCGGGAAGTGAATCGCAAATAAGGAGTCATTACCTTTTTGTTTCCATGATTGATAAGGACAGCAATGAAGTGATCAATCATATTCTTCCTTTCACAGGCAATGAACTGAATGGGAACATTCTCATTCCGTCCATGCTGAATGCAGGGTATTACAAATTGATTGCCTATACTTCCTGGATGAAAAACACACCCTCCAACAGGATATTTGAAAAAGATATTTTCATTACCGATCAAAGGGATCAGGACCTTTCTGTGAACATTCAGTTCAGTGACATGATCATCAAACCCGGTTCTGACATCAGAGCCGCATTCACCACTACCCGAAAAGAATCTGATCCGGTTTCGGCTCCATTTTCCTATGAGCTGGTAAGTGGCAACAACATCCTGGCAAGCGGAAACGGGAAAACCAGTAAAAGCGGAAAAGCCTCAATTAACCTGCCTATGCCTGAATATAAAGAAAATGAAGCCCTGAAACTAAATGTAACTGCAACCTATAAAAATAAGGATATTGCTACCGGTATTGTTATTCCCACAGCTGACAACTACCTGAATGTTATGTTTTATCCTGAAGGAGGTGCATTGATATCTAATGTGGACACAAAAATTGCATTCCGGTCCTTTAACCTGGCCGACCGACCGGTAGATTTTTCAGGAGAAATCTACACATCGGAACACCAGTTCATAAAAAAAGTAAGCAGCACATATAAGGGTGCAGGCTCCTTTACGTTGAGTCCTGAAAAAGGCCAGGCTTATTATCTTAAAATAACTCATCCGGCAGGCATTACCAAAACTTTTAGCCTTCCTGTGGCACGAAGGTCGGGACTTGCTATGCGAGTGGAAGGAATAACTGCCGACACACTGACCATGTCGGCCGAACAAACAGGCGTGCTTCCCAACACCTATTATTTCATCGGGCAGATGAAGGGACAGGTATACTGGATGGAAACCAAAAGAACATCGGGTCTTACCACGATCAAGGTACCAATTGCTGATTTTCCGGCAGGTGTAGCAGAATTCACGGCCTTCGATTCATTGAAAAACCTGCTTGCCAAAAGACTTGTCTACATTAACAAAAACAAAAAATTGCATATTGCAGTTAAACCTGGTAAACAAGTTTATACCCCCCGGGAAGAAGTATCCATTTCGATAGAGGTTACCGATGAAAAGGGTTTACCGGTTGCAGCAGAGTTGGCCATAGCTGCAGCTGTTTCGGAAACTGATACGCTACCTGACAATCCGGGCTTTTTAGCTTATACCAGCTTAAAAAGCGATTTAATAGGCTATTTGCCAACACCTGATTACTATATTGCTGAAAATCCCCATTCCGAAAGCGCTCTGGACAACCTGCTTATTGCCAACACCTTTAAAAGATTTACCTGGCGATCAGTTTTCAATACCAATTTACAAAGTCCTGTCTTTTCAACCCTGGAAGAAAATGGCATGCCCATTCCAACAATAGATTATGAAAGAAAACTGGCAGTTTATTTTGCCGAGGCCCTTAACAGCATGTCTCATGCCCCGGGTAAACCTTACAACATTTTTCCGGAAAATAACATGTACGCTATTCAAAATCCGGGATCATCAAATAAGCAGGCAGGCACTGATTACAGCAAAAAGAAAGATGTCCCTGATATCATATACAGTATCAGGCCATATAAGCTTGTTAACGGCAAAATACAGTTTCTAAACAGCGGCATCAGCTCATTTGGCAACCAGGAAGGTGCAGGCATTGCCATCGATGGGGTTTATATGGGCACTGACCCGGCTGTTTTTAACAGTCTGATTCCCCGGGATATTATGAGGGTAAATATATCTACTGAACCCATAGATATACAGAAATACACAGGGCTCAATAATGTTGGAATTATCGAAATTTTCACCAAATCAGATCAATCAGAGAAATCAAAGGCCAAAGCCGACCGGCCTGAAAAACCACAGGTTAATTTGAATGAAGCTTTCAGAAGTCCGTTTTATGAATCAGGGACAAATAAGAACAAATCCGAAAAAGATCAGCGCAAAACGCTTTACTGGGATCCCAGGGTAAATGTAGGCCCTTCAGGCACGGCAGTGATCAGGTTCTTTAACGGAGATATTGCTGCACCGGTTTGCATTACGGTTGAAGGCAGGTCGGCCGATAGCGGCAACATGCTTATCGGAACCGGCACTGCAAACTATACAACTGGTAACTAGCAGCGCATCCGTAGACTTTATATATCCCTGGCTTTGTTGAAGCTGATTGCCTTAAGCAGCCAGTTTGGCAAAGCCTTTTCAGGTTTGCGGTTCCGAAGATTCAGATACCATCCCAGGCTTTTCAGAATCGGAATTTTATGGGTTTCCACAAATTCTATCAGGGTGCCGTCAGGGTCTTCGGTGTAAGAGAATGAGCCAGCCGCTTCTCCCATGTCAAAGCTGTGATCAACATCTACGGTAAAGGGACAACCTTTTTGTTTGCATTCTTCACGCAGCAGGTTCATACCCCTTATATCAAAACACAGGTGAATGAATCCAAGATCACCCCAGAAACGTTCCTTGTAAATTCTCTGAGGCTCACGGTCAAGCACTTGAACCAGTTCAATTTCGCTGGTTCCGAAAATCGGGCTGAAAGCGCCCAGCCTTGGTTTGCTGTGCCTGAGCAAAACCCTTCTGAAACGGCTGTTTCCACCGGGTAAACCAGCGTATTCGCCGAATACCGTAGTCTCATCGAAAATAACCTGATCGTAACCCAGTATACTGCTGTAAAATTCTTTCGATTTGTCGATATCCGATACCCCAATCACCGCGCCATAAGCGGCTCCGGTTGGTTTCTTCTCATTGCGGAACCAGGTAACACTGGTTACCAGCTGAAATATATTTCCATTGGGGTCCTTAATAAAAAAATGCTCTTTACCACGCGGATCCCGGAGGATCCCGCTCAGCATCTGCACACCTTTGGACTTCAGAAATTCGTATGTGGTTTTGGCATGACGGCATTTGATTTTGGCAGCAAAAATGCCCAGGTCGCCCAGTTGGATTTCAAATTTGGGAGACAACGGGGTTCTTTCAACATACTGCCAAATCTCGAATCCGCCCCCACCCTGCAGGTTCAGCGCCAATGCGGCATGCCTTCTCTGCGGTTTGCCACCCGTGTAAGGAAGCATATGCTCAGCCACGGCTGAGTCCTCAAACATCCTGATATCAACTCCGAAACATTGTTTATACCATTTCCAGGCTTCCCGCACATCGGGAACGCCTATGCCTATCTGCTGGATGCCACTGATTACTTTTTCTCTCACTGGATTACTTTTTATGGATTAACAATTATTCTCTTCAATTTATTGAATCAGGTTGGGCTTGCCCGGTTCACAATCATATAATAAAGCGGAGGGCATATGCGCTTGACAACAAGCAGGAAAACCTCGAGCCCTCCTATGAACACTTCCTTCCTGTTTCGCTTTACGGCCCTGACAATAATTCTTGCGCATTGAGCAACCGGTACCCCATGTTCCTGTCCACTATCCATCTTCCCGTGTTTTTGCCCGTCACCGGTAAGTGAATTCACCGACACATCAGTTTTTACCCGGCCCGGGCAAATCAGGGTGACCCGGATATTTTTTTCATTCATTTCAGCACGCAGTGTTTCAAAGAAACCCTGCAAAGCATGCTTGGCAGCTGAATACCCCGATCTCATGCGAAATCCGTACTTGCCGGCCATACTGCTGATTACCACAATGTGGCCGCCTTCGCCCGCAACCATCCAGGGAAGTACTGCCTTGGTGACTTCAACAGCGCCAAAAAAGTTTACTTCCATAAGCTCCCTGTATACCTCCATCTGCGTTTCAAGAACCGTGGAACGCTGGCTCACACCGGCATTATTGATGAGTATGTCGATCCTGCTGACCAGTGTCCTTATTTTTTCTACTGCGCCCTGAATCTCCCGGGGTTTGGTTACATCACAGGGAACAACATGGGATCTGCTTTTATCAGTCTGATCAAACCTGCTTTTAAGAGCCTCCAGTTTGACACTGTTTCTGGCAGACAAAATCACAGTGGCTCCCTGTCTGAAAAGCTCTTCAGCCAGTGCCTGACCAATACCCGACGAAGCCCCTGTAATCCAGGCAATTTTACCTTTTATTTCCATATTAGGTTTTTTGTCGTTTTATGATGTCAAGCATACGGTCTGAAATGACCTTTCTGGTGTTCCTGAGATGCATCATTAGCGCACTATTTTTGCATAAGGTATATCTGATCTTTGCTACCAGCTTTTTAAGACAGATATAGTAATGAAAAGCCGCCAAACCGGTTACAGGCAGCAGAATCACGTACAACAATACAACCCATGCAGGAAGGCTCAATAAAGCAAGGACAACTGCCAGAATGAGGTACCATAAAGGAAAGGCAATCATACCTATCACATACTTGAATGAACTGTGGAACTGTGTATCTTTAATATTTTTCACCCTTGAGCCGGTAAAACGGTAAGGGAGCCAGTTATTCAGGAAACCAAACGCAAATACGGGCAGCAGTATGAGCTGGGCTAAAACTGAAAGGATCAAACCAGGTATAGTGAATGGCTGTTTCCGGATAACCCAGTCTCTTAATCCTGCCTTTCGAACCGATTGCTGATAGTCCGAAACCAGCACATCCAGGCTTCTCATATTTTCGGGGTTCTGGTTGAGTTCCTTGTTTAACAACTCAATCATGGCCTTATCGGCCTTGAATTTTGAGGCAAGTGATGTTTCCTGGATGCCCAATTCTTCATGTATCTCATCATTAAAAATCTCGCGCAGATGCATGTATAAATCGTAGAATTCTTCAGTCTGAATATCAATCATTTGCCGGCTCAGGGCTGTGGCAAAAGATTCCTTAAGCTGGTTGATGGCCAGCACCGGATTCTCCCTGTAAGTGTCGTTAAAAGATGATACTTCAATAGGTTCACCAACATTTACAAACAAGGTTGAGCGGAAATGCTGGTAATGGCCGTAATCAATACCCACCGGAATAATTTTAACGGCCGGAAGATTGCCGTATTTTTCCTGGGCCTGAAGGCCGATTCGGAATAAGCCCTTTACCAGTGGCCTTAACCGGCGTTTGTCGCCATGGTTTCCCTCGGCGAAAAGGCCCAGCGGGTTGTGCATGTTATGCAATACCTGAAGGGTTTTTTCAAATACCTCATCATTGCGCTTGACATTCTCAATACCGTCACGCATCCTGTAAATAGGCATGATGTTGAGGAAATTCAGGAAGCGGGTCATCCTCTTGCCTTTAAAAATATCTGCCCGGGCAAGAAACACGTTTTGAAACTGTGTTTTACACACCAGTACCATGGCATCCATAAGTGCGTTCTGGTGGTTGGGCGCCAGTATTACCGGCTGATTCAGCGGAATACGGTTTTTATTGACTACTTCCACTTTCCGGTAATATACTCTGAAGCACAGCTTTGCATAGGATTGCAGCAGCCAGTAATCAAGTGCCCATTCATCTATTGCTTTTCTTCTGAACAAATCAGTAATGCTTTAGGAAAATGCAAATTTAATATAAGAAAGGAAAAAGTGACCAGAATTATATGGATTCCAGTTGAACCTGCTCCACCTTATTCAAATCTTTTTCATAAAAGAAAGATCCTGAAAAGAACATGAGTGCAGCCAGCAGCAGCGCCACCGGGAGAATTGACATGGCAGTCTGAATGTTAGACGCATCCGATATGGCTCCGATAACAATGGGCCCCATGGAAGCCCCCAGAAGGTTCTGAACAACCACCGCGATGGCATATGACATGGCGCGCATTCCGGCATGAACCACGTCCTGGGTAACAGCAGAAGCAGCGGATATAAAAGCAGTAATAATCATACCCAGGGAAAGCAGGATCACATATTGCATTTTCCCGGGAAAAACAACAAAGGCAAAGAACAACAATACAGCAGAAATCAGAGATGTAATGGTGGGAAACAGCAATCGTGCGTTAATTTTCTTTTTTCGCCATTTATCGGCAATATACCCTCCAAGAGGCGCTCCAATCAGTGCCAGCAACATCACAGCGCTGGATTTCAGCCCGGCCTGACTTTCTGGCAAACCCTGAACACGGTGAAAGTAAGTAGGCAGCCAGGTCAGCAGCGATGTAGTGGTGAAAACCACACCGGCCATACCAAAATAGGTAAAAATCAACGAGGGTTTGTCAACGAACTCCCTGAAAATATCCTTAACTGACATGGTGGTTTTACCGGATTCGCCGTTGCGATTCTTATCCTCATTTCCGGACACACTGTTTTTGACTAGCCCAACTGTTTTGTAATCTTTAACAAAGAAGAAAAGTATGGCCACAATCAAACCAGGTATTGCAACCAACCCAAAGGCATGACGCCAGCCCCAGTTGGCCGCGATAATTCCACCCAGTGCAATACCAATGGCACTTCCCAGCGGAATGGATGCATTCCACAGCCCCATCATCCAGGAACGCTTTTCCTGCGGATAAAGACCGGCAATCATTGCGGTTCCGCCTGGTGCATAACCGGCTTCACCAATACCTATAAAAGTTCTGGCTGAAAGTAATTGCGGAAATGTTCTGGTTAGGGCACATACTCCGGTGGCTAAACTCCAAACAACACCCATCAGCCCGATGGTTTTCCGCCGGCTCCATCGGTCAACCAGTATGGAAACCGGAAAAGTAAGAAGCACTATCGACCAGTAAACAGATGAAACCAGCATCCCGCATTGCGTATCGGTCAGATTCCAGTCGGCTTTAAGAAAGGGAAACAAAGATGTTACCACCATCCGGTCGACATAGTCGAACATGTAAAGCAGGAACAGGAGAACAAAGATATAATTGGTATAAGGCTTTGAAAACAAATATCCTTCGGGCACTTTATCTTTCTTCATATCTACAGTTATAGTTAATTTCCGGTTGTTTAAAGTTGTTGTCGGGTTAGGAACGCTGAAAGACATTAAAATTAATAAAAAATAAATAGCTGTAACCGGGAGTACTATATTTCAGCAGGATTATCTGAACACATTAACTTCAAACTTCCTCAGAAACACTATTTTTGCAGAAAAATAATCAGTATGCTGACATCTCTTTTTAAAACGGCAGATCCCGGATCCCTTCAGGAGAATTTTTTCCATCTCATTAATGATGACTGGATGCTTGTAACGGCAGGAAACCTGAACAGTTTTAATACCATGACTGCAAGCTGGGGCACAACAGGCATTCTATGGAACAAGCCTGTTGCCATATGTTTCATAAGGCCTCAACGCTACACATTTGATTTCGCAGAAAAAAACGATCATTTTACGTTGAGCTTCCCGGGTGTTGAATACAAGGATGCCCTGAATTTCTGCGGCACCCATTCAGGACGCAATGTGGATAAGATCAGTAAAACCGGTTTAAAACCAGTTGAAACTCCAAACGGCAGCGTGACTTTTGAACAGGCCAGGCTGGTATTGGAATGCCGTAAACTCTATGCCGACTATTTAAAAGAAGAAAACTTTTTGGTGAAAAACCTGGTAGAAAAAAATTACAAGCAAAAGGATTTCCATAAGTTTTTCATTGGTGAAATTGTAGCTTGTTATGTAAGGCTGTAAAAAACTGTCGGAAGGTAGGTTTTGAAAAATGAAGTATTCCGCAGAAATTATTTCTAATCATGCAACCTTCAGAAAATTGTTTTGTCATTAAATGAAAAAAGCTGACATGGAGGGTAGGGTTTTTTGCCGGTAGATGATCATTCAGGCACACTCGAAAAATATTATAAGTTGACGTTTTATCATAATATACACAGTGAGATCATAGAATTGAGCAAAGCCGGCAATTCCAAGGCCCAGTATCAGCTATATCAATTATATGCCAAGGCTATGTACAATATATGTTACAGAATGATGAACAACCGGGAAGAAGCAGAAGACATGCTGCAGGAGTCTTTTACTGAAGCCTTCATGAATCTCAGTTCGTTCCGGTTTGAATCGGCTTTCGGTGCATGGCTGAAGCGGATAACTGTTAACAAGTGTCTCAATGCTCTGAAAAAGAGAAAGGCTGATCTGGTACCCATGGAGCATCTGCCCGAATATCCGGTTGGCAAGAACACAGATGATGATGTTCCGGGGCTGACAACGGAACAGGTTCAACAGGCTATGGAGAATCTGCCGGAAGGTTATCGTGTAGTTTTTTCATTGTATTTACTTGAAGGATATGACCATGGTGAAATTGCACAAATCATGGGCATTTCTGAAGCCACATCCAAATCACAATATTCCAGGGCCAAACAAAAAATTAAAGATATTTTAATAAACCAGCATCATGGACGACAGGTTTGAGAAATTCATATCGGAAAACCGGGACAGCTTTGATTTCAGGGAGCCCAATCCCCGTATATGGAAGCAGTTGGAAGCCAATATGAAGGTGAAGCGCAACTTCAACTGGAAGCTGTTTATGAAACGGGCTGCAATTGTTATTCTGATTTTCAGCGCATCTTATTTGGTAAATGATATTATACACCAATATAACGGCAGGGGACTTCAATCGATGAAACCGGGAAAAGCCGGCAAGGAAAATGTTTTACCACAACTTAAGAAAGCTGAGGCTTATTACACAAGCCTGGTTAATCAGAAGCTGAATGAACTCGAACCCATTCTGGCCAATTGCCCGTCACTTGTAGAGGAAGTCAACTATGACATGTCGGAACTCGATAGCGTTTACATCCAGTTGAAAAATGACCTGAAAGACAACATGGCCAACCAGGAGGTCATTGAAGCCATCATTGACAATTACCGTTTGAAAATATCCATTCTCGAAGACCTGCTGAAAGAGCTTGAACCATACGCTGATGAATGTATCCCAAATATCGAAGGATATGCGCTTTAGATTCTTGTATTCATTTCTCATATGCCTGCTGGTTCATGGTTTGCAGGCTCAGGTGCCTGAATATTCGCAGCAAATAAACCGGTCATTTAAGGTTAACAATACTGTGACTATTGAGGTTTCCAATAAATATGGGAGGATACAGGTGATTCCCTGGCATTCAGATTCGGTTAAATTCACCATTGATTTGCGGATCAGAGCCAAAGACAAGCAAAAGCTTGAAAAGATGAAACAAAATGTGGATTTTGAATTCACCAGCGGACAATCTTATTTGGTGGCAAAAACATCCTTTGGGGAGAACAGTTCCGATGTATTCAGGGATATTGTAGACATTGCAGGTTCCTACCTGTCATCATCCAATTCTGTAAATATCAATTATACCATTATGGTACCTTCCAGGGCAACCATGAAGATTGAGAACAAGTTTGGCGATGTATATATGGATGATTATGAAGGATCTCTCAACCTGGTGTTGTCATACGGCGACATGAAAGCCAACCGGTTGAATGGTCACACCAATATCAAGCTGACATCGGGAGACGGTGAGATAAATTACATCAGGGACGGCCAGGTATTTGTTTCCTACGCCAACATGCATATTCGCGAGGCCTCCAAACTGGTTACCCAAACCCGATCCTCGGTAGTCACTATTGACAAAACAGCATCATTGAAGATCAACTCCCGCAGGGATAAGCTTTTCCTCAACGAGGTGGGATCTCTTTCAGGGGAAAGCTATTTTTCAAATATCAACCTGGTAACATTAGCCAAAGATGTGAACCTTTCCTGCAAATACGGAAACATTAATATTGATGCCATTCAACGTTCTTTTTCTCTGATCAACCTGAATTCGGAATTAACCCATCTGACTTTGGCATTTGAAAAGCCGGCCGGTTTTGATTTTGAGCTTACCCATCACCAGACGGTAGCTTTTGTTTATCCCAAAGCATCATCCAAACTTACCACCAAGGTGTCCAACCCGGAAGAAAAAATGTTCATTACCTCCGGTAAAATCGGAACTGCAGCAAGCGATTCACATGTTATCATCAAAGCGCCACGCAAATGTTCCATCACAGTTTTACAGAAATAATGCAACCCTGTGAATAAATCCCTGTCATTGTAAAAAAACAAGAAACCGATGAAAACCTTAGGAATGACACAAAAATTAACGGCCCTGTTGTTGACCGGTCTGTTATTCACCGCTTGTGATGATATCTGGGACCGCAATATCGATGGAAACGGAAACCGCGACATTGAAAACCGCAGCCTGGAATCATTCAGCAGTGTGGAAATAAACGGTGATTTTGAAGTGCAGATAGACATTGGAGCAAGTTCAAAAGCAGTGATTGAAACCGATGAAAACCTGATGCAATACATAATTACCCATGTGAGCGGTAACAAGCTCATTGTTGAAATACGCGATAATGTAAACCTCAGGCCTTCACGACCAATTGAAGTAACTGTTACCACCCCTGCGGTTGATCAGATTGAACTGAACGGTTCTGGCTATGTTTATTGCTATGAACTTGAAACAGAGGAGCTTTCAGTTCACCTCGCAGGTTCGGGACAAATTGAATTTTACAACGCCGTGGCCTCTTCCGCTGAACTGGAATTAGACGGTTCCGGGTTTATCCGCGGAGAGCTTTACGTGGAAAATCTGACCACAAAAATCGCGGGTTCAGGAGAAATAAGACTTGAAGGCACTTCGGTGAATACCAATCACAAAATTGTCGGTTCCGGCCGTATTAATGCAGATGAAGTTATTGCGGAAGTAAGTACCGTTTATATTTCGGGATCAGGTATTATAGATACATATGCAAGTGAAGCACTGGATGTAACCATCATAGGAAGCGGCATTGTGTATTATGAAGGAAATGCTGACCTGGACTCCTATATTTCAGGTTCCGGAAAAGTGATCAAACGATAATTACCCATCGCAAACCGCTGATAAGAATGAGAAGTATTCTACTATTTGCTGCTGTTTTCTTTACGTGCATCATGACCAATGCCCAAAATTATACACGGGATGCAGGGGTCAGAATAGGCGACTATATTTCAGCCTCCTGCCGCCAGTTTTCAAGTGAAGATGAGGCCCTTGAAGGTATCTTGTTCATCGGCAGACAGGGATTCACGTTTTCCATCATGAAGGAGCACTTTGAGCCTGCCCTGGGGAATATTTCCGACAATCTTTTTGTTCAGTATGGATACGGTGCCCACATTGGTCTGCGGCGCACAGATCATTACCAGGTATTAAACCGCACCTACAGGCTCGAAGATGAAACAATCACCCCGCTGCTGGGAGTGGACGGACTGATAGGTATTGAATACCGGTTCCCTGAATTTCCTTTCCTGATCGGGTTCGATTTCAAGCCCTACTTTGAATTTTCTACCATACAAGTTTTCAGTATTTACCTGCAAAGTTTCGGAATGTCAATTAAATATAGATTTTAATAATAACAACTGATAAATAAACGATTATGAAAAAGCTGATGATGATTTTTGGAATAATGGCAATGGCAATATCGGTCGTTGCGCAACAAGATGAAGAATTCAATACCAGGGATTCTGATGAGATACGGACGCTGATGGGAAAAAATAATGCCCTGGGCGGTTACGGAGCCATTTCCATGCAATATACCGAGATACAGGACAGGGATGCCTTTGTTTTCGGAGCCAGGGGTGGTATTACCATGGGTCACACGGTAACATTAGGTATCGGGGGTGCAGGTTTCTTTAATGACATGCATTTTGACGAAATAGCTCAGGAAGATATCAGTTTGGCCGGCGGTTATGGCGGATTCTTTTTCGAACCTGTCCTCATGCCCAAATACCCGGTTCATGTGTCGTTCCCCATTTTAATAGGTGCAGGAGGAGTTGCAGTGGTAAGGGACAATGATAACAATGATTGGGATGATGATTTCGAATCCGCAGCATCAGATGCCTTTATGGTTATTGAACCCGGTGTGGAAGTGGAACTGAATATTACCCACTTTTTTAAATTCTGTATAGGTGCTCATTACCGTTACACTTCCGATGTGGATATTAACAGAGATGAATATGATGTTCCCAAAGATATCCTGCATGGTTTTTCGGGCGGTGTAACATTCAAATTCGGAAAATTCTGAACGGGTTTGTAAGCCCTTATCAGCCAATTATTTGGCACTAAAAGCTGAGCGTAGTCTCCTGACTACGCTCTTTTCATATGCTGAGCGTAGTCTCCCGACTACGCTCCTCCCAGATAGTCCCTGAGCGCATCAACATACCTTTCAAAAGCATCAATACCCAATGGTGTAATGCGGCAAGTGGTCAGCGGATAGTTATCCTGAAAAGACTTGTCGATTTCCAGGTACCCTGCTTCTTCAAGCTTTTTAAGCTGCACACTTACATTGCCCCTGGTAGCGCCGGTTTTCTCGAGAAGGAAATTAAAAGTGGCCGACTTTACTGAAATCAACAGGGACATAATGGACAACCTGAGCTGGGAATGCAGCAACGGATCCAATTCTTTGAACATAACTTAACTCTTTAAACTTTTGTTTTTAAGAATATGTCCCGGAATAATATAGGCAATAATTACTGCCACAAATACAATCAACAGTTGCACCTGGTAGGGAGAAAAAAATGCAGCTACAGATGCCACCCAGCTCAGAACAGCTCCGATGATCAGCGGCTTAAAATCAACCAGTCCGCCGGCAATAAAGATTCCAAACCCATACATAACCAGGGTTACAGGAAAAATCATTTCATAATCCTGGTTGAGGTTAGCAAATCCGATAAAAATCAGGAAACTCACCATCCACGAACTCCATAAATAAATCATGGCTGTTCCGATAAAGGTTTTGCTGCCCGAGGCTTTTTTCTGCCTCAAAGAAAAAAACAGCGTAACGGCCAGTCCAATGCCCATAAATACAGGCCAAACCAAGTAATGTTGCGCATACTTCACCAGTTTAATGAGGATATATTCAGTTGCACAGGTAAATGCTACCAGGTATCCCCATAAAAGGTAATAAAAGTAACTGGCGCCGATTTTGCTCCGGGCTGATTCGATCATTTCATAAATGACTTTCAGTCCGGCTTCATGATTGAATTCATTATTGTTTGCTTCCATAAGATTGATTTATATAAATGCTGTTTATTAAATAAATTACAGTACAAATATAAACATGTTTATTATATAAACCTAATATTTTTATAAAAATCTTTACTTATTTTTTTCTCTATGCGGATCAATTGTGGATAGTCAGATTTAATAAAAATAATGATATTGAACCCCTTCGGGCATAGCCGGCAAGCTAAGAATTTGATTAATTGCTTACGCCCTTATCTTTGTGCCATATGGCTTAAAAATATATTCAAAGTATATTTGATCCTTCACTTAGGACCCAGGGCGATGCCCTGGGCTAATGCTAATGCCCTTTCAGGGCTCAAAAAGTCGTATAAGTTTATGCCCTGAAAGGGCATCAGCAAACAGCACAGGGCGAAGCCCTGTGTAAAAGTCAACACATTGAATTTAAGCCCTGTAAGCCTGCCTGCCGGCAGGCAGGGGCGTAAGCTCTTCTTAGCATGACGACTATGCCCATTGGGTTTATCAGAAAAAAACAATAAGTTCAAGAATCAACTGACATCATCAAACGGAACTAATTTCTATCCTTAATTCTCATTCTCAAAAAAAATGAAGAAAGGAATCAACACTTGTAATGCGCTACAATTCCACCGACACCTTCAGCCTGTTGCGCTTGTTGAAATCATCTATCGCAAACTGTATCAGCTGATCCACCAGGTCTGTATATGAAATCCCGCTTTGTTCCCAAAGTTTGGGGTACATGCTGATTCGTGTAAAACCCGGGATTGTGTTGATTTCGTTAACAATAACCTGTTCATCAGGAGTCAGAAATACATCAACCCTGGCCAAACCAAGACATTCAAGTGCCTTATAAGTATCAATTGCAATTCCCTGAACTTTCTTCACCAGGTGATCAGGCAACCGGGCAGGAATTTCAAGTCCTGCTCCATTGTCATCAATGTATTTGGCCTCATAGGAATAGAAGTCGGCCTTGGGAATTACTTCACCCGGCACAGATGCGCGGGGATACTCATTTCCAAGAATGGCACATTCAATTTCACGACCTTTGATCTCCTCTTCCACAACTACCTTTAGGTCGTAATTAAAAGCCAGGTCAATTGCCTTTTCATACTCCGCAGTATTCCTGACCTTTGATATTCCAACTGAAGAACCCAGGTTGGCCGGTTTAACAAAAAGAACCCTGCCCAACCCGCCTGACAGGGAATCATAGGAGTACTGATGCCGGTTCACTTCGGTAAGCGTTACAAACCTGCCGATGGGTATGCCTGCATCACGGAGCAGGCGTTTCATAACATCCTTGTCCATACCCACAGAACTACCCAGTATACCAGCCCCAACGCAGGGAAGGTTTGCCAGTTTGGCAAGACCTTGAATGGTACCATCTTCTCCATACGGACCGTGTAACACCGGAAATATAACATCTACCTTTCCAATGCCGGAATTGCTCTTGAGGTTGATCAGATCGCTACCCGATCCATTTGGAGTGAGTGCAACTTCACTATTACTGCCGGAAAGCCGGATTAACCTGGGATCACCGGCATCCATCAACTGTATTGAATTTTCATTCAGGAACCAGCGTCCTTCCTTATCAATACCAATTAAAACAGGTTCATACTTATCCCTGTTGAGCGATTCAATCACATTCCTGGCTGATTGCAGCGAAACTTCATGCTCTGCTGAGCGCCCGCCAAACAGGATGGCAACCCTTGTCTTTTTCATTTGTGTTCTGATATTTTTGGTGAAAATAAAACGAATTTCAAGACCATGTACAATCTTACGCAGAACAATATTAACAGATTGCCGGAATAATCGGGTATTAACCCGATCAAAGCATTCAGTTTTAATCTTCGGTTCTCGTTTATCGTGAAAATGTTCCGTTACATCTATTATTCCCGTATTCCTTTCCCCCGGAAAAAGCATTGATGTATATTTGTGTCTGGTTAATTACCTTATCGCAATGAAACCCGGAAGAATCATTTACACCATAGGTATACATCTGGCAGGTTGGGTGTTGCTTTACTTCCTGCCTCCCCTTGTTTTGCAAATCCAGGTAAAACCTCCGGACAGCTTTGGGGATTACATGTACTGGACCATTGTAATTGTTTGCTTTTATGTGAATTACCTCTGGCTGATCCCGAAATTTCTGAGCAAAAGAAGATTCGCACCTTACTTTCTGGGCATATTCATCATGCTTTCCGCCACCTATTTTTCCAACGAAATTTATGTAAGGCATGTGATTAAGGTTGAAGAAGCCCGGAGAGCAGCCGAAGGCGAAAAGAACCCCAGGCCACGGAAAAAGCATCCGCGTTACAGGGGCTACAATTCCGCGCTTTTCTGCTTTGCATTGCTTGCACTGGGAACCAGCATCAAGGTAACCAACAGCTGGTATGAGAACGAAAAGCAGCGGAAAGAGATGGAGAACCAGAAACTGGGAGCTGAGCTGTCCCTGCTCAAATCGCAGATCAACCCTCATTTTTTCTTCAATACACTGAACAGCATTTATTCGCTTGCCATCATCAAATCCGATAAAACCCCGGAGGCTGTTATCAAACTCTCCGAGATCATGCGGTATATTATTTATGATACCGAAAGAAAGCTCGTGCCCCTGTTGAAAGAGGTTGAGTACATTGCCAATTATATTGAATTGCAACGCCTGAGACTGCGCGAAGACATGAAGATTGACTTCACCACCCGGCTGGGAGATGAAGAAACAGTAATTGAACCATTGTTGTTGCTTCCTTTTGTTGAGAATGCCTTTAAACATGGTGTGGACTCTGAAAAGGGTGGCAGGATCAAAATTGAAATCGTACAAACCGGCAATGATCTTCATTTTCACGTGGAAAACCCGCTTGTAGATAACAGCACCCACAGCCAGGATGGTCAGTCGGGGATTGGCCTGAGCAATACGTTAAAAAGGCTTGAATTGCTATACCAGAATAATTTCTCAATACAAGCTGGTCCGGCAGAAGGCAAATATGTTGTTGATCTGGTACTGAAACTAAAGGAAAATGAATTGTCTGATAGTTGATGACGAGCCGTTGGCCCAACAGGTGATTGAGGAGTTTGCCGGCAGGCTGGGTTTTCTGAATGTCATCGGGAAATGCAGCAGTGCTGTTGAAGCCGCCGAATTTCTCAGAAACCATCAGGTTGATCTGATCTTCCTGGATATACATATGCCCCGGCTTACCGGGCTCGATTTTATAAGAAGTTTGCACAATCCGCCCCAGTTTATTCTGGTTACAGCATATTCCGAATACGCCCTACAGGGTTTCAATGTCAATGCCACAGACTACCTGATGAAACCTGTTCCGTTTGAACGTTTTCTCAAGGCTGTTAATAAGGCTTACGATTTGCACCGGCTCAGAAACCAGTCTGTGGGCTCCTCAGTCGGGCAGGCTCCGCGCTACATCCTTGTCAAGTCGGGTTATCAGACAGTAAAAATCATGCTTGATTCAATATATTACATTGAAGGATTAAAAGATTACGTTAAGATCTATACCGATGCAAAAAAGCCTGTTTTAACACTGATGACATTGAAAGGCCTTGTTGAAACACTTCCGGAAGATAAGTTCCTGAGAATTCACAAATCTTTCATTGTATGTACCGACCACATCACCTCCATGTCGCGGAACCAGGTATTGATAAGCGACAGGCGGATTCCCGTAGGTGAGAATTTCCGTGAAGCATTCCGAAAAAGAATGTTTGACAAAGGGTGATCAACCAACCACCTGTTACTGCCATTGCCGCTTAGCTTTTGCCACAGGTAATGACATACTGACCTGTTTGTATTTATATGCTGCTTTTGATAAAACAGGAGATTTTCCAATCCTCTTTCACTTTCTCCAGCACCACATGTATTATGGCCACTGAGGTGGCAGGTGATCCATAATAGGTCATGTTTTGTGTTTCTTTAAGAATAGCCCATGCCGCATCTTCCATTACCTTAATTTCAAGAAATTCCTTTTCAACCCTGAATTCCTCAACGCCAACCCAGTCGGCGTATTTGGCCAGCGTGTCAATAGCTATGGCTCGCTTATCCCATCCGGTTGAAATGGTGTACACCGAATCCTGGATATTGACGCGTGTCTGACTGGCGTCGTGAATGTAAAATTCTTTCATTTTTTCAGGATGCTTATCAATCCAGGCTTGTGTTTCTGAATTGATAACCGTTTTGATCGCTTCCTTTTCAGTGTCTGCATCCACCTTATGTTTGCAGGTTGAAAGGAGAAACATCAGCATAAAGGCTGAGCACAAAATGCAAGCAGTGTTTTTCATGACTTTCGGTTTTTTTGTTCGGAACAAATAATTGAAAGTTGCCTGCCTGACAGGTGTTAAAAGTTATGTAATTGCAGTGCCAAATCCAAACATTCCTTTACTGATATGACAAAGGGAATAAAAGAATTACTTATCGATAATAAAACCCATTTTATCAGGATGATCTCTTACCATAAGATTACCGTTGAACCTGAATAATTTCACCCAAACCAGGACATCACCCAAGCCTCCGATAGTTAACAGGATTCCAAATGTTTTGATCCAATTCACTCCGGTAGCCAGGGCAAAAGCCAGGGGGAGGATTCCCAGGATCAGGGTCGGCGCAATGCCTGCCCTGCGGTAATGCTTTACCCTGACAGGGTCTTTGCAATGACAATAAGGAGAAAACATAGTCCGGCTGAAACCAAACCTTACTGCCCTGAAGCCATTCTCAGCATAAATTGCAAAAAAGAGTCCGTGAATCAACTCGTGAATAACAATAGCCAGCAGCACTGACATATATTTCACCCATGAGGGAACATCCAGGTTCAGCGGTACGGGTTTGCCTTTCCAGATTAAATCGAAAATTGCGTCAGCACAAAATGCAATTGCGATGGCCAGAACAACGAAAAGAAGCATGGTCTTGTTATCCTCATAGATAAACTCACCTGAAGGAAGATCGCTGTTAATATTGTCTGGTGCGTCCGGGTTCATCAGCTATAAAATTACTTAAAAATGCCTTTTTCATTCTTTTTTAATACATTAAGTTTTACTATTTTTAATAAGGGTATATGCCTGATGCTGGTAATGAATGGTTACAATACCTGTGAAGCAATCAAAAAAATCAACAGCAAGAATTTTACATGACTGCGCTAAAACATATGACAATCTCTGATATAATACGACAATTTTGACTATTTTAACGTTGTATCTTTTATTTTGTGTTATTCCTCATTACCAGTAAGAATGATGACCAAAAATATTCGAATGCATAGGGTTTGCCTGCTGATGCTGATGTGTTGCAGCATCATAACGGGCAGGATGACAGAGGCACAGGAAACAGCCGTGAAATTTGAAAACTTTTTTGGCGTTGAGAATTTCAATAATGGATCCATTGTTTGCCTGTTTCAGGACCGTGATGGTTTTCTCTGGCTGGGCACCTACGGGGGATTATACCGTTATGACGGCAACAACTTCAGGGAATTTCTTCCGGTACCCAATGACGAGAGTAGCCTGATAAACAGCCATATCAGGTCGATCTGCCAGGATTCGACCGGAGCAATTTTCATTGCCACGGTAGACGGCTTGTGTATATATAACCCGGAAACCGACAAATTCAGGCGATTTGTACACGACCCGGCTGATTCCAACAGTTTGATTACTAATACAATTTATAAACTTCTGATTGACCATACCGGAACAATCTGGGCCGCTACCTGGGGCGGGGGACTTGACAAAATAGAGAAATACATTGTTTACGATAAGCAAAATAACCCTGTTGAGCATTACAAATTCATTCACCACCTGCACCAGGAGGGCAAGAACAGCATCAGTTCCAATGTTGTTACAGATATTGCCGAATCGTCTGACGGTTTTCTCTGGCTTGCCACACAGGGTGGATTGGACAAGTTCAACCTAAAAACAGGCATATTTCAGGGATATTATCATCATCCCGACAATTCTAACAGCTTAACCAACAACAATATTGCAGCTGTTTGTGTAGACAATACGGGAAACATCTGGGCCGGTTCCTGGGAATACGGGCTCAATCTCCTGAATCCCAGAACAAATAAAATCATACGGTTTACTCATCAGGGGGATAACGATAAAGGACCTGGAAATAACATCATCATGAGGCTATATTGCGATCCGTCGGGAACCGTTTGGGTTGGCACCTGGGGAGGAGGACTGGATAAAATTGTGATTCATGAGGAAGAAAAAACAGCGCAGGCTGACAGGGAAAAAATAAATTACAGGTTTGTTCATTACAAAAATGATAAAAGCAATCCATTCAGCATCACAGGTAATTCCATATACTCGATATTGGAGGATCGCACCGGATCAGTATGGATAGGTACCGATTGGAACGGACTTAGTAAATTCAATAAAGAAGGTGATCTTTTCAGGCATATTACCGCAATCCCCGGGGAATCAAACAGCCTGATCAACAACATTATTTTCTGTATTTTCAGAGACAGCAGACATATGCTGTGGATCGGAACTCAGAACGGTCTGAACATATATGACCGGAAAACGGGTAAGTTTTCACTTTTCCAGAACAACCCGTCTGATCCCTATTCAATAAGTCACAATGAAGTGCGATCCATAATTGAGGACAGAAACGGCGACATATGGATAGGAACGGTTCAGGGTTTGAACAGATTCGATCGTAAAAGAAACCGATTTGAGAGGTATTATAAAACCCCTGATGCACCCGGGTTAACGCACATCCTCAACATGATGGAAGATAAAAATGGCTTCCTATGGCTGCCTACCTATGCTGAAGGCCTGCTGCGATTTGACAAAAATACCAAAACATTCAAAGAATACATACATATTGAAGGTAACCCGACCAGTATCAGCTCAAATATTGTTTGGTCAGTTGTTCAATACAACGACAGTATCTTGTGGATTGGTACCGAAAACGGAGGGCTTTGTGAATTCAATACCCGCAACGAAGTTTTTACAACACACTGGCACAATCCGGCAGTTTTGGGAACTGTGAGTCACAATACCATCTATTCCCTTAATATTGATCATCAGAACAACCTGTGGGTTGGAACCATTGATGGTCTTGATAAGTTGGTTGTTGATAAAAAGGGCCGGAAAACTTTCATCAAATACATTGACAATCATGTAAGTGGCATCACCGAAGATAATTATAATGTAATCTGGTTGCTCACCAACCAGGGACTTGGAGAGTTCAACCCGGCAGATTCCTCACTTAAATTTTACGCTGCAACGATATACAGGCAGGATCAACCCTTCTCGATCAATGCCATCATGTATGATAGCCTGAACAGTGAAGTTTATATCGGAGGACTCAATGGTTACCAGATTTTCTATCCCGAGGTTATTGGGGAAGAATCCAGACCTCCGATCACTAAAATTGTGAACATCCGTATTTTTAACAAGTCGGTAACTGTTGGAGAAAAGATCAATAACAGAGTCATCCTTCCAAAATCGATCCACCATCTGGAAAAACTGGTTCTCTCGCACAGGGAATATGTATTCAGCCTGGATTTTTCGGCACTGCATTACCTGTCGCCAAAGGACATTCAATACGCCTATATACTGGAAGGCTTTGAGAAGGATTGGAACCTGGTGGAGAATCAGCACAGTGCTACCTATACCAATCTGCCCCCCGGTACTTACACCTTTAAAGTCAAGGCTGCCAGTCCTGGTGGTGTATGGAACAACGATCCCACGACGATTAAAATTGTCATAAAGCCTGCCTGGTGGGATACGCTGCTTTTTAAAATTCTGCTGGCTTTATCCATTATTTCCATAGCCCTCTACATTAACCGCGTAAGAACCAACAATCTGAAAGAAAGGCAGCACACCCTGGAAGAAACAGTGTCAAAAAGAACCGAAGAACTTTCTTATGCAAATTCTCTTCTGACCGAAAAACAGGAAGAAATTACCATGCAGAATGAAGAGCTGCTCAGGCACAGAAACGAACTGGAAAGCCTGGTAACTGAACGAACCCAGGAGTTAACCGTTGCCAAGGATAAAGCAGAGGAATCCGACAGGCTTAAATCGGCTTTCCTGGCAAACATGTCGCATGAAATTCGCACGCCTATGAATGCCATTGTAGGATTCTCAAGCCTGTTGGATGATGACACCCTGGATAAGGATGAGAAAAAAACGTACATATCAACTATCCGAAATAACAGCGATACCTTGCTGACCATTATCAATGACATCCTTGACATTTCGATGATCGAAGCAAACCAGCTTGTATTGTACAATGAAAGGTTCTGTGTGGATGATCTGCTCGCCGAACTCAAGGGATTTTATGACCTCAAAAACGATAAAAAGCTCGACATTTCCTGCTGCGATCTCAACAGCAAACCAAAGACCTATCTTTATGCTGACCCGGTTAGGTTACGGCAAATCTTGATTAACCTGATCAACAACGCCTATAAATTCACGGAACAAGGTTCCGTCAAATTCGGATACCAACTGGAGGGAGATTACATCCGCTTTTATGTGCAGGATACAGGAATTGGAATAACCCAGGGTAACAAAATGAAAATTTTTGATTACTTCAATAAAATTGAGCCCATTGAAAGCAGGTTTCACCAGGGAACAGGAATAGGCCTTACCATTTGCAGAAACCTGGTCAGGCAGATGGGCGGTGAGATTTCTGTGGAATCGGAAGTCAATAAAGGATCTGTTTTTTCATTTACACTTCCCTACAATACTTCCCGGCATCCAAGTGTAGAAACTGAAAGTAAAAACGAAAAAACACTGAACCTGGAAAAAACTACGATTGTGGTTGCCGAAGATGAACCGGACAATTACCTGCTTATCGAAAAGCTCTTAAAAAAGACAGGCACAACCCTGTTTTGGGCGCATAACGGTAAGGAAGCTGTGGACTACATCCAAAGCAAAAAAGAAAGCAATTTACTGGTTTTAATGGACATAAAAATGCCTGTAATGAACGGAATTGAAGCCTGTGCACTCATTAAGGAAATAAACAGCAAGATACCGGTTATCGCCTTAACCGCTTATGCACAGGCAGGAGACAAAGAGACCATACTGAACAGCAATTTCGATGACTTTATTTCGAAACCGCTGAATTTCGATAAACTATGGAAGTCATTGGCTCGCAATCATCCCAATTAAGGTTCAGTTGAGTTGCCTTAAATTGGCAATAGCTTCGGGTACATGTTTATGAACCATGGCAACAATCTGGCAGGTGGCCATATCGGCACATTCACCGCAGGTTTCATATCCTTTGGCTTTTACACATCCGCGGATTTCACACATACTGCAATAGGAAAACTTCACCCCATCTTCCCTGCATCCGGTGCAGTTGATTGATTCGGGTTTAATCTCCGGGGAGTTGTACATTTGTTGCCACTTTTCAGCAGTGGCTTTTCTCAGTTCGTTGTTGTTCTCAACGGTGGCTTTTCTTGCATCGCATGTTTCGCAATTCAAACCACAACAGGCTATTAGTTTTTTCATACTTAAAATTAATGATTATAATTTAATCAAATTGTTTGCTGATAATATAGCCATTTCTGAATTGGAAACAAATTATGTTTCGCAATTTTGCAGTTTATTTTTTCGCTGAACAATACCTCCCCTGTTCCAGCTTTCAATCAAATCGACTATCGGGTATTAAGATGAACTTATGCCAGCTTCAGATGTCTTTGCCTAAAAATATATGCTCCAATTATCAGGTATAATAAGGTTAGCAGAAGAATAGCTATAATCTCAGGCACAATGCTGAGCAGGTTCATATTCATTACCAGTGCTTTGTTTAATGCCGAGATGGCATGAACCGGGGTCATCAGTCCTTGAACGGTTACAGGATATCCGGCCAGGTTGAACAGGGCTTCACTTTTGAGCGGGAAAGCCGCCCCGGTAAAAAACATAAACAGGAACATGGGAAAGTTGCCTGCAATCAGCACTTCGTTGGCCGATTTGGTAACAGAGGCAATAATCAGGCTGAAAGCGATGATCGACATGCTGGTGAGTGCAGCAACCAACAACATCACACCGAGTGATCCTTCGTACTGAAAACCCAGTAAAATAGCAGTAAGCAGAGTAAGCACCATTGAGACCACACCCACTATTATTTGCACAATACCAATTCCGCCAAGTAACTCCAGGGTAGTGACCCTGGATAGCTTGAGCCGCATGATGGTTTTGTTTTCCACTTCGGAAACAAATGCAATACTGGCCGTAAACATGAGCATGATCAGCGAAACAACCAATATACCGGGAACAACCAGGTTGAAATCGTCAAGGGTTCCTGATGAGCCCAACGGGGTTTCGGCTATGCTCACAATTTTCTGTTTGCCTGTTGCCTGGTACATGTAATTATTCAGCAATTCTCCGGCCCAAACCGCGCTGATCAGATAACTGGTGTTGGTAAGATCGCCGGTAAATTCAACAGGTTCCGTATTTGAACTGTCGTTATTTGACTTTGCCAGTATATCTTCCGAGAATGTTTCGGGGATCGTAAGAAGTGCATCCGCATGCTTCTCCTTCAGAATCATTACGCCCAGATTTCTATCACTGATTTTCTTCACACGAAAAGGTATTCCTGCAGTATCGTTCAGGTTTGTAATAAAATAGGCTATCAGGTGTTCACCGTGATTCACACGGTTGTTATTCACAACAAGGCCTTTGTCGTTATTGACAAAGAGCATGTCATACTGTGGTTTGGATGACTCCACGATCAGGTAATAAACAAAAATGAAGAAAGGGCCCATGGACAGTGTCAGTAAAAGAATCCAGTAACTGCGTACCTGTTCTTTCATACTTTTTGTAATCACAGCAATTAGTTTCATGGCCTCAGGTTTCTTCCGGTTAAATGAATAAATACATCTTCAAGCGTATTCTGCCGCAATTTGAACTCGGCAATTTTAAACCCAGTTTCATCTGCAATACGTTTTATGGAAGGCATTATTTCCAGCATGTCGGGATGCCTGAACAACAAGCTGTGCGGGTTGATTTTTATTTGGGGATCCAGTGCTGACACCTGATCAATAAAACTGTCTGCATCATTGCCACTGCCATTTTCCGGTACAATTTCCAGCAGGTCTCCCTCCCCGATGGTTCTTTTCAGGTTGTGCGGCGTATCAAGCAACAACAGCTTTCCGTAATCGATAATGGCAACGCGGTGCGCCATGCGATCGGCTTCGTCCATGTTGTGGGTGGTCAGGATTACTGTTTTGCTTTCCCCAAATCTGCGGATGAACTCCCTTACAAGTATGCGGCTTTGCGGATCAAGACCGGCTTCCGGCTCATCCAGAACCAGAATTTCAGGGTCGTGTATCAGGGCCAGGCAGATATTGAGTCGCCTTTTCATACCTCCGGAAAGGTTTGCTGCCCTTTCTTCAGCTTTATCAGATAAACCCAGGAGTGTCAATAATTCCCCCGCACGATTCACACAGGTTAACTTGTTTACCCCAAACATCCGACCCATAAAAACAAGTTGTTCCATGCAGGTCAGTTTCGGGTAGTAAATGTTTTCCTGCGGACAATATCCGATAATTGATTTGGGATTCCGGCCGCCAAATCCTTTAAAACTGATGCTTCCGTCAGTCGGCTCCAGCATGCCGCAAATCATGCTGATGGTAGTTGTTTTTCCGGCTCCGTTAGGTCCGAGTAAACCAAATATCTCCTTTCGTCCGATTTCCAGGCTCAAATCGTTTACCGCAATAAGGGCTCCGAACTTCCGGGTGAGGTGTGTCAATTCAATGATGGTATCCATTGTATCTGTTTCTATCAGTTGTGGTTGACGTGATCAGGAACCACGTCTGTGATTAAGCAACAAACTTTGAATAAAAACCTGCTGAATCTCTTTTTCAATTGTGGCTGTATCAAGCTGCGGATCAATCAGCAGGTAACCCAGGTATCCGTCGACAGCAGTATATCCTTATAAAGCGGCAACAACCACCACCATTTCCCCGCGTGGTGCATTTTTTGTAAAATGACCGATTAGCTCGGTAAACGAGCCCCTGAGGGTTTCTTCATGCAATTTGGTCAGCTCCCTTGAAACCGAGCATTTCCTTTCGTCACCCATCACCTGTTGCAACTCCTGCAATGTCTTCAGAATTCGGTGAGGCGACTCGTAAAGAATGATGGTGCGTGATTCAAGGGCCAGCTCCGCCATCCTTGTTTTTCTGCCTTTTTTATGCGGAAGAAAGCCTTCGAAACAGAACTTATCACTTGGAAAACCCGAAACTACCAGGGCCGGAATCAGAGCGGTAGCACCGGGCAGACATTCCACCGGAATATTTTTCTCAACACATGCCCTTACCATCATAAAACCGGGATCGGAGATAGACGGCGTACCGGCATCACTTACCAGCGCCATGGTTTCACCGGTTTCAATCCGGTTGGTAAGTTCTGCCGTCTTTTGATGCTCATTGAAAATGTGATAGGATTGAAGTTTCGTATCAATCTCGTAATGATTCAGCAATTTCCGGGTTGTCCGTGTGTCTTCTGCAAGAATCAGGTCAACTTCCCTCAGCACACGGATGGCGCGCAACGTCATATCTTCCAGATTGCCCAGGGGTGTGGGGACGATGAACAGTTTACTCATGTTTATGCTTGATAAACTTACGGCGAATCATATCGAGTAATAGTTGCACAGGCTCACTTTCCATGTCCCAGTTGAAATATAATAACATATAGTTATAGGCATCATTGAAACTGGTAGCATCATTGAGAAATTTGATTGCGCTTTCAAATTTTCCCGAATCGCCGTTAAAAAGCTCCCTGATAAAAGTATACCTGTCGTTGATTCCTATTGCTGAAAGCAGATCAGTTACCGGTTTGGCATTTGCCAGCGTATCCTCCTCCTTGCTGACTTTGGTGTGGAGGCTTTCATGCAGCGTGGCCCCACCCTGGAACTTGTCGGCCAGGGTTTCAACAGTTTTTGCCCGGTTTGAAGGCTTTTCTTGAGAAGCAGCAGGAGAAGTAGCAGCGGCAGCAGCAGGGGCAGTAGCAGCGGCAGCAGCAGCAGCGGCAGGAGCAGTAGCAGCGGCAGTAGCAGGAGAAGTAGCAGCGGCAGGAGCAGCGGCAGCGGCAGGGGCAGGGGCAAGTGTATGGCCGGCGGCCGTCACCTTTTGCTCACCCAGGTAATATTCCCCTTCACCGAGGCCAGCCGCCGCTGCACCATCGGAGATGAGGCAGACCCTTTGAGGGCCCTTGGCCTGGACCACAACGTTAAGCAGGGCCGGGTGAATATGCACCCCGTCGGCGATGAGGCTGACGGCCAGACCCGGCTCGGCCAGTAGCGCCCCGACAATGCCGGGGTAGCGATGGTGCAAACTGCCCATGGCGTTGAACACGTGAGCGCCAAAGCGGGCGCCGGCTTCCATGGCGGCTTTTGTCTGGTCATAGGAAGCCACGGAATGGCTCAGGCCCACGCAGACATTCTGCGCCGTCAAGGCCTGAATCACGGGAATGATCTCCGGTAGTTCGGGCGCAACGGTCATGATGCGAATGAAATTAGGGTCGAAATAGTGGAGCTCATCCAGCCGCGGCCGGCGGAGATATTGCATGGCGTGGGCGCCGGCCATGTTGCTGCTCAAGTAGGGGCCTTCCAGATGCAGGCCTAAAATAGCGGCCGCTTCTGGTTCGGGCGTGACGCTCTGCACGGCCATACAGGCCGTGCAGAGCGTCACGCCCGA
>JAWOJJ010000076.1:0-21797 GCA_046481675.1 Bacteroidales bacterium | reverse complement strand
TATTGATTCACAATAACCGAAGGATCTTCAGTAACCAGGGTAAATTTGGCTACGGTGAAATCAACACCATACCAGGTAACGGCTTTTTCACTTTTGGCTTTTGCTTTATCCTGTGCCAGGGTTGAACCGGTCATTAAAAACACCAGTGCTAAAACGGAAAAGAATACTTTAGTTTTCATATTTCAGAGTTTATAATTTTATAAGCTAATTTATGGATTTTTTTCTTCATTGTAAATAACATATATCTTCAAGCTTTTGGCTTTTGGCTTTTGGCTTTTAGCCGCTATCTATTAGCTCGTAGCTCGAAGCTAGCGACTAATGCCTGCCTACCGGCACCAATAGCCTCGGGCTTCAGAGGCTGTGTAAAAAGCCATTTTATTCGGCGTAGTTGCAACTGACCGAAGGGAGCTCAGCGCAGCTAAACTACGCCTAGCGCATTGTACTGAAAATCAATTCGGATTACTTAGATTAGTCTCCTGACCTTAGCCGTCAACTTAAGAAATGCTTACGCCCCTTCAGGGCTTATATTCAATGCTTTAACTATTACACAGGGCTTCGCCCTGTGCTGTTTGCTGATGCCCTTTCAGGGCATAAATTTATATGCCTGTTTTAGCCCTGAAGGGCGTTAGCATTAGCCCAGGGCAACGCCCTGGGTCATAAAGTGAGCGATCAAACATAAGCCCTGTAAGGGCGTAAGCAATTTATCAGATCGTTAAGTTGACGGCAATGGTCTCCTGACTACGCTCAATTTTTGAATTTTTACACAGCCTCTTCAACCCGGGGATTACAGACGCCAAAATATAATACCGCTGCAAGCAAAGCCATGCTCATGGTAATGCCCTGCTTGCAGCGGGTGATATGGGGTATTGCAATTGAATACTGCCGGCCTGCCTGCCTGCCGGAGCGGTAGCGAAGGTAGGGCCAAAGGCTAAAGGCCAACGGTCACTCTACTCTACTCCCCCCTCCGGTCAATCAGCTTCACAGGCTTACGGCTCATGGGCGGGTACTGTAAGCTTGTAATATAATCCACCGATTCAAACGAAATGGAAGGTGCCACACGTAGCTTGGCCCTGAAATGATCCTTGATTGTTTTTTCAAAGCTTTCGGAAGAATCGGTAGTGCCGATGCGGATGAGAATTTCATCGGTACCGATCTGATTGGTAAACACTTCAACCACATAATTCCTTACGCCATCAATATTTTCGAGGATATCATAAAGTGCAGGCGGATACAATGTAGTTCCCTTATATTTAATCATCTGTTTCTTACGGCCAATAACCGGGCCCATGCGGAACGAATTCCGCCCGCAGGTGCAAGGTTCGTCATGCGCAGTGGAAATGTCTCCGGTTTTAAACCTCAACAGCGGCATACCCTCAACGCCCAAAGTTGTTACGGTAACTTCCCCGGGCATACCTGCCGGAACAGGTTGATCATGTTCATCCAGAAACTCCACGATGATCAGGTCGGGATGATGATGTCCTCCTTTTCCCTCATCACATTCGGTAAATGAGGTTCCCATTTCCGTTGATGCATAAGTGGAATAAAGCTTCAATTCCGGCCAGCGCTCCGATATTTTTTTTCCAAGTGTATTCAAACTGAAGTCTGGATTTCGCAGGGAATCACCAATGCAAATGGCTTTCTTAACACTCGACTCATGGTAGTTGATACCGTTTTTCTCAGCATAATCAATAATGGTGATCAGGAATGAAGGTACTGCCATGAGTGTTGTTGGTGAAAACCTTTTGATTGAATCCCATTGCAATTCGGGTATTCCATTGCCCACCCTGATAATACCCGATTTCAACATTCTGGATCCAAGGAAATAAGCAAGTCCGGCCATGAACCTCCTGTCTATGGTGGTCATCAGCTGGATGATGTCGCTGCTGTTGCACCCTGCACACTGAAAACCCAGGTATTCGTTATAAGCCAGCCGGTTCAGATCATGATCTGTCATGGCAAAAGTTACCGGTTCCCCCAATGTACCGGAAGTAGTCATGTAATCTATAATTTCCGACTTATCCACGCAGATAAAATCGGCGCCGTGCAACTGCAGGTCTTCTTTGGTAGTGGGAGGTATGTGTTTCAGATCATCCAGTGTGTTTACGGCATGGATATCTACCTGGTGTTTCTTAAAAAAAGAACTGTAAAAGACGGATTTCTGGTGCAGGTAAGTGAGTTGTTTTTTTAGTTCTGTGTTCTGAAAAGCCCTGATTTCTTCCAGGCTTTTGGTTTCAATTTTCGGAATATCCATAATCTGATCAATTCTTTAATTTATCAATAAGCTCCTCCAGCTTTTTTCTTTCATCAATTCCGGGAAGCTTCTTCTCCAATGCAAGTGTGTAATATTTTACAGCCAGTTCATCTTGTTTTACTTCCTTGTAATAGTCCCCGATGTTTACATATACAAGGTAAAGCGACGGATTCGTTCCGGTATATTCTTTTATAAATTCCCCGGGAAGTGATTCACCTTTGTCCTTAAATTCCCTGAGCTTGCGGGTCATCAGCCTGTACCGGTTATAATTGTTATAAGCTGCAGAATTCAGGAAGCTGTCAGGAGCAATATTGAGGAATTCCGCAGTAATTTCGCTACCAGGAAGCGGATGACCGGCTCCTGTGTTGAACACCTTCCTGAGGTCGTAAGTCACATACTTCCCCAGTTGCCAGGGGGCAGTGGAAACCCACATCTGCAGGCTGTCGGGTCTGAATACAACACTGTGATGTGCAATGAGCTGGTTGATGGCCAATTGATTCCCCATTCCGGCATCGCTATCGCCCAATGCCAGCTGGTCGCGCAATACGTGAGCCATTTTATCGGGACTAAATACCTTGTACCGGTTAAGCAATTCTTCCACCCGTTTGTATCGCGAATAGCTGTCTGATCCGTAAATATTTTCCAGGTTGATCTCATCATGTTCAAATTCCTTACCCTGGAAATGGTTAGAACAAATGATGCTGCTGGTCACCGGGTATACAATACCCATCTTGTCGGGTGATTTTTCAATGATGGCTGTTTTCCCATCAATGGCTGAGCCAATCATGAGGGATTCCGAAACGAATAATTTTCGCTTTGCTGCTATGGCGTATGCTTCATCAATTGTAGATGCATACTGGATGATTTCCCTGGCCAAAATGGTTACCGGTGTTGCTGCCTGTGAGGGTATGGCAGATTTGGCCGCGTTGAGGGTAACCGTCAGTCCTTTTTCATTCATGCCCGATACCACACCAATCATGTCGGCCCAGGTAACCATCATGAATTTGTAGCCCTCGGCAGGATTCATAAAGCACACAATTTTGTTCTCGGCAAACTTGTCGCCCATGTAAAAATCAAAATTTCGTCCAACCAGCAGCGAAGAATCCGCTGATTGATCGTCCCAAACCGAAAACGAAGTGCACGCTACCAGGTTGAGTCCCTGAAGCGCATGGCCTATGTCATGTGCAGCATGGTAATTCAGCTGACGCTGATAACCCGAGCCGATGAAATCGTATTCCGGACTGCAGGCCAGTGATGTTCCATAAATCTCTTCTTTATACTCATCCGGAATATGCCTGTCGAGGTTCCGGTTAAAAAAGGCAATGAAGTATTTCAACACCTTCAGGTAATTGTCAGAAGGAACAAGTTCCCGGATCTGCTCAACAAAGGAAGTTTCCTGGTAATACAAAAGTTCTTTGGAAAGCTGGCCGAATGCAAATCCACGCTCAAAAGGATCCCCCTCGATATAGGCCTCCCACAAACCAGTCTCACTTTTACGGAGCCATGAATTGCCAAAGGTATAAACATCCTTTTCCGGATTTTCCCTGTTGATTTTCACAGCAGCAGTATTGTCAATGGTTGGGGGACGATCTATTGCAACCAGTGCAAAATAAACAACAAAACTGATCAGCAGAATTGCCAAGACAAGCAATATCCAAAACAGCAGCCCTCTTTTTTTGTGCTTTCTAATTGGCATGTCTCATTTTTTCAAGCAGGTACGACAATCCGATTAACTCACCACAAGTAAGAATAGCGCTGATGGTAACCCCGATAACTCCATGAATGTTGATATTTTGCCCTGTAAGAAACAGGTTGCGAACACTCGTCCGGGGAACAATAATGGTTTTCAAAGGATTATTGTAATCTTTCAAAATCCCATAAATAGAACCCTTAGCAGTTCCGGTATAATCCCTGTAAGTAAGCGGTGTTGAGGTATAGTAATCCCGAATGGAATTTCGGATGCCCGGAAAGTCACGCTCCAGGATGCCCAACATTTTTTCAGCCCGCTCCTGTTTAAATGCTTTGTATTGCTCACCTCTTTGCTCAACGGTTGTACCGGACCACTTTTCCACATCGTTCCACTTCATGTAGGTGTTCATGATGATGGTGTCGGTATATTGAAGATCATTTGGGTCGGGTGATAAATGCAGCATATAACCTTTGGGCCAGTTCTCCGGGGTATAATTATCACCGTCCCAAACATCCATAGTATCATAGTGATAATAATTGTTGTTGATATAGCGGAACGACTTTTCTTTCATGGCCAGGTAAAGTGTAAAAATACCATAGGTATCCTCAAGGCTTTCAATTCTTTTCCTGTAAGCCGGACGGAAAGGAGAATCCTCCATCAGTTCCAGCATCAGTTTGGGATGGATGTTGGAAATAAAATTCCGGCCCTGTATTCTTTCGTTTCCGTTGATTTCAACTTCGGAAACCATATTGCCGTCAAAGAAGAATTTGGTCACCTCTGCCTTTTTAAGGATGGTTCCTCCATTGTCGGTTATGGATTTCTCAAGCAGATCGCTGATTTGAGATCCGCCGCCGACAAACCGGTAAGCACTTTCAATATACGACGAATGAATGATCATGGGAATATAAAGCGGGGTTTTGTCCTTCACACCGCAATACAATGGCGAGGTCCCCAGCAAAACCCCCTTCAAAACAGGGTTGCTGGTAATGGAATCCAGGTACGGGTCAATCCCGTGGCTGTAATAGTCCATATAGCTGGAATTATTCCCTGTGAAGTCGCGCAGGTTGTATAAATCCACCGCCCCGGAAATTTCCCTGAGCTTATCGGCATACTTCTTCAACGCTTTGCCTTCATTGGGAAATTGTGCCGCCAGGGTATCCACAAACCGATCATAACCCATGGCATATTTGTACTCTTTTCCGGCAAAACGGATGATCTCATATCCCGTTTCATCCATTCTGTGAAGTTTGAGTTTTCCGGTAAGTCCGAAATACTTAAAAAACCGGTTAAGCGCCTGACCTTCATCCATGGAGCCTATGTAATGCATGCCGGTATCAAAGATGCTGCCTTTTCTCTTAAAGGTTTGAAGGCATCCTCCCAACTGGTTGCTTTTTTCAAGTATGCAAACTTTAAGCCCTTCTTTGCTGAGGATGTATCCGCATTGCAGTCCGGCCAGTCCACTTCCGATTATTACCACATCATAACCCATACCCAATAATAAGAAACTTATTTAAATTTTTCAGGCTGCTTTTATTTTTCTAATGAGATAATTCGAATCTATTAATTCCCCGCAGGTTAACACTGCCGATGTGGTAACGCCCAGAATTCCGTGCACATTCAGATTCTGACCGGTAAGAAAGAGATTGGAGATCTGTGTTCTTGGCGTAATGAGTGTTTCGAGAGGCCTGTTGAAGTCTTTAAAAACACCATATGCCGAACCGGCCCGTGTGCCTGTGTAATCGCGCCAGGTGAGCGGGGTTGAAGTATAATATGCGGCAATATTACTTCTGATACCCGGAAATTGTTTCTCTACAGCATCCAGCAGGATTTCGGCCTTGTTATTTTTAAAGTCCAGGTAATCCTCACCCCGGTCACCGGTATAGGTATGTTCCCACTTTTTTACCTCCCCATAGTCCATATAGGTAATTACCGACGCGCTTTCGGCAAACCGGGCATCCTCAGCAGTGCAGGTATGCATCAGCAGGTAATTCTGCGGCCACTTTTCGGGATGATAATCCGATGCAACCCAAACATTGTCCTGGTTGAAATGGTAAAAATTATGCTTTGTATAGGGCACCCTGTCTTTTTTAAAAACCAGGTAAAGGGTGAACATCCCCATGGTATTTTCCAGGTTTCTGATGCGGTTTACGTATACTTTCCTGAATACGCCGGGTTCTGTCATATTCAATATACTTTCAGGATGAATATTCGCAATGAAATACTTCCCTGATATTTTTTCTCCGCCAGCCAACAGGGCACAACCAACTTTTCCATCAGCAACCACAAGCTTTTCCACCTTTTGCTTCAGGATGACGGCACCTCCATTTTTAACAACGTTATCGGTTAATATGTTCACCAGGGTGTGACTTCCGCCTGCAATGCGCCAGGCACTTTCAATAAATGAATTGTTGATCAGGGCGTGGGTAAAAAGCTGCGTTTTATTTTCGGCTCCTGAATACAACATGCTGTTGCCGGCCAATATGTTTTGCAGCCTGCTGTTGGATATAACGGATCTGATGTAGCCGGCCGCACCCATATTCAGGTGTCGCTCATTAATCATATTCGAAGGTTTCTCTGAAAAGGAATACATGGAAATCTCATCGCATACCGCCTTGATTTTTTCGAGGTAGGTTTTGAGTCCCTGCTTTTCAGCCGGGAAATCTTTTGCAAGAGTATCCAGGAAGTTTTCCTTGCCCATGGCAAAACGGTACCTGTTATCAGGAAAATCAATCACCTCAAAGCCTGCTGTGTCGAGCCGCTGAAGTTTAAGCTTTTCGAGCACCCCGAAATATCTGAAGTAACGATTGAGCACCTGGCCCTCATCGAGGCTTTCGGTATAGTTCAGGCCGGTATTGAATATAGTTCCTTTTCTTCCGAATGTTTGCAACGAACCTCCCGGTTTGAAATTTTTCTCCACAATGCACACGTTCATACCCTCCCTGCTCAGGATGTTTCCGCATAGCAAACCGCCCAGTCCGCTTCCGATTATTACCACATCATAGTCTGCCATAATTCAGGAGAATCAGCGAATGTTCTGTATTTTGATGTTGGTTATAAATGAGCAGGTTTTCCGGTGAATGGAGTGGTCTGCTTTTAAAGCTCACAACATCGGGAATACTCCGGCTTTGCAAAACAACAGATGCCAGCCACAAGGCAAAAGCTGAAGATGTATAATACTCGCCGCACAAATGCTTATAATATAGAAAACTGGTAGTGTCGGTAAAATATTGTTCCATCAGTTGGTGGTATATACCATCACGCTCCGAATCCCCGTTCATTCCAAGCATAACTGTATCCAGATCCTGCCTCCTCAATTGGCACTTTTCGAGGAATATGTCAGCCTCGTGCATAACTTCATTAATGTCACATGGTGTTGAAGTGAGAAATGTGTGAATTCCCGAAATACGCACATCATTATCGTTGCCGGGTGGTTCATCTGACAGCATAAAGAAAGCTGAGCCTTCACCGGCAATAGTGCCCGGCGATTTCTCCGAAAACAACTGAAGGTTACTTAATGGCTCCTTCCATTGGCCCAGGTAACTGTGCAGGTGTACAAAATCGGAGGTGCATTCATCAATACCCCCAACAAGTACATGGTGTGCCTGTTTTTCCTGTAGCAGCATAAGGGCATCCAGCATTGCACTTTCAAATGAGAACGCACGATGACAATAGGTGACGTTGTAATTGTGATTTTTCAGCAACATGGCAACCTGTGCCGCCACTGCGTTGTGTGTAGAGTTGATGAACGGCAGCACACTGGTTACATGTTCATGGTTATCCAACACTTCCAGGAGAAATTTTTCCAGGTTATCGAGGCAGCCAAGCCCTGTTCCCACTATAATTCCGTCGGGATTGACACCTCCGGCCCTGTTGATGCAAAGTTGTGATGCTGCCAAACCCATTTTAAGAATACGGGGCATCCGCCTGAGTTGCAGGGGGCTGATCAGGGTTTTATACTCGGGCTCTTCACACGAAAGCCGGTTAGAAACAACTTCTCTGATTTCAGCAGGAAATCCTTCAGCACTGTGGGTATGCTGGGGCGAAATGACGCATGTGGATTTAATGTAGGCCTGCATAATCAGACTTTTGAAAAAATTAATGTAGTATTTGAACCACCAAAACCAAATGAATTCGACATGACATGTTGCAGTGGCCCCGATTCTATTGCTGTTTGAGGTTGAAAAGACAATTCCGGCATGGGGGTGGTAAAATTCAAAGCCGGCAATACCAGGCCTCGCTGAAGCGCCAGGCATGAGAAAACAGCTTCAATGGCGCCGGCAGCTCCCAATGTATGGCCGGTGAAAGCCTTGGTAGAACTCACAGGCGGAATGTGCCTACCAAATACAGCGTCAATTGCTTTGCCTTCTGACAGGTCGTTGATTCCGGTTCCCGTTCCGTGGGCATTGATGTAGCTGATGTCTCCGGGTTTCAGTGAGGCCGTTTCCAATGCCCTGCTCATGGCCATGATCGCCCCGGTTCCTTCAGCGGAAGAAGATGTGGCATGATAGGCCTCATTAACATTGGCATACCCGGTTACTTCACAAATTATGTTTTCAGGTCGTGCTGTTTCTTCAGACTCAAGTACCAATACTGCAGCACCCTCGCCAATGGTCAGTCCGTTGCGGTCCTTATCGAAAGGCCTGCAACCTGTAGCAGAAAGAATTTCCAGGGCAAAGAATCCATTTAAGGTAAATTTTGTGAGGGAATCGGAGCCTCCCACCAAAACACGCCGGAGTTGTCCGTTTTTAATAAGCCTGGCCCCCAGCATGATGGCGTTGGCCGATGAAGAGCAGGCGGTAGATATGGTGGTAACATGGTGCCTGATGCCCAGATGCGTTGCCACCTTTTCAGCGCAGTCGGCACTGTCGAATAAGCTGATCAGGTGTTTGTACTGGTCGTTTTGTAGCAGGGATTTATAATACTGCTCGTTCAGATCCATGCCGCCAACCGTGGTTGCCAGAATGGCACCGGTACTTTTTTCCGCTGCTCCGTTCCATCCTGACGATTTCACAGCCTGGGATGCCGCAATCAAAGCCAGCAAAGTATTTCTTGAGTGGGGATTGGATTGAATATCTATACCTGCCAATTGAGCCAGATCTTGATTATCCAGCTTAACTTCAGCAACAGGTATGTCGGAATGCACGGAATCAAAGAGGCTCAACCTTCCGATACCCGACCTCAGTAGTCTGAAAGAATCCAGGGTTTCTTCAGTACCGTTGCCTATTGCTGAAATAAGGCCTGCACCGGTAACAAAAACCCTCGGGCCCATTAACTTTGCTTATTTCGGTGATTGGTGATACATTCTGCCATAGCCCTCACATTTCGCAAAACATTCCGCCTTTCCTTGGGATCTTCAATTTTAACCCCGTATTTTCTTTCCATCAGAAGAATCAGTTCAAGGGCATCAATCGAATCGAGCCCCAAACCTTCTACAAAAAGGGGTGTGTCTGCATCAAAATCGTCGGCAACTACATCCTCAAGCGAAAGCGCTTCAATGATATCCTGTTTCAGTTGTTTTATTAATTCTTCCATGCTCAATCAAAAAGTACTTAGTAATCAATGATTTTTAGGTCTGGTTTACAAACAGATAATGTAATAACCCCACCCCGGCTAAAGCCGTGCAAGATATAAAAAGTATGGCAGAAAAATAAATATGAGTATCGGGAATCATGAATATGACTCTGTCAAACTAAAAACGTCATTAAGAGTGAGGTACGACCCCAAAGCCGTCAAGCTAAGAAAAGCTTACGCCCTTACAGGGCTTATATTCAATGTGTTGCCATTTACACAGGGCTTCGCCCTGTGCTTTTTGCTGTTGCCCCTTCAGGGCATAAACTTATGCGGCTTTTTGAGCCCTGAAAGGGCATTAGCATTAGCCCAGGGCATCGCCCTGGGTCTTATGTGAGCTCTCAAACATAAGCCCTGTAAGGGCGTAAGCAATTTACTAAATCCTTAGCTTGCCGGCTATGGGTAAGACCGAAGCCTGCCTAACCGGCAGGCAGGCAATCTCCTGGTAATTGATTCGCAATACAGATTAACTTCGTTGAGTTCCGCTTCGCTCCGGTTGCCACGCGCCACTCCGTTCCGCCTGCCGGGCAGGCAGGCTCGCAATGACAGCTACTCCATTCCAATCAATTATGATGCCCCCACCCCAGCCTGATCTTCATCAAATCTTCCAAATCGTTCACCGGTCGCTCAATATCATAGGGGATCGGCATGCGGCTGTGCTGCTGGAAATAAAGCAGGCAGGCATCCTTCCAGATTTGTGCATCCCTGTATTGACGGCGAAGTTTGCTCTGCACCCCGGCAAAGCGCTGTGCATCCACGTAGGGTTCTGCCCTGTCCCATACTTTCTGGAAATCACGAACCTCGAGCAGTCCATCCTCATAATGCCAGCAAAGCTCATCCCATAGTGTACGCCCGCTTTTCATTTTATAGGTCCAGGGCAGCCGGTGGAACCACAACAGGTACATATCCGGACATGTTGCAGGATTATCAAACTGTGAGGCTAGTGGTTCATGGTACTGACTCACAGCGTCACTTCCTTTGAGGGTACGGTCAAATCCAACCTCCACCGTATCGGCACGGTGATAGTAATATGGGGTCCAGTCGGGGCGCACACCCCTGGGTGCTTCCCAGGGTCCCGGGCCATAATGATGGCCGCCGGCAAAAATATGATGGAGTCCCAGGGGCATCATATAATCAATTGCTGCCTCCCAGCTCCGGAGCATCATATCTTTCACAGGAACATAAAAGTGCTGTTGCCAGTCGCCTGTGGTTATATCTTTCTTTTTGGCCTGTTCGGGCGGGAAGGTCAACCTGATCCATTCATCTGCTATTTTATCGCTCTTAATTGTGTTATTCCATGCCAGGCGGCCAAAGGTGTACCAGTTCGACTGTGCAAAATGATGGCCGCACCAGTTGGCATCAAGGCCTATGTTGGCCACCCCGGCGATGGCAGTATGTTTCTGGTCATAAATGCTGCCATCGGTGCTGCGTGCAACAGTGCTGCCCTGCCCCTCCTGGTAAGTGTCGCTCTGTAGAAATTCTTCCCACATGGGGGCAAGAAATACCAGGTGTATTGAATGGCCCAGGTATTCCTGGGTAATCTGCAATTCGGCCATTACTGAAGTCTTTTTCATGGCACCGAAAAGCGGACTGAAAGGCTCTCGGGGTTGAAAGTCAACCGGACCGTTTTTCACCTGGATGATTACATTGTCACGAAATTGTCCGTCGAAGGGCATGAATTCGAGGTAAGCCTGTTTGGCCCGGTCTTTTTCTTCTGGACTGTATACAAAAGCCCTCCACATCACAATGCCATTGTAGGATTTCAGCGCATCGGCCAACATGTTGGCCCCGTCGGCATGGGTGCGACCGAAATCCTGCGGACCCGGTTGTCCCTCGCTGTTGGCCTTCACCAGGAAACCTCCAAAGTCAGGTATCAGCGCATATATTTCCTTCACTTTGGCATGCCACCATTTCACTACTTCCGGATCAACCGGATCGGAGGTTTTTAGACCGCCCAATATAGCCGGTGATGAAAAATTAACAGACAGGTACACCCGGATACCATAGGGCCTCAGGACGTCAGCGATGGCTTTTATCCGGACCAAATAACCGGCGGTAATGACATTGGGTGAAGCATTCACGTTATTCAATACCGTGCCGTTGATACCAATTGAAGCGTTGGCCCGGGCATATTCCTGCCACAGGGTTTTATCTGTCTCTGTTACAGCTAAGGAATCCTCTCCTTTGCGCCAGAAAATGGAATAACCTGCATAACCGCGTTCTATGGTGCCGTTGGGATTGTCCCAGTGATTCAGAATGCGCCGTTCATAGGATGGATTTGATGTCTCCTCTGTAACAGGCTGACCTGTTTGCTGGCGCCGCAGCAATTCATATACCCCATATAAAATACCGGGTTCTGTGTTGGCCTGAATTCCTGCAGGTGATAATTTATAACCGTCACCTTTGATGAGTTTATCACGTTTCAGGGTCAACGTAACAACAGCCCCTTCAGCTCCTCTCCAGCCCTGAACCAGCTCCTTCCGGGCTATGTCCAGTGTGGGAGAATTCTTTTTGCAGATAATCTTCACCGGCTTCGGAGCCTGTTTGCGCAACCACAGGTCGTGTCCGTCTCCGGCATGCATATTAAGTGCAGTAACACAAATAAACAAGAGGTTGATGATCCATTTCATATCACAAATTTTTACACAATGAATACACCAAATATAATTGAAAAATCTGACTGTTGTTAACAAACATATCGTCACCCTTTATCAGCTGCGTATTCCGATGGCGTTTTACCAAAGTGGTCATGAAAACATTTTGAAAAGTAAGAGGGTGTGGAGAACCCGGTTTCAAAAGATATTTCCGAAAAGCTCATTCGTTTTTCCAAAATCAGCTGAGCGGCCTTTTTTAAGCGGATTGTGCGTATGAATTCCACAATTGACAGGCCACTTATGGCTTTAATTTTCCTGTATGTCTGAACTTTACTTAACAACACGCATTGGGCCAGCTGATCCACACTTAAACCGGAATCGGTCAGATTACTTTCGATAAACGTGGTTACCTTCCGCATGAATTCTTCATCAAGTTTGCTCGTTAGTGCTTCCTGTGGAATCAGGGAGGTTTCTTTCAGGTTACGCCTGTATATATTTTGTTTAAAGCTGATCAAACTATAAATTTGTGCTTTCAGGTGATTGATGCTGAAAGGTTTGACCATGTATACATCGGCGCCGGTCTCCAATCCTTCAATCTGATCATCCACACTGACTTTGGATGAGAGAATGATGATCGGAATGTGTGATGTGATCATCTGATTCTTCAATACTTTGCATAACTCCAAACCCGAAACTCCAGGCATTCTGATATCTGTAATAATCAAATCGGGAACCATTTCGCCGGCCAGCCTCAACCCTGCCACACCATCAGGAGCAACTGAAACTGCAAAATCATCTGACAATTCCCCCTCAATAAACTTTCTCATTTCCTTTTCATCCTCAATTACCAACAAGCTGTATCGGGCATCTGATTTTGCCGGCTGACATCCGGTTTCCTTCTTTGGCAAATTGTCTTTTAAATTAGCACTTCCATGATATTCGGATTCTTCGGGAAGTTTAAAACCCTTCTGAATTGTAGGTATATAAACATCAAAACAGGTTTCAAGGCCGGGTTCACTGGTCACTTCAACTTTCCCGTTATGCAGTTCAACAAAACTTTTAACCATGGAGAGTCCAATACCGCTGCCCTGCAAATTCCAGTTCTGATCATTGTCAACCTGGTAAAACCGGTCAAAGATTTTACTCAGGTCCTTTTGTTGAATGCCTTCACCTGTATTGATTACCGAGATTTTTACAAAATCCTCATCCGCTTTCTTGTTCAGGGTAAGATTCACCATGATCGTACCCTGAGCATGTGTATATTTAAAAGCATTTGATAACAGGTTGAATACCACCTTTTCTATCATTCCCCGGTCAATTGGCACATCCAACCGATCAACCGAACTTATAATCCTATAATCAAAGTGCATTGAATCAGCCAGGTTATTGAACAGCTGACACGATTCGTGAATCACAGCAACAACATCACAAAGCTGAAAATCCGGCAGCAATAGTTTCTTTTGTATTTTGCCGGAGTCCATTAATTCAGTTGTTAGCTTGAGCAGCCGGTTGCTGCTTTTCAATACCACATTAAGTTTGTCTTTTGTTGCCTGAGATAAGTCTGGGTCCTTTACCAGTGTATCCAATGGATTAATCATCAGACTCAATGGCGTTCTGAATTCATGAGAGAGATTGGAAAAAAACTCACTTTTCATTCTTTCGAGTTCTTCGATTTTCTTTCTTTCAAACCGCTCTTTCTCAAGGATGGCTTTTTGCTGTATTTTCTGTACCAGGAACCTGCGGTAGATGAGTAATAAACTCAGGGCAATAAGAAAATAGACTATATAAGCAGGAACCGTTAACCATATTGGAGGTAAATATTTGATGACAATACTCCGTGAGGCATGATTTTGCGAATTGGCCAGCATAATTGTCAGCGTGTATTCACCGGGTTTCATCCGGGGGAAAAACAGGTTTCTCTGGTTGGCATTGAGCACAATCCATTCATTTTTATCGCCAAATCTGTATTTGTATAATAATCTGTCTGCGTTTACAAAATCTACAGCAGCAAAATCGATGCTCAGAGTATGGTTATAAGGTACACGAACTACCTTGCATTCATTAATGTTGCATTCTATAACCTGTGTGCCGGAATACTTTTCAAGAGGAATTACAGGTCTGTTGTCAATTCTGATATCGGTAAAATAAAGTGGTGGTTCATAATTGTCCGTTTCCATTGAATCAGGTTGCAACAATACAATGGACTCATTGGTTGAAAATCCGATTTGGTTATTGCTTACACTAACAGCTGCATTAACAATATATTGATTTAAATTGTCGCTCTTCGTATTATAATAATTAGAAACGCTATAATCTGTGATACTTATTCTTGAAATACCATATGAGGTGGATACCCATACATTGGCCTTCAAATCTCCTATAATGCTGTTGATGTCATCAGAACACAACCCGTCTTTAGATGTAAATAATCTAATGCTTTCTGTGTCCGTATTCCACAAATAAAGGCCGGCCCGGGTACTGATCCAAATGTTGCTTCCCTGGCCCTTGTATATTCCTTTCATGCTGTTAATTAACATCTTCTTATTTACCTCAGGTTGCTTAAAGGAAAATTGATCCTTTGAAATTACTTCAACCTCAACAATTCCTGCCCCGAGTGTTGCCAGCAGAATTTTATTCTTTGTTTTCTCGATAATGGAGGATATGGGTGAAGCAGTAATATTGCTTTTTCTAAAAATATCCCTGGTAAGCACAGTATTTGTAATGCTTTTGGATATGCTGCCGGCGCCTGTTTTGCTGATTAAAATATCATCCCTGAGTTCAACCACGTACAGGTTCCCCCACCCGCCAAACCATAACCTGTTGGAACTATCCATGTAGATAGACATAATATACGAATTCTCTTCACTGTCTTTTTTGGCTAGCATGTTGGCATCAACAGGCCTTACAGTATTATTAACTTTATCTTCAAGTAGGTCCGATACAATATCCGCCGGAACAACATACAAACCCAATCTTTGAAAAACAAGCCAAAGATTTCCCTTATTGTCCTGATAACACAAATTGACTTTATTGCCGGGCAGTTGGAGACCCCGGGTTGTTTTATCAGTATACTGATTAATTTCATGGCTTTTGGTATCAAATAAGATAAGACCGCTGCCATTGGTTGTAACCCACAATTTATCAGGACGGGAAGACTGGCTGACCGAACGGATTTCTCCCGATTCATATTTTCCAAGCTGCTCATACAGGTTGATATTTGTGAGCTTGTTTTTCTGATAGTAAATTTTGGACAATGCCGGTTGAATTTGGCCCAACCACACAATTCCGGATTTGTCAATAAACATGTGGTTGATAAAATCCGATTTCAGGCTGCCATTTGGATCACGATCATTCCGGTATCTGACATAGGAAAACTCTCCAGCCGGAGACTGCGAGAAAAGATACAGTCCGTTATCAAAGGTAGCTACCCATAACCGGTTCTGGTTGTCTGGTTGAGCAGTAACGACCCTTTTATCACCAATTATTTTATTTACATAAGATATCAGCAGGTCATCCTGCAATTTGCGAGTTGAACGGTTTACAACAAAGATGCCGCCATCCCAACTGCATGCCAGGATGTGCCCCTTATAATCCGACAAATTGCGGATTGAGTTTTGGGAATAGGATTCAACTTGACTGAATATTTTGGTTTTCAGGTTCATTTCATAAAGCGCGCCATGGGTACCAACCCATAATGAGGAATTACCAGGCAAATAATGCAGGGTATTGATGATATTATCACGAAGGGATCTTTGATTAAGTGAATCCGGTAAAAATAAGCTGATCTCAATGGAATCATCCGGGGCAAATGTTTTGGCTCTGCTGATTTGAAACAAACCCTTGGTTGTTGCCAGCCACAAATGATTTTCGCTCAGGTGCACATCAAAAACACGATAACTTTTCTCAAAACTTAACTGTAACCGGAACACTTTCTCCAAACGGGTGTTGTAATAATAAGCCCCGTTTTTTGTACCAATAATAAAATTATTATCCTGATCTTCAATGATGCAATAGGTTTCCTGATCAAAAAAGAAATCCTTTACCAGCTCATTGACATTCCTGAAATTATAACCGTCATACCGAATTAAGCCATTATTGGAACAAATCCATAAAAACCCTTTTGAATCCTGAAATATATTGTGCACCCACGAAGTCTTCAGTCCGTCTTTATAGGAATAATCATCAATGATTACGTTCCCCGATGAGGCAAACAACCGCCCGGCATGCATGGCAACCAGTAAAATCAATAGTATCAAAAGAAGGTTTTTCACCACAGATGTTATTAATTCATACTAATTATCATGTAATTGGGATTATGCTTATCCCATATACTTCAGCTCATGCTTTGATCAATCTCAAATATTGGCTTGATTGAGCACACTAATATAAGTAATAATTACTTTTATTCAACAAAGAATGTTTATTTTAAGGTAACTACTTGTTAATGTATCTATTACGCAAATCACAACAACAAAGCACATTCCCTGAGATAATTACAACAAAAAAGGGCGCCCTGTAAGAGCGCCCTTTTCCCAAACAACTATAAACTGCGAACTCTAATAACCCCAATTTTGAATCAGACTTGGGTTGCGATCGATTACCGGTTGCGGAATCGGCTGGAAATACATATTCTGTGTGAAAGTATGCGGATGATTGAGGGATACCGGAGTATATACCCAAACACCGCTGTTATCTTCCGGTACTGTATTCCGGATATCCATTCCATGCTTATCCGTATTGCACAATTCCATAGCATCTTTCCAACGCCAAAGATCCCATAACCTTTTATTCTCAAAAACCAGTTCCAATCTCCGCTCACGTTTGATGGCATCACGCATTTCTGCCTGTGTCAAACCTTCTTCAAGTGCAGGAAGATCCGTGCCGGGCCTGGTTCTTATTGCATTTATTGCATCATAAACTGAAGCATCGGGACCAACGGCCTCATTCTGTGCTTCAGCGTAAGCTAATAAGACTTCAGCATAGCGATAAAACACATAATTATTACCACACTTATTACCGCCTCTTTGACTGAGATTATCCATCCTCTTTTTGAAATAATAACCGGTATTTCCTACGTCATCATTACCCTCATCACGCTGATTTTTTGAAGGTCTGACCAAATCAACCCGCGTATAGATGGTATCATATCTAGGCATCCAATCTTGTTTATAGGGAGCTCCGTCATACACGATGAAGTCGTAGAACCTTTTTTCACGTCCAACATAAGGATTCTGGGGATCATAACCCGAAGCCGGATCCGTGATGTCCAGGCCATTGTCCATTTGATATACATCTACAAGTTCCTGAGTGGGGCAATAATTTCCCCATGAAAGATACTCGTTAAGCACATAAACAGGCCCTCCATATGTGTCGTAGCTATTTGCCAATTCGGAAGTAACACCTGCAACATGCTGCCTGTCCCATATAACTTCAGAGTTATACTCATTTTTAGCATGCCAGAATGTAGCCATGGTAGGAAACAATTTGTAATCACCGGTCCCGTTGGGTCCGTAAGTATCTATAAACTGTTTGTTGGTAGCGGCTGCAGCAGCCCACCTGGCAACATCGGGAGTGGCATAACTCTGAAGATTTGCCGATTCTCCCGTGTTCGGCACAGCCGGTTCCGATGAGTTGTAGGCCGGACTGGCAGCAAAAAGCTGGATCCATCCTTTCAGGACCAGGGCTGCTCCAAGAGTTGCCCTTCCTGCATCCGTGTCACCATTTTTATATTTAACTTTCAAATATCCGTTTGAAACGATGCTGGTTAATTCACCAACCAAGAAGTCCACTGTTTGCTCAAAAGTACTCCTGGGAACATACATTTCATCTTCAGTCATGGTTAGCCTGTCCTGAGGTACGGTAATGATTGAAAGTCCTCCAGTGCGATAGAATAATTCGCTATAAAAGTAGGCTCTCAAAAACCTGGCTTCATCCATTCTTTGATTGTACCATTCTTCTGAGAAATTCGCTTTGTTTTCTTCAACTTTTGCCAGGAAATTATTACACTTTCTGACCTTTTTATAAGTCGAATTCCAGTCGTAATCAACATTAACACCACCTTGGTTCCCCCAAATCATTTGCGTATTTGTTGCGACATTAACAATACCTTTCTTCCAGTTCCAGGAGGCATAATAAAAGCCGGCGTCATTGTCATCAGTGAAATTATCTAAATTTTCAGCCTGATTTCCTTTTGAATACAAATTGCTATAGATGTCATTAAGAAATATGTCAGCATTCCCTTCGCTTACCCATAAAAGATCATCCGAAAGGTTTGCCTTATTTGTAGTCTCTAAAAAATCATCGTTTTCACACGAAAATGCGATTAAAGCTGTAAGCATAACTAATACAGTACGCTTAAGTATGTTGAACTTTATCATAATAATTGTTTTTTAATGTTATAACTAGAAGGTTAGATTTGCACCCACTGTCCATATCTTCATATTGGGATAACCCATATCACCAGGATTCTCCGGATCAATATGTTTGATTTTACTGAAAGTAAGCACATTCTGACCTGTTACATAAACCCTGAGACCCTGAATCTTAACGTATTTCATTACCGATTGAGGAACAGTATAACCCAGAGTCAAGTTTTTAAGTCTTAAGTAGTTGGTTTTCCATCTCCAGAAATCACTAGCCTGGGTATTATTGGCAACAGCGGCAGTGTTGGCTCTCGGATACTTTGCACCCTGGTTGTCAGGAGTCCAACGATTATTATAATACTCGTAATCAGTGTTACTATTATTATTATAGAAAGGAGTTGTCTGAAAATTATTATTAAAACCATAGGATGCCATTCCAGCGCCCTGGAAGAACATTCCCAAATCAAAACCTTTCCAGTCTGCCTCTAAAGACATCCCATATATTGCTGAAGGGAATTCTGGATCGCCGATTACAGTTTCATCATTACTGTCAATTTTTCCGTCGGGAACTCCATCGGGACCGCTGATATCAGCATATTTAATGTCTCCCGGATGCAATACGCCAAACTGAGTAATATTGTATCCATCATTAGCAGCATCAATTATTCCATCACCATTGAGATCTTCAGCAGTGGTGAAAAGTCCTAACGCTTTATAACCAAATGCTGTATTATGTTGCCTGCCGGTTTTCCTGCGGTTAGGATTATCATAAGTAGCAGCATTTTCGAAAATTTCAACAACTTCGTTCTTTGCAATACTCAGGTTACCGGAAAAACTAATATCAAGTCCGTTACTGAATTTTTTCCTGGAACCAAGGACCAGCTCAAATCCGTGGCCTTTCAATTTTCCATTGTTAGTTTGAGAAAGTTGAAGCCCATATTCATAAGGCACTGTCTCACTGGGATTTATTAACATGTTTGCCCGATCTTCAGTAAAATAATCGAATTCGATCTTTAAAAGGTCCCTCCACAAACTTGCTTCAAGACCAATATTAAGCTTTTCAGCAACCTCCCAGGTGATAAAAGGATTAGCTTCATAATCCACATAAGCGCCCTGAACCACTTTCCCGGTACCAAAAGCGTAAGCATTGCCCTTCAAAGTATATCCACTCATATACTGGTAAGCCTTGGCAGCAAGATTTCCTGATTTACCCCATGATCCCCTGAGTTTAAGGTTGGTTAACCAGTCAATCCCCTGCATGAAGCTTTCTTCTGTCAATCTCCAGCCCAATGATACAGCAGGGAAGAAGCCGAATCTCTCACCAGGAGCAAAATAGTAGTGTCCATCATATCTTCCTGAAACTTCCAGCATGTACTTACTGCTGTAATTATAGCCCAATCTGTAAACATAACCAATCTTGGCCCCTTCTTTAGATTCTCCGCCATTGTCAAAATCAGTCTTATCAGAACTACCCAGGTTAAGTTCATCAATGTTAAGATTATAGTTATTCCTTCTTGCGTTAATCATGGAATAATTGTTTTTACCAGCTTCTGCCACAAAAAGTCCTGTTACTTCATGCTTTCCGAAGGTCCTGTTGAAATTGATATAACCCTGAAATGTGAAGCGATCTTCTCTTTGGGCCTCTTCAAACAGATAAGTATAGGTGGCTGCATTAATTTCCTGTGCAGAACTACCTCTTGTATATGTATAAGGAGTAGTGTTGTAATCAACATTATAGTAATAGAAAGGTATGTGAAATCCTTTTTTCTTAAAATTTCTGTTGTCATAACTTACAACGCCCTTAAAACTTAATCCTTTGATGAAAGGAATTTCCTGTTCAATACTAAGAGAGCTTAAGATATTATTGGTGTTGTCTTTTTCATAACCATCGCTTTCCAATACACCAACCGGTGTATTACCTGAAGATTCGCCCCATAAGCCGTTGGTAAAATATAAAGGCTTAGTAGGTAAATACTTATAGGCACCTCTGAATACCTGATTAACACCAATCTGATGATCAAGGTCTTTTGTGGTCTCTATTGAGCCAATTGTGGAAAGAGATACTTTAGTAGAGTTGGTAACTTTGGTGCTAAGATTAACACTATAGTTCCATCTCTCATAACCGACATCTTCAACAAGCCCTTTTTGATCATAATAACCTATGCTGGCAAAATAGGTAGTATTTTCAGAACCACCGGTTAATTGCAAATCATATTTCTGAACGGGCATAGTAAGATCAAACAAATCCTGGACGTTACTTTTACCATATCTGTCAGGATCATCTGCCACATATTGGTCGTAGTTTGCTATCAAATCATCAGAATACATTGCGGGACTACCTTCATTTGCCAGGGCTTCATTGCGAAGCTTCATATAATCAACTGCACTGAGTAAATCAGGCAAATAGGTAGGCTGTTGTATTCCGTAATAAGAATTCAATGACAGTGTAGGCTTTCCTGCTGACCCCTTCTTGGTTGTTATCAGAATAACTCCGTTGGCACCTGCCATACCGTATGGAGCAATAGCTGAAGCATCTTTTAATATGGAAACATTTTCAATAATACTCGGATCTATCTGGTTCAGGTTATCTCTGATTACACCGTCCACTACGACAAGTGGGCCGGCAGCATCATTATTTGTGGTATTAACACCTCTGATACGAAGCGTTGCATTATCCGTGCCAGGTTGTCCGCCTTGTTGCCTTGAAAGAACGCCGGCAAGCTTGCCAGATACCGACTGTGAAATATTTGAAATAGGCTCTTTGGATATATCATCTCCCTTAATAACACTCACGGCACCTGTAACAGTGGTTCTTTTCTGAGTACCATAACCTACAACAACAATTTCCTGAAGGCTTTCGATATCGGGTACCATGGTAACACTGATTTTGGTTTGCCCGGCAACAGGAATTGCTTGTTCCAGGTAACCAATGAAAGTAACTATCAATACGGCATCAGGACCCGGAACACTGAGGGAAAACTTCCCTTCAGCATCTGTAACGGTGCCTGTATTAGTGCCACTAACCCTGATTGTAGCACCAATCAGGGGATTTCCAAACTCATCAATAACAACACCGCTTATTTGTTGCTGTTGTATACTTGCATTGTCAGTTTCATGATCCGTGTCCCGCGCGTTTGCTTTTCCCGGCAAGGATCCTGCAGCAATTAAAAGCGTCAGCAGCATGAGATATCTTGCTAGTGTGACAAGCTTCTCAGGACAAGACCTGGCTTTTGTTCGTAGTAAATAGTAGTTTTTTTTCATAATTATAGTGGTTAAAGTAATAGGTGTGCGAAAATTTACGCAGTTGCATATCAACTGCTTACAAGATTATT
>JAWOJJ010000018.1:0-2962 GCA_046481675.1 Bacteroidales bacterium | reverse complement strand
CCAGCATATGGGCAGCGCTCCGGGCAGCATAGCGGAATCCTACCCCCTGAACACGCCCCGATATTCTGATGTTTTTATGAACGATGGAATTCATGATTTGATTAATAAACAATTCTCTTCAAAACAACACCATTGATACATAGGATCAGGTTTGACCAGGTTAAAATTACCCGATTTTTTCATTAACTTTCATACAGATCCAAATCTGTTCAACATTTCTCCCTGTCTGTTGTTATTATTCATAAAACATAGCAAAAATGAAAACAAAAACTTCAATACTTCTGTTTATGACATTACTTATGGCAGTTCCTGTGTTTTCACAGCAAAAGAAAACATTACATGATTATACGGTTGAGGACATTACCGGCAATTCCTACAATCTTGCCGACCTGAAAGGCAAGAAAGTGCTTGTGGTCAATACCGCTTCAAAGTGCGGATTCACACCCCAATATGCTGATCTCGAGAAACTTTATCAGGAGTACAAGGACCGTAATTTCATCATTATCGGGTTTCCGGCAAACAATTTCATGGGTCAGGAACCGGGCACCAACGAAGAAATCAAGAACTTCTGTATGGTAAACTATGGTGTGTCGTTTCCCATGATGTCCAAGATATCGGTAAAGGGAAATGACATGGCCCCGGTTTATAAATGGCTTACCAGCAAAGATCTCAATGGCGTAATGGATTCAAAGGTGGGATGGAATTTTCAGAAGTACCTGATTGATGAAAAGGGCAATCTGGTCGACATGTTGTCTTCCAAAGAAAAGCCCTATTCCGAAAAGATTATCAGCTGGCTGGAAAACTGAGGTTACAGTTCTTTCAGGAACTGGTCCACCTTTTCAAAAAGCTCTTTGATCTCAATGGGTTTTGTGATCAGGTCGTTACAACCTGCCTGCTTGCATTTTTCAAGCTCATTCTCCATCATAAAAGCAGTTTGAGCTATCACGGGTACGTTCCGGTTAAACTGCCGTATCTGACGTGTGGCCTCATATCCGTCAATACCGGGCATCCGGATGTCCATGAGTACCAGGTCGATCTTGTTGATGGTTTTACACAGTTCAACAGCCTGAAGCCCGTTACTGGCATGTAGTACCTGTGCAGATGTGTCCTGAAGAACAGCTTCAATAAATTTAAAGTTGACTTCATCATCTTCAACCACCAGGATCACTTTATCTTTCCAGGTATAGGAAGGCATGACGAACTCTTCTTCAGGGGCCATCAGGTGATAGGTTTCCGGAACCTCTTCATAAGGTACGGTGAAAGAAAAAGTAGAGCCCTGCCCCAGCTCCGATTCAACCCATATTTTGCCACCCATCAGTTTGATCAGGTTTTTGGCAATGGTGAGTCCCAGTCCCGGACCTTCTGTTTTACCAGAGCCCTGGTCTTCTTCCCCGGTTTTGCCAAAGAGTTTCTTCTGCAAATCACGAGAAATGCCAACACCTGTGTCTTTTACAAAAAATTCTATTTTTTGATCGGTCGTAAGCTGGTATCCCAGCTCAATCCAGCCCTTTTCGGTGTACTTAATTGAATTGCTGATCAGGTTCGAAATCAGCTGCTGAAGCCGGCCCGGGTCGGTATATAATACCAATCCGCGGTGAGCCGGATATTTCACCTTGATTTCCAGATGCCCCTTGTTCTGGAAATGCTTGAACTGGTTAAAAACCGACAGTATTTCGTTGATCAGCAGGTCGATATTGCAGGGCGATTTTCTGATGGTTACTTTACCGGATTCTATCCTGGTGAATTCCACCATGTCATCCAGCATCCTGAGAATCAAAAGACCCTGGTTCTTAATGGTTCTTACATATTCCTGCCGTTTGTCACAAGCAAGGTTTCCAATATTTAACAGTTCACTGAAACCAATGATGGAATTCATTGGTGTGCGAATTTCATGAGAGATATTGGACAGCAGGAAATTTTTCAGCTTCTCCGATTCTTCAGCCTTCTCTTTAAGCCTTACGAGATCTCTCCGGGCTTTGTCCTGCCGGGTTATATCCTTAAGCGATATGATAAGCGTATTTTCATTTTCACCCGGGCTGCCGGCAAGCGATGAAATGAACAGGACAACATTTCTGAATTCCCTTCCTTCACCTTCATTTTTGGCAATTTTTACCTCAAGCTCGGCATTTTTGATGCTGTTCCTGGCCTCCTGAATTGTCTTATCAAAAACAGGCCTGTCTTCGGGAAGTATGGACGCCTTAAACTGCTCCACCGATATGGGCGCATCGCCTTTCTGATAACCCATAATTTCTTTGGCAATAGCAGATAGCCAGAGGCTTTTTGAGTCAGATGCAAAAACAATAACGCCAATAGAATTGATTTCGAGGATTTTTGAAAGCACAGGAAGGCTCAGCTTGTTGTTTTCAGCATTTCCTGTATTCTTCAAAGCCACATTCAGGCTTTCATTCTCGGATTCAAGTTCGGCAATTCTTTGTTTAAGCCGGTGTATTTCCTTTTTTCTGTTACCCAGAACCATAAACCAAACCTTTATATTTAACCTGAGTGAGAAATCTTATTTTTCAGCCTGTTGAATCAAAGCCATGTAGGCATTCTCATTGTCAACCCTGGCTTTGGCAAGAATGATGGTAACCGGTTTTTCTTTTCCGCTTTTATCAATGATCCTGCTCTTCTTTCTTTTGCCAACCATTTTGTGATCACCGGGCCGGGTAAAACTTTCCAGCAGTTCGTCTTTTTCGGTAAGCACTTCCGGAAACAGAATACTTACATCCTGGTCCAGCACATCCTTGCGATCCATTTGCCAGAGTTCTTCAGCTGCCTTATTGAAAAAAACCACACGGTTGTCCTGGCTTGTCGTTACAACAGCATCTGAAAAGTCATCCAATATCTTTTCATTCAGGTTTTTAATTCTTTCAACTTCTTTAAACTGGTTGAGAAGCTCTGTTCTCGACTCACGGAGTTTGTTCACCATTTCTTTCCCGGAATCCCGGATCATTTTTTCCTG
>JAWOJJ010000012.1:0-3583 GCA_046481675.1 Bacteroidales bacterium | reverse complement strand
AGGTAAATTTGTGAACCGGGTTTGTACTCCCACCTGAAAACAAGGTTCGACCGGAACTGGTAAAAGTTGAAATCGGGATTCCTGAAGGTATACTCCGGCAGGTTGTCACTGTTCTCGTCAACCTGCAGGTTATCACCGTCGGGTGTAATACCGGAAATCATCTCAAAACGGTTGCGGTATTCCTTGTCTTTTGGATTGGTTACATTCTTGAAATCGCTGAACTTGCCAATGGAGGCAAAAGGACTCCCGTAATACTGCAGTGAAATATCGGGTGAGATGATCAGGTCAACCTTAAAAGTCAACCCGAGTGTTTTCTGATCAACTTTACCCAGAATGTACCGCTGATCTGTCAATACCGATTTTGTATCTACATATTGCAGTTGGTCTTTATTCTCTGCATAATTCAGGTTCAAAGAAAGCCGAAGGCGACTGAAAGGCTGAACAGTGGTTCCGGGTTCAACTGAATAGGTAGTTTGCCTGTTGTCGGCAGCCTTTGAATAGCTGGTGTTCACAAAGAAGTAAAGCGGTTTGGAATAATCTGTTTTTATGTTGAAATTGCCCGTCCAGTAGCCGGGAGTGGTCATTGCCGGGCCACCGCGCAATATACGGATATCGGGACCTGCAGTATAATAGTTGATACCCGGAGAAACAGACCACTTGTTGAGAAACTCGAAATATAAATACAAGCCTGCCCCGGATGTCAGGTGATCGCCTCCGAAGTTCCAGTAATTATCCTGGTAAAGACTAATATTATAGGTGCGGAATATGGAAACCGGTTTGTTGACAAAGTAGGAGATGTTGTTTTTTTCCCTGATCTGGTCGGCAATTTGCATATATCCAATATCATTCAGGTCGAACCCCGGTGTTCTCCAGTTCACTTCGGCCGAATAACGCCAAAGCCCTTTGCTTCCCTTGCCGATTTTTACCTTGCCGCCAAAACCTGATAACTGGGTCCGGGTGGTATCGAAGTCCAGGTAATTGGCGTCCGGCCGTTGAAAATAACGGGCAGAGGCAGTCTGAAGTTCCCTGATAGCTGCAACATCACCCTGGATGAGACTTCCCGTGAATTTAGCGTCTACAAAATATTCCTTATCCTTCCAGTAATGCAGCAGGTCGACTCCGCCGGTATACGCTTCGCGGTTAAGGTATTCGTGGTAATCCTTGTTGATGAACCTGTTGGTTGAGGTGAAAATACCACCCAAAATGGTATTGCTCTGGTTGAAGTCCTTCTGTAAGCGGGCAACCAGATAATTGGTAAGTGGTTCGGCTGTAAATTTGCTTTCACCCTCAGGCGTGCTGATTTTTGCCTTTTCCGCAGCCGTAATACTGTGAATCACACCTATTGAAAGCCCTTTAGCTGTCTTCCCGCTGAACTTTTCAGCGTTGATAATAGTGGTATTATCGGGGTAGTCGAGAAACTCATCATTGGCCAGAGTGGGCCTGTAAGTTGGTGCGTGACCAATGCGCCTGCTGTAAAAGATAATGTCATCGTCAAATTCGAACTTGAAAATATTGGCTCCCTCAAGGAAGAACGGCCGTTTTTCTGCATAGAATGTTTCGAATGCCGTAAGGTTCATGACAGAAGGATCCGATTCAACCTGTCCAAAATCGGGGTTGATGGTCAGGTCGACTGTCAGATTGGACGTCAGTCCTATTTTGGCATCAAGCCCGATATCCCCGGTAAGTTTATAACCTTTATCGGCAAAAGGATCGGCTTCATTCTTGTCAAACGTATGCAACTTTCCCAAACCATACGGCATCAATTCAATGCGCCGTGATTTTTTCAGTCCGTTTATTCCATGCAGCTCACCAAAAAGGTAGAGCATGCCGGGACCTGTGGAGGACTGTGGTTCCCAGTCGCTTTCTTCCAGCAACCGGTTGATCCATCTCCAGCAATGCATACCCCATACCTGTTCTACATCGGAGCTGTAGCGAAGCTGGGTAAAGGGAATTTCCATTTCAACCGTCCATGCGGAATCCTCGAATGCTCTTTTCCCGTACCAAACTGCATTCCAGTTCGGATCGGGATTGGAAGGATTGGTCAGCATCACGTCACATTTCTGGCCGGCAGCCGTAACATCGAATTCAAAACCCGTGCGGTAATCGTGGTAGCTGTCGAAACAAACGCCCACAATATCGCCGGTAAATTCATCGCGCCGTCCGGCTTTTTTATCTATTTTCTCCGGTTCGCTGTCAAAGGCACGAATGGCAACATAAATGTTCTTATCGTCATATAAAATCTTAAGATGGGTGGGTTGAGAGGCTTTTGCTCCCTCGTTGGGTATCCACTGTGTGAAATCACCGGCCCATTCACCGGTTTCCCAGCATTTATCATCAAGTACACCATCAATAACAGGCTTTTCAGTTGAAAGCCTGATTGTATTATATATTCTTGGCGATTTCAGATATCCGCGTTTTGTGGTATCGCGAGTTGACGTAACCTGTGAAAAGCTGTCGATTCCAAAAAGGAAGATTAAACATGAAAGGAATACTGTGCGATTGATCATGTAAATGTTGTTTTCAAATTATTGTTGTTTACAAGGCAGGATGTTAGTTTAGATCAGTTAAACCAGGATCCCCTCACCCCAGCCTGACTTTACAAGTTCAATCCTGGAAAAATCTGCAGTTCCGAGGTGGTGCCTGGTATCAGCCAGGAACACATGTTTTGCAGGTGGATTCAGGGGCCTGTCTTCTTTGAAATATTCTTTTCTCTTGGCCTGCAATATCTTTACACCAATGGCATCCACGGCAACCGGATCAAAGCCGACCAGGATTCCCTGGTAAGGCCAGGTAAACTCTTTACTGAAGTGATGAGAACCAACACCATGGAATAAGGGTGTGATCATAATCAGGATGTTCAGCCTGGTTTTCCCTTTTACTTCGGGAAGTTCCCAAAGCCTGGCCAGGTCTGCACAGGAATCATCGTGATAGGAAGCAGGGTGCGGTGAGAACATGATGTAATTCTTCAGCAATGAACCAACACCCGACCAGGCATGGGTACGCGAAGGCCTTGCATTGATGAGTGCCGTAGCTCTCTTAAACACGGGATTTCTCAAAACCCCCTGGTCATCTGAACTTACGTTGTTTTCACCAACGCCTGCCTGAATAACTTTAGCCTTAAGTATGCTTTCGAGTTCGCGCGGTGTGGGCAGCGAATTCCAGTGATTCGACTTGATCCCGACTACATCATCGGGTTTAATGATCTGCTTCCAGGCTTCAGTAGTTGAAGCAGAGTTGGTAAGCTTTACAACAGCTTCATCCAGCATTTTTTCAAGTATCTTCCCGTCAATTAACCCTGCTTCATTGAGCAGGCCCTGGTTGCGCACAAGGATTACACGGGACTTGTTTTCAGAACTTTTTCCAAATGCTGATAGGTGTGAGTTCATCAGCAAGGTGCTTCCCAACGCAAATTTTGCCGTATTTGCGATCATTTTGCGACGCGACAGCTTGTTATGCATAGGTTTTGTTGTTTAAGGTTTATTTATTTTCGCAAGAGCCGTAAATATTCAGGGCAGTTGTGAGCAAATGTCTGGCATCATCACCGGTTTCACCGTTAAAAACTGCAACAACAAGATTACCGGTT
>JAWOJJ010000133.1:0-24917 GCA_046481675.1 Bacteroidales bacterium | reverse complement strand
CACCGCTGAAGCAAAAGCCTGAAGGAAACTTCAGGCTTTTTTATTTCGTTTCTATCGGGGTGAGAAGTTTATCCCGATGATGCAGCGCTGCGAAATCTGAAAGATGAGCTAGCGATGCACTATCGGGAAGCCCCGTCGGTGCAGCAAAAGTCTAAGCTCACTTTCAACAACTCAGGTAACAAGAATGTCTTACATGTTCAGTTTGAAAAACGAAAAATGAACACTCCCGTAATTCCTTTCCTGGAAAAAATGCGGATCATTTTTAAAACTGTTACTCTTGCCATGTTCCAGGATGAACCATCCACCGGGTTCCAGCAATTGATGCGAGAAGACTATTCCGGGTATATCCTGTATGCTCTTTAATTCATAAGGCGGATCTGCAAAAATCACATGATACTGCTTCCTGCAAATGTTGATAAACGGGAAAACATCCATTCGCACCGGGTGAATCCCCTTCATTCCCAATTCTGCAGCCACTTTTGCAATAAACTGAACCGATCTGCTGTTGATGTCTACCAGGTCGATTTCGGTGCACCCGCGGGAGGCAAATTCAAAACTGATGCTGCCGGTGCCACTGAACAGGTCAAGCACACGCAGATCTTCCATATTGAAATGATTATCCAGAATATTGAAAAGGGCCTCTTTGGCAAAGTCGGTGGTAGGGCGTGAGTCAAAGCCCTTACTGACAGCTATTCTTCGTCCCCCGTATGTTCCTCCGACGATGCGCACATTTGCAGGTTTAGTAGGTTCAGGAATCGATAGGGCGTGAGTGATTTCAGCCCCGGAGCCAATTGCGGAGTGCCGGAAACATCATCATATTTAGTTCCCGGAACATACTGTTTGAGGATTTCATAATAGGTAAGTCTGGAACTCAGCTCTCCTGAAAGAAACAAAGGCACCTGCAACGGGTCAAATTTCATTTGATTGATAACGAAGATGACATAATACAGCAGATCATGCTCACTGGCATATTGAAAGGAATTGTAAATTCTCAGTTTTCCCTGGCCGGTTGCCGCAATATCAAAGAATCCGGCATTCAGCCCGACATAAACTGCATCTTGTTCCAACGCATTTTTCCTGCTGGTAATTTGTCTTAAGAATGATGTGGTTTGGTTCGAGAACTCAACCTTTTTAAAATACCTGGCAACCAGGGAAACCAATTCTTCAGGCAAGGCAAAAACATTATAAATTCCGGGGAATTCCAAATGATTGCAAAACAGTTCCGGGTCCATTTCTCCTGCACAATTGAATGCAAGGTAATCCTTCATTTTTCGCCTGTCAAAATAGGCATCCGGTACCAATGTGGATTGCTGGGTATAGCCAATAAACCTGACGGATTGAAATGGCAGATCAAAAATGGATTCCTGATCCAGAACTTCAGCAGTTTTTTCAATCAAATCACCGGTAAGATATACGTGTTCAAAACGGTGCTTTCGGAAAAGCACATAATTGTTAACGGTTTCGTCAGTAATACAATAGGACAGACCACTCTGATTTGCCTGAATTGAAATGCTGCAGGGGCCGGCTGCTTCCTGATCAAATGATCTGTCAACAAGGTTTATTTCATACATGAATCAACTATTTAGCCTTTTGCTCATCTGAATTACGATGACAATCAATTTATTCCGATGAGAGTCACCTGCGAATTTAACTAAAAATCCATTAGAGCTGAAATCTATTATTAAATAACTTTGCAGACATGCTTAACCTGTAAAATCAAAATCCTTTATTACATGCTTGCTGATCATTTTGGCACACAAATACGAAACAACCTCGGACATCCTCCAACACCCGGACAGGATAAGCTCATTGACCACCTGATCAGTTTTGTACTCGATGAAAATTCGGAAAAGATATTTATTGTCAAGGGATATGCCGGTACGGGCAAAACATCTCTGATCAGTGCGATTGTTAAAACTCTCGACTCGTTAAACCGGAAAACGTTGTTGCTTGCACCAACAGGAAGAGCGGCAAAGGTTTTCTCGGGTTATTCGGGGAAAAGCGCTTTTACCATCCACCGGAAAATATACCGGCAGAAATCAGCAACCGACGGGTTTGGCAATTTTGTTCTCAATAAAAATCTTTTCAGCAGCCTCATCATTATTGTGGATGAAGCCTCCATGATCTCCGATACCGCATCGGAATCTTCTCCCTTCGGTTCCGGGCGTTTGCTGGCCGACCTGATCAATTTTGTCAATGATGGCAATAACTGCAGGCTGATTTTGGTTGGCGACACGGCTCAGTTGCCGCCGGTAGGAATTATTTTGAGTCCGGCCCTCGATAAAACTGAGATGTCGCTTTACATGCCTGTTGCCGGTGAATTCACACTGACTGATATTGTGCGACAGAACCAACAATCCGGTATTCTTCAGAATGCCACCATCATTCGCAACCACATCACCCGGGATGATCTTTCCATTCCTGCGCTCTTACATAAATCATATCAGGATGTCCGTTTTATTTCAGGTCAGGAATTGGTCGATTCCATTGAAAGAGCTTATGAACATCATGGCATTGAAGATGTTATGGTTTTATGCCGCTCCAATAAAAAAGCAAACCAATACAACAATGGTATTCGCAAGCTGGTTCTTTTCAGGGAAGAGGAACTTTCGTCAGGCGATTTGCTGATGGTGGTTAAAAACAATTATTTCTGGCTAAAGGATAAGCCTGATCTCGATTTTATTGCCAATGGCGACATTGTCAGGGTGCAAAAAATTAAGAAATTCGAAGAAAGATACGGCTTCCGGTTTGCCCTTGCTATGCTTCACCTGATCGATTATGATGTCGATTTTGAAGCCTGGATTCTGCTGGATGCCCTTACTTCCGAAAGTGCCTCCCTGGGTCAGGAAGAAAACAGAAAACTGTATTACAGCATACTTGAAGACTACACCCACCTGAATACAAAAAGCAAACAGTACAAGGCTGTGAAGGAAGATCCTTTCTTCAATGCCCTCCAGGTAAAATACGCCTACGCCGTTACCTGTCACAAAGCCCAGGGTGGCCAGTGGAAAGCCGTGTTTGTTGACCAGGGCTATATTCCGGCGGAAAAAATAGATATGGAATACCTGCGGTGGTTGTATACGGCTGTCACCAGGGCTACTGATGAACTGTACTTCGTTAATTTCAGCAAGGAGTTCCAGGAACAGGAGGGTAAATAGTCGTGCAGAATCAGAAATCAATCCGGTAGCTGATATTCGGAATGACGGCTATCTCTTTCAACTCTTCAACAGTATGGGTAACGTAATTGTACCTGTGGCCATAAAATTCCTTTTGAAACAATAAATTCACAAATTGAAAGGACCAGGTGGCTGAATACCGGGGCTTATTGCGCTGCCATGATGCAGAGAAATCCAGATAGTATACGGCAGGCTTCCGCTCACTAAAGGCTTTGTTCTCATTGTAAATGACATCGCGGGCCAGCGCGGAGGAAGCCTGGTCAACCGGACTGATCCGGTCTCCACCCAGCAGGCTGAACTTCCAGTTAATGCCTAAGATGTTGTTCTTCTGATGGCCTGTTGTCCATTCCTTGCCAAATAAAAAATTTACCACGTAGTTTTTATTGAACCGGGTACTGCGTTCTATATGATCGCCGCCTGTATATCTGGAATCAAAGAATGAGCCGGTGACCAGGTAATAATAACCCGAATGCAGAAACCTTTCCAAGGTGATGTCAATACCCACATTGTGTCCGCTGCCTTCATTCACCAGTGAATCGTTGAAAAACCAGTCGATTTCAAGATTCATCATCGAGAAGGACGACCCGGGAATAACGGGAACATCAGACAATCTTTGGTAAAATGGCTCAATTCGCAATCTGCTGTATTCCCCTGTTGCGAGCTCATATGAAAAGACAAGGTGTTGCGCCTTGGCCAGTTTCAAATTCAAATTGGGTCTTACTTTTTCTGATCCGTATTCCCTGCCGGCAAAATAGAAACCAATGGGCTCCAGTCTGCTGTGCATGCCATAGGCCACACTTACAGTATGCTTCGGTACAACTTTCCATTTCAGGCTTGCCCGTGGTTCAACCGTCAATTCTTTGGTAAGGGAAAACCGCTGCGCATGAATACCTGCGTTTAATGACAGATTGGGAAGCACATCAAGTCTCGACTGGGAATAGAACTGCAGGATTTCACTGCCCCCGTTCTCATCGGCATAGGTAACCAGTGAATTGGTTTCATCAGAGAATTGCTTCAGGTTGATGCGATAAGTCAGCCGGTTAAACGAAAGTCCCGTTCTGTTGGTATGCTTCGGACTGAATTTGTGATTCACCAGAAAGCTCATGGTATATTTCCGGTCGTTCTGCTCTATCCGGTCAGTAGGGTACAATTCAAGCGCCCCATCAAGCCGGTTCCTGTGCCAGCTGATGTAGTTTCCGGTTGCAGCAACCGCAGCATTCATGTAAGTTTTATCAGAAACTATGGTTTTATAGTTGAGACCCGCCGCGCCCATCCGATTCTTATTTTCATCTTCTTCCCTGTCATCATAATACTCCCAATCTGTTGAATCTCTTTCGACCTCCGATCCGGTGCGGTCAGTTGAGAACAGGCCCCAGGTGCTTACATTACCCGATTTTCCAACCGGGAAATTCAGCTTGTACGACAAATCCTGGTACCTGATTCCCCTGGCATTCTCAGGCAACAATGGTGAAATCAGCGCCAACGTTGAGTAGCGGTAATTAACCAGGTAGGATGATTTTTTGCCCCTGATAAACGGTCCTTCAGTGGCAAAATCAACACCAATGATGCCGGCCTTAATAGTATGCTCACGTTTTTCGTTATTCCCGGTGCGGATTCTCATATCAAAAACCCCCGAAAGAGCATTGCCATATTCAGCAGGAAATGCACCGGTAAAAAAGTCGGAATTGCTGAGCATTTGTGAACTAAGCGCTGTTATTCCTCCGCCGCCAAAAGTGCTGACATTGGCAAAGTGACTTGGGTTGGGAATTTCAACACCTTCCATTCTCCACAACAATCCTTTGGGTGCATTACCCCTGATTACAATGGCATTTGAGGAAAGTGAACCGGCAACCCCCGCAAAAGCTGTTGCCAGGTGTGCCGGATCGTCAATGCCTCCTGCGTACCTGGAAGCCTCTTCCATGGTTAATTGCCTGGCACTGATCATGGCCATTGGGTTAATCGCCTGCTCCTTGTTGGAATATGCTTTCACGGTCACCTGCTGCAGTGTTGTGGCCGATTCTTTCAGCCCGATATGCAGCATCACTTCTTTTCCGCTTAAAACAAGTACCTCTGATACTACAGCAGGCTCATAGCCAATATAGGTAACTCTCAGATTATACCTCCCCACCTGAATTCCTTCGATCCTGAATTTGCCGTCTGCATCTGCAACAGCACCTATTACGGGATCAGTGCCATCAATTACTACGGTAGCCCCCGGCAAGGGTGTTTGGGAATCCACATCACGGATTTCGCCTCTAATGGTCTGCCTTAACGGTTGTGAAAAGCAGTCCCTGCTTAGAAAAATAACTGCTAAATAAGCCAGAATGTTTATAAACCTTTTGATAACCTGTAATTTCATGTTTGAATTTTGTAATTTTGACAAAGATCATGGGTTTCATCTTTATCTGAAATCCTGAAAAATCAGTATTTTTTTATGCCCAAACAATTACAACAGCTTTTCAAAGAGCACCACGAAATTCTTGACCAACAGGTTTTTAATCCTGCTGATTTGGATTATGGCATTCTGGACTACCATACCCGGTTATTGGAGAGCATTGATGTGGTTGACAGCGGGTGCCTGTCGGTTTTCGATCTGTACCAGCGCAAACATGTTTATTACTCTCCCAAGTATGCTACTTTACTGGGATGGGATGCCGGGCGTGCAGCGCATGATTTTGAATATTCCAACAGCCTGATACATCCTGATGATCTGCCGCTTCTTTATAAGGCTGGTATATTTTATATCTCACTGGGTTTTGCACTTGCTGACCGGACGAGCAGCAGGTTTTACAAAGCCATATTTGAATACAGGGTCAGAGGGAAGAACGGGGCCTATGTCAGGGTGATTGAACAACAGAAACCTCTTGAGTTTGACAAATCGGGAAATGTATGGCTCGTGTTAAGTATGCTTGACCTTTCACCGGAAACTGATATCAATGCACCATTCCGGGGAAGACTGATAAATCAGAACAGCGGAGAGTTGTATCGCTTTCCGCCTGAAGAGGAAGAATTCAGCCCTTCCGCCCAACTCACCCATCGTGAAAAAGAAATTCTACAGCTGATTGCCACCGGATTAATCAGCAAGGAAATTGCAGATAAGCTATACATCAGTGTGAATACGGTAAACACGCACCGGCAGCGGATCATTGAAAAGCTGAATGTCAGCAATACATATGAAGCCATCCGGTATGCGCATGAGCGGGGGATATTTTAATTTGTTGATTTGTTGATTTGTTGATTTGTTGATTTGTTGATTTGTTGATTTGTTGATTTGAGAAACATTTTTATATGGCGAACGAATATACAAATGAATTGAGGCTGAATTTCGGGGAAGATGGGAAAACCCTTATTCCTGTAGTTACACAACACATTGACACCAAAGATGTGTTGATCATTTCTTATGTAAACAAGGAAGCGTTTGAGGAAACCCTGAACAGCGGCTATGCCACATACTTCAGCCGGAGTCGTAATGAAATATGGAAAAAGGGGATGACCTCAGGTAACTTCCTGAAAATAAAAGAAATCCGGATCAACTGTGAACAGAATTCGCTGCTTTTTATGGTGATTCCCGAAGGCAAAGGCGTTTGTCATGCCAGAAAAAGCGATGGTTTGCCCTACCCTACCTGCTTTTACCGGAAAATAGAAAACGGACAATTAATAACCATACCAGAATAGTCGGATCAGAAATGCACAAAGAGGGCAAATACCCCCAGCAGTATCAGAACGATACCCGACAGTAATTTCTCATGGTGATCCAGAAAGTGTGAATGAATTGCCCTCACTCCTTTGCTGGCCAGGTAAACCAGCAACAACATCCCGGCAACGGTAATGAATACATAAACTGCTGAAACCATGAGAATCCCTTTCCATCCTGCTGCTGCGGCCTGGAAGTAATAGGCTTCTATTTCCAAACAGGGACTCAAAAACATAGCCAGCGCCAAAGAAACTATGATGGCCCATTTGGAGCGATCGTTAACCTTGCTGGCGTCAATATCGTGTTTGTGTTTCGTATTTTTGAATCGGTCAATGATCAGGTAAACCAAGCCAAGAACAATGAGCAATGCAGGAGCTATCTTTTCCGAGATTACCTCATAGTTGCTGCTCAGGGTAATGCCAATACTTCCAATAACAATACCTACAATTACAGTACTTAACGTGTGTGCAAAACCACTGATTCCTGCCACCATCAGCGTTTCTTTTTGCGACCATTTTTCCGCTTTTCCTATTGCCACAACAGGTAACCAGTGATTTGGAATTACAGCATGAACCAGGCTGAGCAGGATGCTTCCAAACAGTAATTGCAGCATAGTGTTATTTGGTTTTGGTAAAGGAACAAATATAATTGTTTTTAGCTGATTATTCCTGAGCGTGGGTTATTGCCATCCATGCCTGATATTCAGGCATTCCAAAAATCACTTAAAATATTATCAACAAAATGCCTTCCGGTAAATTTAAAAACATATTTTTACTGCAGAAACAGATTAAACGTAACATATTATGAGTGAAGCAATTAAAGTTATACTAAAACAAAAATCCATTCCTGTGCTGGTGGACTTTTGTATCGAGGAAAAAATTGAATTCAACGTTCGTCCGCAGGCATTCCCTGATACCGACTGGGAATTTAATCTGATGGTGAAAGACATAAAAACTGCTGTGACAACGGGGATGTTTTTGCGTGAAAACAGAATTGACATTGCCGGAAACGAGCAACCCAAGCCAAAAAAGCCTGTTGCCACGAAAAAAACAAAAGAAGAAGAAGATAAGACTGCAACAGCAGGGACTGAAGAGACCAATCCAACAGAAAAAGAGGATAAAGGGCTTTTCTAATCTTTTTCTAAAAAAAATTGCCGCTGACCTTCGGATCAACGGCAATTTTTCTTTTATTCAGCAGAGTAATCAATAGTTATTTAGCCAGCGATATCTTCTGGCAGTATCTCCAAGTTTTACTGCTGCCATAAATTCATGAGATCCATAGGTTTGCCTGCCCAGCTGACTGAAATTATAATCAAAGGCATATCCCACAAAGTACTTGTCGAATCGGGCACCAAAATACACAATCATGGCATCTTTGGTACGGTATGACAACCCCGCCCAATAGTCGTTTTTATAATACACTTTTGCATTCAGTTCAAACTGGGCTCTTTGTGCAGACGGGACCTTAAGCAATACCGATGGCTCAATGGCAACACTTCTGTTCAGTTCATAAAAATAGCCGGCCATCAGGTTATAATGCCTTTTAATCCTGTAATCACTTCCATTATCATCGCCAAAATGAACCGAGGACTGGAATATCTGCATCACGGAAACACCACCGTAAATGGTGGAAGATGTATAGAAGACACCAAAATTAGCATCCGGAATATACATTGTTCCTTTCATACCATCAAGCAAGGGATCTGGGTTGTCATCACTGAACTCAATCTTGTCTTTTTTTACCTTGAATTGATAGAACAAACCCGACAATCCAAAGGATACCTGGCCTTCATCAACAGGAATGTGATATGCATAGGTCCCTTCAACGCCCGTGCGGTTGAGCTGTCCGAAATTATCCGTAAAAACATGACCTGCCCAACCCACTCTGCCTGATCGTGAACTCAAACGCCTTTTCTTTTTTACCGATGCATTCTTCGAGATGAAGCTGTTGCGCAACATGCGTGAGTCCATGGTAACTGCATGCGTTTTGGGAGTACCTTTAAACCCCACCCACTGCTCTTTTGCAACCAGGCTGATGGTGGTATATCCATCACTTCCGGCATTTGCAGGATTGAGTAAAAACTTATTAAAGGTATACTGACTGTATTCAGGAAGCTGCTGACCCGCTGCTTTTGCAAGCGGAATCAGAATCAGCACCAGTATCATAAAGCCTCTGTAAAATCTCATCATAATTCAGACAATTAGCGGGTTATTGGTTATCGGATCAGGTCTACCGTTCCGTTGAGTAATTCGCCTCCCGGAACTTTCAAATCGATGATATAATAATAGGTGTCAACAGGCAGGTCTTTTCCATTGGGTCCTTTACCGTCCCACGGATCACTGCTGTACGCACCAGATGAACTGAATACCACCCGACCCCAGCGGTCAAACACCTTGATATCTGCATCAGAGAATAGTTCAATACCCGGAATTTCCCATTCATCATGAGCATCATCCTCATTTGGTGTAAAGGCGTTTGGTATTTTCAGCAGCATGGAACACTCCCCTATTCGTATCTCATCATACCCCTGGCAGCCATTCTCATCGGTTACGGTAACTGATATGTTTCCTGCACCTTCCCGGACTTCAATGGTTCGGGAAATAGCGTTGGTAGACCAGTCGTAAGAGTCGAATTCTCCGGGATCAAGGGTTATGTAGTTTTCACCACACAGACTTGTATCGTTTCCAAGGAATATGACGGGATTGGGATTCACAGTCAACATAACGGTATCATATGCAATGCATCCATAGGCATCCATAACCCTCACTGCTATTTCTCCGGTTGTGGATGCAGTAAACGTGTTTGTACCTGAAGTTCCCTGCCAGGTGTAGCTCGAATATCCTTCTTCCAGTTCAAAAGTATGACTTTCTCCTTCGCAGATTGATACATCTTCACCAAGGTCAGCAATGGGCTGGGAAACCAAAACCAGGGTATCCCGCACAAGGCTTGTACAACCCTGGGCTGAAATCTTCACCAGCTCAATCGTATAATCACCTCCGGCTACGCTCCACCTGATGTCAATCAGGGTGCTGTTGGTTACGGTTGTATCCAACCCATTACCGCGCCAGTTGGTAATCCTCCAGTTATATTCTCCCGACGGGTCATTAACAAAATAGGTTCTTTCTTCTCCAACACAAACGGCATCCACATAGTCGGCTGGCGGATTGACGCCTGTGTTTGAGGTTTGTATGGCACCTGCCTGCGGAAGTGCATGTGCTATGGCAAAGGCACTACTGTCCCAGGTTCCGGAACAACCGGTAACCGTATTCACAGCCCTGGCCCATATTTGCAACGATGAAGATTCTGCAATTACTGTAGTGTAAGTAAAATCAGGACCTGTAACATCAGTAGCCACAATATTATTACCAAAGGCGTCGGTTGAGAACTCTACCTGCTGGCCATCTGATGATACAGCATTGAAGACAACCTCTCCGGCACCGCATCGATAAACATTCTCAAGAGAAACCGAAGGAACCTCATGAACCGTAATATAATCGGTTCGTACCGTATCGTCAGCAACACCGTTGCTGATAATCAGACTTACTGTTTTTGTTCCTGAGGTTGTATAATACACTGTGACTGCTTGTAAATCAATGCCGGTTACAGATTCCGGAACCGCTCCTTCACCAAAGTTCCATTGGTAGGAAGTGCCTGAATTTACCCCCTGTGAGTCACTGGTGAACAAAATAACTTCACCCGGACAGGCTTCTGTTTTATCAGCCGAGAAGTCTGCAACAAGGTCACAACCCTGAAGCTCAATGGCCAGTTTTACAGTATCTGCAAAACAACCATTGGCATTTGTTTCAATAACCACAATCTCGCCGCTCTGGGTTCCGAAGTCAACCGTAATCTGGTTGTTATCGGGTCCTGAAACACCTGATTCAATTGTTGCATCCGAGGGAACATGCCATTCATAAGTGGAACCTGTCGTTAAGTCAACACTGTATACTTCATCCTGGGCAATGCACATAGGTGAAGCGTTTCCTGTAATTAATGAAGTAACCGGAATATCTGCAGTTACGGTATGTGTTGAAGTAACCGGACCATTACATCCCTCAGCGGAGGCAGTAATAGTTGTTGTACCTCCCCAACCATCCACAAAGGTCACTTCGCCGGTAGCAGCATCAATGGTGTTTCCTTCAGCATCTGATGTGGCATCAAGACTGTAGGTTATACCTATGCTGTTGGCAGCAGTTGCTGAGTAAGTTACTGTTCCTGCAACCAGGCAACGGGTGGAGGTGGCTCCGAGATCAAAGATGGGACCGGAGACATCCGGACCAATCTCAATACTAACACTATTATCACTGATTGTCCATGAGGCACAATCAGGGGTTCCTGTTGGGTCTACCTGTGCACGGTACCAGGTGGTTGCAGTTATGGCGCCCGGGTTGTAGCTTGCCGCTGTGGCTCCGCCAATGGTGTTCCATGTGGTTCCGTTGTCAATGCTCGACTGCCAGCGGTAATTATAAGTACCACTTGCTCCGGTGGGACTTATTGTCATCGCCGCCACGTCGTATCCAGAACATTGTGTGGCACTCGTTTCTCCGGTGATGTTTCCAACCACCAATGCAGGCTGGATAGTAACCGTGGACAGATCAGTAATAACCACACTGCAGCCATATTCATTTTCAGCCAACACATTATAGACAGTTGTTACAGCCGGTGTAGCCTCCAGGGTAACATTACCCGCAGCGGCAGTATGAATAAAATCCACGGTGCTGTTATCGAAGTTCAGTCTTAAAGTATAATCCATTCCCCCTTCAGCCAGCTCCACAACAATTGAAGCCGTATTTCCCAGACAAATTGTCGGATCTGTTACCGTCAACAATTCATCCGGCAAAGGATTGATGGTAATATCCATCTGATCGGTTCCAAAACCATAAGGCACAGGAATTTCTTCTGTCACTTCAACTGATCCTGCGGCACCAGTTCCCCATACTACCTGAATGCTGTTCAAACCGGTTCCTGAACTAACACCTCCAACAATGGTTCCACCGGTTACATTCCAAATGAAGTTATGGGTGGGCGCAGCCCCTGTCTGATAGGTTTGGGTTGCCCCGGAACAAACAGAAGAGGTGCCGGTTATCACCGGTGAAGGAGCCAGGTTGATTGTAATATTCATTGTGGCCGTTACAGCACAACCTGTAGCGGTAATGGTCTCGGTAACGGCAACGCTTCCCGTTGCACCGGTTCCCCATGTCACTGTTACCTGGGTTGTTCCCTGCCCTGCTGTTATTGCACCGCCGTTGACCACCCATGCATAGGTATGTCCTGCACCTCCGGTAATACTGTAGGTAACCGACGGTTCATTCTGGCTCACCGGATTTTTCCCGGTTATTACAGGGTTGGGTGATTCCTCAACCGTAATAGTAACCTGTTTGTTGAAATCACGCATTCCGGCCGCTCCTGTTGCATCGCTGATATAGGATATATTATAAGTATAAACTCCGGGGCCGGTCATACCGGCAGAGGTAGAATTCACCACAATGGAAGCAGGCGAGAGGCCAATGTTGCTGATGGTTTGCTCATCGCCCCCGTTAATTTCATATTTCAAGGTCCAGGGCGCAGTTCCGGTAAGATCAACCAGTATTGTTGTTGCATCCACACCATCGTCGCATATACTGGAATTACCAGTAGTAATATTGGCGGTGGGCAGACTTTCAAGACCTATTGTAAAATAATGATTGTTATTCAGATTCACCACAGGATTGGTTTGTATGGTTCCTGAAGTAAGCGTTCCAATACCCATCCCGCCCCTGTTAAGCCATGCCGTTCCATTCCACTCAACAACACGCAGTTTTGTGAGGCCTACCGTGGTAGCAGGTATGATATCACTCAATGCATCCCACCTGATCCGCACATTTCCGGTAACAACTGCCGGAGAATTGATTGTCCAGTGTTCTTTTGTGGTAACGGTATCAATAGGAGCAATCTTACTGGATGCATTAAAGGGATTGCCGGTGAAATATTCCGCTTCAAGAACTCCTGAATTATTCAGGTTGGAAACATATACATTTCCGTACCGGCCGGTCTTTCCTACCGGGAAATTAAACCAGGAGCTGTTGCTTATGGTTTTGCGCATGGGACCGCTTACAAACGAATTGGTTCCGCCACCTAAAACTGCTCCGGTACTGGTGCTGGTCAGATGCAACATGTGGTTGGCATCGGTGCAGATATTACCACTGGTGAGGTATAAATATCTGCTCACTGTTACTGTATTACTTCCCGAACCAAGGATTGAATCACCTGCAGCATTGTTTATCCGCAGATCATAGAAGTTTTCATTGGTTGTAATGGAAGTGTGCTGCCTCGTTAAGCCTTCAAAACTAACCAATCCCTTACCAGGGACAAATCCATTATTGGTGGCATCGGACCAATTACCCAACAGGTAAATATTTTTATTTGCCAGGGCATTGTTCAGATATCCTTCCTGGATGTCGAGGTTACCCCGAACCTTCATATGCACAGAAGCCATGTATTTGGCACCGGCACCTGTGAACCTCAGGTTCTGATAGGGTTTGTATACAGTTCCAATTGAATTGGGCAATGTGGCAGGTATCGTGCTGTAAAATTCCACCGTTGTTCCGGGGGTATTCATAAACTCATCATACTCACCACCCGGGAAAACAAAATATCCTTCTGTTGTGCTGCCAATGCGCAGGGTCCCGTTCCCGTTCACATGACCGTGACTATGGTTCACAGTGGCTCCAAGATCCAAGGTCCCCTGCAGTAATATGGAATAAGCTTTGTTGCCGGGAGTAACCGCATTGATTTTGTGACCGGGCAAAATAACCAACGGATTTCCGTTTGGTGCGTAAGGAGCTGCCCCACCGCTTCCGTCAGCGACAGTAGTCCATGATGTTGCCAGATCCCAGGAAGCACCTGCCGGTAATCCGGCTGTAGCTGTGCGACTGTAGAATGTTTGGAGATTCAGGAAGTTGGTGTTGATACCGCAGGTGTATTCACCATTGATATTATTGTAACCATTAATGGTAATCTGGTCGGCTCCTGCATTCACTGTACTACCTGCAGGCAATGTCCAGTTGAAGTTATCGTAACGACCAACGACATAACCTGTTTCTGATGGCAGTGCATCTCCGTTGATATATTGATAGGTATGGTTAACAATTACACCGTTGGAAAACCCGGAACTAACCACATTCCAGTAATACTGAAGCTCATCAGTCACAGGGGTGAGCTCATTTGTAGCCGGATGTCTGCTGTTTATGGGCTTAACTGTAATTGAACTGCTTCCGGCATATGTATTGGTTGTTACATTAAGTGTTGCCGGAGTGTACTTTCCGGAAACCCCTACCGGGAAGGTAAAAGAATGTGCACCTGAGGGGTAAATCTTTCTCACCCCGAGATCGCTGAGGGCTCCGTTGACCCGGATCATCCGTGTTGCATCCAGGGTACCGGCGATACTTGCATTCAATCCCAGGGTCAGCAGCATGTCATCTATATAAAGTGAGCCGGAAATAAAGGTCAGCCTACCGTTAATGGTGGTGTTATCCCTGACATCAACTCCGTTGGCATTGTTGATAGTAATATTTCCAAATTCTCCGCTACCATCACCCGAAATAAATTGTTTTTGTGGCCCGGCCATAAAAATTCCACCTGTAGCAAGTGAACTGTTATGGGCTGCCTCGTTAAGAATATCTCCGATTACCGTGATGTCATTTCCGCCGTCAGCAAGAATGCCTTCAACCACGCTCAGGTTGCCGTTCACCCTGATGTCGGAATTGGCAGCCAATGTGGTTGAAATTCCGGCGCTGCCATTTTCAATGGTCAGGTTGGCAAAATTGGTAAGGTTGGTACCTCTTCCTGTAATCAACTGGTTAGCTGCACCGTTAAAAACTGTGCGCTGGTTTGTATTTATAGCCTGGTATCCGCCGGTATTCAGGGCAGTACCGGCATTTGTGTTATAATTGTACAGGTTATGCCCGATAGTTACATCAAACCCGTTGGTCACCAACATGGAATTAACTCCTGAAGCATTACCAATGGTAAGGTCATTCAGCACAACCAGCGGAGAAACCCTAAGATTAACAGTCTTAATAGTTGAAGTACCATCTACATTCAGGTCCCATACCGGGGTTGCCAGCACAATATTGAATTGAGATGCAGTGGTGGCACCCGTGCCCAGCTGAATAGTTCCTCCGGTCACATCACTTGTTCCCGGCATGATATACAAATCATTGAATGAAGGATTATTGAAGTTCCGAATTAGGGTAAGTGTGCCTCCACTCATTTGAAAAAGACTTCCCTCATTGAGGAGTTCAAACATGCCCCGTGCGTTCTGGGCATCAGTACCATATATGTTTGTAGTACCGCCGGTTTGTGTGTAATTCAGAGATCCCGTTTCGATGAGGGTACTCCTGCGCACCTGTCCGTATACGTTCAAATTTCCTCCTGCTATAAATATTTCAGGAACCCCGGCCGAAGCGTATTCAATATCGTGATTATTGGCATCTCCATTATCACCAATATTCACCGCACCATTCAGTACTTCAAGCCTTCCGTTCAGGTATAGATCCGAGGCATCCACATCGTTTGTACCTATGTTTATTGTTCCGCCGTTAGCTGACAAGCATCCTGTTGTAGGAATGGTAAAAGCGCCGGTTGTCAGGTTTATTGTAGTATTTGTGGTAAGCCTGAACGTACCGTTGGTGAGGGTTAATGCATTCGGAAGAGTTGTATTCAATGAGAAGTTTGTATTATTCACGGTCACATCCAAAACCGAATTCCGGGATGTGCCTTTATTAATGGTAACGGCATTCAGCCTGGTACGAGTGGCTGTAGTGCCATTAACTTCCTTGTTGTCTTCGCCCGTGAAAATCAGATTACAATAGGACGTATTGGGTTTGAAATCGAGGGTGCCATTGTTGGTAATATTACCTGAAACCGTAAGTGAGTTGGCTGCATCATTTGCATTGCTGATAACATCCATAATGGCTCCGTTGCTAATTGAAATATCGCCGTCAACAACCAAATGCTGAGGCCTGTTCGCTGCAACATTCGGATACCTGAATATACCCGCATTACCCAGCATATTGCCCTTTACATATACGGTATAGGCAGTTGCATTGCTTGTTGAAAGCTGCGCCGTACCCGTAGTAGCGGTCTCATTTATTATGAAATCATTATATATAGTTAGGTTTGCATTTGGCATATTGATTGTTTTGCCTGCAGCAGGTGACAACAACAAGTTTCTGTATGTTGTCAGAGGCATGCCATCAAGCTTTGTGGCAGGTATGGTAAAGGGATTGGCCCCCATTGAGGCAGTGCTGTAATACTCAACAGTGCCACCCAGGCTGTCTAAAAACAACCCGAAATCACCACTTGGGAATTGTGCTGTGGCTCCGGTTGAAGATATTTTCAGCCTTCCGTTTCCGGTAACCTTGGCATCGGGAACAGAACCAAAGTTGTGGCCTGTTGTAGTGGTCAGATCCAAAACAGACCCGCTGTTAATCTGCAGGTTTCCGGTAGAAATATTGTTAAATCCAACAGGAACCGTAACTGTATGGTTCAATGACACGCCATCACCAATAACAACCGGATTTGTCGGCCCCGGTATGTTTACGCCGGGAGTACTGCCGGCAGGACATGCAGGTCCGCCAACAGCAACTGTAGACCAGGTGGTGTTTAGGTTCCAGTTGGCACTGGTTCTACTGTAAAAAGTAACCACTACAGCAAAAGCATCAGGTGCTCCGGCGGTGAAATCTCCGTCGATATAACCGATACCGCTGCCTGCAGTAGTCGGGAACAAAACCACATTGTTTATTTCATCAACGGTTGAGAGGTCAGGTGCCAGGGAAGTCCAACCTGAGGCAGTATACGCTCCGGCCACATAGGTGTTATCGGTACCTGCAGGAACCACATCTCCCTGAGCATAGGTGTATAAATGCCTGATTGAATTGGGTGCAATTCCTGAAAACCCGGCGCTGCGAGATTTCCAATAATAATTGAGCAAATTGTTAGAGGTGGCAAATGCAAGTTTTTTATTTACCGGCCTGGTGGTGATACTGCCAAAAGTGGCAGGAGTGCCGTTAATCTGAATCTGGGCCGGAGAATACTTCCCGGTAACACCGAAAGGAAATGTAAATGAGGTGTTGGATGCATCAAACATTTTACTAACGCCTCCGTCACTTTCGTTGCCGGAAGTCAGTATCATTTTTGCTGCGGAAAAAGCTACCGGTGTGCCTGTTGCTGCACTATATATGCGACTTCCCGGTGAAAAGGCCAGGTTATAGATTCCGATATTGAAAAGTGCATTGGCTGCAAGCCTCAAGTCACCTGTAATGGCTTGGTTGGCAGCCAGACTGATACCATTGGCATTGTTCTGAACCAGGTTGCCAAAAACACCTGCTCCTGATCCACCAATAACCTGAGCTGCGGCTCCATTCAGGTTGATTCTGCCTCCGGCCTGGCTGGTATGTGTTCCGCTGTTGGAAATAGTGCCAACTACACCAATCACATATCCAACATCGTTCAGGAAGCAGTTTTCATTAATGGTCAACTGATTCCTCACCGTCAAATCCTTGCTGATGCTGACATTGGCCTGATTGGACAGGGTGAGGTTGTATAGGCCCGAGGTGATGGTTCCCAGGTTGGAGAAACTCTGGCCTCCATTTCCGTCGAAAACAGTGGTATTGTTGCCCGGTGTATAAACGGCATTGGCTTCAATTGAAAAATTCCCGCCTACCCTGACATCTACATTATTGGCATTATTTAGCACGCCCCTGTTCTGAATGGTGAAGTTATGAAGAACCACCAACGGCTGAACAGTCAGTGTTCTCGGATGACTTGTGTTGTTATCCCAGGTATATTGTCTTACCGAAACATCATTAGCAGTGGAGGTGCCTGTCAGGTTCAGGTCCCAGAAAGGCATGGTGGAATTGATGAAGATATCTGACGGGATATTGATGTTAATGGTTCCCCCGGTGACGTTCAGATTTCTGGCCTCACTGGCAACATGCAGACTGAAACGGTTACCTGATCCGGAACCCACTGTGTTCGGATTCTGGATATTGAGCGTACCGCCAGAAATTTCAACCAGGTTATCGGGATATCCAAAATCAAATGTGGCATAGGTACCGTCATAGGTATTACCGGTAAGCGTAACAATGGCATTGTCACGCATAATGAAAGCACCACGATTGTTTGCACCACTTGCTGAGGTGCGGATCAGACTGGAAACCAGTGTAGTATTATCCAGCATTTCAACTGATGCTGACCCACGCAAAACAGTACCCCTGTATGAAAAGCCATTTAACGTAAGGCTACCGTTACCGGTAAGTTTTAAGGAACCATACACATACAAACCGCAATTGTTGGTACCCGGCGTGGGCTGGGTAGGATACGAAGCATCCTTAAAAACAACCTGAGCGCCGTCAATCCATAAACTTGCCGGTTCTTTGATATAATAAAAACCTGTTGAAAGGCAGGGAATGGATATATTCCTTCCCAACCGGCAGGTTCCGCTCTCAAGTCCCAGGGAGTTATCATTGGTTGCCTCATCTGTCCAGGTTGGAGTTTCGAAATTATGCCCCAGTAATCTGAAAAAACCTGAATTGGCTGCATCAATATTCAGCACGTAGGTTTTATCGGTTCCCTTGGCAATTTCGATCCGGTAGAAATCAGTAATATTATTACATTGAATGCTTTGATCAGCGGCGCCATTGTCAAAAATGGTGTGTACATAACCGTTATTGGGATATTCTTGATATAGGTAGTCGTTCAGGTTGGAGAACCTGACATTGCCATTATTAGTGAAATCACCTTTAATGAAGAAATCATGCCCTCCGGAGACGTTGCGCGTTCCGGTACGAATCTGACCGGCACTTTCAACCAACAGATCTCCTAACAGGTTAATAGTCAGTGAATTATTGGCCGTATTGCTGTTAATTTTATATGTACCGCTCAGTATGGTAAGGTCGCCCCGGATGGTTTGGTTGTTTACCAGAGTAACCTCGATAGCCGTAGCAGAATTATTGATAACAAGATTGTTGCAAGTGCTGAGTATAGTTGGTAATTCACGGCTCACGCTGTTGTTGAGCTCAAAGGTTCCGCCACCTGCCTCAATGAAGGTTGAAAATAATGTTCCTGCTCCAAAAGTATTAGTCTGCGCCTCCATCCGGATAGTGCCCATGCCGGTCACCTGACCGAAACCATGGCCTGTTGTCAGGCCCAGATTCAATATTCCGCCTTCTTTCAACTCAAGCGAATTGCTCACCCTGTTGTTCGATCCGGCTGGTATGGTAACTGTTCTTCCATTCAGAATAACCACATTGATTCCCGCACCAGGAGTTTGGTTGGTTGGATTCACAAAAAGTGTTCCCGACGGATCAGTGGTCCATACCAATGATGAATTCCAGCTTCCTGATTGGTAACTATACAGGGTTTGAGCCTCAATTCCTCCTGAAAAAGCCAACAACAATCCGGAAATAAAAAACAGAACCCGGAGGGCGCAATTCATATGTTTAAGGGAATTCAAGCTTTGGTGCTTAATCGTCTTCATATAGGTAGTAGTTATGGATTTGGGCAAGTTATTACAACAACCCGCATAATGGAAACAAATAAGGAATTACTTATCAACTTTTTATTAATAGTCCCGCACATAGTAAAGACCTGAGCAGAATAACGATGTGTTCTGAAGAGTTTTTACGAAAAACCCTTCGGTATCGTTTTAATGAAGGCTAATTATTTGATTATCTTGCAATATATTGCTTCCTATGATTCTTTTTGAATGACCAATCTGCAAGTTCATGAGATGAACCAGTCGGTATTTTACATAAAAACACTTATTTTCGTGGTTTGAAACGCATGAGATATGAAGAAATCTGTGTGGAATTTTCTGAGAGCAGCTGAATAGTGTCAAATATATTTTTAATGGAGCCTTACTGTTGAACAAATATGTGAATTAATCATTATTTTTAACCACAGTTGAACAATGCAGGCACCATGATGGTTAGTTGACATAAGTAATTATTAATGATACAATTATTGAACCTATGAAAATCACTGTTGTCGGAGCCGGGAATGTAGGTGCTACCTGTGCGGATGTTCTTGCACACAGGAATGCAGCGCATGAGATAGTGCTGCTTGATGTAAAGCCCGGAATTGCCGAGGGAAAAGCCCTGGATATCTGGCAAAGTGCGCCAATTGACAGGTTCGATGCAAAAACCATTGGAGTAACCAACAATTACATACCCACAGCGAATTCCAGCGTTGTGGTAATTACTTCGGGTTTACCCCGCAAACCCGGGATGAGCCGGGATGACCTCATTGAAACCAATTCTGTAATCGTAAAACATGTCACTGAGCAAATCGTTCAGTATTCTCCGTGTGCCATCATTATTGTGGTTTCAAATCCGCTTGACGTGATGACATACCAGGCCTATATAACATCTAAGTTTCCCCGGACCAGGGTAATGGGTATGGCCGGCATTCTGGATACCGGAAGATACAAAGCGTTCATTGCAGATGAACTGAATGTGTCACCCAAGGATATCAGTGCGCTTTTACTGGGAGGTCATGGCGACACCATGGTTCCTCTTCCCCGCTATACAACTGTTTCAGGAATTCCCATTACTGAATTGTTGCCTAAAGAAAAGATTGATGCCATTGTTGAACGTACTCGTTTTGGCGGAGGAGAATTGGTAAAACTGATGGGTACCTCGGCATGGTACGCGCCGGGTTCTGCCGCTGCCAGAATGGCTGAAGCCATAACTTTGAACCAGAAAAGGGTTTTTCCCTGTTGTGTCAAGCTCGACGGTGAATATGGCCTTGACGATGTATTTGTGGGAGTGCCGGTAGTTCTCGGAAAAAGCGGCGTGGAGAAAATAATTGAGCTCAACCTTAATGATGCTGAAAAAGAGGATTTGTATTCCAGCGCCAGGGTTGTGAAAGAAACTATGGATGTGCTCGATAAAATGCAATAAAAAACCGCCGGCTGCTTGCCGGCGGTTTTTTAACAGTTCATTTGTGATTCAATAAGCCGCTTTCTCCCTACTGGGATTTTTCATCGCATAGTTTCTTGAGAAATCCACTATCCTTCGCACCACTTCATCATTCACATCACTCTGCAGGCCTTTCAGGTAGTAACCTACTGCCTCAAGTTCCTCGCTTTCGAGAAACCCTGCCAGCTTTATTAACTCATTTTCACTATCATCGGAGAATTTGGTTGAACCATACGTTGTAAAGGTTCTGTTCATAGATTAATTATTAAGTTAATAATAATACTATTTGAAAGAACGTACCAAATTAATAATAAATTGCAATAAAGGTAATAAAAAATAATTACCACGCAATAGTTAAAGAAAGTGACAAGGGTAGCAGGTTTTGCTCGTCCCTTGTCCCTTGTCCCTATTAAGAAGCTGTAAGCGTCAGATTTTTTTCCTTAACCATACGCCTCAAATTGATCAGGGCATATCTCATTCTTCCAAGTGCAGTGTTGATGCTCACATTGGTATGATCGGCAATTTCCTTAAAGCTCAATTCGCAATACTGCCGGAGAATCAGAACCTCTTTCTGTTCTTCAGGCAGGGTATCAATCAGGCTACGGATATCCTTGCGGATTTGCCGGTCGATCATTGAATCTTCGGCAGGTTTCACGGCGTATTTCTGTGAATTCAGAATATCCAGTCCGAAATCCTCCCTGGATGTCGAATTCAGTTGCCGCTCCTTACGGTAATGGTCAATTACCAGGTTGTGCGCAATACGTAAAACCCAGGCAAGAAACTTACCATTATCCTGATACTTACCTCCATCCAATGACTTGATTACTTTTATAAAGGTATCCTGGAAAATGTCCTCAGCCAGATGCTGTTTCTTAACTAAAAGAAAGATGTACGTGTAAACTTGTTTCCTGTATCGGTTGATGAGCAGTTCAAGACTGTTCTTATCGCCACTGACGAACTTGTCCACAAGCTCGTTATCAGCTAAATAGATGTTATTCAAAACTACCTCCTTTTTGAGTTATAAAAAGTTGCGTAGAATTGTGGCGATAGGCAGTCCTCCTTTGTTGTTGGTTTAATTTCCTGTAATAATAATTACTTTATTTTAAATAAAGCAGTTACTTTTGCGAAATTAACTTTTTTTAAGATAAAAAGCAATTCCTTTGGTGCATTATAAATGATAGATAACAAGACTTTATACGAAAACGATTCCATTTTGGTTTCAGGTGCCAGGGTACATAATCTCAAGAATATCAGTCTGAACATACCGCGTGATCAATTTATCGTGATTACAGGGCTATCCGGGTCCGGAAAATCATCGCTTGCTTTTGACACCATTTATGCGGAAGGGCAAAGAAGATACGTTGAAAGTCTTTCATCCTATGCCCGGCAATTCCTGGGCCGAATGAACAAACCTGAGGTCGACTTTATCAAGGGGTTACCGCCGGCAATTGCCATTGAGCAGCGGGTAAATGCACGAAACCCCCGGTCTACAGTGGGTACATCCACCGAAATTTACGATTACATCAAGTTGCTGTTTGCCCGCATTGGGAAAACCATTTCACCGGTTTCCGGCAAAGCAGTGAAAAAGGAAACTGTTACCGATGTGGTCAACTACATCACTTCTTTTACTGAAGGAACCCGGCTGCTTATCATGTATCCGTTGAAACAGAACGGCACCCTGAGTTTTGCCCAAAAGCTTGAAGACTTGAAACATCAGGGAATTACCCGGCTGATGTTCAACGGCGTAACACTCAAGCTTGAGGAGGCCATTGTAAAAAAAGAACCTACGGCAAAAGATGTAGTTTATGTTTTAATCGACCGGGTTGTTGTTGACCATGCTGACGATTCGAAAAGCCGTTATGCCGATTCTGCCCAGATGGCATTTACTTCAGGAGAAGGAAAATGCATTGTCAGAGCAGCCGATGAAGAATCGGTTGAACGAAGCTTCAGCGATGTCTTTGAAGCAGACGGTATCCGGTTTGAAGAACCTTCAGAGTACATGTTCAGCTTCAACAATCCGGTGGGAGCCTGTCCTAGATGCGAAGGTTACGGCAAAACAATAGGGATTGACGAGGACCTGGTTGTGCCCAACCGGAATCTTTCGGTTTATGATGATGCAATAGTTTGCTGGAAAGGTGATAAGATGTCGAAATGGAAGGAGAAACTGATTTACAATGCAGATAAATTCAGTTTTCCAATTCACCGGCCTTACAATGACCTCACTGAAGAACAGAGAAACACATTGTGGAATGGAAACCGTCACTTTCATGGCATTCATTTCTTCTTTGATTATCTCGAATCAAAAAAGTACAAAATACAGTACCGGGTCATGTTGGCCAGGTACAGGGGAAAAACCACCTGTCCCGAATGCAGGGGAACCCGTTTGAAAAAGGAAGCATCGTATGTAAGAATCAACGGCATGTCGGTTCAGGACCTTGTTTTGATGCCTGTTTCCAGCCTGATGGAATTCTTTATAAATATTCATCTTGATAAACATGACTCTTTGATTGCAGGACGGATATTGAAAGAAATTCAGGCACGCCTTCGTTTTCTCCTTGATGTCGGGTTGGGATATCTTACCCTGAACAGGCTGTCATCAACACTGTCGGGCGGTGAATCGCAGCGTATTAACCTGGCTACAACACTCGGGAGCAGCCTGGTGGGTTCGTTATACATTCTTGATGAACCCAGCATCGGACTTCATCCCCGTGATACCGGTCTGCTCGTCAGGGTTCTTAAGAATCTCAGGGACATTGGTAACACGGTAATTGTGGTGGAACATGAAGAGGAGATTATCCGGGCTGCTGATCAGATTATTGACATCGGCCCCCTTGCCGGCAGATTGGGAGGTGAATTGGTTTTTCAGGGAACCTTACCGCAACTGCTAAAAAGCAAGGAAAGCCTTACATCCAAATACCTGAATGGCGATCTTGAAATTGAAAAACCTGCATTTCGAAGGAAATGGAACAGTTATATCGAAATCACCGGGGCAAGCGAGAACAATCTTAAGAACATAAGCGTAAGGTTTCCTCTGAATACAATGACAGTGGTCACCGGAGTCAGTGGTTCGGGTAAATCATCACTCGTAAAAGGTATATTGCTGCCGGCACTCAACAAAATGATCAGCGGATCAGGAGAGAAAGCAGGCAAATTCGGCACCATCAAAGGAGATGTACACCTGATTTCAGCTGTTGAATTTGTCGATCAGAACCCGATTGGAAAATCCACGCGTTCCAATCCGGTCACCTATATCAAGGCATTTGATGAGATCAGGAAGCTTTATGCAAGCCAGCAGCTTTCGAAACTCAATGGATTTACGCCGTCGCATTTTTCATTTAATATCGACGGGGGCAGATGCGAATCGTGTCAGGGTGAAGGCGAAATCAAAGTGGAAATGCAGTTCATGGCCGATGTTCACCTGGTTTGCGAAAGCTGTCATGGCCGAAGATTTAAAGACGACATTTTGGATGTGCATTTCGAAGGGAAAAGCATTTTCGATATACTGGAGTTAACTGTTGACGAGGCAATTGAGTTCTTTGGCTCCCGTAAGGGGTCTGTCGAGAAAGCCATTGCGCGTAAGCTGGCACCGTTGGCTGATGTCGGTCTTGGTTATGTGAAGCTGGGTCAGGCGTCAAGTACCCTGAGCGGCGGTGAAAGCCAGCGGGTTAAACTGGCATCTTTTCTGAGTGTTGAAAAGGGCGGATCACCCATACTGTTCATTTTTGATGAACCAACAACAGGCTTGCACTTTCATGATATTCGAAAACTCCTTGACGCATTTAATGCACTGATTGCCAACGGACATTCGGTAATCATCATTGAACACAATCCCGAAGTGGTTAAAACAGCCGACTGGATCATCGATTTAGGCCCCGAAGGAGGCGACAATGGAGGAAATCTCCTGTTTGAAGGCACACCAGAAGAACTGGTTATGTGCAAGGAATCCTATACAGGAAAATATTTGGCAAATAAATTGTTGTAGAGACGCATTGCCATGCGTCTTGTATGCATTGAAAAATGTGTTTGAGACGCAATGAAATGTGTTTGAGGCGCATAGCAATGCGTCTCTACGGGGTATTTTTCCTG
>JAWOJJ010000103.1:0-6268 GCA_046481675.1 Bacteroidales bacterium | reverse complement strand
TTCATCGGTAAGGGTTCCCATTGTGGTGCCTTTAACCACAATGTTAACGTAAGGCAGATGTTTATCCCCTGAAATAACATGGCCGACGATGTTGGCATCGGTTTTGGCCCTTTGGGCCAGGGTATTGGTGAAAAGGATCAGTAACAGGATAATCTGTGAAAATATTCTTTTTGGCATAGTTCTATTTCTTTAAGGGCTATGGTTATAGCCCTGTATGTATCGTTATTTTATTTGCGTTTTTTTCTCTTCGTTATACAGCAATCTGTATCCGAAAAGTCTGCTGCGATGACAATGACCGGAATCAGGGAATTACAGCAATAGGTTAATTCCCTTTGCAGACAATATTAAGCGAAAAGTATTAAGGGAGGGGGCGCCCTGGGGCAAATGGCAGTGTTGGAAGAAGTAACAGGTTTAACCGGTAGATCTGATGCAATGCGTTTGTTTTGTAAAACGGCTATTTCAGGAAGATTAGGTTTTGCAACCAGGTCGTCCCAAATCGATTTGTCGAGTTGCTGAATATAGTAAAACTCGTCCTTGTTGTGTTGGTGAGCCGGTAAAGGTTTTTTTCCGGTGTTTTGCCCTTCGGAATTCTTATAGGGATGTGAATGATAAACTACCTTCCCATTGATGAGGTGTGGGTGATAGAATAAGTTCAGGCTGCTGTAGTACCCGATAAATAACAGCAACAGCAAAACCTTGCAAAAGGCATGGTTATTATGAATTTTCCTGTTCATAAGTTATTCTGCCGGCAAAAGTAATGATTGTTACAGAATGAACAATCCCTATTTATGATGATTATGTTACATTTTGTTTGCATCTGAAATACGGATCAATGTATTTTCATTTCTGTAATCATTGGTTGTAAACCGGTTGATTTGTCCCAGACTTTCTTGTATCTGTCTGATTACCTCCATTGTGTGAATGCCGGGTACCTTTGTGGTCCGGAATTCATAATCAATACCTGATTGTTTGATTATTTCAACAGAAGTTTTCACCTTTTCAATCACTTTCCCGGGTTGTTTAACGCCAATGATGCGGTTATACGGTTCAGGTTCCAGAATGTTTTTAATATCCATGGCTACATAATCAATTAATTTGTTTACCATGATTTTGCTGAGCATGCCGGGATTTGATCCATTGGTGTCGAGTTTTACCAGGTAACCCAGGCTTTTGATGGTTTGAATAAACTCAGGCAGGTTAGCATGCAGGGTAGGTTCGCCTCCGGTTATTACCACGCCGTCGATCCAGCCTTTTCGTTCGTATAAATAAGCCACTACGCTTTCCCGGGTAATCAGCTCGCTTTTGCGCATAAGTTCGGGTAATACAAGTTCGGGGTTGTGACAATACCAGCAACGGAAATTGCAGCCGGCCGTAAAAACCACGGCAGCCATTTTACCCGGATAGTCGATGAAACTCTGAGGGATGAAACCGCCAATCAACATGACTGTTTCACTGAGTTTTCAGGTTTCTTGTACAATCCATTACTGTCGAACAGCTTTCGGTCTGCAAATTCAGCCTGCTTACCATCGTTCCACTGCTCCACGGGCCGCAGGTATCCCACTATTCGTGAAAATACCTCACATTCGGTTTCCTTACCTGAGTCGGAGCACTTCGGACAGCGTTTGTGTTCGCCGAACAGGTATCCGTGTTCGGGGCAAATGCTGAATGTAGGAGACAGGGTGATGTAGGGCAGACGAAAACGGGCAGTGATTTTTCGGATGAGCTTTTTAACAGCATCTGCAGGTAATTGCCTTTCACCCATGAATGCATGGAATACAGTTCCGCCGGTATATTTGGTTTGCAGTTCGTCCTGCAGGTTGAGGGCTTCAAACAAATCGTCGGTAAAACTCACCGGTAATTGTGTGGAATTGGTATAATATGGGTTGGCTCCTTTACGCACATGTTGTTCATTTGCAGTAATGATATCGGGGTATTCAGCTTTGTCCGTTTTAGCCAGCCGGTACGAAGTGCCTTCGGCGGGTGTGGCTTCGAGGTTATAGATATTTCCGGTTTCATCCTGGTAGGCTTCCAGTTTTTCCCGCATAAAATTCATGATATCCAGGGCAAAGGCATGTCCTATTTTATCGGCAATGCCAACTCCGGTGAAATTGAGGCAACACTCGTTCATGCCTATGATGCCAATGGTTGAAAAGTGGTTTTTCCAAAATTTCCCGGTACGTTTTTTAATGTTTCGTAAATAAAACTTCGAATAGGGGTATAATCCTTTTTCAGTAAGTGTTTCAATGACTTTTCTTTTGGTTTCGAGGCTTTCCATAGCCAGGTCCATCAATTTGGCCAGGCGCTGATAAAACTCTTCCTTGGATTTGGATTCGTAACCCAGGCGGGGCAGGTTAATGGTGACCACGCCCACGCTTCCGGTTAAGGGGTTGGCGCCAAACAAACCACCTCCGCGTTTCTGCAATTCACGTTTATCCAGCCTGAGTCGGCAACACATGCTGCGCACATCATCGGGTTTCATGTCGGAGTTGACAAAGTTTGAGAAATAGGGTATGCCGTATCTGGCGGTTATTTCCCAAATCTTATCATACGCAGGATTATCCCAGTCAAAGTTGGATGTAATGTTATAAGTAGGTATGGGGAATGAAAAAACACGGCCCCGGGCATCTCCTTCGGCCATTACTTCGGCAAAGGCAGCGTTAAACAAGTCCATTTCGGGTTGAAATTCGCTGTAAGTAACCTCCAGTGGTTTGCCTCCAATGATCACCGGTTGGTCTTTCATGAAATCAGGGATCTTCAGGTCAAGTGTAATGTTGGTAAAGGGTGTTTGGAATCCTACACGTGTGGGCACGTTAATGTTGAACATGAACTCTTGCAGGGCTTGTTTGACTTGCTTAAAGGTAAGCTGATCATACCGGATAAAAGGAGCCAGCAGCGTGTCGAAATTCGAAAAAGCCTGTGCGCCGGCTGCTTCGCCCTGCATGGTATAGAAAAAATTGACAATCTGGCCCAGGATGGTACGGAAATGCTTTGCAGGTGAACTTTCGATTTTTCCGGTTACGCCAATGAAACCCGACAGCAGCAAGTCTTCGAGATCCCAGCCCACACAATACACGCTCAGAAAACCCAGGTCGTGAATGTGAAAATGACCTGATTCATAGGCCTGCCTGATTTCATCGGAATAAATACGCCCGAGCCAGTATTGCGAGCTGACAATGGTGGCAATGTGTTGATTAAGGCCCTGCAGCGAGTAAGATGAGTTGGCACTTTCCCTGATGCGCCAGTCGTCGACATCGAGGTATTTCTCCACGATATCCAGGTTTGAAAACAATTCCCTGGCATTTCGCAGATTCTCATGTTGTTTCCTGTAAAGAATGTATGCTTTGGCAACATCAAAAAATCTGTTGTCAAACAATACTTTTTCAACCACATCCTGCACCTCTTCTACGCCGGGCGTGTAATTCACTTTTTCGAATAACCCCAGGGTTTTTAGTACATCAAGCATAAGATCTTCGGCTAATTGCCGGTCGGGCTTGCCTGCTGCCCTGAGTGCCTTGAATATGGCAAAGGTAATTTTGCCGGCTTCAAACGGCACAATACGCCCGTCACGCTTGCAAATTAGCAGGTCTTTTAACGCTCCATTAATGTCCATAGTTAATAGTTTTAAGTTGATTAACCTTGTTAATGGTAGCTTGGTATACGAAAAATGAAAAATAAAGAAGGAAAGCATCTTTACCCTTCGCCTTTCACCCGAAAGCTACGAATTATATTGCAGGCAGGTCTTCTGGCTTGTCCTGTTCCGGCGGCCTTCCCATTCCGGTAAAATCGGAACAGTGGCAAAAGGATGCCGGAACATGTAAATGGACTCACAGCTACGGGGATAGCTCCTGAATTTTTGCACTTGTTGCTAAACAGATGCAAATCACAGGATTCCCTATTAATCCGTTTTCCTGAAAGAACAGGAAAGGAACCCGCAAATCATCTGGTCAAATGTAATGACAACGCTGGTTATTTACCGTCATTTCAGGCCGGTTTTTATAAACATGCTGATGTTAATAAGAATTTCCTTCCGGCGGATTACCTTAAAGTTAATAATGCAGGTTAATGCCCGCAAAAGCTATGAAGCCCGGCATCGGGTAGTCGTAGTTGATACAGTAATCCTGATTGGTGAGGTTTTCGCCTTTGATGAACAAGTCGCAATACTTGTTGAATTTATAGGCAAGGCGGGTATTGAGCAGGGTATAGCTTTCCTTTTCGGCTGTTGGTGAAGTGCGTGTATACAGGTTGTGTACCGATTGCACGGACAGGGTGGCTGTGAATTTCTTCAGCTGATATGTGCTGCTCAGGTTGAAGTGATGCTCGGGAGTGGCAATTATGGGTTCGTCCATTGAAATATAGCTGTAATTGGCCCGAACCGACAGGTTATCCAATGGTTTATAGCTTCCGGCAAACTCAATGCCTAAATTTGAGAAGTTGCCGGTGTTCCGGTATTTGGTTATGCCTGATTCAGCGACTGTTTTGATCAGGTTATCACCTTCCGCTTTAAATACCGTAAATTCAGCGGTAACCTTGTTTTTCAGGAAACGCTGTTCAATACTGAGTTCATAATTCGTCATTTTCTCAGGGTTCAGCTCGTCATTGGCCGTACCCCACATGTATAACTCCCTGATGGTTGGGCTTCTGAATCCCTTGGCAACAGAAGCCTTAACGGTGGTTGCAAAAAACGGGTGGTAAGCCAACCCGACTGATGGCACGGGTTCGGTTCCGTACATGCTGTTGTGCTCAAGCCTGAATCCGGCATTTAATGTTAATTTCTCAAACAGCATTTGTTGTATATAAGCATAGCCCGCTATCTCCTGTACCGTGGTGTCAACAAACTGCAAACCCTGTCCGCCCATGGCTTTTACATTTTCGGCCATGCCTCCGTATTGCTTGTAATCAATACCAAAAGTGAGTGTGTTTCCTTTGAAGAAATTAAAGGACTGGTAAACCACAGTACCGAAATTTTTATCTTTTGAATGAAATCCATCGGTAATATCGTGTTCACCAAAGTTGTAGAAAAACCGGACGGAGCCGTTGGTTTTTTCAAAGATATTGGTGAATGAAAATGCGCCCATACCGCGGGTAATGTCAATGGTTTCACCGGCCATGTCACTTTCTTTCCCGGGATCGGTGGCATCAAAATTGGCCAGGCTGAAGTTCGCTTCAAGACGGAGATGCTCGTTAATTTTATATCCGGTACTCAGGTAACCGTTATTTATTGAAAAATCGGATGAGTCCCTGTGTCCGTCGGTCTGGTCATGATTAAAGGAAGCCAGTACATTGAAGCCATTCTTTTTGTAACCGGTATTAACCATGTATTTTTGTGTGTTGTACGAACCGTACATCAGGCGCGCATTGGCGCTAAGCCCTTCCTTCTTCTGATCGCGGGTGATGATGTTGATGACGCCTCCCATGGCATTGGATCCGTAAAGTGTAGAAGCCGGACCACGGATCACCTCAACCTTTTCCACGTCAGAGGCAATATAAGCATCGGGCAGGGGATGCCCCATAATTCCCATGAACTGCGGATTGCCATTCAGCAGGATCAATGTCTGTGTATTCGGACTCCCACCGATTCCCCTGATGCTGATTGAACCGGCAGAGCCTGTTGATACACCAAAACCGGTAATTCCCCGCTCTGTGATGAATACCCCGGGTACCTGCTCGCTCAATACAGGCAGTAATGCCGATTCTGAACTTTCTTCAATTTGCTTTCCGGTAACCACCGAAATGGTCATGGGAACATTGTGTCGGTTGACGCCGGTTTTTGTTCCGGTGACGACAATTTCGTCAATTGTGGTGGTATCTTCATTAACGGGTGTCTGTTGCGCAGTAAGTGAATCAGGCATCAGTGATATGAAACAAAAAGCCAGACAGATCAACAAGGTTTTCATATGCAGGAATTAGAAAGTGCCACGAATAAATAATTGGTGTTACGATGAGCAAATATACAATGCGTTTGGAATAAATGGAACTTTTTCTTAATAAATTTGAGAATGAAAATTCAGTACAGGAAAGGTGAAAACAGGTTAATGGCTATTGGCTGTTAGCACCATATGCAATAAAAAGATGTTGATTGTCAGCCTTTTTTACTGATTTCGGCCAGGGTTTCGGGGTTAAGGATTTCAATATCCTTGTCTTTGAGCTTAATGAGGGCGTCCTTTTCAAATGATTTTAGCAGTTTTACCACGCTCTCTGTAGCTATGCCGGCAAATTCGGCAACATCTTTTCTCGAAAGCAACTGGTAAATATCAGGGTATTCTGCTTT
>JAWOJJ010000096.1:0-100252 GCA_046481675.1 Bacteroidales bacterium | reverse complement strand
TGTGCTGCGAGCTGATCATGCGGGCAATGACCGTGATGATGTACCGTTCCTTGCCCTGCATGCCTACCCACTCTTCGTAATCGTTGAGTGTGATGGGGGTGAACTTGGCATTCACACCCAGCTCGTACGAACGAAACAGCAGGTCTTTGAGCACCGACGACGATTTGCTTTCGCCGGGCACTTCAAACATGATGCCGAGTGACAGCTCGTCGTGGATCACGGCCTGGCCGATGTCGAGGATGGACACGTTGTATTGCGACAGGATGTGCTTAAGCGTGGAGGTGATTCCGGGCTTGTCTTCCCCGGAAATGTTGAGCAGAATGACCTCTTTGGGGGAATTCATGTATATTTTGTTATTTGACAAAGGTAATTTAATCAATAATAAGTAGGGTATACTGTTATTCACACTTATGAACGTCGCTCATAAAAGCTATTTCTATTTTATTGTCACTTTTTGCTGCAGCGCAAAAAGTAACCAAAAACGCCGCCGCTGCTGATAAAAGGCTAAAAATCAATGAACATTTACCTAAAAGAAAAGAACTCGCATCGCAGGAGTCGATGCTCAGACAGCTTTTCTTTGATAACCTGATATAAGTGGCTTCGCCAACATTCATTGATTTTATTTACGCCTTTTCTCAGAGGCGGATCTTACTACTGTAGGGTTGCTGCAACATAGCTAGATCTGAACGATAGAAAACCAAGTTAGTGCTATTTCAAAGCAAAAACATGGAAAAATGTTCATTAAGTAGCACCGCTTACCCATGCGCACCGTGGGCGGGCCCGACAAAACGTAAAGGGCATGCCGGGACTAGCCGGGGGTTCGTTTTGTCTTGGCTTTTCTTGCTTACTTCTTTGTGCCAAGTCAAAGAAGTAAGTGGGGGTTCGGGGCGAAGCTCCCGGATGTATGCTAACGATTTACAACCAATACAAAATGCCTGATGAAAGCAGGTATGCTATTTCATCTGCTTCACTATTTTGGCAATGTACTTGCCAATGATGTCAAACTCCAGGTTTACCACTGTACCCACCTGAAACTCATGAAAGTTGGTATGCTCGTAAGTATAGGGAATGATGGCCACCTGGAACGATTTGTCGCCCGAGTTCACCACCGTGAGGCTTACGCCGTTCACGGTAACCGAACCCTTTTCAACGGTCATGTAATCATCGCGGGCCGGTTCGTATTCAAAGGTGTAGTACCAGCTGCCTTCGGCTTCTTTCACCTGGGTGCATACGGCAGTCTGGTCGACATGTCCCTGCACGATATGCCCGTCGAGCCGGCCGTCCATTTTCATGCTGCGCTCGAGGTTCACTTTTGAGCCCACTTTGAGCAGTCCCAAATTGCTTTTGAGCAGCGTTTCCTGTATGGCGGTCACCGTGTAGGTGTCAGCTGTTTTTTTCACCACGGTAAGGCATACGCCGTTGTGCGAGATGCTCTGGTCTATTTTCAGCTCATTTACAAACGAGCAGGTGAGTGTGATGTGCAGGTTTTCCTGCTCTTTTTCGAGTGCAACCACCCGGGCTGCTTCTTCAACGATGCCACTGAACATGGGTATATAATTTTTTTAGATAAGCAATTACCTGTTACGAATGCAAAGCAAGTGCAGAACGGTGAAAATAAAAAATATTATTTGTAATTTTCTTTATCTTTACGCGTTTTTATTTGTAATTAAACCCGGTTAGTCCTAATTGTTTCATGAAACGACTGATGCTGATTCCTCCCATGATCAGCGACGTAATGAGTCGCAACAGCGCCCGCATATACAAATTAACGCTGATGTTGCTGGTATTGATCACCGCACTTTACACAAAAGAATACCACGGTCAATTTGAAGTGATCATCCACAACAAGGTGGGGGGTGTGTTTTACGTATTGTTTTTCTCGCTGCTGTTTTCGGTTATGTTCCGCCGCTGGAAGCCCTGGTGGCCGGTGGTGATGGCATTGGGAGTGACCAGTGTGCTGGAGTTCATCCAGTATTTCCGGTTCCCGATGATGGTGGAGCTTACGCGGAGTAAGGTGTTTGCTTACCTGTTCGGGAACAGTTTCAGCTGGGGTGATTTTACCTACTATTTTGCCGGAGGTGCGGTGGCGTTGTTGCTGCTGGTGCTGCTGGAGGTGAGGGCGAAGCAGGGGTGAGGTGCGAAGGCGGAGTCGAAGCATGCTGCTGTCTTCTGTCTTGCCTCTTGGTTCTTGGCTCTATAAATACTATCTTTGCCCGGTCCAAACAAAAATCATGCTCTCCAAGCCCCAATGGTATGCCGTGTATACGCGGTCGCGTTGCGAAAAGACAGTGGCTGCTGAATTTGAAAAGCAGGGAATCGAGCATTACCTGCCCCTGATCACTGCCCTCAGGCAGTGGAGCGACCGCAAAAAGAAGGTACGCGTGCCGCTGATCAACTCCTATGTATTTGTGCACATTAATGCCCGAAAGCACCTGGCAGTGCTGGAGACCTTTGGCGTGGTGAAAATTCTTCATTTTAACGGACACCCGGTTCCCATTCCCGAATACCAGATCAACAACCTGAAAATTCTGCTGGGGGCACAGGTGACCCTGGAATGTGAACCCATTGAACTGGAGAAGGGACAGGAGGTGAAGATCACCAAGGGACCTCTGGCGGGCCTCAGGGGAATCATCGTGATGATCAAGGGAAAGCAGAAACTGCTGATCCGCATTGACGCGTTGCGGTGCAACATGACGGTGGATGTGGACCACCGGCTGGTGGAGCTGATTGGGCCGGAGGCGGTGAAGTAGGGGGCTGGATGCTGGATGCTGGATGCTGGATGCTGGATGCTGGATGTGTGGGTAGAGGGTATTGTGAATTGGGATTTGACTGACACTGCTACTATTGATTTTCTCGCAGACCGGCAGGCTCTATGTGACTGCCACTGCCGCTGTTTGCTGCTGTGGTCTCCTGTCTTGGCTCAAAGCTCGTGGCTCGTGGCTCATGGCTCTACTCGTCCCTCGTCCCTTGTCCCTCGTCCTGCCGCTGTTTGCTGAGCGGAGTCGAAGCATCCCACTTTTCCCCCTCCATAATTCATATTTCTCTATAATTCTTATATCTTTGTACACCTTTTTACAACCGGGTTTTACATTGTAATTGCTTGATATATAATGAGTAATAAGTATCCTGAATACAAGAGTTTTAATTTGTCTGCCATCAACAGGGAGATACTGAGTGTATGGAACAAGGAGAAAACATTTGAAAAGAGCCTGGAACTCCGCCAGGGAAAACCATCATACGTGTTTTACGAAGGCCCCCCCTCGGCCAACGGCATGCCCGGCATTCACCACGTGATTGCCCGCACCATCAAGGATATTTTCTGCCGTTACAAAACCATGCAGGGTTTCCTGGTTGAGCGCAAAGCCGGCTGGGATACGCACGGTTTGCCCGTGGAACTCAAGGTGGAAACCTCGCTGGGGATCACCAAGGAGGACATCGGAACCAAAATCAGCATCACCGACTTCAACAACAATTGCCGGAGCGACGTGATGACCTACACCCGCGAATGGGAGGACCTGACCATGAAGATGGGCTACTGGGTTGACATGGAGAATCCCTACATCACCTACGACAACCGGTATATTGAGTCGCTCTGGTGGCTGCTGAAAGAACTCTTCAAAAAGGAACTGCTTTACAAGGGTTATTCCATACAGCCCTATTCACCTGCAGCCGGCACGGGGTTGAGCACACACGAGCTGAACCAGCCCGGTTGCTACCGCGATGTGAAAGACACTACCTGCGTGGCCCAGTTTGAAGCCATTCGCGATGAGCAATCGGAATTCCTGTACAAAGACATTGACACCCCGCTCTGTTTCCTGGCATGGACCACCACACCGTGGACCCTGCCCTCGAATACAGCGCTGGCGGTGGGAGCCGACATCTCCTACGTGCGTGTGCGTACCTTCAACCCCTATACCAATGAGCCGGTTACCCTGGTGTTGGCCAAAGAAAGGCTTCATGAATATTTTGCCGAAAACAACAAGGAGATCGCCATTGAGGCTTACCAGCCGGGCGACAAGCGCATTCCCTACAAAATACTCGACGAGCACAAGGGATCAAAACTGGAGGGGATCCGTTACCATCAGCTGATCAACTGGGTGAACCCCGGTGAAGGCGCTTTCAGAGTGCTGACGGGCGATTTTGTGACCACCGAAGACGGTACCGGCATTGTGCATATTGCACCCACCTTTGGCGCCGATGACTTCAGGGTGGCCAGGAAATACGACGTACCGCCTCTCATGGTGGTTGACCGGAACAAGCGCCAGGCACCGCTGATCGACCGCAAAGGCCGGTTTTTCAGGCTGGAAGACCTGAACGAATCATTTGTGAATTCGAATGTGAATGTGGAGGAATACAAGGCTTTTGCCGGGCGCTACGTGAAGAACGAATACGATCCGGATCTGGGCGAGGATGATACAACGGTGGATGTGGACATATCGGTATACCTGAAGAAGAGCAACAAGGTGTTCCGCATTGAAAAGCACGTGCACAATTACCCGCACTGCTGGCGAACCGACAAGCCCGTGCTGTATTACCCGCTCGACTCGTGGTTCATCAAAACCACGGCAATGAAAGACAGGCTGATTGCACTCAACAACACGATCAACTGGAAACCCGAGGCCACAGGTTCGGGCCGGTTTGGTAAGTGGCTCGAGAACCTGGTCGACTGGAACCTCTCGCGCAGCAGATACTGGGGCACCCCGCTGCCGGTATGGGTGAGCGAGGCAGGAGAATACAAATGCATCGGCTCGGTTCAGGAACTCAAAGAAGAAATTGACAGGGCGGTTCAGGCCGGCTTTATGAAAAGCAACCCGCTGGCAGGATATGCCAACGGCGACTACGGTAAGGCAAACTACGAGCAGTTTGATTTGCACCGGCCCTTTGTGGACGACATCTTTCTGGTATCGGACAGCGGTAAAAAGATGACGCGTGAGCAGGACCTGATTGACGTGTGGTTCGACTCGGGAGCCATGCCCTATGCGCAGATGCATTACCCGTTTGCCATGAAGGATCCGGAATTCAGGAAGTATTACCCGGCCGACTTCATAGCAGAAGGGGTGGACCAGACAAGAGGCTGGTTTTTCACGCTGCATGCAATTGCCGTGATGCTGTTTGACTCGGTTGCTTATAAGAACATCATCAGCAACGGCCTGTGTCTCGACAAAAATGGGAACAAGATGTCGAAACGCCTCGGGAATGCCGTTGACCCGTTTGATGTGATCGGCAACCACGGTTCCGATCCGCTGCGCTGGTACCTGATTACCAATGCCCAGCCGTGGGACAACCTGAAATTCGACATAGAAGGTGTGGAGGAAGTGAAGCGCAAGTTTTTCGGCACATTGTACAATACCTATTCCTTCTTTTCGCTGTATGCCAATATAGACGGTTTTGCATACCGCGGCAAGGAAATTCCGGTAGCCGAACGGCCCGAGATTGACCGCTGGATCATTTCGCTCCTCAACACGCTGATTAACAACGTGAAGTTGTATTATGAGGATTATGAACCCACCAAGGCCGGAAGGGCCATCCAGGAATTCGTTACCGAAAACCTGAGCAACTGGTACGTGCGCCTGAACCGCAAACGCTACTGGGGTGGTGAACAGTCGGATGACAAGCAGGCTGCTTACCAAACCCTTTATACCTGCCTGATTACCCTGGCCAAACTGGCTGCACCGCTTGCCCCGTTTTACATGGACAAGCTGTACCGTGACCTGAATCACGTAACCCAAAAAGACGGGGAGCAGTCGGTTCACCATACCTCCTTCCCGGTGTCGGATGAGAGGCTGATTGACAAGGAGTTGGAAGAGCGGATGGAGCTGGCCCAGCAATTGTCGTCGATGGTGCTCGGGTTGCGCAGAAAGGTAAATATAAAAGTAAGGCAGCCCCTTCGCAGGATCATGGTACCTGTTTTGGATGACCGGTTCATCAGTCGGCTCGAAGGGGTTAAGCATTTGTTGCTCAACGAGGTAAATGTAAAGGAGCTGGAGTTTCTGAAGGACACCACGGGCATCCTGGTGAAGAAGATCAAGCCTGATTTTAAGGTACTTGGTCCGAGATACGGAAAGCTGATGAAAGAGATTGCCCTGTTGCTGAGTCAGTTTGGCCAGGAAGATATTACAAAACTCGAAAGCACAGGAAGTTACGAAATCAGTGCCGGGGGTCAGCAGATCAACCTGAAGCCCGATGATGTGGAGATCACATCGGAGGACATTCCGGGGTGGCTGGTTGCCAGCGAGGGCAGGCTCACCGTGGCGCTCGATGTGAACATCACGCAGGATCTTAAGGATGAGGGCATTGCCCGCGAATTTGTGAACCGCATTCAGAACCTGAGAAAGGAAAGCGGTTTTGAAGTGACCGATAAAATTACGGTTGATATTCAGCGGCATGAACACATCAACAGTGCTGTTGAAAACTTCAGTGATTACATTGCCGCTCAGACGCTTGCGCGAACAGTGACGCTGGTGGATATGGCAGATATGCCGGGGGCTCAGGCAGTTGAGATTGACGACAACGTGATCACTCATATTTCAATCAGTAAGATTTAAGCCCATTGCGTTGATTATATATGAATATTTTATTTACATTTAGGTACACAAATAACTCATGGACATGTCAGAAAAGACCAGGTATTCCGATGACGAACTTGATGAATTCAAGACCATCATTCTCGACAAGCTTGAAAAAGCAAAGAAGGATTTTGACTTGCTGAAGAGTGCGATTACACAAAGTGAGAGCAATGACACACAAGATACTTCGCCCACGTTTAAGGTTTTAGAAGAAGGGGCCGCCACCCTGTCAAAGGAAGAGGCAGGCAGGCTGGCACAGCGTCAGCAGAAGTTCATTCAGCATTTGCAGGGAGCGCTGATCCGGATTGAGAACAAAACCTACGGTATTTGCCGTGAAACCGGAAAGCTGATCAGCAAGGAAAGGCTCAGGGCTGTTCCTCATGCTACGCTTTCGATTGACGCCAAACAAAAACAGCGTTGATCCGCTTTGCCTATGAAGATCTCAAACGGAGTCAAGGCAGTATTGCTGATTGTGCTGGTGCTGGTTATTGACCAGGTTGTCAAAATCCACATCAAAACAAGTATGACCATCGGGCAAAGCATCCCGGTGCTGGGTAACTGGTTTCAGATCCGCTTTATTGAGAATCCCGGCATGGCTTTCGGGCTTGATATTCCGGGCCGGTGGGGGAAGCCTGTGCTTACCATTTTCCGCATACTGGCTGTGGGAGGCATTGGCTGGTACCTGGTGCAGCTGGTTAAAAAGCAGGTGAGCACGGGATTGATCCTGTGCGTGGCCCTGATTATGGCCGGTGCCGCGGGCAATATAATCGACAGTTTGTTTTACGGACTGATTTTCAACGAAAGCACTTATTTTGAAGTAGCAACCCTGTTTCCCGAACAGGGCGGCTATGCCCCCTTTCTGTATGGCAAGGTGGTGGATATGCTGTATTTCCCCGTCATCCAGGGGCATTTCCCCGGTTGGTTCCCGTTTCAAGCCGGCGAGGAATTCATTTTCTTCAGGCCCATATTCAACCTGGCCGATTCGGCTATTTCTGTGGGGATTGTGATCATTTTGCTGTTTCAGAAGCGATTTTTTAAGGAAGAGGAGGCGAAGTTGCAAACTTCGCCTAGCGAGGAAGAACCAAGAGCCAAGAACCAAGAGCCAAGATCTGAAGAAGCTGTTAGCCATTAGCTAAAAGCCAATGGCATAAAAAAACCACCCTTCAAGGGTTTGCAACCGCTTGAAGGGGAATCCTTTACAAAACCTGCCTGCCGGCGGGCAGGTCTGCGAGAAACTTTTACCGTGCCACCGGATGAAACGCCTCAGGGATGTGTTCCACCACCGAGCGGTTCTGGCCGCGGGTGATGGAGATGATGTCGAAACGCACTTCGAGGTCGAGTTTGTGACTGTAGAGGTAGCGTTCGGCGGCGAAGATCAGGTAGCGTTGTTTGCGGTAGTCGACTGCCGTATAGGGTTCGCCGTAGGTGTCGCCGCTGCGGGTTTTCACTTCGGCAATCACCAGCAGGTTGTCCTTTCGGGCAATGATGTCCACTTCGTTGTGGCGGAAACGCCAGTTGCGCTCCAATATTTCATAGCCCTTCTCGATCAGCAGATCAGCGGCGAGGTCCTCGCCCAGCTTGCCTAACTCTTGCTTGTTCATATCTTAAAATTTGAGTGAACACGTCTGCGGTGTCACACTGAGCTTTACTTCGCGGCCGAGGGGGAGCGTGTAGTTGGGGCGGGAATGGCCGGCGGGAAAACCAAACATCACCGGGTAGCCATAACCGGCCACCGCATCGAGGATGATCTCGTAAGCCGGCTTGCGGAAGCCCGACGACGACGATTTCATACCCGTCATGTTACCTATGATGAGTCCGCTTAACCCCTTCAGCTTCTCACGGATTTTCAGGCTCATGACCATCCGGTCGACATGATATAAATATTCATTCAGATCTTCGAGAAACAAAATCTTTCCCCGGGTATCGGGATCGAAGCACGAACCGGCCAGGCTGTAGAGCACCGACAGGTTGCCACCCACCAGGATGCCTTTGCCCTTACCCGGCATGTTCAGGTGATGCGGTTGCAGCGTGTATTGTGCTATTTCCCCAAACAGAAAGGCCCTCAGCGAGTCCATCGAAGCCAGGTCGGGTTTACCCGGAGGGGCCACGCGGGGCATGGCGCCATGCAAACTTTCAACGCCAAGGCATTGCTGCATGCAGGCGTGCAACACGGTAATGTCGCTGAACCCTGCGATCCATTTCGGATGTTTGAGAAAAGAAGCGAAATTCAGCTTATCGATCATCCGGATGGTGCCATATCCGCCCCGGGCACAGAGAATGGCTTTGATGTTGCGGTTGTTGAGCATTTGCTGAAAATCGACGGCACGCTGCCTGTCGGTTCCGGCAAAAGAACTGCGGCGGTTGAACAGGTATTTGCCATAGGCCACTTCAAGCTGCCAGGAACGGATGATATCAACCGAGTCGGTTATTTCAGGTTCGGCAAGGCACCCGGCCGGGGCCACGATACCAACAGTATCACCAGGTTTCAGAAAGGAGGGGCGGATCATGATATTATGAGTTCGTTGTAACGGGGTTTTGAATATATTTGCAATTTACAAAAAAGAACTAAGAACTAAGAACCAAGAGTCAAGACTAGGGACAAGGGACGAGGGACGAGATTGTGGGAGTAACAGTGGGAGAGAAATTGAAGTAGCTGTCATTGCGAGTGCAACGAAGTGGAGCGAAGCAATCTATATTGCGAAGCAATTAACAAGAGATTGCTTCGGTCGTGCCTCCCTCGCAATGACGCGTTTCGTTCGTGCCTGACTGCCTTACAATGACGCGTTTCGTTCGTGCCTGACTGCCTTACAATGACGCGATAGGGATCTGGCAGCTGATAGACATTAGCCAAAAGCATTATATATTATTCCATGTCAAAAAATTACAAACGTCACCTGATTACTGCGGCGCTGCCGTATGCCAACGGTCCGGTTCACATCGGCCACCTGGCCGGGGTATATGTGCCGGCTGATATTTATGTGCGCTACCTCCGCCTCAGGGGCGAGGATGTGCTGTTCATCTGCGGATCGGATGAGCACGGTGTGCCCATTACCATCAAGGCACGGCAGGAGCATGTGAACCCGCAGGATATAGTGGACAAGTACCACGCGATCATCAAAGAATCCTTTGCCGAACTGGGGATTTCGTTCAGCATTTATTCGCGTACCACATCAAAAACGCATTACCAGACGGCCTCTGAATTTTTCAGGAAGCTTTATGAGCAGGGTGAGTTCACCGAGAAAACCACCCGGCAGTATTATGATGAGGAGGTGAAGCAATTCCTGGCCGACCGGTATATTACCGGAACCTGTCCGCATTGCGGCAACGAAAATGCCTATGGCGACCAGTGTGAGAAATGCGGCACCTCGCTGAATGCCACCGACCTGATCAATCCCAAAAGTACGCTGAGCGGAAGCCAGCCTGTGCTGAAAGATACTTTGCACTGGTTTTTGCCACTCGACAAGTACGAGCCGTTTCTAAAGAACTGGATTTTGGAGGAGAACAAGGAATGGAAGCCAAACGTATACGGCCAGTGCAAATCGTGGCTCGACGCCGGATTGCAGCCGAGGGCGGTAAGCCGCGACCTCGACTGGGGGATTCCCGTTCCGGTAGAGGGAGCTGCAGGTAAGGTGCTGTACGTTTGGTTTGATGCACCCATTGGCTATATATCGGCCACCAAGGAGCTGACCCCCGATTGGGAAAAGTACTGGAAGGACCGGGACACGCACCTGGTTCATTTCATCGGGAAGGACAACATTGTTTTTCACTGCATTATTTTCCCGGCGATGCTGAAGGCCGAAGGCAGCTATATTTTGCCCGACAATGTGCCGGCAAATGAATTTCTGAACCTGGAGGGCGACAAAATTTCCACATCGCGCAACTGGGCGGTTTGGCTGCATGAATACCTGAAGGATTTCCCGGGCCAGCAGGACGTGTTGCGTTACGTGCTGTGTGCCACCATGCCCGAGGCCAAGGACAACGACTTCACCTGGAAGGATTTCCAGGCGCGCAACAACAACGAGCTGGTGGCAGTGCTGGGTAATTTTGTGAACCGGGCCCTGGTGCTTACCAACAAGTATTTCGACAGCAAGGTGCCTGTGGCGGATGCGCTGACCGATTATGACAAGGCAACGCTGGCCGAGCTTCCGAAGCTCCGTGAAGCCATTGAATACAACATTGAGAATTTCAGGTTCAGGGAAGCGCTGAAGGCAGCTATGGATGTGGCCCGGCTGGGGAACAAGTACCTGGCCGACAGCGAGCCCTGGAAGCTGATCAAAACCGACAAAGCACGCACGGGAACCATACTGAATATTGCGCTGCAGATTACAGCCAACCTGGTGATCATGACCGAGCCCTTTTTGCCGTTCTCGGCCCGGAAGATTGCCGGGTTTCTGAAAAAGGACAGTTTTACCTGGAATGACGGGGGCCGGAGTGACCTGTTGGAGCCGGGACACCTGCTGGATGAGCCCAGCCTGCTTTTTTCGAAAATAGAGGATGAAACCGTTGAGAAGCAATGGTTGAAACTGCAGCAGGCCAGGGAGAAAAACCAGGCTGCCGGTGCGGTTGCGAAACCTCAAAAGGAAAACGTGAGCTATGATGATTTTACCCGCATGGACATACGCACAGCTACCATACTGGAGGCGGTGAAGGTACCCAAAACCAAAAAGCTGATGCAGCTGAAGCTCGATACGGGCATGGATGTGCGCACCGTGGTGTCGGGTATAGCGGAGTTTTTTGAACCCGAAGCGATCATTGGCAAGCAGGTGTGTTTGCTGGCAAATCTGGAACCGCGTGAGATCAAGGGGATCAAATCGCAGGGCATGATTTTGCTGGCTGAGGATGCCGGCGGCAGGCTGGTGTTTGTAACGCCCGAGGAGCGCACGGGGAATGGGGCGGAGGTGAAATAAGGCTATTAGCCGTTGGCCATTGGCCGTTAGCCTTTAGCCAAGAGCCAAGAGCTTCGAGCCAGGAGCGTAGTTACGAAAACTACTCCCAGCGAGGCAGCAGCGGAGGGCCGTCATTGCGAGCGAAATGAAATGGAGCGTGGCAATCTCTGCGAAACGGAGTTAATCTGTTTGTATAGAAGAGATTGCTTCGGTCGTGCCTCCCTCGCAATGACGCGTTTCGGCAGCGGCAATTTCTTCTGCCAACCACCCTTCAAGGGTTTGCAACCGCTTGAAGGGGAATCCATGAAAAAATCTGCGGAACCTGCCTACCCTGCCTACCGGCAGGCAGGCGGCAGGCAGGTCTGCGAGAACTTCTTAAAGTCTGCGAGAAACATTCTGCAAGAAATTCTTCAGTCTGCGAGAAATTCTTCATACCGCGAGAACTTCTTACTATATTTGTTTGATATAATCGCAAAAAATGGCAGAAAATACCGAAAAGAAACGGTCGTTCTGGGAGAAATTCAGGCACAAGTACCGGTTGTCGATATACCGCGACGAAACATTCGAAGAAGTGGTGAATGTGCGGCTTACCAAGATGAATGTGGTGGCCATTGTGGGTACCGGCATTCTGATCTTCCTGATCATAGTGATATCGGTGATTGCCTACACACCGGTAAGGGAGCTGATACCGGGCTATCCCGACGAGAATACCGCCCGCAATATTGTAATGAACAATTACCGGCTTGATTCGCTGGAACAGGAGATTGATAAGCGGGATGTGTACTTCGAGGCCATCCGCAGGATCATTGCCGGTGAGACACCTGCAGATTATCCTATGCAAACGGATACCTTACCGGCCCCGAGAGCTGTTCAACACACCAGGCGGGACGGAGATTCGCTGATACAAGATATGGCCAGGCCCAGGGACCCTTTCGGACTTTCGAACATTGAAACCCGCAAGGCGCGGCCGGCCTTGTTCAACGTGCTTTTCTTTCCGCCGGTGAAGGGCATGGTAACCAATTCATTCAACAGTGCCACAGAGCATTATGGCACAGACATTGTAACCGGTGCTAAAGAGGTGGTGAAATCAACGCTTCCCGGAACCGTGATCATCACCGGATGGACGCTGGAAACAGGTCATATTATACAGATACAGCATGCCGACAACATCCTGTCGGTTTACAAGCACAACGCGGAGCTGCTCAGGCATATGGGCGACCGGGTGAAAGCAGGAGAACCCATTGCCATTGTGGGCAATTCGGGGGAGCTTACCACGGGTCCGCACCTGCATTTTGAGCTTTGGTATAAAGGAACTCCGCTGGATCCGCAGGACTACATTTCATTTTAACATACAGGCAGGCTTCCAGGCTATGAAAAAAAGGATTGCCATCTTTGGCTCCACCGGTTCAATAGGCACTCAGGCCCTTGAAGTGATACAGCAGCACAGCGACCTCTTTGAACCGCTGGTGCTGACAGCAGGAAGCAACGCGAATCTGCTGATAGAACAGGCGCTCCGCTTTGTGCCCGCCTACGTGGTAATTGCAGACGAGACAAAATATGCTGTTGTGCGCGACGCACTGGCCAGGCTGCCCGTTAAGGTGCTCGCTGGCCAGAAGGCCTTGAACGATATGGCCACCCTTGCTGAAACCGATGTGGTGCTGGCGGCCCTGGTGGGGTTTTCGGGATTGCTGCCCACGCTGAATGCCGTAAAATGCGGCCGGAATGTGGCACTGGCAAATAAGGAAACCCTGGTGGTTGCCGGGGCACTCATTACCTCACTGGCAAAAACAACAGGATCGGAAATTTACCCGGTTGATTCGGAACACTCTGCCATATTCCAGTGCCTGGCAGGAGAAGATCCGCAGCGCATCGAAAAGCTTATACTTACCGCATCGGGCGGACCGTTCAGGGGAATGGACCGGAAACATCTGGAACAGGTGACCAGCGCCCAGGCCCTGAAGCACCCGAACTGGTGCATGGGGAACAAGGTGACCATTGACTCGGCATCGCTTATGAACAAAGGGCTGGAGGTGATTGAAGCCAGCTGGCTTTTCGGAATTCAGCCCGAACGAATTGATGTGGTGATTCACCCGCAGAGCATCATCCATTCGATGGTTCAGTTCACCGACGGATCCATAAAAGCACAAATGGGGCTTCCTGATATGCGCCTGCCCATCCAGTATGCACTGGGGTATCCCAACCGGCTGCCATCGGATTTCCCGCGATTCAGCTTTTCGGATTGCAGCCAGCTTACGTTTGAAAAACCCGACATGGGTCTTTTCCGCAATCTTTCGCTCGCCTACGAAGCCCTGGGTAAAGGCGGTAACATGCCCTGCATTATGAATGCCGCCAACGAGGTGGTGGTGGAGGCATTCCTGAACAACCGCACCGGGTTCATGGAAATGACCGGGATCATTGAAAAAACCATGGAAAAGGTGAGGTTCATCCCGACCCCCGCCATTGAAGACTACCAGGAAACCGACCGGGAGGCGAGGAGCGTGGCATTGGAAATGCTTAAATCGAAGATTTAAGAGCCAAGAACCAAGAGCCAAGACAAGGGGCGTAGTTACGAAAACTACGCCCAGCAAGGACATCGCTACATTCATTGGCAGTAAGTCATACTGAGCTTGTCGAAGTATGACGAATAAATATTCTGCGGAATCTGCTCAATCAGATTTAATCTGCGAGAAATTCTTTAATCTGCGAGAAATAATCTGCGGGAAATGATTTGCGAGCCAAAAGCTAACAGCCAAAAGCTAACGGCCAATAGCTTTTTTATCCCTATATTTGCACGAAATCATTTAAAAAGTACATACATGGGCGTTGTCATCCAGATCGGACAGTTTTTGCTGAGTTTATCCATACTGATCATACTTCATGAAATGGGGCACTTTTTGTTTGCCCGTCTTTTCAATACACGGATTGAAAAATTCTACCTGTTTTTTGACCCCTGGTTCTCACTCTTCAAGCTGAAGCGGGGCTATACAGAATATGGCATCGGCTGGCTTCCGCTGGGAGGATACGTGAAGATCTCGGGTATGATTGATGAGTCGATGGACAAGGAGCAGATGAAACAGCCCCCGCAACCCTGGGAATTCAGGTCGAAACCCACAGGACAGCGCCTGCTCATCATGCTGGGCGGTGTTATTGTGAACCTGGCACTGGGATTCCTGATTTACTCGGCCATATTGTATACCTGGGGTGAAAAATACCTGCCCAACAAAAACATGACTGACGGCATCTGGTGTATGGATTCCCTTGCCCTGGATATCGGTTTTCGTAACGGCGACAAGATCATTTCAGTTAATGACGTGGAACCCGAGCGGTATGAAGATATTTTCAAGGAGGTGATTTTTGGCGGCCAGGTGAAGGTATTGCGTAACAACCAGGTGGATTCGTTCACCGTGAAAACAGATTTTATCGGAAAGCTGATCAAACGAAAGGAAAGGGTATATGTTTTTTACCCCAGGGTGCCTTTCATCATCAGGGAAATTCCCGACACCTCTATTAACAGCGGCAAAGGATTGCATCCTAAGGATCAGATCGCCCGGATAAACGGAACGCCGGTGCGTTTTTACGATGAGTATTTGGGCATTGTAGACACCTTAAAACCCGGGCCGGTGGATGTTGAGGTGTTGCGCGACGGGAAAACCGTGCCGGTTTCGCTGGTGCTGTCGGACAACAAAAAACTGGAAGTGGTGACTCTTATTCCGAGTTTGACCGACCTGGAAAAGCTGGGCTTAATCAAGATGGAAACCAGGACATTCAGCTTCCTGCAGTCGATTCCGGCAGGATTCAAACTGGCCAAAGAACAGCTCGGTTTTTACATCAAGCAATTCAAGCTGATCTTCGATTTCAAATCAGGAGCCTATAAGGGCGTAGGCGGATTTGGTGCCATTGGCGGCTTGTTCCCCAAGACGTGGTCGTGGGAAGCTTTCTGGGAAATTACCGCATTTTTATCGCTTGCACTGGCTTTTATGAATATACTGCCGATTCCGGCGCTCGACGGCGGGCATGTGATGTTTCTTTTGTACGAAATAGTAACCAAGCGCAAGCCCAGCGACAAGTTCATGGAATATGCCCAGATGACAGGTATGATTATTGTGCTGGCCCTGCTCATATATGCCAACACCAACGATGTGGTGCGGTGGATTGAGAGGCTGATGGGGAAATAGATCCAAGAGACAAGAGCCAAGAGCCAAGAGGAGGGACAGCAGGGGCGTAGTTACGAAAACTACGCCCAGCGGAGGGAACCAAGATCCAAGAGCCAAGACGAGGGACAGCAGGGGCGTAGTTACGAAAACTACACCCAGCGGAGAAAAATCTGCGAAACCTGCCTACCGGCAGGCAGGTCAGCTCAATCTGATTTGATCTGCGAGAAATTCTTATAGTCTGCGAGAAAGATTTGCGAGAAAAAAACAGCTTCAAACTGAGCAATCTGATGGAAATTGTTCTAATTTTATCAGCTCAAATAAAATCATCATTATGAATCTACTGGTATTGCTTTTTCCCCTGGGGCCTATGGAAATCATCCTGGCTGTGCTCGTAATTGTATTGTTGTTCGGCGGCAAAAAAATTCCCGAGCTGATGAAGGGCCTCGGGCAGGGTATCAAGGAATTCAAGAAAGCCTCCAAGGTTGCTGATGAGGAAGAAGCCGGCAAAGATCCGAAATAAAAGGATTCAGAATATATCTGAAAAACCTGTCATGTTGCATGGCGGGTTTTTTTATTGGTTGTGGTGATGCCCTTGGGACTATGCAACAGTCCGAGGGAGACAGGAAAAATCTGGTTATATTTGCGGTTATGAACCAACTTACGCTGATCATCTTATTGTTGTTACTGACAAGCCTGAAGGCAGGATCATACCCTTATGCCGATGACAGGGACATGCTTTATGAATACCGCATTGCCCAGCTGAACAAGCTGTCGCCCATTGCATTGGATTACAATCCGGAAGTCAGGAGGTATATCGACCTGTTCACAGGTCCGCGCAAGGCAGAAATGGCCCGGGTGATCGGACTGTCGCATCTGTACTTCCCAGTTTTTGATGAAGCACTTGACCGGCATGGGTTGCCGCATGAGCTGAAATACCTGACCATTGTGGAATCGGGCCTGAATCCGCTGGCCGTTTCCAAATCGGGAGCCGTGGGTTTGTGGCAATTTCTGCTGAACACAAGCAGGCTGTTCGACCTGGAAGTGACTTCCTACATCGACGAGCGCAGGGATCCTTATAAATCAACAGAGGCTGCCTGCCGGTACCTGAAATACCTGAACAACACTTACAACGACTGGCACCTGGCCTTGTCGTCGTATAATGGCGGACCCGGTGAAATCAGGAAGGCCATTGAACGCAGCCGGGGGGAAACCGACTACTGGAAGTTGCGTCCGCTGCTGTCGGAGCAGGCAAGGAACTATGTGCCGGCTTTTATAGCGGTAATTTACATGATGCATTTTTATAAGGAACATGGCATTGTTCCGGTTGAACCGGCTTATGATTTCAAACAACTGGATACGCTGCACATTAGCTATGCCGTTAATTTTGATCAGATATCCGCGATGATCGGGCTGCCGGTGGAAAAGTTGCGGTTGCTGAACCCGGTGTACCGGCGCGATTTTATTCCCGAGCAAAAGCCCTGGTCGGTTCTGGTGCTGCCGGCTGATAAGGTGGCTGTATACCTGCAGCGGGAAATTGACATCCTGGGTTACAGCACCCGGCCGGTTGATTATAACCTGCTGGTGCAACAGGCCGGGTCAACCGAAGGGCGCAAAAAGATCATTCATGAAGTGCAGGCCGGGGAGTTCACACACCGGATTGCCATGAAGTACAATTGTACGCTGGAGAACATCAAAGCCTGGAACAACCTGCCTGGTTTAGAGGTGAAGGCCGGGCAGAAGCTGGTGATTTGGGTGGAGGAGTGAGCTGCGAGCAGCGAGCTAAGAGCTATGAGCTATGAGTTGAGAGCCAAGATAGTGGTAGTGGTAGTCATTGCGAACGGAACGAAGTGGAGTGTGGCAATCTTGAATGAGTAGCGAATAACAAGAGATTGCCACGGTCGTCGTTCCTCCTCCCTCGCAATGACGCGTTTCGGCAGTGGCTGTAGCGGCAACTGCTCAGTTCACAAATCCCAATTCCAGGCACACATCTCGCAGCTCGAAACTCGCAGCTCGAAGCTAAAATTCTACAGCCTACAGCCTACAGCCTATACTAATACGCCCTTACGTTTTTGCCTTCGATGAAGTTGATGAACGACCGGTTGACCACGCGGTTACCGCCGGGGGTGGGATAATTGCCGGTGAAATACCAGTCGCCCAGGTGCCCGGGAATAGCCTCGTGCAGGTTTTCGATGGTTTGGTAAACAATTTTAATATCGGCATGGATGTCGGGTGTTTTGAGCATCCTGGCAATTTTATCAGAGATTGCCTCAGCAGTAAAGGGCCTGTATATGTCTTTCACGTGATTGAGGGTTTCTTCGCGCGACAGGTTTTCGCTTTCGCGTGCTTTCCGGTAAACTTCGTTGATGACGTTTTCCTTCCCGGTTTCCTTGAGCAGGGCTATTGCCGCTTTAAATGCAATGAAATCGCCCAGTTTGGCCATGTCGATCCCGTAGCAGTCGGGGTACCTGATTTGCGGTGAGGAGGAGACGATGACGATTTGTTTGGGTTTTAGCCGGTCGAGTATTTTGATGATGCTGTATTTGAGGGTGGTTCCGCGGACAATGGAATCGTCAATGATCACCAGGTTGTCGGTATTTTCGCGGATGGTGCCGTAGGTGATGTCGTACACATGCCCTACGAGGTCGTCGCGGCGAGAGTCCTGTGTGATGAAGGTGCGCAGCTTCACGTCTTTGATGGCTACCTTTTCGATCCTGGGTTTCAGAAAGATGATGGAGTCGAGTTCTTCCTCAGGCGGAAAGGAGGAGAACTGCAGGATTTTTCTTTTCTTTTCCTCCTTCATGTGTCTTTCAACCCCGTTGATCATGCCGTAGAAGGCAGACTCGGCCGTGTTGGGGATGAAGGAAAAGACCGTATTATCGAGTTCGCCGTTTACAGCTTCCACAATTTGGGGGGTGAGCAGTTCGCCCAGCTTTTTGCGTTCGCGGTATATATCCTGGTCGGTTCCCCTTGAAAAGTAAATTCTTTCGAAGGAGCAGCTTCGTTTTTCGAAGGGACCGCGGATATTTTCAACAGTCACTTTGCCGTTTTTAGTGATGATCAGTCCGGCCCCCGGATCGAGCTCATGAACCTCCCCGGCGGAAACATTCAGAACGGTTTGTATAGCAGGGCGTTCGGAGGTAACCACAACCACCTCATCGTTTATAAAGTAATAGGCCGGGCGAATTCCCCAGGGGTCCCTGATTACAAAGGCATCGCCATGCCCGATGAGCCCGGCGATCACATAGCCACCGTCCCATCTCTTGCTGGCTTCGCGGAGCATTTTGCCCACGTCGAGGTGTTCCGCAATGAGATCGGAGATTTGCTCATTCTCGTGGCCCTGTTTCTTGAACTCATCGAAGTTGTGTTGTATTTCGCGGTCGAGGAAGTGCCCTATATTTTCGAGCATGGTAACGGTATCGGAGAAATCACGGGGATGCTGGCCCAGGTCGGTGAGGATCTGGAAGAGCTCGTCGACGTTGGTGAGGTTAAAATTACCAGCCAGCAGCAGATTCCTTGTTTTCCAGTTGTTCACCCGCATCACGGGGTGCACTCTTTCGATGTCGTTGGTGCCGTAGGTTCCGTAGCGCAGGTGTCCGAGCAGCAGTTCGCCCGCGAAGGGCAGGTTGTCTTTGGCCCACAGCGGATCGTTGGCCAGTTCCGGGTTTACCGTGTCGATTTGTTTGCGGAGGCTTTTGAAGATGTTGTTGATGGCAGCCTGTTTGTTGGATCGTTCCCGGTGGATGTAGGGCTTGCCCGGTATGAGGTCGAATTTCACTGAGGCAATACCGGCACCGTCCTGTCCGCGGTTGTGCTGCTTTTCCATAAGCAGGTATAGCTTGTTGATGCCATACTTCCAGGTGCCATACTTTAACTGATAGTATTCCAATGGCTTAAGCAGCCTAACCAGAGCTATTCCGCATTCGTGCTTTATTGCTTCACTCATGGTTTGAATGGTATTTTCATGTGACTAATCGGGGTATGAAACGATACCTTCGCGGATGAAGGGCTCATCGGGGTATTCGCTTGATATTTTGTGCAGAAACTGTAAGGCTTCACTTTTGGTCCGGAAGTTACCCACGTACACTTTCCAGTTGGGGTATTCGAATTCGAGTTTGCATTCCACGTTTTCGTATTTGCTGATGAACCTGGAGCGGGTGAGTTCTGCATCCTTCCGGGTGGTTTGACCGGATCCCCTGAAGATGGATATTTTATAACCCCAGATTCCTTTCATGCTCCGTTGCTGGGCGAGATGGAGATTCACCATATCGCGTATGATATTGTCCTGCCTGATCTGGACCATTCCCTGGCCCGGCACCCGGGTTTGCAGCCAGGCAAACACGTCGACAGAAGGTGATTGGGCCTGCATGCTTAAGATCATGAACAGCCCGGCGGTAATGAAAAGGAAGCGCAGTTTTTTCACCATACAGGTTAAAAGTATGGCGCAAATTTAAGCAAAAAATAGCGAATGCCCTGAAGAATATTACCTGTTAATTGAGGGTACGTCGATCAGTTGCTTTTCATTCACATCAACTTTTTTTACGGTTAGCCAGGAGCGGGCTTTGACATAGCCGTTCATTTCCACTTCCACTTTCTTTTTACGCGAAGCATTGTATAGTGTGGATGCCCCGGTGATCAGGTTGGAGAGGTTAACGGTAAAATCCATGTTGTACAACGAATCGGTGCGGGCCGGAACCCGGATGATGTTATCGGAAGTGAGGGTGCCAATATATACCCCGTCGATGCTGGTTTTCAGGTTCACCTCGCTGACTTTGAAGCCGACAGAAGACGGATTTCTGACACCTACGCTGGCCGAGAAACTGATTTTGTTGTTTTCCATTCCCCTGAATACGAAGTCGTCTACGCCGGTAAAGCTGATGTCGTCTACGCCTTTGCAGGAAAGAAAGAAGACAGGTATGATCAGAAGAAAAGCGTAGTTGCAAACTACGCTTAGCCTGGGACCAAAAGCGTAGTTGCAAACTATGCTTAGCTTGTGGTAGAAGCGTAGTTGCAAACTACGCTTAGCTTGGGTTGTGGTAAGCATTAAAGTGAATTAATCAGGGGGTAAAGATAGGGAAAATAGTGATAGAGTCAAGAACCAAGAACCAAGAGCCAAGACTAGTATGTGGTAAAAAAAGAGCGTAGTCGGGGGGACTACGCTCATCAGAACCCCTGTCAGGGGTTTCGGGGTTTCAATTTACAGCGATTTGGCAATGAGGTCGCCTACTTCGGAGGTGCCCATTCCCATTTTGCCGGCGGCAAGGCTCTTGATTTTGCCTGAGGCCAGTGTGTTGCTCACGGCCTGGTCGATTGCCAGTGCAGCTTCGGATTCGCCCAGCGTATCGAGCATCATGCCTCCGGCGCAGATGGCTGCCAGCGGGTTGATGATGTTTTGGCCGGAATATTTGGGAGCAGAACCACCCATGGGTTCAAACATGGAAACGCCGTTGGGGTTGATGTTACCGCCGGCAGCAATTCCAAGTCCGCCCTGGATCATGGCGCCCAGGTCGGTGATGATATCGCCGAAGAGATTTTCGGTAACGATGACATCGTAGAATTCGGGTGACTTCACGAACCACATGTTGCAGGCATCAACGTGGTTGTAATCCTGCTTTACATCGGGGAATTCAGCATCGCCCATTTCCTTGTGCGAGCGCACCCAGAGGTCGCCGGCATAGGTAAGCACGTTGCATTTGTGAACCAGGGTAAGCTGTTTGCGCATGTTGCGTTTGCGGGTATATTCGTAGGCATAGCGCATGCAACGGTCGACCACAGCACGGGAATAAACCATCACCTGGGTGGCAATTTCGTTGGGAGTGCCAACCTGAACAGCACCGCCAACGCCGGTGTAAATACCGCCTGAGTTTTCACGGATCACTACGAAGTCGATATCAGCCGGTCCCTTGTCTTTCAACGGTGTTTCAACACCGGGGTATAATTTCACCGGGCGCAGGTTGATGTACTGGTCGAGTGCAAAGCGGCTTTTCAGCAGGATGCCCACTTCGAGGATGCCGGGTTTCACTTCGGGGTGGCCAATGGCGCCCAGGAAGATGGAATTGAACTTTTTGAGTTCGTCGATTGCCGAATCAGGCAGGGTTTCGCCGGTACGCAGGTAGCGGTCGCCACCGAAATCAAAATTCTGGTAATTCAGCTTAAAGCCAAATTTAGCGGCAGCGGCATTCATAACTTTGATACCTTCTCTGACCACTTCGGGACCTGTTCCGTCACCCGGTATTACTGCGATGTTGTATGATTTCATGTTAAAAGTTTGAATTAGGAATTATAAATTGTTGTTGTTTTCAATGATGTTGAGCATTTTGATGGTGGCTTTGATGGCAGCCACAGTCTGGTCGGAATCGAGGGCCCGGGTTTTGAAATCGCGGCCCATGCGCCAGGAGATTACGGTTTGTACCAGGGCGTCGGTTTTTCCTCCGGGGGGGATGGACACGGAGTAGTCGAGCAGCACGGGGAGTGATTTTTCGAGCCGGCTGTAAATTTTCCGGAGGGCTTTCATGAAGGCATCGTACTGGCCGTCGCCGCTGGATGTTTCTTCAAAAACTTCATCGCCTATTTTTATTTTCAGGCTGGCAACCGGTTTGAGTTCGTTGGCGGTTGACAGGGAGAAGTTCAGGATTTTGATCCGATCATCCACCGACCTGTTGCGAAGCACGTCGGATATGATGTAGGGCAGGTCTTCCTGTGTAACGGCTTCTTTTTTGTCGCCCAGCTCGATGATTCGTTCGGTAACCTTGCGCATGGAGGCATAATCGAGGTCGATGCCCATTTCTTCGAGATTCTTGCGGATATTGGCCTTTCCGGAGGTTTTGCCCAGGGCATAAAGTCGTTTCCGGCCGAAGCGTTCGGGAAGCAGGTCGTTAAAGTAAAGCTGGTTTTTCTGGTCGCCGTCGGCATGAATACCACTGGTTTGTGTGAACACGTTTTCACCGATTACGGGTTTGTTGGGCGGTATGCGGATGCCGGAGAAAGATTCAACCAGCGTGCTGACTATGGAAATTCTGGATTCGCGCACCGACATGTCGTAATGAAAATGGTCTTTTACAATGGCTACCACGCTGGACAGGGGAACGTTACCGGCTCTTTCGCCCAGGCCGTTGATGGTGGTATGAATACAGTCGATTCCGGCCCTGATGGCGGAATACACGTTGGCAGCTGCCAGGTCGTAATCGTTGTGCGCGTGAAAGTCGAATCGCACCCCCGGGTAGCGGTCGATGATGGTTTTACAGAAATCGTATGTTTCCACCGGGTTGAGGATACCCAATGTGTCGGGCAGCATGATGCGGTCAACAGGCAACTCTTTCAGCGTATCGATCATGAAGAACACGTAATCCTGGGAATGGCGCATACCGTTCGACCAGTCTTCGAGGTACACGTTTACCCGGAGGCCCTGTTCGGTTGCCTTATGGATCACCTGGCGTATGTCACCGGCATGTTCCTGCGGTGTTTTTTTGAGTTGCTCGGTAACATGTTTCAGCGATCCCTTGGTGAGCAGGTTCAGCACCTTGCAGCCGGCCTGGCGGATCCAGTTAATGGAAACATCACCATCCACAAAGCCGAGCACTTCAATTCGGTCGGTATAATTGTGGCGGGCTGCCCAGTCGGATATTTTTTTCACGGCAGCATATTCGCCTTCCGAAACCCGTGCCGAGGCAATTTCAATGCGGTCAACTTTCAGGTCGTCGAGCAGGAGTTTGGCCATGCTCAGCTTCTCCTCGTCGGTAAACGAAACCCCGGAGGTTTGCTCGCCATCGCGCAGCGTAGTATCCATTATGGTTATCTTCATAGTAGTAAAATTAGAGCCAAGATCCAAGAGCCAAGAGCCAAGAATCAAGAAACAAGAGTCAAGAACCAAGAGCCAAGAGCCAAGAGTCAAGAACCAGGACAGAAACGCGTCATTGCGAGGAAGGAGGCACGACGACCGAAGCAATCTCTCTTTAGTAGCTACATCTTAGATTAACTTCGTTAAGCTCCGTTTCGCGACAGATTGCCACGCTCCATTTCATTTCGCTCGCAATGACGGCTACTCAGCCACTGCTACTGCCGCTGTTTACCCCGACTCTTGGTTCTTACAGCTTTTCCTCAAACTCCACAATCTGATCCTTAATGCTCAGCAGGTAGTCGATGTCGTCGTACCCGTTCAGCAGGCAGGTTTTTTTATAGTTGTTGATGTCGAAATGTGCTTTTTGTCCGGTTGCCAGCAGGGTAACCTCCTGTTTTTCGAGGTTTATTTCCAGTTTGGTTTGCGCGTCTTTCTGAACTTCTGCAAACACGGCAACCAGGAATTCATCGGTAACCTGAACCGGCAGCAGGCCGTTATTGAGCGCGTTATTTTTGAAGATATCGGCAAAGAAGCTGGAGATCACAACACGGAAGCCGTAATCGAAAATGGCCCAGGCGGCGTGTTCGCGACTGGAGCCGCTGCCGAAATTGCGGCCGGCAACAAGGATTTTGCCTGACCACAGTGGGTTGTTGAGGGCAAAATCGGGTTTGGGTTGGTTGTTTTTATCATAGCGCCAATCGCGGAACAGGTTTTCTCCAAAACCCTCGCGGGTTGTGGCTTTCAGAAATCTGGCCGGGATGATCTGGTCGGTATCCACGTTTTCTATCGGAAGCGGAACGCAGGATGAGGTTAAGGTGGTGAATTTTTCTGTTGACATGGACTTGTAATTAACAATTAGTAATTAACAATTAACAATAATCAATAGAGCCGCCCGTACGTATTAAAGAAAATCGCGCGGGTCGGTTATTTTGCCGGTGATGGCTGCCGCAGCTGCGGTAAGCGGGCTGGCCAGCAAGGTTCGTGCACCTGGTCCCTGGCGGCCTTCGAAGTTGCGGTTTGAGGTTGAAACGGCGTATTTCCCTTCGGGAATTTTGTCGTCGTTCATAGCCAGGCAAGCCGAGCATCCGGGCTGACGAAGTTCGAATCCGGCTTCGGCCAGGGTTTTGTCGATACCTTCGGCCAGGGCTTGTTTTTCAACCTGTTTGGAGCCGGGAACGATCCATGCGGTTACGCCGGCGGCTTTCTTTTTGCCTTTGATGAACGCGGCGAAGGCACGGAGGTCTTCGATACGGCCGTTGGTGCAGCTGCCCACAAATACGTAATCAACGGGTTTTCCGATCATGGGGGTGGCTTTTTCGTAGCCCATGTATTGCATTGATTTTTCAAAGGTGAGCCTGTTGCTTTCGGGGATCTCATTCAGGTCGGGTATGCGGCCGGTAATGCCTACGCCCATACCGGGGTTGGTGCCATAGGTGATCATGGGTTCGATATCGGCAGCCTGGTAATTGAGTTCATAGTCGAAGGTTGCATCGGGGTCGGTAACCAGGTTTTTCCATGAGGCTACCTTTTTGTTCCATTCCTCGCCTTTGGGTGCAAATTCCCTGTTCCGGAGGTATTCGAAAGTGACCTCGTCGGGGGCAATGAGACCGCCGCGGGCGCCCATTTCGATGCTCATGTTGCAGATGGTCATCCGGCCTTCCATGCTCAGTGCGCGAATGGCCGACCCGGCATATTCAATGAAATAGCCGGTGCCGCCGCTGGCAGATATCTTAGAGATGATGTACAGGATGATGTCTTTAGCGGTCACTCCTTTGCCGAGCGTGCCGTCAACGGTGATCCTCATTTTTTTGGGTTTGGGCTGCAGGACGCACTGGGTGGCCAGCACCATTTCGACCTCGCTGGTGCCGATACCGAAAGCTACGCAGCCAAAGGCTCCGTGGGTTGAGGTGTGGCTGTCGCCGCAGACAATGGTCATTCCGGGTTGGGTGAAGCCCATTTCGGGGCCGATCACATGCACGATACCCTGGTTGGGGTTGTTGAGCCCGTAAAGGCGTATTCCGTGTTTACCGGTATTTTCGGTGAGCTTGTCGACCTGGGTTCTCGAAAGAATATCGTGAATGGTCAGGTGCTGGTTCACGGTTGGCACGTTGTGATCGGGGGTAGCGAGGGTCTGATCGGGGCGGAATACTTTCAGCCCGCGTTTGTCAAGCCCGGCGAATGCCTGCGGACTGGTTACCTCGTGGATCAGGTGCCTGTCGATATACAATACACTGGGACCGTCTTTAATTTCTGTGACTACGTGAGCGTCCCAAACCTTGTCAAATAATGTATTTCCCAATTGAATATGATTTACAGATTAAACAATTTTGTTGATGGCATTGATAAAAGCTTCAACCGAAGCAGTGAGGATGTCGGTATGGCCTGCAAAGCCATAATAGTATTTATTCCGGTTTTCGATCTGGATGTGAACCTTGCCGATGTCGTCGCTTCCGCGTGTGATGGCCTGAACGAGGAATTCCTCGAGCCGGATGTTGTGCCGCACGATGCTGCGGATGGCTTTAAAAGCAGCGTCAACAGGTCCGTTACCGGCTTCAGTGGCGGTAAAAAGTTCACCGTTGATATTCAGTGTAACGGCAGCCATGGGGATGGCTGATTTACCGCCGATGATCTGAAGATGTGTCAGTTTGATGGCTTTACCGTCGAAAGCCTGTTCATTACCCACCAGAAGTTCCAGGTCTTCATCCTTGACTTCTTTTTTGCGGTCGGCTACTTCGAGGAATTTTTCATATATCTGCTCAAGAGCCTCACCCTCGATTCGGTAACCCAGGTTTTGCAGGCGGTGTTTCAGGGCAGCCCGGCCACTGCGCGCGGTAAGTGCGATGATGGATTCGCCGATACCTACCTCAACGGGGTCGATAATTTCGTAGTTTTCCCTGTTTTTCAGCACGCCGTCCTGGTGAATTCCCGATGAATGGGCAAAGGCATTGCGTCCGACTATGGCCTTGTTAGGCTGCACGGGCATGTTCATGAGAGAGGCAACCATGCGGCTTGTTTTGTAAATGTTTTCGGTTACAATGCCGGTTTCAATACCCAGGTGCTTGCGGCTTTTCATGATCATCACCACTTCCTCGAGTGATGTATTGCCGGCCCTTTCACCTATTCCGTTGATGGTTACTTCAACCTGGCGGGCCCCGTTGATCACCCCGTTTACTGAATTGGCGGTAGCCATGCCCAGGTCGTTGTGACAATGGGTGGAGATGATGGCCTTGTGGATGCCGTTCACGTTTTCCATGAGGTATTTGATCTTCTGACCGTATTCTTCGGGAAGGCAGTAACCGGTAGTGTCGGGGATGTTGACCACGGTGGCACCGGCCTTAATAACTGCTTCGATGACCCGGGCCAGGTATTCATTATCGCTGCGGCCGGCATCTTCGGCATAGAATTCAATATCTTCCACGTATTTTTTGGCGTACTTTACGGCAGCCACCGCTCTTTCAATGATTTCTTCGGGAGTGGCATTGAATTTATACTTAATGTGGTAGGGCGAAGTGCCAATGCCGGTGTGAATGCGTTTGCGCTTGGCATATTTAAGGGCATCAGCGGCTACGTCAATGTCTTTTTCAACAGCGCGTGTGAGGGCGCAGATCACGGGTGCGCTAATGGCTTTGGAGATTTCTTCAACCGAATGAAAATCGCCCGGACTGGAAATGGGAAAACCTGCTTCGAGGACATCAACACCTAGTGCTTCAAGGGCTTTTGCCACTTCAATTTTTTCTACTGTGTTTAACTGGCAACCGGGAACCTGTTCCCCGTCGCGAAGCGTTGTGTCGAAAATAAATAATCTGTCACTCATAGCGTTTATGGTTTTTAATTAATCAAAAGAGCCATTCCCTTTTATGAGAATGGCTCTTGTTTTATCATAGCTGCAGATATACCATTCTCACGCCGGCTTCTTAAGGAGACCTAGCAAAATAATACCGAGAATGATAACCTGATTCGTCATTTTTTGTTTTATGAAAGTGCAAATATAATGATAAAAATCATATGTGCAAGAGTGGGGCAGAAAAACATAGGAAGCTGTTGGCTGTTAGCCATTAGCCGTTGGCTGAGAGACAAGGGACGAGGGACAAGGGACGAGTAGAAACGAGATCCAAGATTCAAGACCAGCAGCAACAGGGGCGTAGTTACGAAAACCATAGCCGTCAACTTAAGAAACATTGACATTCATTTCGTATTTAGGTTGCTAAGGGGTGAAGCCCCGAAATGTAATAGCACAGGGCGAAGTGAAACGAAGCCCTGTGTTATATATGGGTAATGATTTTTAAGCGCTGTAAGTGCGAAATTTTTTAAAACACATAAACCAAATTCATTACCTTACGGGCCTTCAGCCCTTAGAAACATTTGTATTATCCGACACAGGGCTACATCATGCTAGCACATGATTTCGCCCTGTGCTAATACATATCGTTCCTTCGGAACTGAAAGCAAAAATGATTCATCAGGAGAATCCCTTAAGTTGACGGCTATAGTTACAAAAACTACGCCCAGCGGGGCAGCAGTAAGTCATACTGAGCCTGTCGAAGTATGATGAGTAGCGGCTGTAGCAGTGAGAGAATCAGTTATAAAGTCCTCCCCCTGCCCTCCCGATGAATCGGGACAAGCTCTCCAGAGGGGGACAATGCTCTCCGACAGGTACGTCTGCGGAATCTGCTTAATCAGATTTAACCTGCCTGCCGGCAGGCAGGTCAGCGAGAAACTCTTCACACATTTGCGAGAAATTCTTCATTTTGCGAGAAACAATCTGAGAGAAAGATCTGCGAGCCAACAGCCAACAGCCAATGGCCAATGGCTGCTTGAGGGGGTTACTCCATGGCGTTCATGAGCTCGTCGGTCATTTCGAGGTTGTGGTAAACGTATTGCACGTCGTCTACGTCTTCGAACTCTTCGATAATTTTAAGCACTTTCTGGGCCGAGTCGAGATCGAGTTGCTTGGTGTCGTTGGGGATGCGTTGCAGCTGGGCATTTTCAATTTTCACGCCCATTTCGTCGAGTTTTTTCTGAACCCTGCCAAAGTCTTCCACGGCGCAGGTGATTTCAAACACATCTTCGTTCAGCTCAATTTCTTCAACGCCAGCATCAATGATTTCGAGTTCGAATTCTTCGGGATCGAGATCTCCTTTAGGCACGGTGAACACACCTTTGCGATCGAATATGAATGCCAGTGATCCGTTGGTTCCCAGGTTACCGCCTCTTTTGTTGAAGATGGCGCGGATATTTCCCACGGTACGCTGATTGTTATCGGTAAGACATTCAATAAAAACAGCCACGCCATGGGGAGCATAACCCTCGAAGGAAACTTCCTGAAGGTTTGCGCCTTCGTTGGTAGCCTTATTGATAGCGCGGTCAACATTGTCTTTGGGCATATTGGCTCCTTTTGCATTCTGAACCGCAAGCCGCAGGCGCGGGTTGTTTTCGGGATAAGGGCCACCTTCTTTGACGGCTATTTGAATTTCCTTAACGATGCGCGAAAAGATCTTGCCTCTTTTGGCATCGAGTGCGCCTTTTTTTCGTTTGATGGTTGACCACTTGCTATGACCAGACATAAGATATGATGTATTTGGGTTTTACTTAATACTATCGTGCAAAAATAATAATTTGCCGGAACTCCTGAAATCAGGATAGGGTAAATTGTTTCCCGGTTGTCATATATATATATTGAAGACACCAACATTTCTCCGGTTCGTTTGTTAATTTTTCATTGCCAAACCTTGCTGCCATGAAATACAGAAAACAATTGCCTGCCGGGTTTTTGTTATTGGTTATTCTGCTGGCTGCCTTTACGGCAGGAAACCCCGATGAGAATTTACGTTACAGGAGAATCAAAACGGCACTTGACCGCTTTACAAAGGCATACCCGCAACAAAAGGTTTTCTTGCACACCGACAGGGCCACTTACAGGGGCGGAAATACATTGTGGTTCAAAGCTTACCTGGTGAACGCGCTGAGCCACTTCCCCGATACCATCAGCACCAATTTATATGTTGAACTGATCAGTCCGTTTCATACCCGGGTTGAGATCAAGCGGATTCAACTTTTTCGCGGATTTGGTGCGGGGGATTTTACACTGTCGGACACCTTACCGGAAGGGCTTTACCAGCTGAGAGCTTATACCAGCTGGATGCTTAATTTTGATCCGGCCTTTCAGTTCAGGAAGAATTTTCAGCTGATCAACCCGGCTTACAGCAGGCACATTTCACCCAGGGAAGCCAGGGGCAACAAGCGGAAGATTGACAATATGCCCGGGTTTGAAGAGGATATCGACCTGCAGTTTATGCCCGAAGGCGGATACCTGGTTGAGGGAATTGAAAGCGTAGTGGCCTTCAAAGCCATTAACAAACTGGGCAAAGGAGTTGATGTTGACGGGATTATCACAGATGATCAGGGTAACCGGATTGCTTCATTTACCAGTTATTACAAAGGTATCGGAACTTTTTTGCTGAAGCCCGAAAAGGGGGTCAGGTATTTTGCCCATACGCAGGATGACGGAAAAACCCGAAAAACCGCGCTGCCACAGCCGCTCGAAACAGGACTGGTAATGCGCACTGATTTGCGGGAACAGGTTATTTCGGTAACTCTTGAATCAAACGCACCTGCAACAGCAGACCCGTCGGCCCGGGAGATCATTGTTACCGGACAGACAGGTGGCAAAATGTACTTCCATGCTACTGTAAAACTCAACAACAATTCTGCGCAGCTGAAGATACCCGAACAGGTTTTTCCTTCGGGCATTATGCAGCTCACGGCATTTTCGGGCAGGGGTGTGCCGCTCGCGGAACGGCTGGTTTTTGTGGGCATGAGAGAAGAAATGAAAATCAGGTTTTTTGCTTCCGATACCTTTACCCGCGAGGGTAAGATGATTTTGCTGGAGATCAATACCAGGAGTGCCGACGGCAGGCCTGTTCCGGCTGATTTTTCACTATCGGTTACCCGGGAGATGAATTTGGGAAGAAATGAGAATAAGGACAATATATGCAGCAACCTGTTTCTTACATCGGACCTGAAAGGGTTTGTTGAAGATCCGCTTGAGTATTTCAAGCCGGGTTCTCCCGAAGCGTCAAAGGCTGTTGACAACCTGATGCTGACACAGGGATGGCGGAGGTTCGACTGGAGCAGTCTGCTTGCAGGGGATTATCCGGAAATCAGGTATTTTGAGGAAAAGGGCATCAGCGTGTATGGTAAGATAACGCGCGACTTTTTTAACATCCCGCTCAAAAACTGCAAGGTGCAGTTGTCTGTTATGGACGCATACAATGATGTTTTCACGCAGCAAACGTCTGATGAAGGAACCTTTCTCTTTGAGAACATGGTTTACTATGACACGATAAAAGTGAAAATTGAAGCCTGGCGTCCTTCGGGTCGCAGAAACCTGGTTATTGTAGTGCCGGATGATGGTTTCGCGGAAGTTACCGGGCAGCAGGGAGATTATTCCCTGATTACGCAATCGGAACGCGACAACAAAGCGTACCGGCACAAACGTGCGGAGGAATTTAAAAAGGCCACGGCTGAAGAGCAGAAGCGACTGAAAGAGGAGCGCAATACCGAGATTAAAGGTATTTATGGAGAGCCCGATAACGTAATCCGATCTGAAGACTTTTCACCCGGGCATACCAATGTATTGGAAGCACTAAAGGGCAGGGTTCCCGGTATGCAGATTAACGGCAACCGGGTGTTGATCAGGGGGCCCAACAGTTTTTATGGTTCCAACCAACCCCTGTTTTTGCTTGACGGTCTTCCGGTGATGGATGTAAGTACAATTCAATCGATTCCTGTTGAAGATATTGACCGGGTGGAAATATTAAAAGGTCCCAGTGCCGCGATATATGGTTCAAGGGGTGCAAACGGCGTAGTGGCGGTTTATACCAAGCGCGGACGTTTCATGAAGAGAGGCGTGATTGAGTTTGAAATGCTCGGTTACAGCGCTCCGCGTGTGTTTTATGAGCCAAAGTACAAGCCCGGGGCAGAACCGGAAGATAATTATACGGTTTACTGGGACCCGGATATTCGTACCAATACCGCCGGAAAAGCCAGGGTATTGTTTAACAAGCCGGAGATTGAAGGGAATTACCGGTTTGACCTGCAGGGCATCTCCTATTCGGGGCATGCCGCATTTGTTGATACGGTAATTTACAGCGAATGATTCAGTAAGCTTCCATTTGCCTGTTGATCATGGGCACAAAACGCACCGGAAGCACAGCTTCTTTTTTCAGTTTTCCTTCTTTTTTTACCAGAATCACCAGTTGCTGGTTGTATTGTTCACCAACCGGGATGATCATTTTACCGCCTTCGGCAAGTTGGCTTGTAAGAGGCTCAGGTACATGACTCGGAGAGCAGGTGACCAGGATCGCATCGTAAGGCGCATGCCGGGCCCATCCCTGGTATCCGTCCCCTGTTTTAACGAAAACATTTTTATATCCGAGCACCTGAAGCAAGCTTTGGGCTTTTTCGGCCAGCGGAGCTATAATTTCAATGGTAAACACGCTATCGCACAGCTCGGCCAGAATTGCTGCCTGATACCCTGAGCCCGTTCCGATTTCAAGTACCTTTGAATAGGGCTTTAAGCCCAGAACCTCGGTCATAAAGGCCACAATATAGGGTTGTGAAATGGTCTGACCGTAGCCGATCAGCAGGGGATAATCGCCATAGGCCTTATAGGCAAGTTCAGGAGGTACAAACAAGTGCCTTTCGACTTTACGCATGGCATCCAGCACACGTTTGTCAGCTATCCCCCTGGCTTCGATCTGTTGCTTTACCATCAGTTCACGGCGCGTTCTGTAATCTGTTACCTGCTGAGATTTGCCGGTGCAACAGGAGAACAGGAGCAGGATCAGTATGCAGTCTGTTGGTTTTATGTTTTAGGTTGCATGTTGTTTTGCCGCCTTAGCCGAAACGAAAGCGGTTTGTGTGATAAAGTTACGATGTATGCGGTGTGAAGTCAAGGTTTTTTTTAAGTTTTTATTGCGGATTACCGTAACTGTTGAAATTTACTTACCAGGTTTATAAAAAGCTGCTTAAAAATGAATTATATTTAGATAATTAGTAGCTGTTAGCTATTAGCTGTTAGCTGTTAGCTATTAGCCAAGAGCCAACGGCTATAGGATAAAGGCTAAAGGCCAAAAGCCAAAAGCCACTCTAAATATGCATGTCGGTATGGGTACCGTAAGCTTTGTTTTAACCGGGTTTAAACAGGGTTGTTTATGAACAGGATTCTCATTTTTGTATTTCTGGTATTGCCCCTGGTTACCTTAAGGGCGCAGACACTGGCGAGAAATGACCAGTTGAAATTTGACGCTGATTATTACCTGATGGAGAAGGACTTCAACAAAGCCAGGAACAACTACCTGACTATTTTGAAATCGGAACCTGAGAATGCCGACATGAAATACAAGCTGGGGATTTGTTATTTGAATTCTGAAAATGAAAAGGCGAAAGCAATTCCCTACCTGGAAGAAGCAGCACAAAAGATTTCTGAAAAATACAACCCGAGTTCGTTTAAAGAAACCAATGCTCCCGTTGATGCCTTGTTTTTACTGGGAAGTGCCTACAGGGTTAACAATGAGCTCGACAAGGCCATTGATGCATACAGCAGGTACAAGGAATACCTTGATCCCAAAGATGAATACAACCAGCAGGTGATCAGTCAGTACATCAGCAGTTGCCACACGGCCAAGGAAATGCAAAACAAGCCGGTTGGACTGATAACCATCAACATGGGCGGCAGGATCAATACATCAGCTCCGAATTTCAACGCGGTAGTTTCGGGTGATGGCAGAACCCTGTTTTACACTTCGCCCGGAAGACAGGGATACGATATATATACAGCCACTTTTGCCGATACGGCATGGACGTCGCCTAAAATTATGACCAGTGTGCTGGGTACAGGCAGGTACATGAAAACCAGCGATCTTTCGGCCGATGGACAAACCCTGTTGCTGGTTCTTGACGATCCGATGAATGCGGATATATACGTTTGCCGTTTCATCAAGGGCCGGTGGTCGAAAGCCGAACCCCTGGGAAAGGAAATCAACAGCAAATCGGCCGAAACGCACGCGAGCCTGTCGGCTGACGGGAAAACCCTTTATTTTACAAGCAACCGGAAAGGTGGCGTGGGAGATATGGACATTTACAAGTCGGAACTGGATGCAAAGGGCGAATGGGGCAAGGCAGTCAACCTGGGTCCAACCGTGAATACCCGGTTTAATGAGGAAACGCCGTTTGTCACCGATGACGGCCGGCAGTTGTTTTTCAGTTCCGAAGGTCATCCCGGGTTGGGCGGCTATGATATTTTCCGTTTCGATTTCAATGATCCGGAGGCCGGCGTTTTGAACCTCGGGTATCCGTTAAATACAACCGACAATGACCTGTTTTATGTTCCCGTTGGCGACGGCACCACCGGGCTCCTGGCTTTCAACGGAGCAGACAGCTACGGTGGCCGGGATATTTATAGTGTAACCCTGCTTCCGCCGGCGGTGGAAGAAGTAGCATACTTCGACTCCGCTCAGTATCCGGTGGCGGCAGAGGAAGCAGCATACTTTGACTCCGCTCAGTATCCGGTGGTGGCAGAGGAAGCAGCAGCAGTGGCAGTTGAAGAAGAAGCGGCAGCAGCAGCGGCAGTGGCAGTTGAAGAAGAAGCGGCAGCGGCTGAGGAAGTAGCAGCGGCAGTAGCAGTTGAAGAAACAATTATTGAAACGCCCGTTACTGCTACTGCCACTGCCCCTGCCACTGATTTCACTGCCACTGATTTCACTGCTACTGCTGCTGCCCCTGCCACTGACCTGGAAAGCGCCCGTTCCTATACGGTTCAGTTTATGGCATTGAGAAAGGCATCGGATCCTGCGGTTTTTGAAGGGGTGTCGGGAGTGACCATGACACTGGGAGCAGACAAGTGGTACCGCTATACAACAGGAACATCAACGGTGTTTTCACAGGCTCAGAAAGAACAGGAACAACTGGCTGCAAAGGGTTACCACGATGCCTTTGTCAGGGGCAAGGCTGTGATTCCCAATTACACCATTCAGGTGATGGCGGTTCCGGGACCGGTAATTGACCTTACCCGTTTCAGCAATCTTCCGGAAGTTTCGGTAACCCGGGGGGCCGACGGGTTCTGCCGGTATACCACCGGGGAGTTTGAAAACCCGGATGATGCCAGGGTGTACCTGGAGCAGGTGAAGGCATTGGGTTACCCGAAGGCTTTTGTAGCACGCACGGGGGTAAAGTAATTCTTTAATTGCAGTTTATTGCAGAGATTTTGAATATCTGCAAGCTACTTAATATACTAATGGGGTATTATTCTTAACTATTTTTTGTCACCTTCTGTCGTCACAGAACAAAACCAGCAGGCTATCAGGCAAGCATTCAGAAAAAAATGATCAGCTCATGCAACCTTTTGGTCCGGTAAGCCATCTTTATTATAGTTGCAGTTGGGCAATTTCGTTATGGAAGTCAAGAAATGGGTATTGTTCCCTGAGGCGCTTGATGAGTTTCAGGGTATTTGACCTGAAGATTTTATGGTTGGTTGTATCAGTGTGTAATGGCCGGTGATTCAGAGCTTTAAAAACAGCTTCAACACCGGCCATAATTTTTTTAGCAGCTTCTTCCACCCGGGCATTACAGAATCTTTCCCACACGTAGCGGGTTCCCTGCTCCGACGGGTGCAGCATATCACCGGCGTAAAAACGATAGTCACGCAATTCGTCCATGAAGATCTCGTAAGCCGGGAAATAGGACGCAAAGTCGTTTTTTTTCAGAATTTCGTGAATACTGTAATGAAGTACAGACTTGCTGAGTTGGTTGCCAACGGCACCGTTTGACCAATGCCTTACGGGGCTCAGTGTAAAGATCACCCGGATGCCGGGATTCAGCAATTTGAGTTTCCCGAGCAGTTGGTTGTATTGGTCAATGATTGAGGCGGGTTGCAGAAGGACCTGGTTGAATTGTGAAGCGGGCAATTTGTGGCAGTTGGCCACTATTTTCCCGGTTTCTTTGAATTGGTAAGCCCACGCTGTACCGAATGTAAGCAGCAGGTAGTGGCAATCTTTAAGCCATGATGAAGCCCCGGTGGCAGCCTGATTCACCAGGGCCAGGCAGGCTTCGGGGTTGGGATGTGAAAAGGCGGTATAGTGGTTCAGGCTGAACCAAAGATCGTTGTGATGCCGGAGGTCATCGCGGGTGAAGGTTTTACCGCAGATAAGCAGGCCTAGATTTTCTGCAATTGAAGCAGGGTTGAAAAGCGTACCAAAGGGGTTGAGCAGTGCGGGGAACTGGTAGCCGGCCATTATTTTTCCGATGCTGTCAGCGAAGCACGATCCCATAAACAGGCACTTCGTCTGGTAGTTGATCTTATCAGCCGATTCGGGGATGATGACCGGTGTTCGGAATGTTTCCATGGCTAAGAACGAACAAAGTTCCGGTTGTTGAGCCAGCTGAGCAGGTAATTGAAAACTTCCTGTTCATGGGGTTCATTATGGAGTTCATGGTATGCCCCGGGCCATTGCTTAAAGGTGGTATGGCGACCGGCATTCCTTACAAAATCTGCTGTTTGCCTGAATGATGTGATGCGGTCGGCGTTGCCGTGCATAACCAGCAGCGGGATGTTGATTTTGTAAATGCTTTGCGAGGCGATTATGCCGAAATGTTCGATTTCAAAAAACAAGCGGGGCAAAATGGCATGATGCACCAGCGGATCGCTGTTGTATGAGCTGACAACATCCGGGTCACGTGAGAGGGCATCCGGGTCAAGATCGCTTTTTACCGTAAGGCCGGGCAGCAGATACCTGGCCATGACTGCCATGAGGTATTTAACCAGAGGGGGCTTTTGGGTAAGGGTAAACCAGGGAGAAGAGATCACAGCAGCTTGGGGAAGCGGGTTTTCGCCGATCAGGAAATTGGCAACCAGATTTCCGCCCAGGCTGTGACCATATAAAACCGGGCTGCATTCCGGAAAAAGGACCCGGGAGTTTTCGCACAGTGTATGGATATCCTGTATATAAAATGAGAAATTCCGGGCATATCCTCTGCGGCCTTCTGAACGGCCGTGACCGCGCAGGTCAATTGCGGCAACTGCATATCCGGCATTGCACAAGCGGCCTGCCCAGTTGGTGAACCTGCTGCTGTGGTCCATAAAACCATGAACATAGTTGATCAGTGCACGGGGTGGTTTGCCGGGTTTCCAGCTTTGACCATAGAGTGTGGTTCCGTCTGTGCTTTTCCAACTATATTCCTGATGAACCATGATGTAAAACCGGGGTCACGATTTGTGGATGTACGACTTGATGTGCCTTTCTATTTTTTCGTCATACATATCGTCAACAGTGATCATGATGGCAGTTTCCTCCACATCGCCAAATGAATAATTCATGGCGGTTCCAAAAACCTTCATGGTGGGAGAGAGATTCATATAGGCGTTGATCAGCGGCGGGATGTTCTCGCCTCTTGCCCTGACATTCTGTGAAAGTAATTTATAATCTTCACGGTATGACGTTCCGCAGAGGATGTTGTCGAGGACTTTCGGATCGGTGGTAATCTGAAGCGGTTCGAAGGGCTTCATCAGGTTTTCCTTATCGCCGAAATACTTGTTCAGAAAATGCAGGATCAGGTCGCGTGCCTCACGGTGGTACGTGGTATACATGGTAACCTTTCCGAAGAAATACTTGATGTGGGGGTGTTGCATCCACACGGCACCCAAACCGTCCCACAGGTTATCCATGGCATAAATGCCTTTTCCCTGGCGGCTGGTCGACTGGTAAGCCGGCTGAACAAAAGACCGTCCGAGCTCAATCATGTGTGGCATGTATTGTTCCCTGAAAACCTTGGAAAACCGGAACAACCTGGCTGTTGCCAGATTGCAGTTGCCATCGGGGTCGGTAGCGGCCTCCGAACATATGAAGTACCGGTAGCCACCCAGGATCTCCTTGTCCTGGGGATCCCATACAATAATTTGTTTGTAGGCATTGGGCATGGTATCGTAAATATCGATATCCAGTTCCTTGCCGGTACCACCTCCGGCTACGCGGAATGATATTTCCCGCAGTCTTCCTATCTCTCTCAGGATATTGGGTGAATCTTCGCTGGTAACCACATAAATCAGGTTGCTACCATTGTTCGTTTTCCGCAACAGCTTCACTTCGGTCAGCTCTTTCTCGATCAGTTCCCGGTCAACCGGTGGTATAATTGGTTTCATGAAGAATAAAATTACGTTATGGTTCAGGCATTGATCATGGCAGCATAGGCGCCGGCATCCATCAGTTCATTAACCTGTGAAGGATCGTCTATTTCAATTTTAATCAGCCAACCGGCACCATAGGGATCCTTGTTGATGGTATCGGGTTTGTCGTTCACGCTGGTGTTCACTTCAACTATTTTGCCTGTTACCGGAATAAACAGGTCAGATACAGTTTTTACCGCCTCGATGGTGCCAAAAGTACTCCCTTTTTCAAGGTGGTTTCCGAGGGTTTCAATTTCAACAAAAACAATGTCTCCCAGTTCTCCCTGGGCGAACTCGGTAATACCAATAACTCCTGTGTTGCCGGTAACTTTGATCCACTCGTGATCAGATGTGTAGCGCAAATCGGTTGGGATGTTCATTGTATGTTATTTTTTAAGGTTAAAAGGCTGAAAAAAGCTTTTAGCTATTGGCTGTTAGCTATTGGCTGTTGGCTAATAGCTATCGGCTAACGGCTAACGGCTAACAGCCAACAGCTAACAGCTAACAGCTATTTCCGCCGTAAAAATAAGCAATATTCGTGACAGGAGGGATTGTTTTTTGCTAAAATCAACAGTGGGTTACTGGGTAAGGGTAAACCTCAGGCTGAAACCAATATTGGTATCTACGCGCACGAAGGAGCGGGAAGTATGAGGTTTATTCAGGGTGCGGTCGAAAAACAGCTGCAGGTTAAACCTGGGTGAAAGCAGGTAGTCGGCCGTCATGGCAATTTTGAATATTTTGTCGCCTGATGTGATCTGATCATTTTCATCATCTTCAGTCATGGCCAGGTAACGGATGATGGTTTTATTGTCTCTGACCGACAGGTCAAACCGCACATTCAGATCGCTTTCATAGGCTTTTTCGCCAACTTTAACGGCGACATTGCTGAAGCGGTAACCGGCGCCGATGATCAGGTCGTTGTTATTTACCTCAGTCAGCTGGTTATTTGCGAGGCTGAGCGACAGCGTGCGTGATTTCCGGATTTCAAACCGGGTTATCAGGCTGTTCACCCAGGTAGCGTCGATTCCAAAGAGTGGGGTGATGTCCTCTTTAATGGAAACGGTGTTGAGCTGCAGTTCAGGCACAAAATTTTCCTGGTAATCCCTTACATACCCCAAACCATCAAGGTCATCCCTGACAAAAAGCAGGTGGCTGTTGAATGAATTGATGCTGTAAATGGATTTGTAGGAATGTTGGATGGTCAGCGATTTCATGTACCTCTTCACAAAATCGAATTTGGTCAGTCCGTCGATCATGATCCGCCAGTTGGGGAGGATGCTTTTGAACCCGGGAAAGGTTGAGAGCGACATTTTGTGTGGATCTTTGCCTGTATATGCAGCAAGGAATGCAGGAATGAGAACTTCGGTTGCGGTAGAGCCATAGCCATCGGTATAACCCGGTTCTATATTGTTCTGAATGGTTCCCTGGTAATTGTAATCACTTTGCTGTACCCGTCTGTTGTAGAGCCGTTGCGACATGATCTTGCGGTAACTTTTGAAGCGCTCAAAAGAGGGTGACCTGAAAGCGTCGTCACTGCTCAGTTTTTCAAAGGCAGAACCAATGGTGATTACAGATATGGAGTATCCGCCATTAACCATGTGGTTGTTAAAGTTGTATGCGGAATCATACTGATAGTATTCGCTGTCGAACTGGGTGTAGCTGCGCTGACCTGAGAGTTCGATCCGGAATCCCCTGTAGGGTTCAAATGTGCCTTTGATATTCAGGTTTTCAGTTTTCGACATGGTAAACGGATCGGTAAACGCGGAGTTGTTCGTGAGCCATCCGTTTGCTGCAGCCTGGCGGACGAAGCCCTTGTCCTGTATGCCTATTAGGAAAGGCAGACCGGGAGCTCCCTTATATTTCTCGTTGAGGTAGAAACCTGCCATTCCGGGAGATGGCATAAAGCCCATAACCGTACTACCCCCGGTAAGCGAGTACGATACCGTGATGCTTTTAAGTCCGGTGAGAAACCTCACCGAGTTTTCACCCAGGTAAACCAGCGGGCTGCCAGCTTTTTCAATTTGTCCTTCCACCACCACAACCAGTCCCGTGTAATTGCTGTCGGCTTTTATGCTGATCCTGTTTTCATCGAGCACCGTAAAGCTGGTTTTTACTTCACTGCCTTTTTCATCGGTTACCTTTACCCGGACATCTTCAGTTTTCAGTTTGTGGGTAATATTTCTCGGGATATTGGGTCTCAGGAAGAAATTCTCACGTGTGAAGGTAACGGTTTTGAAATCTTTGGGTTGCTGTTGTTTTTTGCCGGTATTGGAATACTTGGCATCGAGTTTTTTCAGGTATTTCGACTTGTTGTATAAGGTTGCCAGGTTGAAAGTGGTGTTGGCCTGGATGGTGTTTGAATTGCGGATGGTATTGCCGAGTGTTCTTTCGCCGTTGAAAATATCACCCTGATCCCAGGAATAGGTGGCACTGTAGCGGAGTGATGATGAGGTCCAGCTCAGGATGGGGAATTTGCTCAGGGGCAGGTTGTAGGTAGCATTCAGCGAGTGATCGTAGGCAATGGCTCTGCCGCTGTTCCCGATGCTGTTCCAAACCGACCGCGACCAGTCTTTGTTATTTCCTTTGCGGAACCAGTCGTATGCACCGGGGAGTTCGTTGATGCGCGACATGTTGTTGAATGTAAGGTCAAACTTGAGTGCCCGGGTCAGGTCCCAGTTGACTTCGTATCCGCGGTTCCACAGGAAATCTTTGCTTACGGTGGAGTCGAGTAAAATGTCCCTGTCGGTGTAAACGTTCCGAAGTTTGGTTTCGTTGTACCTGCGGTCGAAATTGGTACGGAACGCCAGCCTGCTGGGCAGCAATGACACATTAAAATCTTTGATGAAACGCATGTAGGGCGATTTCATTTTGGCCTTCCTGAAGGGCGTTATGCTTTTAGGCCGGGCACTGTAAACGTAATTCAGGGCCAGTCCGTATTCGATGTTGTTGTTGCGTTCCACCTCGTAGTTGTGGGCCTCAGATTCGGCATAATCTGCGGAGACTGAGAAATTAGACGGCGACAGCAGCCGGAATTTTTCAAATTCCTGGTTAACCTTAACATTGGTGAGGTTGATGCTGCGGCGTTTGATCACATCCTGCGACATTTCTTTTAAGTCTTTTTTCTCTTCGTCCGATTCGGCGCTCCTGAGCGCGTCTTTCAGCATCCGGTCGGGTTCTTTCGGAGAATATTCAGGGGTAACCGTAATATTGGAGTATCCCAAATAAAGGGGAACGGATACCTTGGCTTTTTCGGGCAGTAGTTTACCCAGTTCCAGGTTGGTAGAGATGTCAATCTGGTTGGTTTCTTCCTTGTTGCGGTCATCCACTTTCTGCTCAATGCTTCCGAATCCGGGTTTTGATGTACTGCCGGCAACAGACAGGGTTCCCAGGTCGGCCATGCGGATCTGGGCGCGTGCGTTGGCTGCCCACCCGCCTTTGTTATTAAAATCGGTGAGCCGGAGCTCATTGAACCAGATTTCTCCTGATTTGGGCATTCCGTCGTTGGGCAGGTTATCGGCATCGCTTGCATTGCGCACCCCCAGCATCATGGTTCTCACATTGCTCAGGTTGGGAGTACCCCGCACCTTCATTACATTTTTTCCATTTTGTTTCCGGAACACCTTTGATTTGGCATATAAATCGGGGCGTTCAGAAATGGCTTTGTCGCGCGCCACCTTCAAATCAACAAATTCTTCAAGCACAATATCCATGTAGTTGCTGTCGGGCCATACAATGTGCCTGTCGTTGTCGGAAAAATTTCCCGGAGGTGTAATTTTCAGGGGTACCTCGTATTCATAGTAATTGTCGGTTTGGTCGGAACCGAAACGGATAAATGCTGTGAGATCATTATCGCCAAGTGTTTCATCAACAAGGGCTTCGGCATGAACAAACATTTTGAGTTTCTTGTACTGGCGCAGGTCAATGCTCATGTTTTTGTAGGCCACACGTGCGTCACCGTCGGGCAGATCGTGAATTTTAAAAACCATCGACTGCTCATTCAGCTGTGCTACCTGGGGCTGACTGGGGTCGATAACGCGGTCGATGCCGGGGGGTAGAATGTAATTGACAGGTTCTTTGGCGGCATTTTCTTCGATATTGACCGAGGTGATTTCGAAGGATCCCTTTTCAACCTGGGTGGTAACCGAGGGCCCTCCTTCGGAGATATTTCCGGAATATTTTCTCCATTCGGAACGCACCAGGTGGAGTTCGGCGAACCGGAGGATGACGGGCCTGGTGAAACCGGTGAGGTACATGCGCATGAACCGGATGGATTTGAAATCTTCGATATTGCCGTATTTGCCCTCGAAATCATCAATGGGTATGCGGAACTGGTACCAGTGGGCAACTTTGCCGTCAACTGTTTTGCCTTCGACGCGATCGGTTATATAGGGGTTGTTGAAATTCATCTGGCCCGGTCTCAGCGGAACCTGGTATTCATAATAGGCGTCGTTTTCGTTGAGTGTATTATCGCGGTTGATGTCTTCGGTATTGGGGAGCGTTGTTGCCGCTGCAAAGTTACCACCGCTTTGTTCCGTAGCCGGTGAGTTACCCTGGGGGTTGTTGTAATTCAGGTAACGCGAGATCACACCGGCAGAGCTGTCGTCATGAGCACTGTTGAGAAAGTAACTGAAATTGTCGTTAGCGGGATCCTCAAAGGCCTTTTCGTAAAAAGGGGTACCCGGAGTGAGGCTGTTCAGCCAGGGGCTGAATTTGATCCGCTCTTCCTCGTCATTGAGTCCGTCGAGTCCCACATCCTGCATTTTACGGTTATCGGGGTCGGTATCGAAGGTATTTACCACCATAGGCACATCAGGAACCTTTCCCCAGGCAGTGGAGGAATCAATTTTAACCGGGTTGTTTGCAGTGGGCAAACCGTTTTCGAAAAACTTACGGGAATCTTTCAGCACATCTTCCGATATTTCACCCAGGTTGAAGTAGAGTTCGCCTCCGGGGTGATTGTCGTCGAGCAAAAAGGGGTCCATGAGCCAGAACTCGATGTATTCGATGTTGGAAGTTTCAAAGTCGCTGGTTTGTATTTCTCTCATGATACCTCCCCAGCGGTTTTGCGGATTGGGAAGCTTGCCCTCGTCGGAAATAGCGGGGTCAAAATTGTACGGGCCCCTTTCCTGCGGGAAGTAAGAAAGGTTCAGCACCGAAATGGTACTTTCAAAACCGGTTCCGCTTTCGCGGTTTTTAAAAATTTCTGTTTCCAGGATTTCACGGACGAAGTGACTTTCCTGTTCTGCCTTGCTGATGTTGTCGGGTGTGCGGCTGTCATTGCGGGTGAACAGTGGGTCAATGGTATACCAGGCCAACTTGGCGCGGTTGTAGCCGTACCTGAGGTCGTTCAGGGATCCTGAATAGGGAAATTTGCGCGGGGTGCTGGCGAGGGTCCACGACTGAACCGTTTTGAGTTCAACAGTTGTTTCGGTTCCTTCGAAATCGTCGATGTAGGCAACGCCGCCCTCGCCAATAACTTTAGCCTGCCCGGGAACCAGGTGGGCAAATTCGGCATCAAGTGCTATGGTGGAAATTTCTTTGGTTTCGATGAGCGGCAGCTTGTCGATCATTTTGGTCAGCAGGCGCGATTCGGTGCGGTAATTGGTGTTCAGTCCCCATATGGTATTGGAGATGGGCTCGTCGCCCATATTGACTTTTTGGGTGAGTGGCCGTTCGGTAAGGTTCATCACTGTGGCGCCCAGGTTGAAATTATCGGAGAACTTGTATTCCATGTGGGTTCCCATCAGGGTTTTGGTCTGCATGTTAAAGAGCATGTTGTTCTCGAGTGAAACGGAAAGGGGAGACCCCGACTGAATCAGGCCCTGGTTGATGATTTTTACGCGTCCGAGCGTGTAATCCACGGTATAATCCTGTCCTTCAACCAGGGCAATACCTCCGGAAGACACCTTCACCGAATTGGGCGGTATGTTCATGGCATTCAGCTGGATTTCGGAACCCGAGGTTGCCTGGTAATTCCCGGCCAGGAAGAACTTGTTTTTACGCGACAGCTGCCGTGCCCTGGTTTGAGTTGAATCATACAACTCACTGAACACATATTTTTTGGCAATCAGATCGCGGGCTTTGTACAATTCTGTTCCCCGAATTGCATTGCCAATGATGGTTTTCCTCAGGTCTTTTCCGAAGGGTTCCTTTTGCGTGAAGAAGATACGGCCATCGCGGGAGGTGATGGTAGTTCCCTCGATGAAGTCGAACCGGCCATCGGGAACCGGTTCATTGCGCGAGTCAAGGTTATCCATTTTGAGTACCCGAAGCAGAATTTTCCTGTTAAAGGCGCTGTCGGCCTGGTTCTCCGCAATATAGTTAACCGGCACTCCGGTTTCATCCTTGCGGTAGAGCACGTCGAGAATGAAGTCTCTGTTTGACACCTGGTATGCGCCAATGGCATAAACGTTTTTCATCATGAGGTCCCAGGTGGGCGACTTGGGAGTCAGGCTGGTTCCCTTGATCAGTTTAACAAGAAGTGTGTTGGGGGCACTCACCCCGTCGGTAGACAATTCGCCCACCCGGTAGGTTCTGCCCAGGTGGGTGTAAACGTAAGCAACAGCAAGTACTTCATCGGTGCGCAGGGATGAATTCAGCGATATATATCCCAGTTCTTTGTTTACCTTATACTCTGTTTCAGTAAGCCGGCGGGCATTCTCAATTTTTTCATAGTCTTTTCCGCCGTAAAATGAATAAGCCGATTCAAGAGGAGAGAGCGTTGCGGCAATTTGCCGGAAGGTTCTGATATCGCTGTATTGGTTGATAAATTTCACGTAGAGTTCATTCAGGTCGTTACTTGCCGGACCGTTTTTAACAGAAGCCGGCTGAATAAAGCCCAGGTTGCCATAAACATTGGTGTCTCCTTCGGGACCAAAGCCTTCGGCCATATCTGTAAGGGCAAGTATATTGCGTGTGTCGGTGGTATTGCCGGATTTATTGGTAACCCATACCTCAATCTGCTCAATACGCACGCCTGAATTCACATAGGGCAGCGTGGAAAGCCAGGAGTTGTAATTGTCTTCAAAAAAATGAGAAAGAAAGAAGTGCCGGTTGGCATCGTATTCAGAGGCGTCTATTTCAAATTCGCTCACCTGGGCTCCGCCTTTCACTTCAATAACCTGCGACTGGCTTTTCTGGTGGCTGATCACCGAACTGACGAATAATTTTCCGAATTGCAGGTCGGTTTTCAGTCCGAACAAGCTCTGGCTTCCGGTAATCAGGGTTCCCGGAACGGAGAAAGAAACATTTCCGGCTTCAATTTTTTTGATTATTTCATCTTCCTTGCCGGTATATTCCAGTTTGGTTTTGTTCTCGAAGTCAAACGATGCCTCGGTATTGTAATTGATGCCCAGTTGCATTTTATCGCCGATGCTTCCGGTAACGTTCATCTGGATTTTCTCCTTGAAAATAAACGAAGGGTTTCGCCTGTTTTTTTCGGAAAGGGCCGGGTTGTCATTGCGCGACATGTTGTAGCCGAAGATGAGTTCGGCAGATCCCTGGGGAACAATATTGATCACATCGGTGCCGAACACCTTATCGAAGGTTTCGCCCATTTTGAAGTTGCCAAGAAGTGGTGACTGTTGCGGGGCAATCATTTCGCGCGATTTCTGGTGCCAGTAATTCTGCACCGACGCTTCGCGCTCGTAGCTCATGTATTCCTGCAACGACATGGATGAAGGCGGCCTGTAATCGAAACGGCCAATCTTTTCGGTAAACTCATACCTTCCGGTAGTTGGGTTATACTGGATGGTTTGTTTTATGTTTTTGGGATTGCTGAGGAAAAGCGGGGAGCGAACCCCTGAGTTCGAAAAGGGATAGCGGTTTTCATCGCGAAACGGATAGCGAAGCGAGGAGTCTCCCTGGGCGGCACTGCGTGTTTGAGAAAAGCCTGCCACAGCTGAAAAGGCAGCAAGGCAAAAAACCAAAACGAGGCGTATGATTACACTGTTAAGCAGTTTATAAATGATGATATGTTTAACAGGCGGATGAGTCAAATGCTTGCTCTTTAATGGGGTTATAATTGTTTCAGGGCTCTTTTGATCAGGTCTTCCAACGGAAGGTTTTTTTCAGCGAGGAGAATTTTGCTGATCACCTTGTCAGCTTCTCCTTTGTTGAATCCCAAAATCACCAAAGCTGATAACGCTTCATCTTTTAATCTATTGTCTTTTCCAGGAAATATTTCGCCGGAGAATTTTTCTTTGCTGATCTTATCGCGAAGGTCGAGGATCACGCGCTGGGCGGTTTTGGTGCCAATGCCCTTGATGCTTTGCAGCAATGAAGTATTGTTGGTGAGTATGGCCTGCTGCAGGTCGTCAGGTGTCATGGATGAAAGCATCATACGTGCCGTGTTGGCCCCAATGCCTGTTACGGTAAGCAACAAACGGAACAGGTCACGTTCGTGTTTGGTAAAAAATCCATAAAGCAGGTGTGCATCTTCACGCACCACCTGGTGAATGAACAAGCGGGCTTTGGAGAGCGGCTCAAGCATGCCGTAAGAGGTGAGCGAGATCTGGATGTTATAACCCACTCCTGCCACATCTATTACACAATAGGCCGGATTTTTTTCAACCAGCGGGCCTTCGATGTATTCGTACATAAAACAGAAATATTATCAGGATTCATTGATGTCACCAGCGTCCAGCGGATTTGCCGAAATCTGTTTATACTGTTGCCTGTTGCGGAATATGTCGCAGGCCAGGTAAATCGCATGGCGGAATGAATCAGGCGAAGCCTGGTTTTTTCCGGCCAGGTCATAAGCGGTTCCGTGAGCCGGAGAGGTGCGGACAATTGGCAGTCCGGCAGTGAAGTTCACGCCGCCTTCGGCTGTAAGCGCCTTAAAGGGTACCAGTCCCTGGTCGTGAAACATGGCCAGAATGGCATCATAAGCTTTGAATGATCCGGAACCGAAAAACCCGTCAGCAGGGAATGGCCCGAAAGCCAGAATTCCCTCTTCTTTAGCAGACTGAATGGCCGGGATGATTTCCCTGATTTCCTCGTCGCCAATCAATCCCTGATCGCCGGCATGCGGGTTCAGTCCGAGCACCGCAATCCTGGGCCTGCGGATGCTGAAATCGGCAAGCAGGGATTTGTTCATAATCCGCAATTTGTTGAGGATGGTATCGTGCACGATGTACTCGTTCACTGTGGAGAGTGGTACATGAGAGGTAACCACGCCGATGCGCATCAGCTCGTTCACCATCAGCATGAGCACACCTTCGCTCTTGAACTGGGCTTCAAAAAATTCGGTGTGACCGTTGAAGTTAAATTTCTCCGACTTGATATTTGATTTGTTGATGGGTCCGGTAACCACAACATCAATTTTGCCTTCGGCAAGATCTCTGACGGCAGCCTCGAGGGCCTGCAGGGAGGCTTCCCCTGCATAAGGGGTTGATTTTCCAAGTTCAACTCTTGCAGAATCGTCAATGCAATTGATCAGGTTGGCTTTTTTACTTACTGCTTCATCGGCATTGCGAACGGCGTTGAAGCTGAAGCCTTCCAGGTCAAGAGCTTTTCTGTGGTAGGCCGCCACCTTGGGGGATCCGTATACAACCGGAGTACACAGGTCGAAAATGCGGTTATCAGCAAGGGCTTTCATAATTACCTCATAGCTGATGCTGTTGATGTCGCCCTGTGTGATACCCAGTATGATTTTATCGCCTTTCATGTTACAAGTTGGTTTTTTAGTCGGCGATAAAGGTAGTAAAAATTAGGATTGAGAATGTAGCTATTAGCGGGTAGCTATTAGCTGTTGGCTATTAGCTGTTGGCCATTAGCCATTAGCTGTTAGCTAAAAGCTAAAAGCTAAAAGCCTCTATGGTGGTTGCTGATATCTTTTTTTTTAACTTTGCAGAAAAAAAAGATGGGATTTCTGAGAACCCTACTCATTATCATTATCGTTTACTATGTGATCAAGCTGTTCACCCGCTATATACTTCCCGGTATTTTTGTGAATTACATGGATAAAAAAATGAATGAATTCTCAAAGCAGCAGATGAAGGCGCAGCAGCGTAAGCAACAACAGGCGCAGCAGCGCGAAGGGGAGGTTACCATTGATTACAAACCCGGTGACTCACCGAAGAACAAGCCCTCGAAAGGGGATTATGTGGATTACGTGGAGGTGAAGGAGTAACCTATATGGTAGTCACACTTCGACAGGCTGCTAATGACAGGCACATTATTTTTACTTACTGCTTGTCACTTTTTGCTACAGCTCAAAAAGTGACCAAAAAAGCCGCCGCTGCTGATAAAAGGCTAAAAATCAATTCACATAAAGCACAAGAAAATAAACTCGGCCGCAGGAAGCGGCCTCAAACATATTTTCTTATAAGCATGTGTTAAGCAGGCAAGCCTGCCTACCACACACAGCCCTAGCCAGGCAGGCAGGCCTGCAGTGAATTGATTTTTCTAACGCCTTTTCTCAGAGGCGGATCCCACTACTTCAGGGGCGCTGCAACAATGCCCAATCTCAACGATAGATAAACATGCAAGTGCTAATTCTTAGTAATAAACATGGAAAATTGAACATCGGTCATTAAGTAGCAAAGCTAACCAATAAGCACCGTGGGTGGGCCCGACAAAACGTAGAGGGCGTGCCGGGTCTAGCTGGGGGTTCGTTTTGTCTTGACTTTTCTTGCTTCGTTCTTTGTGTCAAGACAAAGAATGAAGTGGGGTTCGGGGCGAAGCTCCCGGATGCAATGTTGCGATGTATTGCCAATACAACAAACCTGCCTTCCGGCCATGCAGGCTCAGTATGACGAGCAGCAGCTATACTATTTTGAAAGCGACTTGATTTTTTTGGCAAAGCTAGAGGCAAAAACAAAGTCGTTCAGGTTGTCGTCGTCACTGTCGAGTATGCCTTCGCGTGTTCCTTCCCAGCCTTTATGGCCTTCATGTATAAAAACCACCTTCTCGCCGATCTCCATCACCGAATTCATATCGTGTGTATTGATCACCGTAGTGATGTTGAATTCGTGTGTGATTTCGCTGATCAGATCGTCGATAACCAGGGCAGTTTTGGGATCAAGACCGGAATTGGGTTCGTCGCAAAACAAATAGCGCGGATTTTCAACAATGGCCCGTGCTATGGCAACTCTTTTTTTCATACCTCCGCTGATTTCACCGGGATACAATTTATTCACGTCGGTAAGGTTCACTCTTTTCAGGCAGTTGTTGGTCCGATCGCGCTTTTCCTCAAGGCTCATACGGGTGAACATGTTTAGCGGGAACATCACGTTTTCTTCCACGTTCAGCGAGTCGAACAGTGCACTGCCCTGGAAAAGCATGCCGATTTCGCGGCGTATGGCCTTTCGCTCGTCGAAATTCATTTTCACAAAATTACGGTCGTTATAAAGCACCGATCCTTCGTCGATTTCATGCAGGCCTACCAGGCATTTCATGAGCACGGTCTTTCCGGAACCGCTTTTACCGATAATCAGGTTGGTTTTTCCTTTTTCAAAGGTAACGGAGATGTCATCGAGCACCATGACTCCGTTGAACGTTTTAACCAGGTTATCGACTTGTATCATCAGGCAAGCATCATTTGGGTTAGTACCAGGTCGGCCAGCAGGATGAGTATGCTGCTGTAAACAACGCCTCTTGTGCTGGAGCGGCCGACTTCCAAAGCGCCGCCCTGAACGTTGTATCCGTAAAAAGCCGATACGGAAGTAATGATAAAGGCGTAAACAACAGTTTTTACCAGGGCGTACGTGATATAAAACGGAATAAAGAGGTATTGGATGCCAAAAATATAATCGGATGAAGGCAGGGCGCCCGTGATGACCACGGCCAGCCAGCCGCCGATTAAGCCCACAAACATGCTGATGAGCGTGAGAAAAGGATTAAAAATTACGGTAGCCAGAATTTTTGGCAACACCAGGTAGCTGGCTGAGTTGATGCCCATCATCTCGAGGGCATCTATTTGTTCTGTGATGCGCATGGTGCCTATTTCCGAAGCAATGTTCGACCCGACTTTACCGGCAAGTATAAGGCCCACCATGGTGGAGGAGAACTCAAGCAGCAGGGTGTCGCGGGCCGTAAGGCCAATGAGGTAAAGGGGGATCCAGGAACTTTCGAGGTTATACCGGGTTTGTAAAGTAATAACTGCACCGATGAACACGGAAATAATGATTACAATGCCCACTGAATTGAGCCCGAGATTTTCGATTTCCCGGATCGTTTGCTGCAGGTATATTTTCGGTTTTTCCGGTTTTGCAAAAACCCGCGACAGGAAGATCACATAACGGCCGAATATGGTAAAGAAGTTCATGAACACAAAAATAGTGATATAAAATCAAAATAAAACCCAAGTTAATCGTTCTATTATTTAACTCCATCAAAATAGCATCGGCCTCAATACTTAATTTGTTAAATTTGTCAGATACATCAAACTAACAACTTATTTTTCATGAACCAGGACTATTATTGCATTATTATGGCCGGAGGAATCGGAAGCCGTTTCTGGCCGTTAAGCAGAACCAAAAAGCCAAAACAATTCCTTGACATTCTGGGCACAGGCCGCACTTTGCTGCAGCAAACCTTTGACCGGCTGAGTAAGGTTGTTCCGGCCGGGAATATTCTGATTGTAACGAATGAGGATTATGACGGCCTGGTTAAAAAGCAGTTACCTGAGATTTCGTCGCAACAGGTATTGCTGGAACCGCTCAGGAGGAACACGGCACCCTGTATTGCTTATGCCAATCATAAAATCAGTTTGCTGAATCCCAATGCCCGAATTCTGGTGGCCCCGTCAGATCATATCATTTTAAAGGAACAGGAGTTTCTGGAGGTGGTTAAAAAAGGACTGGAATTTGTAAACGATAACGACTGCCTGCTTACCCTGGGTTTGCAGCCCAGCCGGCCCGAAACCGGTTACGGGTACATTCAGATTAACGGGGATAAAACGGGCATTGAGCTGAATAAAAGCATCCGGAGGGTGAAGACGTTTACCGAAAAACCCGACCTGCCCATGGCTGAGGTGTTTTTACAAAGCGGCGACTTTTTCTGGAACTCCGGCATGTTCTTCTGGTCACTGAAGACCATCATGAAAGCCTTTGACAGGTACCTTCCCGATGTTGACCAGCTTTTCATTGAGGGAAGCAAGTTTTACAACACCGACAAGGAAGCGGAATTTATTGGCAAGGTATATCCCAATTGCAAAAATATTTCAATCGACTATGGCATCATGGAGAAGGCCGAAAATGTTTTCGTGCTGTGTTCCGATTTCGGATGGTCGGATTTGGGTACCTGGGGATCGTTGTACGACATGCTGTGCAAGGACGGAGAAAACAATTCGGTTACCGGCGCCAGCGTGTTTACCTACAATACCAAAAACTGTCTGATTAACCTGCCCAACAACAAGCTTGCGGTGATCCAGGGTCTGGATGATTTCATCGTGGTTGAATCAGACAACATATTGCTGATTTGCCGGAAGCAGGACGAGCAGAAGATCAAGAATTTTGTGAATGATGTGAAGCTGGAGAAGGGGGAGAATTATATATAGTGACGAGTGACGAGTGACGAGGGACGAGTAGAACCAGGAGCCAAGACAGCAGCAGTAGCAGCGGCAGTAGCAGTCAAATCCCAAATCCCGACACCCAAAACACACTCACCCACCTGCCGGCAGACTAGGTGTACTTGCGTTACCATACAAAACAAAAAAACCACGATGATTCGTGGTTTTTTTATATGTTATCCGGGAAAACTAATCCCAACTTGTCTCCTGCCTGCATATTCATTCCGGCAGGCAAGCTTGTCCCTTGTCACGCTACTAATACTCCCAAAGGTCGTGTTCGGTTTCAAACAGGTATTGTTTCACCCTTTCTGCTTCGAGCAGGGCGTCCATGCCCAGGGCATAGGAACCGATGTTGCGGTTTGAATATACGTTGGATTCTCCGAAGATGTAACTGTTGAACCGGCGTTGTGAGAAAAAGTCGTCGAATGAAATGCGCTGTGCATCGTTGTTCTCGTTGAACATCTCATGGCGTGTGAACAGGGGCCTCAGTTCGGGGAAGTAAACCCATACGGTTTTTTGTTTCAGGATGGTTTCGGTGGGCATACCCTGATCGTCGAGCTGGTAGTAAACCCTGATCGGGCACAGGCCTACGATTCTCACGTTCATTACGGAGTGGTTTTTATCGAAGAACCATTTTTCCTTTACCATGATTTGTTTCACCTCCTCGATTCTTCTTTCATTGTAAATGGTGGTATCCGAAACAAAACCTGTGTTCATATCAGTTTTTTGGATTACATCGGTTCCGGCGCCAAAATAGGCATCAATCTTGGTACGGTCGAGCGGAATCGTAAATTCATTATTCGGATCGTCGGAAGAAAAGGCACGGATGCCTTCGTTGTCGATTCCCCAGAGTATCAGCTGTACCAGGTTGTACCTGTCGTTGATTGGCTTGGTGGGGTAGTAGAGCGGCAGGTTTTGTTTCTGCTTCAGGTCGATGATCCTGTAAATATCCTTGGCCCACATCACGTCGGCTTCGCGCAGGTAGGAGTAAGGCACCGGAGTTTTGTTAGGAATGTGCTCACGGGTATACACTTCGGTAAGAATATCCTGGGCTTTCGCTTTCTGCGGTGTAACCAGGAACATCGCCAATCCCATCATTAAAAAAGCAACTCGTTTCATTCGACTATAGTTTAATAAATTAATTCAGCTTGAAGTTAATTGTTGAAAGATTTCTGATTGTTCCATCGGGGCCAACCGCTTTGATATCCTGAATATACACGGAATTTCCCTTGTTCTGGTTGTTGATCAGATTCCGCACCTCCTGGGTGAACATATTGCCTTTCACTATTTTTTCCTGTACGAAACCCTGAACAATACACATAACGGTAAAACTGGTCACGTTAAATTTCAGATCGAAGTCAAAGTCGGGGGGCATGGAGGCCATTACGCCCTGTTGTGCCAGCAGCACGTTTTTGGCAATCATACCGCCTTTTTGGTTGTTCACTGTAGCCACCGGGTCGGGAACGGCTTTCACGCGGAATTCCTTGGTGCCCACGGTTGACCATTTGCCGTCGAGTTCGGCGGAAACAGAGATCATGCAATTCCCCAATCTTTTGGCCCGCATGATATAGGAGTTGCCGCGTTGTTCCAGCACACCGTTTGAAGCGTTGGCACGGATTTTATTGCCGCCCACGCCGGATACGGATATTTCAACCGGGTTGTCGACACCCAGGTAGAATACGTTCATTTTGGTAGGAGAAACCACAACAGCGCCTTCAGCCACGGTATATTCAGCCGAGAAGGGTCTGATGATGGGTTCGCCGCCGGGTCCTTTGATTTCGATGATACCACCCCAGGTACGCTGACCGAGCGAGCTTCCGGAACGTTCGAAAACACCCTTGCCGGTTCCTTTTTCAGCAGGCACCTTGGTATAGTTGAGACCTTCCCTGCGCTCGTATTTTTTTACTCCTGTGGTGGGGTCAATGGTTTCCGTCCAGGGCTGGCTCACACCTTCCACCACGTAAATATCGGGTGCCTGTGTGGTATCGCGTGCAGCGAGGAAGATGTTGGCTTTATATGGGTTACCCCTGATGATGTAATTGGAGTTGGGGATCACCACAGCTTCGAGTTCGTTGAATTTAACTTCACCGGCGCTGATCTGGGCGTACAGGTAATTGATCATTTCCGATTCGGCGTTCCGCAGGTCGATTTGCAATGACGACATGATGGCCAGGAAGCCCATCAGCGGGGAGTGTCCGAATTTATGGTATTCCCATGTGTTCAGTGAGGGATCCTTCTTTTTTCCTTTTCCAACAACCGGGGGGTCTGTATCCAGACTCTTGGAAATTGACTGTTTCAGCTGCTCGGGCAACTCTTTTTCAGTTACTACGGTAAGCATGAATTCGCGCAGTGCTGCAATTTCGTTTTTCAGTTTGCGGGCCTCACTTTTGTCGTTGAGTTCGCTGCCGATCATCACGTTATGAGGTGTATCATAATCGGTTGTAGCCTCAATTTCGTCGCGGTTAATGGTTTTACCTTCGATGGCTGCGGATTTGCCGCGCTCGGCCTGGTTCAATGTTTTCAGTTTCAGGTCCTGGATATAATCATATGCTTTCTGTGTTCTTTCCTGCACCTGAAGTGCCCTGTCGCGCCAAACTTTGGTTTTGCTTTGATTTAACTGGTAGGCCTGGTCAAACTCATTGTAGATGTCTTTGTTTTTGTTGAACATGGTGATCCCGGTCTTCTCCAGTCCTTCATCAATGATCTTGAATGCGTCGAGCACACTGGTTGATACATTCAGTGCCAACAATGCAGTCAGCACCAAATACATCATACCGATCATTTTTTGTCTGGGAGTTTCTTTGCCGTGTGCCATAATTGTGATGCGCTGATTAATTACTTATTAATAATCACGTTCATGGCTGACAACATATTGCCATAGATGTTATTGAGAGATGAAAGGTTGTCACGAAGTTTTACCACTTCTTCTTTATACCTGCCGGTTTCGTCGATAGAATCCTTCAGTTTTGTGATCATATCCTCAATACCGGAATAAACCTGCTGGGTTCCTTTAAGGTGGTTGGAACCTTCCTTCACCTGCAGTTCGTACACTGCATTCAGTGCGGCCAGGTTTTTATTCAGTGCTTCGAGGTGTTCTTCGTGTGCCTTACCACTCTGTGAAATCATATCGTGTTCGCCCTTAAGGGAATCAGCAATTTTCTGATAAGATCCGGCAACTTCGCTGCCCGATTTGGAAACCTGTTCAGCTGATGAAAGGTAAGCTGCGGCAAGTGAGCCGGCAGATTCCTTAATCGACTGAACGGTGGTGGTATAGGCTTCGTTCATGCTGCCCACAGATCCTGAGGCAGTTTGTAAATTCTTCAGGAATTCCTGCGTGGCAGCAGTTGCGCCTGATATTTCGGCAATACCGGAGGCAGCCGTATTCAGTTTTTTCAGGCCGTCGCCAATATTCTTCAGGGTATCCTCATTGAGGCTGGCTTCGCCAAGCAGGTTCTCAATACGTTCCACAGGTCTTCCGCCCATGGCTCCGCCCAGTTCCTTCATTTCTTCCATTTCATCCTGTTCCGACATGCCTGCCAGTTCCGGATAAACCAGGGTCCAGTCGAGTTCTTCATGAAGGGGTTCGAATGCAGAAAAGAAGAAAATGATAGCTTCTGTCAACAGACCCAGTGTCAGGAACAAGCCGGCAAATTTCCAGTGCTGAATTTTAAAAAGGGCACCGATAATCACAACTGAGGCTCCCCAGCCGTACAACTTGGCCATGAATTTTTTCCAGCCGGAACTTGCGGTAATATCTGCTATGCTTGCCATAATAATTTGAGCGTTAAATTGGATTAGTTATGTTTTGTATAATGTGGTGTTTCTTTTAGATTCCTCCGAGTACAGGTCTTACGCAACGGAAACCGATATAGGATTTGGAGGTGTCCTGGTATTCGTAAGCGCGGGTACCGTTTTGCATGAAGTAGCCAATGTCCTTCCATGAACCGCCACGGATCACTTTTCTTTTCATAACCGGGGGGTCATCGGGATGGGCATTATAACGGTAATCGGGGTTGAGGTCGTGTGAGAATGCATAGGATGATTCATCGAAAGCGGTTAAGGTCCATTCAGCCACGTTACCTGCCATATCATACAAGCCGTATTCGTTGGGTTGGTAAGTGCCAACCGGAACAGTTGTTACACCACCGTCATCGGCATAATTACCACGAAGGGGTTTGAAGTTAGCCAAAAAGCAACCGTCTTTGTTCCTGGTGTAGTAGCCTCCCCAGGGGTACATGGAGTTTTCCAGACCGCCGCGGGCGGCATATTCCCATTCCGCTTCGAGCGGAAGGCGGTAGTCGTGTGCGCCTGAACCTCCACCTGATCTCAGAGCGGCATTCAGCAACATGGATCTCCAGATACAGAATGCTGTAGCCTGTTTCCAGGTAACTCCAACAACAGGATAATTGTCGTATGAAGGATGCCAGAAGTACATGAGTGTCATGGGCTCATTGAATGAGTAGGTAAAGTCGGCGATCCAAACCAGTGTGTCGGGATACACATTGACCATGTCGCGAATTACAAAGCTCGAACGGTCTTTAATCTCAACCTTTTCACCCTGGTTGTCAATGATGAAACCTTCGTACTTCTTGGTGTCGAAGTTATAACGGTTTTGCTTACGCGAAGCCTGTTTCAGGTCGATCCAGAAATACTCGTAGTTGAGTTTCCGGGTATCCAGTTCTTTTTTGTTATAGAAACGTTCCTGCTGATTGAGGTACATTTCGCTCAGGATTTCGTTAACTTCCTCCTCACGGGTGTCAATCCTGGCATCCCAGTTGATGGCCGGAGGCTCAATAGGATTACCGTAACCGTCTTCGGTAACTACATAATCATCAAGTTGTTCTCCAAGCATACGGCGAAAGATGGAATCGCGCACCCAGAAAACAAACTGCCGGTACTCGTTGTTGGTAATTTCAGTTTCGTCCATCCAGAATGGCTCTACTGTAACCGTCTTGGTTTGTGACGACTGGGCCCAGGCAACTTCCTGGTCGTTTACACCCATGTTGTAACTTCCCTGGGGTATGAAAACCATACCGTAAGGATCGGGTTCAGCATAAGCTTTTGGCCTTCCTTCTACACCTACAAGTTCGCCACTGCCTGAGCCTCCTCCGGAGCAACTACTGATAACTAACAGTGCCAGCACAAATACTAAAGAAAATAACTTTTTCATACTCAATGATGTTTATCCGAAATAAGAAGCCGTTTTTTATATTAAAGATACCTTATACTCTTGTATTTTTGGGGAATTTTTTCCACTCCCACAGTAAAACTGTAACCGACCATCAGTTCATGTGAACCCGACGAAAATTTGGTGATGGCTGATGTTGCGAAATCGTAGGCGTAACCTATACGAACACCGTTAAATATGTTTAAGCCCACCATTCCAACTACCGCACTGCCAACCCGATATGAAACGCCGCCCCAGAACTTTTTATTGTACATCAGTGTGGCATTTACGTCAATTTTTGTGGAGCTGGCATCAGACATGACGAAAACAGACGGCTGAAACTCCAACAGTGGATTTGACAGCGAAAGATTGTATCCGGCAGTCAGGTAATATTGCCGCGCCTTTTTTTCAGCGGCATCACCTAAATCTGCGGTAAAGGCAAACTCGCTCTCCAGGATGTGGGTTGAGGAGATGCCCATATATAATTCATCGGTCTGGTAAAACAATCCGAAGCCCATGTCAAACAATGATTCATTCTGGCTTTCCTGTGGAATGGCACCGTCGCTGCCGGGCTGTACAAAGGGATCGGTTGAGGGGAGAAACCATTCAGCATCCAGTTGGCGGTTTTGATAGATGACGCTGGCGCCAATTCCAAGCTTTCCGCCACCAACCGAAAATTGGTATGCGTAAGATCCGGAAATATTGTAATCTACATTAAAGGCAATTTTGTCATAGGTAATGGATAAGCCAACACCATGATGTGTGGAACCCAGCTTGAATGGCGCGCTCAGGTTCCCAACCAGATTTTCGGGTGCGCCATCAAAACCCACCCATTGCTGCCGCCCAATAAGTGTGGTGGAGATCATGTCGGTGCTGCCTGCCGAACCCGGATTAAATGAGATGTGGTCGTACATATAATGACTTACCTGTCTTTCTTGCTGCGTAAAGGCCACTGACCCTAAGGCCAATGTAAAAAAGACGATGATTAATTTTCTCATTTTCTGTTATCCTACTTTAATACTGTTTTGCAGTTGGCTATAAACCGCCTACATAAAAGGTAAAATAAGCAAAAATATTGTATAACAGCAAATCAAAATTAACACTAATCTGTTAATAACCTTTTTCGCAATTATGCATATTATACTGAAATGATTTTAGAATGTTACCTATGCTTGAGAAATTTTCAATATTTTTTTTCAGTTGCGCAGGGGGTAAGCCCGATCAGATCATTTATATTCAGAGAATCAACAAGATATAGCATGCTTTGAAAAAGAAAAAATTCACTGAGCGCTTTTCTGAATCTGCTGCAACCCGTCATTTCACCCTGTAGTTATAGAGGAAATTGTCGCGGCTTCCGACTACCAGGTTGAAACGGGCAAGCGAATCCCCGAAATTTCCGATGCTGAAGGGTGTATTTCCCTGCAGGGGGAAACCGGAATAGAGTTCACCGTTATTATTGAACAGATAGATCAGATTATCGCGGGCGGCAACAACCCCCAGCTTGCGGTCGGAGGCAGAAAACTGGTAGGTAAGAGGTTTCACAGTGACCGGTTCCTTAAATTTATAAGTGAACCGGGCAGACTGGTCGCTGTTATAAACGGTGAGTCTCTCGTTATCGGTAAAGATAAATTCAGGCCGGCCGTCTCCGTTGAGGTCCTTGTATTCGAAGAAGTGGTTATTGGAAAAGCCTCCGGGCATGGCCACTGTTTTAACGGTTCCGTTGAAGCCAATGAAATATACTTTTCCGGTGGTGTCTGTGGTAACTACCGAAGGAGCACTTCCGTCGCGGGGGATGTTCAGCAGGTAATTGTTTCTGGCCGAGCGGGGAAAGTAGGTGTCGACATTCACCCGGGTGTCGCCTTTCCGGTCGAGTATATAGGTTTTCAGCCGGTCGCCGAATACCAGGAAATCCTTATCGCCCACCCTGAAGTGGTTCAAAGGTTGTGTGACTTCGCTTTCGGTTTCACCAAACTGCCAGCCTGCCAGTATGGTTCCTTCCTTGGTGTAGGCATAAATGTGCCGGTCTTCGCAGGCGATAAAAAGCCGGTAATTCTTATTATTGTCGTAATCGAACACCGATAATCCGCAGGTTGCCGGCGATCTCAACTGCACGGGATATTTTTCCACGAAATTGCCGTTGCGGTCCACCATGTAAATCCTGTTTTTTGTGCTGAAGAGCAGCTGAAGCTTCCCGTTTTTGAAATAATCCACCTGGTAAATGTCGCTGTTGACAGCTTCGGGAAGCCGGATTTTCCATAATACCCGGCCTACCTGGTTGATCAGGTAAATGTTGTTCTTCAGGTCCTGCACAAAGACTTCATTTTGGCCTGAACGGTGATTCATAACAAAAACAGGCTTGAACGCAGCCAGTGTATCCAGTTTGCTTTCCCAAACCGTTTGGGCCGAAGAGTTGTAACCCTCAATGTATTTCAGAAGCAGGTTGGTATAAAGCATCCTGTTGCTGTTGTAAAGCTGAATTCCTGCCGCCTGGACTTTCTGAAAAGCGTCAAGATTTTTCATCCAGAACCGGTTGATTTCGGGAGTGAGTTGGGGAGAGAAAACGCTGTTGCCTTTAAAAAGATTGCAGTAAAGCAAGAGATTCGAACGCGGGGAAAGGCTGTTTTTAAAATCCTTGTAAGCAGGTTCGTTTTTAAGCGTTTTGTTGAGCACATAGCTGTGGGCCAACGATTTGAGCGATTCAGGTGTTTCAGAAAAAACCAGGTAGTTTTCAATGACCATGAAGTAATGCTTGTCGATTGGGGAAAACAGGTTTCCGAAAACCTTGGAAACGAATTTGTTTACCGGCAGGGTATAAATTTTAAAGGAGAGCTCCGCGTCGAGTTTATAATCAGAGATATAGGATGACAGCGGATTGGATTCCACGGCTGCTATTTTGGAAAGCAGCCCGGTCATTTTTTCAATGGCCTGTGCTTTACTTTTAACCCGCATCAGTATGTATTTCTGAGCCGGGGCGTCTTCCCGGGAACCGGGTTCAAAAGCCAGGGTCAGCTCGTTATCCATAATTTCCAGCAGGTCATCAGGGAAGTTGGTACTGTACGCGTTGTTGAGTGACCTCAGGGTATTGTCGTATCCGCTGAGTAAATTCTGGTCGCGGAGAAAGGCCCGGTAATCTTCAATATACTTTTTGGAATCGGACAGGCTTATGGTAAGCAGGGCAGCGGTTGAAGCCGGGAGTACTTCATCGGCAGTGACCCGCTGGGGTGATTGCGACAGAAAAACACGGGCCATGGAAGAGAGGGAGTCGGGCGGACTCACAAAACCATTCATCAGCAACATGTCGGACAGCAGGTTTACATCGAGTTCGGCCCAGCCCGCGAAGTTTTTCATGGAACGTACTTCCGATTTGGACTCGGGCCTGACCAGGATGGAAAAGCTTCTGGGAAATTCTTCAAAATTGACAAACACATTGGCATCTACGTTTTTCCCGGCCATTTCATAAAGCCGCCGGAAGCCCGGAACAGTAGCCAGCGATTCACCGGAAATGAGTTGCCGGATGGCATCTTCGAGCAGGATGGTGGAAAAACTGACCATCAATATATCCTGATAGAAAGCAAAGGAAAAGTTGCCAACCTGCTTTTCGTTCAGAAGAGCCACTTCATGAATGTCGGTTCCCTCGTAATTGCGAATTTTAATAGTTCCGAAGCGAACCACCAGGCTGCCGATCAGGTCCTCAATTTTTCTTGCCTGCTGTCGTTGCGGCAGGTGAAGCACGTGCATCAGCCCGATCCGGTCTTTTCCCATGAGGTGCCCTGAAATGAAGAAAGGCGGGTTGTCGAGCACCTGTTTAATTTCGGGGGCCGACAGGTAAAGCGAATCGAGAAAACGAAGCTGAAGATCCATCCGCCTGAATTCTGCAATGGAAATAAATTCACTCCACAGTGCATTATTCATGGAAATGGTGCTGTGTAAAGCTTGAAAATCATTTACTTTAACGATGAATGAAGCATTAACGGGGATGGCCTTCAGGGGTTCGGCAGGGGCACTGTGCTTGCGAACCGTAAGGTAATACAGCGATGTAAAAATTAGTGTTGCAATAATAATAAATGGTATGATGGTCCATTTATGCTTCTTCAACATGATTCCGCACGTGTTGGTATATTTTCAAAAATAAGAAATCTTTTGCTAATTTTATTGGCAGTTACAAGGTGCATCATGCACAGGTACATTGAAATACCTGCTATAACTGAGGCATCTGTTGGTTGCCTTGTTGAAAAGTTTGTCAGATAAAGCATTTCGGGTTTATATTTTAAGATAAAAAAATGGAGATCAATCCTCAGATTGAATCAAGCTGGAAAGAAATCCTCAGGGAGGAGTTCAGTAAACAATACTTCATGGAGATCAAGGAATTTCTTGTAGATGAAAAGTCGAAGCATACCATATATCCTCCGGGAAGCCAGATTTTCAACGCGTTTAACCTGACCCCGTTTGAAGATGTAAGAGTGGTGTTGCTCGGCCAGGATCCGTATCACGGTCAGGGCCAGGCGCATGGCCTATGCTTTTCGGTTTCGCGGGGCATCAAACCACCTCCGTCACTGGTGAACATTTTTAAGGAAATTGAAAGTGATTTGGGAATACCAGTTCCCGGCCACGGATGCCTTGAGAAGTGGGCACGCCAAGGTGTGATGTTGCTCAATGCCACATTAACGGTGCGGGCGAATCAGCCCGGTTCGCATCAGCGGAAGGGATGGGAGACATTCACCAACGCGGTTATTGAAAAGCTTTCGGCAAAGCGCGTGGGATTGGTATTCCTGTTGTGGGGCAAGTTTGCCCAGGAAAAGGAGGCAATTATCGATACGAACCGTCATTATATACTGAAGGCGGCACATCCGTCGCCGTATTCGGCCTACAACGGATTCTTCGGGTGCAGGCATTTCTCAAAAACAAATGAAATATTAGCACGGCATGGGTTGCAGGAGATAGACTGGAGGGTGTAGGCAAGTGGTAAAATAAAAACAGGCGCGGAGGTAGTCCGCGCCTGGCAGTATGATGTGTGTGTCAGTTGAGACTCAATTATCATCATCCTCGGATACATCGTCACCAATTTCGAGGCTTTCAAAATTGTCGAATTCATCAAACGAGGAGGATTCCTGTTCTTCTTCCTCTTCAGCCGGATTAACCCTCGGAAGCTTGATCAGATAATAGATATCGTCGGTTTCGAATGGAATGGCCACTTCAATTTCACCTCTCGGGTTGGTGAAGGTGATGGTCCGATCCTCATAACCGTCGGGGTATTTTTCTTTTAATTTTTCTACCAGCTCCTCCGACAGTTGCTCATACGATTTTATAATACGCTTTTTCGCCACGCTTTACAAGTCATTTAGGTTATCCTTACTAACGGGGTAAATTTATATAAATTTTGTTTTTATCTGCAAGCGCATCCTCTTATATTTTTGTCCGGAGTAAACAATTCTTGCTTACCGTTTTTTTTCGGTCAGCAATACCTTTCCTGTAAGATGTATAATCCATACAGCATCAAGTAGATAGGTAAGATTGATCCGGCCAGGGAATGATGGTGCAGCATTCTTTTATTGCAGCTTTACTGAGTTGGGGGATTGCGCTGTTTGAATACCTGATCCAGGTGCCTACCAATAGGGCTGGGGCAAGCCAGATGACCGTAGGGCAGTTAAAAATAATTCAGGAAGTGATCACTTTGAGTGTATTCATACCGTTTAGCCTGCTGTACCTCAAGGAGCCTTTGAAAACCAATTACCTGTACGCGGGGATTTGTATGATCGGGGCGGTATACTTCATGTTTAAGGCGTAGTTACATACTACGCCTGGCGCATTATACAGATTGTCAATTGGAAATGTTGAGGGCGGTCGCCAAATTATTGCGGCCTACTTGAGCATAATTTTTTCGGTGTGGGTAACCTTGGCTGAAAAGCCAATTCTGACCAGGTAAATACCTTTTTGCAGTTTATCGAGCTCGATCACTTCAGACGTGGATCCTGAAGGATAGTCCTGTGAAAACACGATTTCGCCCGTAATATTCATAATCTGAACAGAACGGAAGCTTTCGGATGATTTGATGGTCAGCCTGCCTTCGGTAACCGGGTTGGGAAATATCTCAATTTCTTTTTCAGGCTGGTCAAACTCTTCCGAAATGTAGAACGGATGCAATGAATGGTATTCGGAATAAGGCGGCAAACTGCTGCCCCATGCCGTTGAAGCCCACATAATGAATATGGCTAATAAGGGTAATAATTTTTTCATAGGCTTAACATTGAATACAAATATACTACAAAAATCATTCCGATACACCATTAAAAATTGTTAAAGTAAACTAAAGCATACCCAGCTCAAAAAGGGCTTCTTCCGACATCATCGACTGGTCCCAGGGTGGATCGAAGACCAGGTTGACGTCCACACCGGCAACTCCGGGAATGGATTCCACTTTTTCTTTGATTTCATTCGGAAGCACGTCGGCAACCGGACAATTGGGGGCAGTCAGCGTCATGGTGATTTTCACATGCTGCTGTTCGTCGGTTTCAATGTCATAAATCAAGCCCAGGTCATAAATATTCACCGGAATTTCGGGATCGAAAATGTTTTTGAGCGTGTTTACGATCTCAACCTCGAGGGATAATATGTTTTCGTTTTGTGGCATGGTAGTGAATGCTTTTGGCTGTTGGCTATTAGCTGTTAGCTATTAGCTGTTGGCTATTAGCTATTAGCTATTAGCTCGTAGCTTTTAGCTAAAGGCTAAAGGCCAATGGCCAACGGCTTCTTCTATTGGTACTTCGTTTGGTAAGCCAGTGCATACAATTTCATTTGTTTGATCATGGAAAGCAGCCCGTTTGAACGGGTAGGCGACAGATTCTGACGCAGCCCGATGCGGTCGATAAAATAAAGGTCCACATTCAGGATTTCTGCCGGTGTTCTGCCTGATAACACCCGGATCAGCAAGGCAACTATTCCCTTTGTTATAATGGCATCACTGTCAGCGCTGAAATCAATCTTTCCCTGGTTGTATTCGGCATTGAGCCAAACTTTCGACTGGCATCCGCTGATCAGGTTCTCTTTTAATTTCAGTTTGGGATCAATGACGGGCAACTCCCTGCTGATTTCGATCAGGTAGTTGTATTTGTCCATCCAGTCGTCATATACTCCGAATTCCTCAATGATTTCGTTCTGAATGTCGGTGATACTCTTCACATGTATAGCATTAACAATTGACTTAAAAATTGGTTGTGAATATACGAAAATTAGCCAAACATGGTTTTCACCTTTTTCACGCCCTCAACCAGGGCATCGATTTCCGGGGCAGTGTTATAGAGTGCCAGTGAGGCCCTTACGGTGCCTTCGATGCCGTAATGCTGCATAACAGGTTGTGCGCAGTGGGTTCCTGTTCGCACGGCTATGCCCATTTTATCGAGGACCATGCCGGTATCATAGGGATGCACTCCGTTGACGGTGAACGAGAGGATTGAGCTTTTATGAGGTGCAGTTCCATATAGTTTCACACATCCCAGGTTAAGCAGTTTCTCAGTTCCCTGGTGCAAAAGTGTTGCTTCATGCTGTGCAATATTATCAATTCCCAGGCTGGTGATGTAATCCAGTGCCCTGGCCAGTCCGATTGCTCCTATATAATTGGGTGTACCTGCTTCGAATTTGAATGGAAGGGTGTTATAGGTTGTTTTTTCAAAGGTAACCACGTCCACCATATCTCCGCCTCCCTGGAAAGGCGGCAGTTCTTCGAGCCATTTTTCCTTGCCGTAAAGAATGCCGATACCTGTTGGGGCGTAAATTTTATGTCCTGAAAACGCAAAAAAATCGCAATCCATCTGTTGAACATCAACTGAAGTGTGCTGTACCGATTGGGCACCGTCAACCAGAACAGGGATGTTGTGCTGATGTGCTTTTTGGATTATTTCATTTACAGGATTAATGGTTCCCAGCGCGTTGGAAACATGAATGACACAGATCAGCCTTGTTTTTTCATTGATCATCCGGTGGAGTTCTTCCATCCTGAGGACGCCTTCATCTGAAAACGGGATTACCCGGAGCCTGGATTTTTTGCGATCGCAGAGCATTTGCCAGGGGACAATGTTGGCATGGTGTTCCATTTCGGTAACAATGATTTCATCGCCTTCACAGATGTATCTTTCACCAAACGAGAAGGCCAGTCCGTTAATAGAGGAAGTGGTTCCGGGGGTGAATATAATTTCATTGGATGATGCTGCATTGATGAAGTGCTGCACTGTTTTCCGGGCATTTTCATAATCTTCCGTAGCCTGTTCGCTCAGGTAGTGAACTCCGCGGTGGATGCTGCTGTTGCGTTGCATGTGATAATCGTTAATGCAGTCGATCACACACCGGGGCTTCTGTGTTGTGGCGCCGTTATCAAAATAAACCAGGGGCCGGTTATATACCTGTCGGCTGAGTATGGGAAAATCTTTACGTATTTGATCAATGTTGAAGCTCATGGAAAACATTTTTACCCGCAATGGATGTTGCAGTCGTTGCATTTGGATAGTTCGCCTTTCAGCCTTTTGTCGACCAGGTCAATGATTCTTTCCTTTAAAACCGGAATTGAAATGCGGCTCACTATTTCGTTGGCGAAGGCGTACATGAGCAGGTGCCGGGCCTCGGTTTCAGGAATGCCGCGTGAACGCAGGTAGAAAAGGGCATCCTTGTCGAGCTGGCCCACAGTTGCCCCATGGCTGCACTTCACGTCATCGGCATAGATTTCGAGGTGCGGCTTGGTATTCATTCTCGCGGTGGAAGACAGCAGAATGTTGTTATTTTTCTGGTATGCCTGGGTTTTCTGGGCGTCTTTCCGCACCAGGATTTTTCCGTTAAAGGCACCGGTAGCTTCTTCATCGAGGATTCCCTTAAAAAGCTGGTTGGAGGTGCAAAGCGGGCTGGCGTGGTCCATCAGCACAAAATTGGCCACGTGTTGCCGGTCGTCACAAAGAAAAAGTCCGTTCAGGTTGGCTTCGGCTCCCGTGCCATCCAGGGTTACATAAAAGCTGTTGCGGATGAGTCCGCCATGCAGCGAAATGCTGTTGCTGCTGAACCGGCTGTTTTCGAGCTGGTGAATGAAAAGGTTGTTGATTTGGGTTGACCGGCTGTTTTCGTTCTGGAGCCTGTCAAAGTTCAGCGAGGCGTTCTTTCCGGTATGGATTTCGGTAAGTGAATTGGTCAGGTAGCTGTGGTTGCAAAGGGAGTGATCACAAACCACAATATCACAAGTGCTGTTTTCTTCAGCAACAATCAGGTTGCGCCTGGTGATCCTCAGGTTTTTGAAAGAGTGGCTCAGGTTGATAATCTGAATGGGTTTCTTAACCGTTACATTTTTCGGTATATAAACGAAAACGCCATCCTGGGCAAAAAGGGTATTGAGTGCCACAAGGCCGTCAACCGAAGTATCGGCATATTTCGAGTAATGAGCCTCAAAAAGGCCGGGATATTTAACAGAAGCCTCACTCAGGCTGCAGGCAACAACACCATCGGGCAGGCCGTTGACCTGCAAACCGGCAGCAAAGAACCCGTTTAAAACCAATACCACATGGGTGTCGAGTTCGGGCACATCGCATTTGAAGATGCTTCTGATGTCAATTTTTAATGGATTGGGGCTGAGTTCCACTTCATATTGCCCGTTGAAGTACTGCTCGAGCGGTGTGTACCGGTAATTCTCATTTTTTGTGGTAGGAATTCCCAGCCTTTCGAAGTCGCTTAAGGCCTTTTCCCTGTGAAAATTAATGACATGTCCTGATCCGGATTCCAGTTCGCCGTTGCTTTTCTCAAACAAGCCGATCAGATCACTTTTCATTGCAACAGAAACAGAGTCATTCATAAGTCAAAAGACATTTATTCGTTATCCTCCTTAATCCAGTCGTAGCCCTTTTCCTCGAGTTCAAGAGCGAGTTCCCTGCCGCTTGATTTGACAATCTTTCCTTTATATAATACGTGTACAAAATCGGGAACAATGTGTTCAAGCAGGCGTTGATAATGGGTAATCACTATGGTGGCGTTGTCATTCCGGCGCAGTTTGTTAACACCCTGGGCAACAATCCGGAGGGCGTCAATATCCAGTCCCGAATCGGTTTCATCGAGTATGGCCAGGGTGGGTTCCAGCATGGCCATCTGAAATATTTCGTTTTTCTTTTTTTCACCGCCTGAGAAGCCTTCATTTACAGAGCGGTTGGTGAGGCTGCTGGTGAGTCCGACCAGATCTTTTTTCTCGCGCATTAGTTTCAGGAAATCGGAAGCGGAGATCGGGTCGAGGCCTTTGAATTTCCGGTGTTCATTGATGGCGGTTTTCATGAAGTTAACAATGGAAACACCCGGTATTTCAACGGGGTATTGGAAGCCCAGGAACAAACCCCTGCGGGCTCTGTCCTCGGGATTCATCTCAAGCAGATTTTCGTTCAAATAAGTAACCGATCCGCTGGTGATTTCAAACATATCCCTTCCGGCCAATGCGGCAGCCAGGGTGCTTTTACCGGAACCGTTGGGGCCCATTATGGCATGAACTTCTCCGGCTTTAACTTCCAGGTTAATTCCCTTGAGGATTTCCTTGCCGTCGATGGAAACGTGTAAATCTTTAATTTGTAACATAAACAATAATAATTAATCTATTTAGTACGGACAGGTCGCGACTGTCCCTATCCCTCTACAATCATCCTACGCTGCCTTCCAGGCTGATCTGCAATAATTTCTGGGCTTCCACGGCAAATTCCATGGGCAGTTTGTTCAGCACTTCGCGGGCATAGCCATTGATAATCAGACCCACAGCATTTTCGGTGTCAATTCCGCGCTGGTTGCAATAGAATATCTGATCTTCCCCTATTTTTGAAGTAGTGGCTTCATGTTCGATTACAGCAGACGGGTTTTCCACTTCGATATAAGGGAAGGTGTGTGCACCGCATTTGTCGCCCATGAGCATGGAGTCGCACTGGGTAAAATTCCTTACGTTACCGGCCGACTTCAGCACTTTCACCAGGCTCCGGAAGCTGTTCTGGCCGTGTCCGGCTGAAATTCCCTTGGATATGATGGTGCTGCGGCTGTTTTTCCCTATATGGATCATTTTTGTGCCGGTGTCGGCCTGCTGGTAGTTGTTGGTAACGGCTACCGAATAAAACTCACCGGTGGTGTTGTTTCCGCGCAGGATGCAGCTGGGGTACTTCCAGGTAATTGCGGATCCGGTTTCAACCTGGGTCCAGGAGATTTTAGAATGGTCACCCTTGCAAATTCCGCGTTTGGTAACAAAGTTGTAAATGCCTCCCTTGCCGTTTTTGTCGCCGGGGTACCAGTTCTGCACGGTGGAATACTTCACTTCCGCATTTTCCATGGCCACAATTTCCACAACTGCGGCATGCAGCTGGTTTTCATCGCGCATAGGAGCAGTGCAGCCTTCCAGGTAGCTCACATAGCTGTCGTCATCGGCTACCAGCAGGGTGCGCTCAAACTGGCCTGTATTGGCTGCGTTGATCCGGAAATAGGTGGAGAGTTCCATGGGGCAACGCACTCCTTTGGGAATATAGCAAAACGAACCATCACTGAAGACCGCAGAGTTCAGGGTTGCAAAGTAATTGTCGGTGTAAGGCACCACGGTACCCAGGTATTTTTTTACCAGCTCGGGGTACTCACGAATGGCCTCGCTCATGGAGCAAAAAATGATACCCTGTTCAGCGAGTGATTCGCGAAAGGTGGTTTTAACCGAGATGCTGTCCATTACGGCATCCACTGCAACTCCGGTGAGCAGTTTCTGCTCTTCGAGCGGAATGCCAAGCTTGTTGAAGGTACTTAATAATTCGGGGTCCACCTCATCCAGACTTGCCGGACCTGCTTTCTGCACTGGTGCGGCGTAGAAAATGATGTCCTGGTAATTGATCTCGGGTATGGTGAGATGAGCCCAGGTGGGCATTTTCATCGTTTGCCAGTGCCTGAAGGCTTTAAGCCGGAATTCCAGCATAAATTCAGGCTCGTTTTTTTTTGCCGAAATCAAACGGACCACATCTTCATTCAGCCCTTTGGGTATGGTTTCTGTGTCAATATCGGTAATGAAGCCATATTTGTATACACCGCCGGTAACCTCATTCAGCAGATTATCCTGTGATTCTTCCATGAAAACAATTGTTTATAGCACAAAGACTAATCAATCAATGTATTTAGACTAATTCTAAATAGCGACAAATATACTAAATCTGTATCAATTTATACTGATATTTGCTGCGTTTTAGGCTGTAATATGAATAAGGGGAAGTTACAAAGTGATGAAATTTCGGGCCTGGGAGAGTTCGGGCTGATCAGGCATCTGACGAAGGATATGGTGAACCGGAATGAAAGCACCATTAAGGGAGTGGGGGATGATGCTGCGGTGCTTGGTTTTGGCAGCAGAAAGGCAGTGATTTCCACCGACATGCTTGCAGAAGGTGTTCATTTCAACCTGGTATACACTCCGTTGAAGCATTTGGGGTACAAGGCTGCGGTGGTTAATTTTTCGGATGTATATGCCATGAATGCACAGCCCCGGCAGTTACTTGTTTCCATGGCCCTGTCGGCCAAGTTCAAACTGAGTATGGTAGAAGAAATATATGCCGGAATCAGGCTGGCATGTGAGCAATACGGGGTGGATCTGGTGGGTGGCGATACCACTTCATCAATGACGGGGTTGGTGCTCAGTCTTACCGTGGTGGGTGATGCCGCTGATGAGGAGCTGGTTTACCGCTCGGGTGCAGGGATCAATGACCTGATTTGTGTTTCCGGAGACCTGGGAGGTGCTTATATCGGATTGCAGGTGCTTGAGCGGGAGCGGGTGATGTTTGAGAAGCATCAGGATATGCAGCCTGCCCTGATGGGATATGACTATGTGTTGGAGAGGCAGCTCAAGCCCGAAGCACGAAAAGACATTATAGCCCTGTTTAAGGAATTGGGTTTAAAGCCAACCTCGATGATTGATATTTCTGACGGGTTGTCATCGGAGCTGATGCATATCTGTGAGCAATCGGGCAGGGGATGTAAGATATATTCCGACAAGGTGCCTGTTCATGAGGAAACCCGCAGGATTTCGCAGGAATTTGGGGTTGATCCGCTTATTGCAGCCCTGAACGGGGGAGAGGATTATGAATTACTTTTTACTGTTCCGGTGAGCCGGTTTGACCAGATAGGAAACAGGAAGGAAATTTCCATCATCGGGCATGTGGTTGATGCCGCAGAGGGTGCCCGAATGGTTGATTCACACGGCAGTGTTATTTCCCTGCAGGCTCAGGGGTGGAACGCGCTGGGCTGATCAGTCAGTCGGCTTCGTCAAGGAGTCCTTTAATAATACCCCTTTCCGAACTTTTAATAAAACTCATCACATGGTCGCGTTCTTCGCATTGCGGGATGCTGGCTTCAATGGCACGCAAAGCGTCGGAGTTATTAAGGCCTTTCATGTAAAGTGTGCGGTAGATCTCCTGTAGCTCCTGAATTTTTTCGGAGGAGAAATTTCTGCGCCTCAATCCTACCAGGTTCAGCCCGGCATAAACAACAGGATCTCTTCCGGCCATCACATAGGGCGGAACGTCTTTAACCACCTTGCAGCCTCCCTGAACCATAGCGTGACTGCCGATGCGGACAAACTGATGCACAAGGCTTCCGCCGCCCAGTATGGCCCAGTCTTCAATCACTACTTCGCCGCCCAGCCCTACATATCCTGAAAGGATGCAATGGTTGCCCACATTGCAGTCGTGTGCAATATGAACATAAGATTGCAGCAGGCAGTCGTTTCCGACGATGGTGGTGCCTTTTGATTTGGTACCGCGGTTGACTGTAACAAATTCACGGATGGTGGTATTGTCGCCAATGACAGCAGTGGTAACCTCGCCCTGAAATTTCAGATCCTGCGGAATGCCTGAAATAACTGCACCCGGGAATATCCGGCAATTTTTACCAATTCGTGCGCCATCCATGATGGTTACATTCGGACCGATCCAGGTGTTATCGCCAATGACCACGTCGCCATAAATGGTTGTGAAGGGGCTGATCTCAACCTGTTTGCCGATTTTGGCATCGGGATGCAGGGAATATAATACTTGGTTATTCATTGAGAAATAATGTCTTAAAGTTCATATTAAGCACCTGGTTTCCTGGCGAGTTGTGCCATAAATGCGGCTTCAATCACCATTTGTTCACCCACGAATCCTTCGCCGCGGCAAAGCGCGATTCCACGCTTGATGGGTTCGGTAAGGATCATGCGGATATTGAGGGTGTCTCCCGGAACAACCTTGCGCTTGAACCTTACGGTATCGATGCGCATGAAATACAGCAGGTAGTTTTCCGGATCGGGTACGGAGCTGAGCAAAAGCACACCGCCAACCTGGGCAAGAGCTTCTATCTGGAGCACACCGGGCATAATGGGTTCTTCGGGGAAATGGCCAACAAAGAAGGCCTCATTCATGGTTACATTTTTTACGCCGGTAACAATCCATTCGTCCATATACATAATCTTGTCCACCAAAAGAAACGGATTCCTGTGGGGTAATATTTTCTGAAGCTGGTTGATGTCGAACAGCGGCGTAGCATCGGGGTCGTAGGCAGGAGGGAGCGGTTTGTTGTGACCGGCTTTAATTTGTTTGCGAAGCATTTTGGCAAACTCAACATTGGCATTGTGGCCGGGTTTATTGGCAATGATGCGGCCTTTCAGCCTGACACCGCAAAGGGCCAGGTCGCCGATGACATCAAGAAGTTTGTGACGGGCAGGTTCGTTGGAGAATGCCAGGTCAACATTATTTAAAATGCCTTCGGGTTTTACTTTGATGCTGGGTTTGTGAAACAATTGGGCCAGCCGGTCGATTTCCTCCTGTGAAACAGGCCGGTCCATGATCACAATGGCATTATCCAGGTCGCCTCCCTTGATCAGGTTGTTTTTCTGAAGAAATTCCAGCTCATGTAGAAATACAAAGGTACGGCAGGCGGCAAAGCCGGTTTCAAATTCCCGGATGTCCTTCAGGGAGGCATATTGATGGCCAATTACTTTGGAATCGTAATCAATATGAACGTCTATAAAAAGATCGTCATCGGGGTATCCGATAATTTCAATACCCTTTGAATTGTCGCGGTATTCATATTTTTCCTTAAGCTGAAAGTATTGCCTGTCGGCTTCCTGTTCCACGATACCGGCAGAGAGAATGGCCTCTACGAATGGTTTGGCACTGCCATCGATAATGGGCACTTCGGGCCCGTTGATTTCCATGAGGGCATTGTCGACCCCGAGGCCGTATAAGGCAGCAAGCAAATGTTCAACCGTGGTAATGGATGCACCTTTATCAACTATGGTGGTGCTGCGCTCAGTTATTTTAACATATTCGGCCAGTGCCCTGATTACAGGACCTCCTTCCAGATCTGTTCTTTTAAACTGATATCCGTAATTTTCCGCGGCAGGATTAATGGTCACCTCAACTTCAACACCTGAATGCAATCCCTTGCCCTTTAAACTTACCGGTTTGGCGACTGTCCTTTGCTTTTCGGCCATTTATTGTTTTGCTAGTATTACACCAATATTAAAACTGGGCGAAATTATAAAAAATTATTTAATAGCAAGATATGTTTATAGGTTGAGGTTGGATATCAGGGAGGTAAACAACGGATTAATCCGGATCAGTTGCGGTTTTTGAGGTGTGGGTGGCGAATTCAGGATCGGAAACTTTATTCTCCTGCTTCTTTCAGTTTTTTAATTTCCTTTTCAAGTTCCGAAATACGTCTGCTCATTTCGGGGAGCGATTTGTAAACGATCATGGCTTTGATTTGCCTGGTCACATCGAGGGCCGGAGAACCAAGCACCGTTTCTCCTTCTTTGAGGTTGTTGCTGACACCCGACTGGGCACCTATTTTAACATTATCGCCAATTTTGAGGTGTCCGGCGAGACCTACCTGACCGCCAATCTGACAATTTCTCCCTACCTTGGTGGATCCGGCAATGCCTGCCTGGGAAACGACGACGGTGTTTTCACCAACCTCCACGTTGTGCCCGATCTGGATGAGGTTGTCGAATTTAACACCTTTGCGGATGATGGTTGATCCCATGGTAGCCCGGTCAATGGTGACATTGGACCCGATTTCCACGTTATCTTCGATGATCACATTGCCCACCTGCGGTATTTTCCGGTATTGCTGGTCGGGTTGCTGCACAAATCCAAAGCCATCTCCCCCTATGACAACGCCGGAATGAATGGTACAATTGCGTCCGACATAACAACCGTGGTAAATGCGGACACCGGGATAGATGACGGTGTTGTCCTGAACCTGGGTGAAGTCGCCAATGTAACACTGGGGATATATTTTCACGTTATTACCAAGTGTTACTCCGGGACCAATATAAGAAAAGGCGCCAATGTAAACGTTTTCACCGGTTTTGGCCGTAGGATCGATGAATGAAGGTTGTTCAATTCCCTTTTTCTCAGGGATCATTTTGGTGTAAAGTTCAAGAAGTGAGGTGAATGCGTCATAAGCGTTGTCAACCCGGATCAGGGTAGGCTTGACATTCCCGTCAACGGGAAAATCCTTGTTGATCAGAACAATGGAAGCTTCCGTAGTGTATAGGTACTTCTCATATTTTCGGTTGGCCAGAAAAGCCAGGGTGCCTTTTTTGCCTTCTTCTATTTTGGAAACATCTGTAACAACTTCGTCAGGATTTCCGATCAGTTCACCTTTGGTAAAATCAGCAACAATTTTAGCAGTAACCTTCATGCGTATTTAGTTTTCGCCGGGCACAAAATTAGTAATTTAACCCAAGATCTTTGGGATAACACAGGAAATATTTTTTCTTGGTCTCCATAAGGTTCTGTAGATGAAATATATCAGAGGCCTCGGAAAGGTCTTTCATTTCACCGGTATTGTATGAGATCCGGATGGTATCGGACTTTTCGCTGTATGCCTTATTGGCGATCAGGCCTGAGAAAACCAGGTAATCGGTTTCCTGCCGGTTCATCCGGTATTTTTTACCTGCTGCATTTCTGAGTTCATCAAGCCTGATTTCGCTGAAAGGCTCATCACTGGTTTTAACTCTCGGGAGGATGCGCCGGGTAAGATTCCCCGACATGGCTGAAAGCAGCCTGTCGGGATGGGTCATCCACGATTTTGCAGATGCCATAACATCATCGTCATCCAGGTTTGCAAAATGGTGGAGGACTTCCTGCCGGGAGGTTTCCAGTTCTTTTTTCCGGATATTCTGTTTCAGAAAGTAATTCAGGGAGTTAGTGGCAAAGAGACCGGAATCGGTAACTGCTATTTCTTTGGCGCGTTTGAGCAGTTTAACGAGCAGGTTTTCAGCTGCAATAACGGTTTTATGATAGTATACCTGCCAATACATCAGGCGCCGGGCAATCAGGAATTTCTCTATGGAATAAATGCCCTTGGCTTCAACCACCAGTTGCCCGCTGACCACGTTGAGCATTTTAATGATCCTTTCGGTGCCAATGGTACCTTCGGCAACACCTGCATAAAAGCTGTCGCGCATGAGGTAATCCATCCTGTCCATATCCAATTGCCCCGATACCAGCTGGTGCAGGAACTTCTTGCTGTAGTCGTTATTAAAGATGCGGATGGCCAAATCGAGCCTTCCCCCGAACTCCTCATTCAGGTTGTTCATCAGCATCACCGTGAGGCTTTCGTGCGAGATGCCGGGAATGATGCTTTCTTCAAGAGCGTGGGAAAATGGCCCGTGCCCTATGTCATGAAGCAGTATTGCCGCAGTAACCGCTTCAGCTTCTTCCTCTGAAATATCGGTTCCTTTTTGCCGCAAATTCTCAATAGCCAGGCTCATCAGGTGTACGGCGCCAAGTGCATGCTGAAAGCGGGTGTGGGTGGCACCTGGATATACAAAGCTGGTGAGGCCGAGTTGTTTGATCCTGCGCAGTCTTTGCAGGTAGGGATGTTCCAGCAGATCAAAAATGAAATCGGTGGGAATGATGATGAATCCGTGTACCGGATCGTTAACGATCTTTCGTTTGTTCATGTTAACAGAAGCAACTGGCATGTATCCTGATCAAATTACGGGATGGGTTACAAATTACTGAATAATCCTTCATATAATCAACAGGATTTATCATACACTTTTGCACTGTTTTGCATATTCAATTATTATTTATATCTTTGCGACGAATTTTATCAGGGTAGGGGACACTTCAGTCCCCTATTTTATTAGGACTGCCTGACCATGATTAAAACTGCATTAATCAGAAGTTACCTGGAGGAAGAGCTGGCTCAAAGCGGAAAATTCCTGGTGGACGTTACGGTGAGCCCCGGAAACAAAATTGCGGTGTACATGGACAGCCTGAAAGGAGTTACGCTGGATGAGTGTATACAGGTGAGCCGATTCCTGGAGAGCAAGCTGGATCGTGAGGTTGAGGATTTTGAACTGGAAGTGTCTTCACCCGGGCTCGACAAACCGCTTAAGTTGCCGGTTCAGTATGAAAAAAACCTTGGCAGAATGCTGGATGTAGTGAAAACCGACGGGAGCAAGATTTCCGGCAAGCTGGCTGAAGTTTTCCCGCAAGGCGGTATCAGGCTGGAGGCGGAAAAAACTGTTAAAGACAGCAAAACCGGCAAAAAGAAAAAGGAACAGGCGATACTGGAACTGAGATTTGATGAGATTAAAACTGCAAAAGTTATAATTAGTTTAAAAAAGTAAAATAAAACATGGAAAACCTTAATTTGATCGAAACGTTTTCGGAGTTTAAGGAACTGAAAAGCATTGACAGGGCCACCATGATGAGTGTGCTTGAAGATGTTTTCCGCGGCATGCTGGTAAAAATGTTCGGGTCGGCTGACAATTATGATATCATTATCAATATTGACAAAGGCGATTTTGAGATATGGAGAAACCGGGAGGTGGTGGAAAACGGAGAAGTGACTGATCCAAACCAGCAGATTTCACTTGCTGAGGCCAAATTAATTGATGAGGATTACGAGTTGGGTGAAGAGGTTACCGATGAGGTAAAGCTGTTGGATTTTGGAAGACGTGCCATCCTGGCGCTCCGGCAGAATCTGACTGCACGGATCCTCGAATTGGAGAAGAACAACATATTTCAGAAATATCGCGACCGCATTGGAGATATCATAACCGGCGAGATTTACCAGGTTTGGAAAAGGGAAATCCTGGTGCTGGATGAGGAGGGCAATGAACTGATTCTGCCCAAAACCGAGCAGATACCCACCGATTATTTCCGTAAGGGCGACAGCATCAGGGCTGTGGTAGTGCGGGTTGAAATGCGGAACAACACCCCGCTGATTATTCTTTCGCGTACATCACCCATTTTCCTGGAGCGGTTGTTTGAACTTGAGGTTCCAGAAATATTTGACGGTCTGATCATCATCAAGAAGATTGTACGCATCCCCGGTGAAAGAGCCAAGGTTGCTGTTGAGTCGTATGATGAGCGTATTGATCCTGTAGGCGCCTGCGTTGGTATGAAGGGTTCAAGAATTCATGGCATCGTGAGGGAATTGAAAAATGAAAACATTGATGTGATCAATTACACCAGTAATCTGCAGCTGTTTATCACGCGTGCCTTAAGTCCGGCCAAGATATCATCCATCAAGATTGATGAGAAGAACAAGAAAGCGGACGTATACCTCAAACCCAATGAGGTTTCACTGGCTATCGGGAAGGGCGGACTGAATATCAAACTGGCCAGCCAGCTCACCGGGTATGAGATTGATGTTTACCGCGAGACGGATCTGGCTGATGAGGAAGATGTGAATCTCGATGAATTTTCCGATGAAATTGACGGCTGGATCATTGACGAGTTGAAAGCCATCGGCTGCGACACGGCCCGGAGTGTTCTGAACCTGAATATGGACGACCTGGTTAAACGCACCGACCTGGAAGAGGAAACCATTAAAGAAGTTCTCAAAATACTGAAGGCTGAATTTGAATAGTTCAACAGATTATTTTGTATTGAATGATTTACTAATTTTGGCCTTGCAAAAACAACTAAAATCAGCGGATGTCAGATACTAAAACTACACGATTAAATAAGATTGCCAGGGAGCTCAATGTGGGCATATCCACTATTGTGGATTTCCTGCATAAGAAAGGAGTGAAGATTGATTCGAGTCCGAATGAAAAAATCACTTCAGAACAGTATGAGCTGCTGTTAAAGGAATTTAGTACTGACCTTAACGCGAAAAAAGAGTCGGAGAAACTGAATTTACGCAACAAGAGAGAAAAACTTGAAACGGTTTCCCTTACCGATATGCCGCATGGTGCTGACCATGAAAAACCGGAAGAGGAAGATGAGGTTTTTGTAAAAGATCTCCGGCCCACTCACCATGAGCCTGAACCGGAGCGTGTTGCGGAAAAGGAAACAATAAAAATCAATGTACTTGGTAAGATTGATGTAGAAAAACTTGGTCCCTCCAAAAAGCAGCCAAAAAAGGAGGAAAAGGAAGTCAAAGAGGCAAAAGAAGCCAGGGAAGATAAAGAGGCCAAAGTAGCCAAAGAAGCAAAAGAGGCCAAAGAGGCCAAAGAAGCCAGAATTGCCAAAGAAACTAAAGAAACTAAAGAAGCTAAAGAAACCAAAGGAACCAAAGAAGGCAAAGAAGCTAAGGTTGCCACTGAAGTTAGTGAAGTGCCTGTTCCGAAGGAACCTGCTGTGACTCCTGTTGCAGATAAAAAATCTGAAGAGCCTGTAATTCAGGCTCCTCCCGAAAAAGCGCCCAAAGTTGAGGAAGTTGTTGCTTCTGCGAAAGAAGAAATCTTCATGAAACAAGAGATCAAAGATGTAGAAGTGAAGGTGGTGGGGAGGATTGATCTGGATTCCATGAATCAGCGAACCCGGCCTGCTAAAAAGACCAGGGAACAGCTGGAGAAAGAAAGGAAGAGCAGAAACATCCAGCAGAGGGAGTCAGATAACGTAGAAACCAGGTCAAAAGATAAGGCGGAAACAGGTTCAACACGATCCGAAAGACCGCAACCTGAAGTAATCAAGGCAAGAGCTGAAAGATTGGATGGGCCGAAGGTTGTTGGCAAAATGGAACTTCCCGGTAAAGCGTCCGAATCGGATGATGCTGCACAAAAGAAGAAAAGAAAGCGCATTAAGAAAGATACACAGCGCGTGAGCGTTGAAAAGCAGCCTGGCAAGGCGCCCGCTGCAGATGCTTCTAAAGATAATAAGAAGAAGAAAAAGCGTAAGGGTTACCGGTTTGAAATCAGCGAAGAAGATGTTGACAAGCAGATTAAGGATACTTTTGCCCGGTTGACCACTAAGGGCAGGTCATCAAAAGGTGCCAAGTACCGGAAGGAAAAGCGCGATATCGCCAGCCAGCGTAACCTGGCTGAAGAGGAAAGAAGAGAACAGGAAAAGAATGTTCTTAAAGTTACCGAGTTTGTAACGGTAAATGAATTGGCTACATTGATGGGAGCGCCTGTTAATGAAGTGATTGCTGCATGCATGAGCCTTGGTTTGTTTGTATCCATCAACCAGCGGCTGGACGCTGAAGCCCTGGTGCTTGTAGCCGAGGAATTCAGTTACAAGGTGGAATTTGTTACCGTAGATACGCAGGAAGAGGAAGTTGAAGAGGAGGAAGATCCTGAGAATCTTGTACCCAGACCTCCTATTGTAACTGTTATGGGGCACGTTGACCATGGAAAAACCAAGCTTCTTGACCACATCAGGCATGCCAATGTAATTGCAGGTGAGGCCGGAGGTATCACACAGCACATAGGTGCTTATGGTGTTGAACTCAAAGGCGGCAGGCAGATCTCATTCCTGGATACTCCCGGACATGAGGCATTTACTGCAATGAGGGCCCGCGGAGCACAAATCACAGATGTGGCCATAATTGTTGTGGCTGCTGATGACGGGATCATGCCACAAACGGTTGAAGCAATCAACCACGCCCAGGCTGCCGGTGTGCCCATGGTATTCGCAATAAATAAAATTGACAAGCCAACAGCCAATTCTGAGAAAATTAAGGAATCGCTGGCTAAGATGAATATTTTGGTTGAAGACTGGGGCGGAAAATTCCAGTCGCAGGAAATCTCTGCAAAAACCGGATTGAACATAGAAGAATTGCTGGAAAAGGTGCTGCTTGAAGCTGAGTATCTGAATCTCAAAGCAAATCCGAATAAACCTGCAATGGGTACCATTATTGAATCATCTCTGGATAAGGGAAGAGGTTATGTGGCTACCGTATTGGTTCAGAACGGAACTTTACATGTGGGAGACGTGGTGCTTGCCGGACATAACTTTGGCAGGGTAAAGGCCATGTACGACGAGAGGGGAAAGAAAATCACCGTAGCCGGCCCTTCAGATCCGGTGCTGATACTTGGATTGAATGGTGCACCGCAGGCTGGCGACAAGTTCAATGTTTATGAAAGTGAAAAGGACGCCAAAGATATAGCCAACAAGCGTGAACAATTGTTGCGTGAGCAGGGTTTGCGTACCCAGAAACACATTACACTGGATGAGATTGGCCGGCGTATTGCCATCGGCAATTTCAAGGAACTCAATGTAATTGTAAAGGGTGATGTGGACGGATCCATTGAAGCACTTTCTGATTCACTGATCAAACTTTCCAATGAAGAAATACAGGTGAATGTGATCCACAAAGCGGTAGGTCAGATATCCGAAAGTGACGTGTTGCTGGCTGCTGCTTCCAATGCCATTGTAATTGGCTTCCAGGTGCGTCCTTCCATGCAGGCCCGCAAACTTGCCGAAAAGGAAGAGATCGACATCAGGCTCTACAGCATTATCTATGATGCCATCAATGAAATCAAGTCGGCTATGGAAGGTATGCTGTCACCTGAAATCAAAGAAGATATCGTGGCTACACTCGAGATTCTTGAGGCTTTCAAAATAACCAAGGTTGGCACCATTGCCGGCTGTATGGTGAAAGAAGGCAAGATCAGGCGCGACACCCGGATCAGGATCATCCGTGATGGCATTGTAGTTCATACAGGTAAACTGGCATCCCTGAAACGTTTCAAGGATGACGTGAAAGAGGCGGTGATCGGACAGGAATGTGGTTTGAATGTTGAAAACTTCAACGACATCCGCGCCGGAGATATTATTGAAGGTTACGAAACCACCGAAGTCAAGAAGAAACTTTAAGAGCAACATCCATGGATGAATTATTCAGTCAATCATCCATGATCAAGACGGAAGCCGGCAGGCTGGGTTTTGACGCCTGCGGCATTTCCCCTGCTGCCTGTCTCGAAGATGAGCGTGATTATCTGAAAAGCTGGCTCAACCGGGGTTTTCAAGGCTGCATGAGCTACATGGAAAACCATGCGGATAAGCGTGTTGACCTCACCCGGCTGGTTCCCGGTGCAAAATCAGTTATTTCAGTTCTGATCAACTATTTCCCCGCTGCACACCAGCAGGATCCCGAAGCCCCGGTACTTTCAAAATATGCCTACGGTGAAGACTATCACCGGGTGATCCGTAAAAAACTGAAGCTTTTATTTCGTTTCATCCATGAATCGGTTGCCCCTGTTACCGGAAGGTACTTTGTTGATTCGGCTCCGGTTCTTGAAAAAGCATGGGCCGCCAGGTCGGGTCTGGGCTGGATCGGGAAGAACACCTGCCTGATCAGCAAAAAACTGGGGTCCTTCATTTTTATTGGCGAACTTGTTGTTGATATCCCGCTTCATTACGACAAACCCGTTACAGGTTATTGCGGCACCTGCACACGCTGCATTGATGCCTGTCCCACCGGCGCACTGGTTGCGCCTTACCGGTTGGATGCGCGGCGCTGCATATCCTACCTTACCATTGAAAACAAAGGAGAAATTGATCAGGAATTCAAAGGCAGCATGATGAACCGGGTTTTCGGATGTGATATCTGCCAGGACGTGTGCCCCTGGAACCGGAAGGCTGCGGCTCACAGCCTAAATGAATTCAAACCCGCACCCCGCTTGATGGCAATGACCCGTAGCGACTGGCATCATCTGGATGAGCAGCAATATGAGAAACTTTTTGCCCGGTCTGCCGTTAAGCGAACCGGTCTCAGCGGCTTAAAAGGAAACCTCAGTTTTATTTCAGGGCCAGCTGTGAAGCGATGAAGGCCCTTGAGGTTTTCACCAGGTTGGATACGTTCATCAGCATGTTTTTGGATTCGGCCAGCATGTCGAGGTAGAGCAAGCTTACGCTGGTACTTATATGACCCGCCTTAAATCGTTTCAGGTGCTTTTTTCGCATGTCGGACAGCATATCATCAAGACTTTGCAGCATTTCGGCATCTTCCTGGGGGCTTCCGTACTTACCCGATTCTATACAGTTTTTTGCTTTTTTCAGGTATTTAACAGCCCGGCCGGCGAATTCATTCAGCTCATCGGCATCGGATTTGTGCAGGGGCGCGTGGTTGTTGTCGACATGGATGTAAGCAGGTTCAATAATGTTGTTCAGGTAATGCGATACCTCATTCATGTGATCGAGCATCTGGAAATAGTATTCACCGTCATCGGCCAGATCGCTTCCCTCGAGGCGTGAAACCAGTTTATGGGCGTCATTTTTGTAATTTTTAAGGGTCTTACGCAGTTTGTGGGCTTCTTTTTCGGATTTGGCAAGCTTTTTCCTTTTTTCTGCTATCAGCGATTCAATGGCTGTTTCATATAGGTCGGCAGTGGCGATCATAGACAGGGCAATGCGGTTGTTGTATTTGGTGAGCACCGATTTACCGGTTATGGCATCATCTCCCCAGAAGTCTACTTCGGCAGCTTTAATAACTTCTTCACGTCTTTTGTGAAGTACATGGGTCCGATAGATAAATACAATGGCAAGTAAAATCAGGGCAATGATGGCCACCGGTCCGCCCCAGCTGAGCAGCAGCGCGATAAGCAATGCGCCGGTAAAGGCCACAAATGCCGTGAAGAACCAGCCTCCGATTACAGTTATCACTCCCGAAATGCGGTATACGGCGCTTTCGCGACCCCAGGCCCTGTCGGCCAGCGAGGTGCTCATGGCCACCATAAAGGTTACGTAGGTAGTGGAAAGGGGTAGTTTGTAAGAGGTGGCAAAAGCGATCAGGCTGCTCGAAACAGCCAGGTTCACCGAAGCACGTACCAGGTCGAATGACAATCCCTTGTCTTTTTTTGCTTTCTTTTTAAAAGCCTTGTCATCGAAGCGGCTTTCAAGGAATGTCTGCACCCGTTTGGGTACCAGTTTCCACATGAATTTACCAAACTGAACGCCAATGCGCACTATGGCTCTGGAAACGGGTGATGAGGCAAACCTTTCGTTAATGATATCCTGGCTTCCCAGGTTCAATTCGGTTTTGGTTACTGTCCGTGCTTTTTTGGAAAACCACAAAGCCAGCACCATGATGGTGCCTGCTGCCAGCAGGAATCCGGCAGGGGTTTTCACGCTTTCCATCAGCGCACTCATGTTGAATTCGGTACCGGTGAGGGCGTTTTGAGCCGAAAACACCTTGAATGACTCATATCCTGCCATGGGTACCCCGATGAAGTTCACCAGGTCGTTTCCGGCAAATGCAAAAGCAAGGGCAAAAGTACCGAAAAGTACGATGACCTTGAGTACATTGATTCGGAACAGCCAGTACAGTATTTGAAGCACCAGGGTCCATCCGGCAAAGCAGATGCCCAGGATGAGCAGGGTGTTTTCAGAGATCCAGGCGAGCTGTTCTTTGCTGATTATGGCAGACCCTTTGGCACCTTTGATCAACAGGAAATACGTAATACCGGTGATGGCCAGTCCGCCCCACAGGGATCCGAAATATCTGATCGATTTCTTGAAGTCGAAAGAGAAAATAACCCGGGCAATATACTGCACCGTGATTCCCACTATAAATGAAATGGCAACGGAAAGCAGGATGCCGGTGACGATAAGCAATGTTTTCTCGGAGTTGATGTATTGTCCCAGGCTTCCCAGGCCTTCTGCAGAAGCACTTATTTTAACCAGTGCCATACCCACGGAGGCGCCAAGCAGTTCAAAAACAACAGAAACCGTGGTGGAGGTGGGCAGTCCGAATGTGTTGAACAGATCCAGCAACAATACATCGGTGATCATTACGGCCAGGAAGATGATCAGAATATTTTCAAAGGTAAAAACCGAAGGATTCATAATTCCGTTTCGGGCTACTTCCATCATGCCGTTGGAAAAAGTGGCGCCTACAAGAACACCGGCAGCTGCAATAATCATGATAACACGGAAAGGCGCTGTCTTGGATCCGATGGCCGAGTTCAGAAAATTAACGGCATCATTGCTCACACCCACCACCAGGTCGGAGATTGCCAGTAAAAAAAGGATGATTACAATTACTAAGTAGAAATTTTCCATAAGGCTGTTGAAATAATTTCGTTATGTAGCAGTATAAAGTTAATTCATTGTATTTAAATAGTCAACATATAAGAACGATCCAGGTGTCATAAAAATGATTGCTGCAATTCTGATTTGCAAAAGTTCATGTTTCATATGAAGCATTTGTTACAATATAGTTAAATAAAAAGCACATTGAAGACAAACCAATGTTAAGTAAACGTTACAAAGATGACGGGGAAAGATTAAATGAAAGTTGCAAAAACGTTAAGAAAATGTTACAATTGAAAGAAGCTGTGCTTGCAAATCTTTGATCGATACGTAATAATATTATAGTAATATTGTAACATTGCTGTAACATAGCTGTGCTACTTTAGTGGCTTAATCAATACACAACTCATTAGCAATGAACACATACAATGCCATACACATACTCGTGGTTGATGATGAAGAGGATATATGTGAAATCCTGAAATTCAACCTGGAATCGGAAGGGTACAATGTAGATACCGTTAATTCTGCAGAGGAGGCCATGCAGAAAAAGCTCGACAAGTATCATTTGTTTCTGCTCGACATCATGATGAAAGGCATATCGGGTTACCGGCTGGCCGATGAAATCAGAAATAAAAAGAAGCTGGATGCCCTGATTTTTTTCATTACGGCAAAGAACACAGAGAATGATAAATTAACAGGCTTTTCGGTAGGTGCTGATGATTACATTACCAAACCCTTTTCAATTAAAGAAGTCGTTGCCCGCATCAAAGCTGTTTTGCGACGTTCGGATCAAACAGGTGATCTTACATCGGAGCCTGCAACCATAAAAATGGCTGGCATTGAGCTTGATATTGAGAAAAAGAGGCTGATCGTTGACGGGGTCAAGGAAGATCTTACGCCTATTGAATTCCAGCTTTTGCATATATTGATGAAGAATCCGGGCCGGATTTTCGGCAGGGATCAATTTCTCGATTACATCTGGCGCGATGTGAATGTCACTGACCGTACGGTGGATGTACACATTACCCGATTGAGAAAAAAGCTCGGCAGTTATGGTAAGTATCTGATTACCCGCAAAGGATATGGTTATTGTCTCGAAATGGATTAACAGGATATTATGAGATTCATTGCGTCTTATACCAGGAGGTGGGTGCTGTATACGGTGACCTTTTTCCTTTTGTTTGCTGCAATTTTGCTTGTTTCGGATTATTTTCACGAAAGAAAGTTCCGCATTGAGGCACTCAATGAAAATCTTGACAATTATGTAAGGCTCACCGAAGGTTTTATGAGCAGCAACATAGTTGCCAGTTCAGGTAGTTATGCGAAACTGGATTCACTGGTTTCACTCATTTCAAATGATGCCATAAGGCTCACTGTTATTGATGATACAGGAAAGGTTCTATATGACTCCGAATATGTTCGCTATGACCGGATGGAGAACCATATCAACCGGCAAGAAATACAACAGGCCCTGGTGAAAAGCTATGGAACTGACATCCGGGTATCCGGCTCCACTAATATAAAGTACTATTACTATGCCAAAAGATACCCGGCATACTTTATCCGCATATCCACCGAGTATGAAAAGGATGCAAGAAAGTTCATCAAGCCCGACAGGATTTTCCTGCTGATGGTCATTCTGGCGTTGTTATTGGCTACGATGTTTATTTTGCTTATTACGGACAAATACGGAAAATCAATCCATACCTTAAAGGAATTCACCTTAAAAGCCACTACAAACAAGCCTATTGATGAAAAGCTGAGATTTCCCGATAATGAGTTGGGAGACATCGGCCAGGAGATTATTGAGATTTACCAAAGTCTGAATAAAACCAAGGAGGAGCTCCTGTCGGAAAAAGCCAAGCTGATCCGGCACCTCAATTTACTGGATGAAGGTATTGCCATATTCTCAAAAGGCATGCAGGTGATCACCAGTAACAATCATTTCATCCAATTCATCAATAACATCAGTGACAACCGTGTTTTTACAGCTGAAGAGTTTTTCCGGATTCCTGATTTCAAGCCGATTTTCGCGTTTGTAAATAAGTTTCTCAGGGAGAATGGGGATGACCTTACCGATATGCAGCCCACTTATGAAATTACCATCCTGAAAAACGGCCGTTATTTTTTGGTCAAGTGCATTGTATTTCCCGACAAGAGCTTTGAGGTTTCGGTTAATGATGTGTCGAAACAAACCAAACGCAAGGTTTTGAAGCAACAGATCACCGAGAACATTGCCCATGAGCTGAAAACGCCGGTTAGTTCCATCAAGGGTTTCCTGGAGACCATTCTGGAAGGAAATACTGACAGGGAGCGGACGGCGGATTACCTGCGACGGGCTTATTCCCAGTCGTGCCGGCTGGCCGACCTGATCAACGACATTTCCATTTTGACCAAGATTGAAGAAGCAGCATCGCTGTACCAGGTTGAGGAGGTTGATCTGGATGAACTGGTTCATGATATTGCCGGTGAAACCCAAACCATGCTGGATGCCAACGACATCAGGCTGGAAGTGAATATCACACAAGGACTTAGTATTAATGGAAATTACGGATTGTTGTATTCTATATTCCGGAATCTTTTTGACAATGCCATTCATCATGGCGGAAAAGGCATTACCATTCATGTTGAGAATTACACCCAGGACCAGGATTTTCATTACTTTTCTTTTTATGATACCGGTGCCGGAGCGCCTGAAGCTGATTTGCCCCGGTTGTTCGAACGTTTTTACCGGGTTGACAAGGGGCGCGACCGGAAAAAGGGAGGTACCGGATTGGGGTTGGCCATTGTAAAAAATGCCATTCAGTTTCACAAGGGTGATGTTTCGGTGAAGAACCGCAATGGCGGGGGCCTGGAATTTTTGTTTACGCTGGCCAGGGATATCCGGAGCAATTTATAGAAGTTACAAGGAATGCGGCCATTATAATATACAAATCACTCCAATTTAGGGGCGGTTACTTTTCAAAAATGGTATAGATACTAAGGGAGTTTCACGATCGTGTGCAACCAGATATGTCTTCCGTAAGCATCAACACCGGAGCCGTGCGTCCGGTATCTGGCGTTGAGCACATTTCCCACTCCCGCATGAACATCAATGTACTTGGATATCAGATGAAGTGAAACACTGAGGTTGGACCATGAAGGGGTTCCCCCCGAAGGTATCCGGGAATCTTTCCTGTCACCTGAAGAGAGTCGGTCCTGTTTGCCGGCAACCAGCCATTCCAGGCTTGCCCCCAGTTGCCGGGAATGATGATAACTCAACACTGCTGACGCGTTCAACGGGGGAATTCGTGAAACAGGCTCATGCAGTGTATTGTTTTGTCCGTAAGTATAGCACGCCATCACATTGAGCTGAAACTTTGGTGTATACCTGTATAGAAACTGAATTTCCGCACCCGAAATTGCTGATTGTTGCATGTTTATCCGGGTGTAGTAATAAACGTAATTTGTACCGTCGGTGCTGACTGAGTCATTCCCCTGGTAGGAGGTTGGCTTGGTGGAGATCAGATTCTTCAGTCCGGTATAATATACAAAAAACGAGGAACCCACTTTGGGCGTAGAAATTTTGAACCCGGTTTCTGCAGTAAGGGATTTTTCGCTGCCCAGGCTGGTGTTCGGAATTTCAAAACGGTAATCTGCAATACCGAAGCTTGATAAATCGCTGATATTGGGTGTGCGGTATCCGCTGTTTAGTGAGAACACCCATTTCAACCGGGGTGTGACCGACAAGCTGTATCCCAGATTCCATACCAGGCCCGGATCTTTCAGGGTTACCCTGCCAAAAAGGGTATCGGATACCTGAGTCACGCTATAAACAAGTCGTGTTCCCAGGTTAAACCGCGATAAGCCCATTTCGGCATTGCACAATGCAAAAAGCGAAGCATGCCAGGCCATGGAACCATCGGCAAATGTGCCCCGCTGTTTTTCCGTAATCTGATCCTGTTCGTTGTAGATGATTTTTTCACTTTCAACCCGATCATGATAAAAGTCGATTCCCGGATGGAAGGTGATGCCCCGCTTTTTCATACGAACATCCAGGGTAAATCCCCTGGTCAGGATTTGATCCTTGTTCAGGCTGTGGTTCGGGGATCCGGATTTTTCAACAGCCAGATTTTCCCTGGCACGGATCAGGAACGTGTTGATGGTCACTTTTTCCACCATTCCCTTCAGGTCGATTTCATCTGAAAGCCGGTACAGGGTTCTTTGCTGGAGCGCTGTGTGATAGGTGTTGTAACCTGACGAAACCAGTTTATGGTAAATGGGAATATCAGATTGATTCATGTGCTGGAAGGCGGCTGTCAGGGTGTTGTTTTCATCTGGCTTTAAACTGATTGTATAACCCAGGTCGTATTCATCGTAGCCGGTTGGCGATAGACTTTGGCCATTGCCACCCGGCATGATGTCGCCGAATTGCTTCAACGAGCCGGCCGCAACCATACATATTTTATTGGAAGACGACTCTATTCGGCCATGTAATATGCCTTCCATGCCCGGGTACAGGGTTACGCGGGATGTTTCATCTGAATTACTTAAACACGGGATCACATATTTCATACCCAACTGTCCGCGAACATGAAATGTGTTTTCAGAAAATGAGGGTTGGTATGAAATCAGGTTCACCACACCGCCAACCGCATCACTGCCGTATTGTACCGCTCCGTCGCCACGAAGCACTTCAATTGCCGACAGCATAAACGGATCAATGGTATTCAGATACTGATTCGGGCCCGAACGGAAAATGCCGTTGTTAAGCCGGATGCCATCGACAAGCAGGAGGGTGTGATAACCCGTCAGGCCCCTGATATATGGCGATCCGCCGCCGTGATTGGTTTTTTGCACCCATACCCCGCATTTACCTGCTAACAGCTCGGGGGTTGAGCGGATATTGGCTTTCTGAAGATCAATTTTATTCAGTGATGTAATGGCGCCGGGAAGCCGGAATTGGTTATAAGCTTCTCTGCCGGCCGTAATCACAACTTCCTGCAGGACGAATTCAACGGAATCAGCAGGTTTGATTTTCCGATGATTTTGAATATCCTGTGAATAAAGATTATTGAATCCGGCAGCAAGGCATATAGCCGATAGAATGAATACCCATTTAGTTATTCTTCTAACCATAGTGATGCCAGGTTGCAATTATTTGAGAAAATCTTCAACATGATCCAGTTTCGGGGATTCTTCAATTGCTTTCCAGTCGAAATCCTCATCAATAGGTGTCATTGCTTTTTCCGGGTCAAATATTCTTTTGTCTACAGGTATTGCGTTGTAGGGGGTGAAATCGGGCACTGCACTAAAGCAGTCGGCCAGATCGGTGGCAGCTGCATCATATTGGTTCAGGTAAGGTACGCCTGTCAGGTTCCAGATGGTTTTAAAGATGCTTCCAAAGCTGTAATGTTTATGACTTACGAAGTTGCTTTTTGCGTAAGGAGAGATGACCATCAGCAAACTTCGGTGGGCGTCAATGTGATCGCGACCGTCCTGGGCGTCATCCTCGGTTACCACAATGACCATGTTTTTCCAGTAGGGTGTGTGCGAAAGGAATTCCACAATACGCCCAAGTGCCAGGTCGTTATCGCACATATAACTTTCGCGAAACGGAAAACCTGCGTAAGGCCTTTCTCCCGCACCATGGTCGTTGGGGAGCATCATGGTGATAACATCGGGCATGCTTTTACCCGGGCCGGTAAACCTTTCATTGAATTCGTCAATGAAAATATCAACCCTGAACTGATCAGGTATAGCCATATTAAAGGTGGGGAAATTGCGGGAGGAGTTTTTGAAAACCGGGTCGGGCAGGGGGTAATTGATCAGGTAGCGCACCCCTCCGTATTTCATTGTGGAATCGGCATATCCGGGAGCCTGTTCCAAGGCAAACCCGAAATTGTAAAAACTGATTTGATTGCGATCAAAGTGCTCCCAGATGGAGCCGGCTTCATTATAGTCTTCGGGGTAGAAAGTGCCGGAAGCTCCCACGAAGGAGAATATCCCCGGAGCTTTGGAATTGATGTCAAAGTCTCTTTTCCCGCCATAGGAAGCACTGGTTGAGGTTTCAGTCCATTCGTTCGGATACACCCCCGAAAGCCAACGGTGTCCATCAGCTGAAACGTCGGCATCCACATAAAAATTATCGCATATGGCAAAGCGCCTGGCCATTGCCAGATGATTGATCATGACCGTTGCCCCGGTAACGGAATCCTTTCCAGCCCTGTTGCTGAAACTGACATGCATGCCATAACGGGCCAGTTCCGGATCGCCATTCCCTTTTTTTACCTGTCCGAAAACCTCATCGTAGGTTCTGTTCTCTTTGGATATGAAAACAATATGTTTTATCGGACTGTTCCGCTCTCCCGGGAGTACAGGGACGGGATTGTTCGCGTGCCGCTGATTTTTGGACTTGTTGTACCTGGTAAATTTGAAATTGTTTGCAATAACGTTTTTGGTCAGTTCAGGGAGGAAGTCCTCACCGGGTATATCCATTATGGAAACGGTACCTTTCATGAGGTATCCAATGTAACTGAACTTTTCCGGGACACCGCAGTTTTTACCTCCATTTGGGCCGCTTCCAAATCCTTTAGCGTTGGCCACTACCAGCTTTTTGCCATCGGGGGTTACTGCAAGTTTGGAGGGAAACCAGCCGGCAGGCAGATGACCTGTAACCTGCAGACTGCGGGTATCAATTACGGCAACAGCGTTAATGCCTGCCTCTGCCGCGAAAAGAAGGTCTCCTTTTGGAGAGAGTGCCAATCCGAAGGGAATAATTCCCCTGAGGTTGCGGAGCCTGACATCGGGTTGCAGGAAGATTTCCTTTACCAGCTTATTGGATTGTGTGCTGATTACGGAAATGCAGTCATTATTGCCGTTGCTTACAAAAACGTATTCGTTGTTGGTAACCAGGGAATTCGGACTGGAGCCGCCCACTGCCGGAATTCCTTCAACCGGTTGGCCTACCTGGAATCCGGTTTTAATCTGATCGGTAATTTCGGGTTTATCGGGTTGCAGCAGGCTGTATGCCCAAACAGAAAACGCTTCGGGAGCGTTGGGGTCGCCCAGCCCTTTCACAATCAAGGAATCGTTTCTGATGCCTTTTTTCATTGCTTCAGTCATGTAGCCAAATGGCGGATAGTTCATTAGTGGCTGGGCGGAAGCAGAAGTGTCTGATGACTGAATAAGGGAATATTCAAAAACACCTACATTGGCTACAAAGAGTTTATCTCCGTTGGGTGAAAGGGTAATTCCAAACGGGTACCGGCCCGTGGCAACCCGGTTAAGAACTGCACCTGAACGGGTATTGATGATGTTGATGCAAAAGTTGATCTGATCAACAGCGTAAAGCAGTTCACCATTGGCCGAAAGGACCATATCACCCAGGTAGCCCTGGTTGATTTCCCGGTTATTCCAAATTCCGGAACATTCTATTTCACCTGATTTTTTGCACGAATCCAGATCGAATGTATATATCTTGTTGGATTGTCCGCCGGCCACGTACAGAGTCTGGTCATCGGGAGATATGGCCAGTCCCATGAAAACAGCCTCAAGCACACCCACATCAGTAAGAGGACCTTCAGGTATTTGAACAACTTCCGGGGAGTTTGAATGCAGGTTCTTGATTATGGTAATGGAGAACGGACTCACGCCTGAATTGGCTGTTACCGCAGTGTTCCCGTCATGGCTCAAAACCAGCCCGTAAGGATGGGGGGCAATCCTGATCTGCTTTCCCAGTGGCGTGATGATTCTTCCGTTGGGAAGGATGGCCAGGGTATCGCCTTGAATCTGGCAAAACAAGGAATCTGCAGGGGCTTCTGCTATCCAGGGATTTCTTTTGGAACATCCGGCCAGGAGCATGCATAGTGAAATAGTTATTAGAATATGTACCGGTTTCATTTCAGGTTTGTTTATAATGAAGGAAACTGTTCAAAAGATCCATTTTAAAGGCGTAGTTGCAAACTACGCCTAGCAAATAATACATCATATTAACTCCGATTGCTGAGCGCAGTCTCCGGACTACGCTCTTTTTTTAGACTTATTGGACAACCTCTTGAAATATGTTTTGATAAAATCTGCCAGCCAAAAAAACCGGCTGGCAGATTGGGAAAACAGAGCGCAAAGAAACTTCAGATTCAGCAATCGCGCGTTCCTGTTATTGCAACCACCAGGGAGTTACGCGGATGTTGTCGTTATCGGCTCCAAATTGCCGGGTTATTGCATCAGAAACGTTTTTGCTGTTGAGCTGGTATTCGCTGTTCGGATACATCCACCGGGCAGGAGGAGTCAAAGTGGGCAGGTAACTGAAATCCGGGTATCCGGTTCTCAGGTGCTCAAAGTACATACTCCAGCCACCCTGAAGAAATGATGCCAGGTATTTCTGTATGATGATCCGTTCCAGTTTTTCTTCATCATCCGGTGCTGAAGACAGGTCAACAAGCGGGTTTGATAAATAGTCATTCAAAGCACCATCGTTGACGTATTCTGCCAGTTCTTTGGCATATTCGTAGTAAAAATCAAATGAAGCCTCAATCCCCTGCTCGTAGTAGGTTTCAGCGTCTGCATCATCAATCCATCCTTTGATGCGGGCCTCGGCCAGAATGAACTGTAATTCATGATAGCCCATCAGCATGTGAGGCTCACAGGTTGGATCATTGGTATACCTGAGGTTAACCTTGGAAACCTTACCGGCAGCAGCTTTTAAGTTAACTTCATTATAGGGTGCAATGGGATTCCCTCCTTCATAAGCATTGAAATCATTCAAAGGCAGCCCGGCTTCCTTGGCATTCCGGGTTTGTCCGCAGTAAATAAACAACCTGGGATCTTCTCTTTCCTGCAACCTTTGAACAAAGGTTGAATCCATATAGCGGGCCGATCCGTAGCTGCTGACGTTGTATTCGGTGTAGCGGTTGCCCAACTGATTGATGAAAACCAACTGCCCGTTGTCTTCTATTGATTCCATAAGGGGTTCGCCGGCGACTATTTCGGCAAATGAACCGGCAATTTCAAGTTCATTGTCGGCTGTCTTGTTTGAAAGCGTCAGCAATACCTTGAGCCGGAATGAATTGATCAGTTTCTGCCATTTTTGAGGGTTGCCGTTATATATGATGTCACCTTCAATCAGGTCATCATTCATCATGTTGTTGGCTTCTTCGAGTTCCTGCAGGATTCCCATGAAAATTTCCCTTTGTTGATCATATACTGGTGTATAAACCTGACCTGATTCACCCTTTAATGCCTGGGAATAGGGGATATCTCCAAAAACGAGGGTGAGGTTGTAAAAATAATAGGCTCTGAAAAACCGGGCGAGTGCCTGATAATTATCACTACCAATTCTTTCTGCCTCTTCCATCATTTTGGTCACATCCCGGAGAACCTGGTAGGAGTCAAAGCTACCCCGATCCCATTTATAATACTGTTCGGCTTCTTCGCCATCTGTCTGAACGATCATCCTGGATGCAAAAAGCGGAGCGGCGCCTTCAACCTGGAATGCTTTCCATTCAATGGTGTTGAGTAACAATTGAGGATGGGTTTCGGAAACATTATTGGGATTTGCATTAAAGGTTTCCAGTTTTTCGCACGATGCAAGTAGCATTAATGCGACAAGGCTGAGATATAATATATTTTTCATCTTTTTTGTTTTTTCTGTTAGAAGGTTAATTTCAGGCTCATACCCACGTAGCGTGTTGACGGATCCTGGAGGTTATCATCGTTGCCGTAGTCGGGATCAATGATGTTGGCTTTTTTCAAAATCAACAAATTGTATCCGTAGGCACTAACCTCTGCATTTTTCAGCCCTTTCAGTCCAACCAGCTGAGTAATGTCGTAACTTACAGAAACCCTGCGAAGCTTGGCAAAACTGCGGTCGAATATGTTGGCGAAAGTCTTGCTTTCACTTTCGGTTACTTTAGCCCTGTATGGATAGTTCTGACACCAGGTCTGCCAGCTTACTTTGGTTTCGTTGGGTTGATATACCCGGGTATCAGATATTACTTTTCCGTCAACATCGGTGGTGAGTTCACCGCTGACCACATTTACGCCATTGGGAACGTAAACCGGTGCACCTGCAGCATATTCTTCATCGCGCCATTCGGTTGAATAGGGATGTTTTCCGCCCCACCACATTTTCTCAACTGTTAAAGAGCGGATAATACCTCCCCAGACGCCGTCAATATCCACATCCAGTGTCATCTTTTTGTAGCTGATCCGGTTTTGCAGTCCAAAACGCCAGTCGGGTTCGGTATGTCCAACCGATCGCTGATAGGGATCCCTGACCGGAAGCCCTGTAGCCTCGCTAAGAATCAATTGTCCGTCGGCACTCTTCAACCAGGTGGTGGCATAATAATTGTCAATCCGCTCTCCTTTGGAATAGTTGCCATACTTTTCTGCGCCACCGTATATTTCAGTGAGTTTTTTCACCCGGGTATCCCAGTTTGCGGTGATATCCCACCTTATAGTGGTGTTTTTCACGGGACTGGCATTGAGGGTTACTTCATATCCATTGGTGGTATACTGGTTGCCGTTTACCTTGCGGTTATCAAATCCGGATGCCTGGGAAATGGCCAGGTCAATGATCTGATTTTCATCCACCACATTGTAATAAGTGAAATCGAAACTGATCCTGTTCTTCATAAAAGAAGAGGAGAGCCCCAGTTCAAAAGAGGTGGATTTTTCCGGTTCAATGTCGGGGTTTATTAAAGTTTTGGGGTAGGTCAGCTGGGTTTGGCCATCATAGCTGCCATAATTGGAATAGTAAGAGGAAATCTGGTAAGGATTCAGGTCGCTTGAAACTTCTGCCCAGGAACCGAAGATTTTGAGGTAGTCGAATGCTTTTGGCATTTCAATCAGGTTGGAAACCACTGTGCTCAGTGAAACAGAAGGATAGAAATAGGAATTGTTGCTTACCGGCAGGGTGGATGACCAGTCGTTCCTGGCTGCAATATTTAAGAAAAATGCATCATAAAAGTCAAAATCAACCGTACCATACACACTCCTGACTGCTCTTTCTTCAACAGCGGTTGATGCTTTTACATTTCCTTTGGTATTATTGAGGCTGTATACATAAGGTACGATCAGACCGTCAGTGGCATTGTATTCATTGTGGTATTTGCGGTAATAGGATGAACCGCCTGCATTAATCGTCAGATTCAGGTTGGCATTGAGTTGTTTCCGATAAGTAGCCAGTACGTCATTATCAAGGGTAAGCCAGTCTGAATTCCAGGTTTTAAAATCACCATCGCGCGGATCTTCGTAGTTCAGGTATGATTTTGGACTGGCACGGTCTTCAAAAAGCAGTTTTTTTACTGCCGAGGTTCGTCCCTGGAGGATCAGATTTCTGGTAATTTCCCAGGTAAGCTTCATCTGACCGTTCAGCTGATCGGAATCATAAACCTGGTTGAGTTCATTGGCAGCAAAGTAAACGTTGTTGTACCAGGCGTAGTTGAAATTGGCCTGACGGTATCCTTCCTGACCCGGAATATACAGGTGATCTTTCAGATCCTGTCCGTTAACGTCATCGCCCATCCAGATCAGGATGGTATACATATGGTTTTTTGGGCCATAGCCATAACGGGGATAATTGGGGGAATATACCTTATTGTATGACAGTTTGCTGTCGAGTTTGAGATTACTTCTCAGATCAAATGAAGAAGTGAAGTTGATTCCTCCTGTATGAAGATAAGAGTTGGGAACCTGGCCTTTTTGTTTGGAATAGCTGCCTGATAATTTGTATCTGGATTTCTGGCCTTTGTAGGCAATGGAAAAATCAGTAGTTGAAATGTATCCGGTCTCCATGAAATCCTTCAGGTTATTGTGGTATTTCCAGGGAGTGGGAACGCGGGAGTAACGGGACTTGTCATCGTACTTTGTACCGGAAACATCTCCCCACCAGGGAGTGGTTTCGCCGGTAACATTGTCGTAAATGGGACTATTCCATTGAGGCACCATAACTCCGGCTTCAAATTTCGGACCCCAGATCATGTCGCCGTCCGAAATGCCGCCATCCTGGCCGTCCCAAAATTCATACTGCCCGTTAGAGCCGTTTCCGTATTCAGTTTGTGTTTCAGGGAATACGGTAAAACCGGCGGTGATCATGGTACTGTTTGAAAGGGTCACCTCAAGGCCTTCGGATTTGGCATTTTTAGTGCTGATCAGGATAGCTCCGTTTCTGCCCCTGGCGCCATAAAGGGCTGAAGCTGTGGTTCCTTTTAAAATAGTGATGTTGGCAATGTCGCCGGAAGCAACATCGTAAAAGTTTGTTTCAACAGGGATGTCATCAATTACAATAAGCGGATTTTTTCCACGGAGAGATAAGGCAGGGGCCTGAAAAATTCCGGTGGGATTGCTCACTGCAAGGCCTGCAACTTTCCCGGTTAACAGGTTGCCTACGTTTTGCGTATTGATGCTCTTAAGCTCTTCCATTTTCACCTCCTGGGTGGAATACCCAATGGTCTTTTTTTCCTGTGTAATACCAAGAGCAGTTACTACCACGTCATTCAGCTGAAAGGCTTCTTCTTTAAGTTCAATATTAATGGTCTGATTGTCGCTTACCATTTTTTCAATGCTCACATAGCCAATGTATGAATAGACCAGGGTGGTGTTCTTCTGAACAGCAATCCGGTAATCTCCCTCGGTATCGGTAGTGGCCCCGTTCCGGGTTCCTTTCTCAACAATGTTCACTCCCGGCAGCGGTACACCGGATACATCCGTTACCTTTCCGGTAATCGTAACCTGCTGGGCATACAACAAAGTGCCCAGGGCAATAAAAATCAAGGTTAGTAGTCTTCGTTTCATGGTTTTGTTTTAAGTTAATTGTTAGGACTTGCACTGTGCTTATATTCGGACATAGTATTCCTAATCTCACAATTTAAGTAATTGTAAAACAGAGCATTAAATATAGCAGGAATGCCCGTTGGTAAACTTTTGCGGGAGGGTCAGATGAGTTCTACCCTTCTGAACAGATTTGCCAGTGCTTTATCATCAGAAGCCCTTTTGAGTTCTTCCTCAAATTCAGCTGTGTTGGCATAATACAGTTTCAGGGCAACTTCCAGAAAGTGTGAATAGCTTTTTACGGCTTCTTCCTGACTCATCGTTCCCTTTTTCTCCAGACGTGTAAAGTATTTATCAAGTTTCATGATACTGCTGTAAATAGCAGGTTTCTGAATCACCAGCTTACCTGAAAATGAGCCCGGTACAGCTTCACTGACATAGGTATACGTTTTTTCAAACAGGTATAATCTTTTAGCAACAACATCACCCAGGGCATGGCGCCGGACATTTTCAGAATCGATTTTACCAAGTTCCTCATCCATGTCAAACACCTGATTATTCACAGAGAAAACAAAGGAACGGGATGAACCCGAATAACTGTTTTCAGGCCTGTCTGAAAAATCAGGATTATAGGTTAATTCCTGAGCGATGAGGTTGGCGTGAAATAAAATAAGCAAAATGACAGGAAGCGTTTTCATATAGTTAGTATAAAGGTTATCAAAAGATCCGGGTTAAAAACATCATTTAATCACAACGCGAAGTTGGTAATCAAACATCATATTGAGGTTAGGGATTTATGAAGTAAGTGTTAAGAATTTTATGCAGAATTGTTCCACAATCCGGATGATCAATCCGCAACATATTGGAGGATGCTTTCGGGCAGGTAGTAAATGGGGTTTCCATCGGGATCCTGAATACAAACAGCCATAGTGGGCAGTACGTATTTACCTGTAAACAGATTGGCCGATGTCATGATCATTTGCCTGGTATTGGGCAGTATTTCCAATTGAAGCGTGCCTTTCCGGACAATGAGCGATTCAGATGTTGCAGTAAGGGCAATTTCAGGATTATTGCGGAAAAGCATATCGGCGCGTACGAAATGGCGCTGTTCTTTTTCAGGCAGGCTTCCCAGATGAAGTAGTTCCGATATGTACCCGGCAATCCGGGTGTTATCAATGATACCCGAAATTCTTTTATTGCCATCAGGTACATGGATTCCAAGAAAAACATCTTCTGCGGTGTGACCGGTGGTGGTCCAGCCAATGTAATTGTTGGCACTGTAAGAGCCTCCCAGCAGGTATTGCAAGGTATCCGACAGGACTTCTGCCGGGAAGGTTTTGACCAGGTGTCTTATGTTGATCGTGATCTCCGGATCAGAGATGCTGTAATAGTGTTTCAAGGTATCGATATGGATATACAGTGAATCAATCAGCATGAGTTCAGCCAGCTTCCGGGCAGAGCATCTGATTTTTTTCAACGGGCTGATTACCTGTTCCCGGATATCAATTTTATCGTATTGATAAGGGCTCTTCTGAATAAAGCTGGTATGCGATTGTGCGTTGCCTATACTCAAACCGCCATTTCCATGGTCAGGACATACAATTACGGCAGTTGAACCGTTACCGGATGCGAAATCGAGTGCAATACCCACTGCTTTATCAAATTCAAGAAATTCGGTTACTGCTGCAAAAGGGTCGTTGTTGTGGCAGGCCCAGTCGATTTGGCTTCCCTCAACCACAAGCAGAAAACCCTTTTTGTTTTGGCTGAGTAGTTCAATGGCTTTGGCGGTCATTTCAGACAGGGAGGGCTCCTTTTCCGGACGGGTGATATCGCATTGGTATGATTTGTATTCGGTGTCGTTCTTCCAGTCGGCAAACAGCGCCCAAACGATGCTGTCTTTATGGATTTTCAGCTTGCTGAATGATATCTTGTCGGTTATCAGCCGGTATCCGGCTTCTTTGAAATCAATTAATGATTGTCCGTTGTTTGCGTTCTCCAGAACTTCTCTTCCTCCGGCGAAAACAAGATCCGGACTGTTATTCAGAAACTGGGTGGTTAGTGTATTGTAATTCTTTCTGTTGGGAAGGTGACATACAAAATCGGCAGGAGTGGCATGGGGGAACTCACATGTTGCCACAATACCGGTTGCCATTCCTTGCAGACGTGCCAGTTCCATTACCGATACATGGGGAGCGCCTTCCCTGTCGACGCCCACATAGCCCGACACCGTTTTTATGCCTGTTGCGTAGGCAGTTGAAGTGGGTGCGGAATCAGGAAAGCGATTATCAACAGAATGTGTTTGAATCATTCCGCAAATGATGGAATCAAGTGCAAGAGGGTTGTTGTTGTTATACCATCGGGCAAGGGTGATCAGATCCATACTTGCTCCGTCGGGAATGAGCAGAATGACATTTTTAATTTCAGGGATGGAACTCTGGCCATAGGTGTGCAGGGCAGACATTACCAATACATAAACAAGAATGTTTTTCATGATTCAGGTTTTTAGCAATGGCAAAGTTGAGTATCACCTGCAATATTTACCTGTCAGGAATGTGAAGTAATTGTTACATCAATGGACTAACTGCTAAAGCAATTCAGTTCAGGCTGGTTATATAAATGAAGGTTTATTAACGCGCTAAATGTAAAATATATGGTTATTTATCTGCTTTTTTAACCGGAGTTGCTTTGGCTACTGGTTTTCTCCTTTTATTATTGGAAGCAGTTTTCCGGGCAGGAGGTTGGCTTACGGATTCTTTTACAGGGGCAGGGGGTATGGTTTTTCGGGACTTTTTCAGGGCTTTCTGTGTAGTCTTACGGCTTGCAGACAATTCCTTCAGTGCTTTGTCCACTTGCTTTTTTCTTGTTTTCAGGCTTGCTTTTAGCGTGATGATTTCATTATTCAGTTTAACGGTATCTTCATGCTTTTTCATGTGATCACCAAATTGTTTACCGGCATCTTCACTTATCAGGGATGGGTCTTTTTCCCTGAATTTCTTAATCAGGCGTATGGAACTTTTAATTCTTTTCAGGATGCTTTTGCTTTTCATGATTTACCGGGTTTAAATTAGAATTCAAATTTATGATAAATTAATCCTATCTCAATATGAAGAAATTGTTAAGATTTTAAAGGGTAATTTACTGGCATTTCCTGTTATGTGCTATATGGACAGGTTAAGTCAAAAAAAAGCCACCTCACGTTACATGAGGTGGCTTGAAAATCACCAGAGAAACAACTTAGCGGGAAATGATTTTTACGATTTGTTTGTTTTTGTTTGCAAAAACTTCAGCAAAATAGACTCCCTTTTCATTAAGGTTAAGTCTGAACTCATGCCTGCCTGCAGGATGTCTGCCGTTTGCCACGTTTGAAACCAGCGATCCGGTGACATTATACACGTTGATACTGATATCTGATGCAGATTCAAGATCAACACTGATTGTTGCGTTGTCTGTAAACGGATTCGGATATACTGATACAGCAAGATTATTGCTTTCCAATGCATCCCTTACATCGGTAAAATCAGACCAGTATGAGGCATTGAGCACAGGTGATCCGGCTTCAGGAAGAAAATCAGGCGCATCCAGGTTAAAAGGATCGGCAAGTTCGAGGTCGTCATTTGAGGCAAATACCTGGTTCTCCAAAGAGGCGGTGAAGAAATATGCGCTGTCGATGGCGTTATCGGCAAAATTCTTTTTGCAACCTGCCAGGATGGTATTGCTTACTTTAAGGTCACCATTGGTGGCATTCGCCTGTGAAGCTGTTCCGTCGATGAGCAAACCTGTGGAGTAGCCTGCAAAGATGGCATTATAGATATTCAGCTTGGTGTTGCGGCGCAGGTGCATAGCCCTTTTGTAATTGGCGTTAATTGTTGTGGAAGGCGTTACAAGCGGACCAAAAGCGCTGACATTGCTAAACAAAGCCTGTGTAACGGGAGTTGCGTCGGTACCGGTTCCGTCGTTATCCGACTCAAAGCTGTTTGATCCTGAACCGGCATCGGCAACAGCAGGGTCTCTGAGTGAAACGGCAAACTGAACCATACCGCGGTATCCATAGTCGGTATCAAAATCATCATCCCATCCGCGGAAAGCAATGAGGTGTTTGGCATTTACACTGCCTCCGAACCATTCGTACGAATCGTCGCCGCAGAAAGAAACTTGTATGTAATCTAAAACCGTTTTGCTGCCTACACCGCCCATGGTAAGGCCGTTGATTTCCTTGTCGGGTTGGAAAGCAATACCCGGGAATTCAATACGCACATACTTCAGGATTCCTGATGAATCGGCATCATTGGTACCGCCATAGGTAGAAGTTGGACCTCCTTCAATTACCGGATCCACCTTGTTCACCTGTGCTTCACCCAATACAATAATTCCACCCCAGTCACCGTAGGATCTGTTTCCTGCATCCTGGTTAGAGGTAAATACAATAGGATTGTCAGCGGTACCTTCGGCAATGATTTTTGCACCCTTTTCAACAATAATGGTTCCTTTATTGGCCTTGCTGCCCCGAATGAGGGTGCCGGGCTCAATGGTAAGGGTGGTGCCTGATTTCACATACACCCAGCCGTCGAGCAGATATATTCCCCCCTGGGGTCTGAAATCTGGTGCATCGAGGTTGAACGGATTGGCAATATTCAGACTGTTATTGGAAGCTATTACAGTATTGTTTTTACCGGCGCCGGTGAAATACAGGCTGTCAAATTCAGCTGCATAGAAGTCATTGCAACCGGCCATAATGGTATTCACCACATTCAGTGTTCCATTGGTAGCATTGGTTTGTGAGGCCGAACCATCAATCAGCAAACCGGTGGCATAACCGGCGAATACCGAGTTAAATATGCTCAGGCGCGTATTGCGGCGCAGGTGCATGGCCCTTTTGTAGTTGGCATTGATGGTGGTGGAAGGCGTAACCAGCGGTCCAAACATACTGATATTACTGAAAACA
>JAWOJJ010000041.1:0-28583 GCA_046481675.1 Bacteroidales bacterium | reverse complement strand
TAACTTTAGTTCTGCCTGAAGATAAGGAGGAAATTGCTTTGACATTAGACGGAAAAAAGAAAAAACTTAAAATAGAAAACTTTATAAATCTTGGAAAAGGATTAGATTTAACAGATAAACAAATAGATAATACCTTCAAAAGAATGATAAAGAAGAAACCCGTTGCAATTTCCTGGCTTGAAAAGTCTTTTCTGTCAAACGAAATGAAAAATGCCTATAAAGAACTACTTGAATCCCGGTTTACACAGCTAAAAATGATATCATAATTCAGAATATGGCAAAGTACAAAACGACCGGACAAGACAAACTTATTGGAAATAACTTCAGTAAGGGCAATTTCATTTATGAATGGCTTATTTAACAATGTGCTTAAAGATTTCCGAATGACAAGTTAAATGAAAACAGACTCCAGAATCGGACTCCGGCGAGCTAAAAAAGAGAAAGCCAGTCAAAATTGACTGACTAATTACTTGGTTATCCTTGTAGCGAGAGGCGGGGTTACTGCGTGAACCCGGTTCGGGGGTGCTTCACAAGAAAATTAAGCACGCACCCTTCGGGTTGTTATTTTTTTTGCCAGCGGCTAGGTAAAAGCAAGCTTTTTCCTGCCTCAGGCAAAAAAAAACCCGGCCAAAGGCCGGGTGCATGCTTAATTTTCTTGTAGCGAGAGGCGGGCTTGAACCGCCGACCTCATGATTATGAATCATGCGCTCTAACCAGCTGAGCTACCTCGCCATTCAACCCCAGTAAGGAGTCTTCATTTAAAAGAGGGTGCAAAGATATAATTTTTGGTGAATAATGAAAAAAAGTCGGACCTGGAAAAATTTTTATAGTAAGGATATCAGGAAATATTAGAGATCTTGTTCAGAGCCTGCAATGTGTTTAAAAAACAGAACAGAGAGTTCTGTTTCACAACCACTTATAACTTAGTGTAAGTTTTACCATTGCTGTCAACACAAAAATGTGGATTTGTCAAAACTTTTCGTCCTTTTTGTATCGGTTACGTTAATATGGCAAAACCAAATCCGAAAGAAATGAACGCATTTGAAATTGAAGCTACCAATTCCACACCATCGGTTTTTTACAATACAAATGGAAAACTCATCATCAAAGGTCGCTCCTTTCCTGAAAATGTGGATGAATTCTACAAAGCCATTTTCGACTTACTGGAAGAGATTGACACCCCGGTGATAACCGTTGATATAGATTTGGAATACATCAACAGCGCTTCCTCAAAAAAAATTCTGTCGATGCTGAAAATACTCGACAAAAATCCCCATATAACCGATCTTACCATTATATGGCGGTATGAAGAAGACGATGAGGATATCCTTGAAAGCGGGCAGATTTACGAAGAATTCCTGATGAAAGCCCGGTTTCAGTATTCGGAACACAAGGAAGCGGCATAATCTCAGCAAAATCCATATGGTGTTAAAATAAATCTCACCCCATCGTTTATTTACTCCTCTGAAGTGATTATATTTATCTGATCACTGATCTCATAATCGGATAAGAAGTTTAATAATTTCGTGAAACCATTACTAAACAACAATTTCAATGGATACATCACCTAAATCCCTATATTAATCAAAGAGTACAATCGATTGCCCTCATTTTACGTTTAATTAATTGTAAACCAACCCAAAAATTATTATGAGCTCAATTAATTCAAAAGCCACAGCTACCTTCCCTGAAGTGGTTTTTATGAAAAGTGGCAAGCTCTTAATCAAAGGCAGGTCAATACCTTCAGATGTAAGAGATTTTTATCAGCCTTTGATAGACTGGGCATCTGAACTTAAAATCAAACACCTGATTGTTGATCTCGAACTTGAATACATGAACAGCGCGTCTGCCAAGAAATTGCTTTATATGCTTAAAATTCTGGATATCAACGTCGATGTAGAAAAGCTCACTGTCAGATGGCATTATGAAGAAGGAGACGAAGAAAGCCTGATCAGCGGGCAGATTTTTGAGAAGTTACTGACCAGGGCTGAATTCAGGTACACATTGCACCGGGAAGCTGCTTCAAGTTAAACTGGCTCAAGGCAGGTGGTATGACTGCATACTTTTTTCGTAGGGATAAAAGTTTGTATTGCCAAAACATTTTTTATATATTGCACAAAGTGGATAAATAAAAAATACGCACCTGTCAAAAACACCCTGACTATTTCATGAAGAAAAAGATCATACTCGAATACACCCTCAACTCTTCGCCCAGAGTTTTATACCCCCGTTTAAGCACACCAGGCGGCTTATCCGAATGGTTTGCCGATGATGTGAACATCAATGGACACCAGTACTCATTTTTTTGGGAAGATACAGAACAAAAAGCCGAAGTGATTCAAAGAAAAGAAAACAGGTACATCCGTTTCCGATGGGTGGAATCGGAAGAGCCGGAAACGAGCTGGTTTGAATTCAGGATCAACACGGATGAGCTTACCGGCGATACAGCTTTAATTATCACCGACTTTTCCGACGACGAGGACCGTGAGAGCACCATTGAACTCTGGAATTCGCAAATTGCCAAGCTTAAACGCGTTCTTGGACTCTAGTTGCTTTTCCGGTTCCGAAAATATCCTAGCTTTGTACTCGTTTAATAAATGAGTTCCATTTATTCCTTTTTGCTGTGAAGCGACTGCACAGACTGATTATCATGTCATTTATAGGGCCATTTGTAATGACCTTCTTTATTGTGCTTTTCCTGCTGCTCATGCAATTCCTCTGGAGGTATATTGATGAGTTGGTTGGGAAAGGCCTGGATGTCAGTATAATTGGAGAACTGTTACTTTATGCTTCAGCCGGATTGGTTCCGCTTGCCCTGCCACTGGCAATCCTGCTGTCGTCTTTAATGGCCTTCGGCAACATGGGTGAGTTTTATGAGCTCACTGCAATTAAAGCGTCAGGTATATCCCTGAGGCGGATCATGCAGCCCATCATCTTCCTGGTTATTATAATCACCATCGGATCGTTTTTGTTTTCAAACAATGTGCTTCCGGTAACGAATCTGAAGATGAAATCACTGATTTCGGATGTCAGAAGACAGCGTCCGGAAGTGTCCATTATTGAAGGTGCTTTTTATAACGGCCTGGGTGACTACAGCATCAGGGTTAACAAAAAAGATCCGGTTACCAATATGCTTTATGGTCTCCAGATTTATGACCACTCAGCTGGAAAGGGAAACATTATTGTCACCATAGCCGATTCAGGCAGAATGAAAATGACGGCCGACAAAAGAAACATGATCATCGTGCTGTGGGATGGGCACAGGTATGAAGAGGTAATTGAGAACAAGCGCCGGCGGGAAAGACGATTCCCGCATCAGACCCTCAAATTCAAAGAACAACAAATTATCATTGAATTATCAGGGTTTGAGTTGTCGCGTTCTGACGCAAGCATATTCAAAAATGCTTACCAGATGCTGAATGTTCAACAGTTGCAAAGAGCGGTTGATTCAATTAAAAGGGATTTAAACAGCAAAACCAGGACCTTCCATGTTTCCATGGTTAATAAAAGCCTGTTGCGAACCAATTCAAAGTTCCCGAATTATAAGAATTTCGGGGATTCTGAAGGCATTGAAGAAGACAATTTACCACCTGAAATAACTTACGGGGAACAGGCAAACAGTGTTACAAGCACGACTTCCGTAAGCCCGGAGCGCGAACCCATGAATGCAGCGGAGCGAAGAGCCAGGGCCAGAAGAATGGCACTTATGAAAAGAGCAGACCTGGAGCGATCAGGTCAAAAATCAATTACGGATTCCGGAAAGCAGCGAATTGCACAGCCTGTACCAGCCAATCTTAAAAAAATCACCGACTTTGACACGCTGGTAGCTTCAATTAATGCACGAGACAGGTTGGAACTCATCAAATCTGCCAAGGGTAACATTTCTCAAAGCCATTTCCAGATTGCCAGTGCCACTACCACAAATGATATTGAAACCAGGCTGCTCAGAAGGCATGAGATTGAACTGCACCGCAAGTTTACCCTGTCAATGGCATGCCTGATCTTCCTGTTTATCGGCGCACCTCTGGGCGCCATTATCCGTAAAGGAGGACTCGGATTGCCTACAGTTATTTCAACCTTACTTTTTATCCTCTACTACATCATTTCTCTTACCGGCGAAAAATTTGTCAGGGAAAGCATATTATCAGCTTACCAGGGCATGTGGTTGTCTTCTTTTATACTGGTTATTGCAGGTATCTTTCTGACTTATCAGGCAACCAATGACGCGGCCATTCTGAATGTAGACACCTACATGAACTGGATACGCGAAAAAATCGGAGTCAGGAAGGGAATCATGCTCGAAAAGAAACTGCACATTGCCGGTCGCTTTGAGCTAATTGAAATACAAAAAGATGAACTGCAAGATGAATTCAGAAACTTAGGAGCCTCTGCTTCAGACTGCCTGAAAAGCCTGAAGGAAGAAAATAAATGGCCCATACTGATCAGAAAATCTTTTGAAAACAGCGCATTCATCTATCTGATTGAATTCGGCATACACTATAACAGTTTTCTCGACCGGATTATTCTGAGCAAATGGTTCAGGATTCCTTATTTTAAAAAACGGTTGTCTGAATTTCCCCTTGTATACGGCAGAACCCGTTCGAATATCTTCACCAACAAGACATTGATCTGGCTGGCCGTAATCCTGTTTCCCGTTGCACTGATCCGGTTGATCCACATCAAACTGAAAGTAAGGCGTGTTTCGAGACAATTAAAACAAATAGCAGACCTCTCTTCCGGCATGGTTAACCTTTTAAACAGCGCCGCATTTAAATCAGAGATTGAGAAAGAGATATGAGAGTCCTCCAGGTATGCAACAAGCCCCCCTATCCTCCAAGGGACGGAGGATCCCTTGCCATGTTTAACCTGGCTTATTCGCTCAAAAAACTTGGGCACCAGGTATCGGTACTCACCATGTTTACCAGAAAACACAAGCTTACTTCCGGTCAATCCCTGGAATTCTCCCAAATCATGGAAGTTCATTCCGTTTATGTAGATACCACTCCAGGCTTATTCCGCATGATCATTAACCTTGTTTTCTCTGACAAGCCATACCATGTTGAACGTTTTTATTCAAAAGCGTTTGAAACTGAACTGTGCCGGATATTAAAAACAAGCCGCTTTGATGTAATTCAACTGGAGGGGCTGTACCTGACCAGCTATATTCCGGCGATCAGAAAAAATTCCGATGCTTTGGTTGCACTCAGGGCACATAATGTGGAGCATGAGATATGGGAACGCATGGAGCAGAGTGAAAAAAGCGTCTTCAGAAAAGCCTATTTCCGGATACTGGCAAAAAGAATAAAGCGCTATGAACAACAGGTATTAAACCAGTACGATATCCTGGTGCCGATCACTGCCCGCGACCTTGATCGTTTCAGGATCATGGGAAATAGTAAACCTGCGCATGTTTGTAAAGCCGGAGTAGATTTAGATACCGGTACCGGAAATGGAGAAATGCTGGATGAACAGTTGCCATCAACTACCTCTTCCTTGTTCTTTATTGGTTCGCTCGACTGGATTCCAAACCAGGAGGGTTTGCTTTGGTTTGTGAGCAAGGTTTTTCCCCTGATTCATCATCGGTTTCCGGCGGTAAAATTTCATATTGCCGGCAGAAACGCTCCCCAGTCGCTCCAAAAGAGCTTGAATTTTCCGGGAATTGTGTTTCATGGAGAGGTAGCTGATGCACGTGTTTTTATGGCAAAACATCAGGTTTCCATCGCTCCCTGCTTTTCAGGCAGCGGAATGCGTGTGAAAATAATAGAATCCATGGCCCTTGGTAAACCGGTAGTTACAACTACCATGGGCGCTGAGGGTCTTAATGCAGTTCACAACGAAAACATCATAATTGCTGACGATTCCGCGGATTTCTTTCACCATGTTGAAAGACTGATAGAATTTCCCCAACTTTGCCGGAGTATGGGCAACAGTGCAAAGGACTTTGCTGCCCAAAATTTCGACAACAAAATCCTTGCAGCCAACCTGGCCGGGTTTTATGAAAAATATTTGAAATGATTTTGAAAGTACTCTTTTGGTTTTTCCTTGGAATAATCCTTTATACCTATGTCGGTTACACAATCGTCTTGCTCGTTATTGCCGCCATCAACAGGCTATTTCAGTTGCACCGGCAACATTTGCAGGAGAACTTTTTACCCGAAGTTACCCTGCTTGTGCCCGCTTATAACGAAGCCAAATTTGTAATCCGTAAGGTGAACAACACCCTGGAACTTGATTATCCGAAGGAGAAGCTTAAAATAATCTGGATCATTGACGGTACAACAGATGATACTTACGATCTGCTTTGCCGTTATCCTGAAATTACAGTAATGCATGAAAAAGAGCGACGTGGAAAAATTCATGCCATGAATCGGGGCATGAAAGCGGTGAATTCGCCCGTTGTTGTTTTCACCGATGCGAATACCATGCTGAATAAAGACGCCATCCGGGAAATAACAAAACTGTTTGCAGATCAAAAAACCGGGTGTGTTACCGGAGAAAAGCGGATCAGCGAATCTGAAATGCAGAAGGCTGTTGATGCGGGAGAAGGTCTCTATTGGCGCTACGAATCCCTGATCAAACGGCTTGAATCTGAAACCGGATCGGTAATGGGGGCTGTTGGTGAAATCTTCGCCATCCGAACCGAGCTTTACCGCGAAATCAAAGAAGATACCCTGCTGGATGATTTCACCATATCGCTGATGATTGCCCGGCAAGGTTTTCGGATTAAGTACGCACCTCACGCCGTGGGAACCGAAACAGCATCACTTTCCATTTCCGAGGAGATCAAGAGAAAAATCAGAATTGCCATTGGCGGACTGCAAACACTAACCCGGTTAACCGGGCTCCTGAACCCGTTCAGAAACTGCTTTTTAACCTTCAAGTATATCTCACACAAGGTACTCAGGTGGACCATTGTGCCTTTTGCCTTCCCGCTTGTTTTTCTGCTCAATCTGATCATCGTGCTCACGCCATATAACACCAGGCTTTATAGTGTTCTGTTTATAATGCAATGCATCTTTTACTTATTTGCACTGGCCGGAAGACTGCTGCATGATGTGAGAATAAGAGTGAAAGCCCTGTTTGCACCCTATTACCTGTTTGTGATGAATTACGCCATTATAGCCGGATTCTTCAGGTTTATCAGGGGTAATTATTCAGTTAAATGGCAAAAAGCCAGGCGTATCTGACTTATTTCATTGCCTAATTTGCGATAAATTGGTTACTTCGTAAAGAAGAAAACATCGGATTCATGAACAAATTGTAATTTTGCACTGAATATTTTGAATTTTGCACTTATGCCGGAAAAGGTAAAAAATAATATGCTGATTGAACTCAACACGGTTAAAGAAGCCGTTGCAGATATCAAGGCAGGTAAGGTTGTTATTGTAGTTGACAATGAAGATCGCGAAAATGAAGGTGATTTCATCTGTGCTGCTGAACTGATCACACCTGAAATTGTGAATTTCATGGCCACCTGTGGTCGCGGCCTTATTTGCGCGCCCATTCCTGAAAAACGATGCGAACAGCTTGAACTTGAGCTGATGGTTAGCTCCAATACTTCCATGCATGGAACACCTTTCACTGTTTCCGTCGATTTACTTGGCAATGGTTGTACTACCGGAATTTCCGCCAGCGACAGGGCCAAAACAATCAGGGCCCTGGTTGACCCTGACACCCAACCGGAAGATCTCGGAAGGCCCGGCCATATTTTTCCGCTGAAGGCCAAAACCAAGGGCGTCTTGCGCAGACCCGGACACACTGAAGCAGCCATCGATCTTGCACGGATGGCAGGGCTCAAACCCGGAGGCGCCCTCGTGGAGATTATGAATGAAGACGGTAGTATGGCACGTTTGCCTGAACTGATGACCATTGCCAAGAAGCACAAGCTGAAAATCATAACCATCAAATCATTGATTGCCTATTTGCTGGAACAGGAGAGCCTTGTAATTAAAGGCGATAAAGCCAAACTCCCCACCAAATACGGAACCTTTACCGTCATTCCCTTTATCCAGAAATCGAACCGGATGGAACATCTGGCACTGATTAAGGGCACCTGGACACCCGAAGACCCTGTTCTGGTGAGGGTACATTCTTCGTGCATGACCGGCGACATCTTCGGCTCATACCGTTGCGATTGCGGCTCACAATTGCATAACGCCATGAGGATGATTGAGAAGGAAGGCCGGGGAGTTATTATTTACCTCAACCAGGAAGGCCGGGGAATAGGACTGTTTAATAAAATAAAAGCCTACAATCTGCAGGAAAAGGGACGCGATACTGTGGAAGCCAATCTTGACCTGGGGTTTGAAGAAGATGAACGCGATTACGGTGTGGGAGCAAGCATTCTCCATGCACTTGGACTGGGCAAGATCAGGCTGATCACCAACAATCCGGTAAAAAGGGCCGGTCTGGAAGGCTATGGAATCTCAGTGGTGGAGAATATTCCGCTGAACATTCCACCCAACGAACACAACCTTTTTTATTTAAAGACAAAGAAGAACAAAATGGGACACCTGCTTGAACTTCTTGAGGATAATGACTTCAAAATTGTAAACGGTGATCACAAATGAACGTGAGTAAACCCGGTATCGTGTTCATGGGAACGCCTGATTTTGCCGTTGCCTCACTTAAAGCCATCATTGACGCCGGTTATACGGTAAAAGGCGTAGTCACCGCGCCCAACAAGCCCTCGGGAAGGGGACTTCAGATGCATGCTTCGCCTGTTAAACAGTTTGCTGTCAGCCAAAATCTTCCGGTTCTTCAGCCCACGAAACTGAAAGACCCTGAATTTCTAACAGCTTTACGCAATCTGAAAGCTGATCTTCAAATAATAGTAGCTTTCCGGATGCTTCCCGAAGAAGTCTGGAGCATGCCTCCTTTGGGAACTTTCAACCTGCATGCATCCTTATTGCCGCAATACAGAGGCGCTGCACCAATCAACTGGGCAATAATCAATGGTGAAACCCGCACCGGAGTCACCACCTTCTTTCTAAACCACGAAATCGACAAGGGTTCTGTAATTTTCACCGAGGAAACGCCTATCGGGGAAAATGAAACAGCAGGAGAACTTCATGACCGGCTCATGGAAACAGGAGCCCGGTTGGTTGTTAAAACCATTGATTCCATCGCCGAAGGAACCGTCCAAACAACAGATCAACATTTGCTTCCGGCAGCAGGTTTGCTGAAACCTGCGCCCAAGATTTTCAGGGATGATTGCCGGATCCATTGGGACCACGATATCCGGGTTGTTCACAACCTGATCCGGGGTTTGAGCCCCTACCCTGCTGCCTGGACCGAAATCGTGAACAGCAAAGGAGAAAGCGCAACGGCAAAAATTTATGCTGCCGGTATGATTGGTAAGCCCCACACTCATAGTCCCGGAACAACAGAAACTGATTCAAAAACATTCCTCAGGGTTGCGGCTTCAAATGGTTACATAAATATTGAAAGCATCCAGCTTCAGTCGAAAAAGCAAATGCATGTTGCCGAATTTCTTCGCGGATTCCAGGATATAGCCGGCTGCCGGTTCCTTTAATTTCATTATTCCATATTCAGATCAATCCGGAATTCTTCTTCACCGGATTTTGATTCATCAGCATCCTTTAGCACCGGCTTTTGAACCTTTCTCTTTACAGGTTTGCGTAATTGCAGCAGGGTTCCAACCGAAGGTTTTGTTCCCGGATTCATGTCGTTCATCAGGTACAATCGCTGCAACTTGATGGCATATAGCTGCGATATTGTATACATGGTTTCACCTTCTTTCACCATGTGCGTATTCTTACCCAACTCAGCCTTATTGCGTTTGGGCTGGAGGTAGATAACCTGTCCGGCTGCCAGTAAACCGGGGTTGGCTATGTCGTTGTAATCCGGTATTTCCCATGACATCTTGCCGAATTCATCAGTTAACGATTCATAAGTGTCTCCGGTTGAAGCTACAACATACTTAACCCGGTTTCTTTCCAATATGCTTCTTGACGGAACCCTGTTAGCGTAAGCAGTTGGCCGGGAATTCCTGGTCTTTGCTTTTTCTGAATTTCCGTCATACCTGTGCAAGTCAAACGCCTCAATAATATCAATTAGTTTGTCGGCATAGGTGTGACTTGTGGCATAACCGGCCTTTTTGAGCCCTTTTGCCCAGCCCTTGTAATCAGTGATATCCAATTCAAAAAGAAAAGCATATCTTGATTTGGCCCTGAGGTAATCAGAGTGGTCCCTGTATGAATCTTCAACCGATGCATATTTTCTGAAACATTCGTTTTTGGCATCATCATCATGATAAACCTTTTTACCATTCCAGTCGTTATGGCACTTGATCCCGAAATGGTTGTTGGCCCTTCTTGCAAGACTGCTGTTACCATCACCGCTTTCAAGAGCTCCCTGGGCCAGGGTAATACTTGCGGGCACACCACTCCGCCGCATTTCATGGATGGCCATATCCTTATAGGTTTCAAAGTATTCCCTGCGGGTCATACGGTCTGATGATTGTGCCATCAGCCAACCAGTGAAAAAGAATGTACCTGCCATCAAAAATCCAATTCTCATAATTCATGTATTACACAGCAAAATTAACGCAGTTACAGATACATCTGTTGTTAAGAACCGGATGGTTTTTTAACAAAATCACAAGAATTATCAAAATCAGCAGTTTTTCATAGGGTAAACCGGTACCCGGGGGTCATAACTTAAGTAATATGAGTTTAGCAGGTTAGTTGGGTTAGCCGGGGATGCCGCTTGCGCGGCATCCTTTATTTTAATCCATTGTAATTCTTGACCCGAATTTCCTGTTCTCCAATTTGGTTGCTTCAGTAATCACGCTTTTGCTGCCTCCGTGTTCAATAAAGAAAAGTGCAGCTTCCATTTTGGGGGCCATGCTGCCTTCACCAAACATACCCATTTGCAGGTATTTCCGGGCGTCGTTGCGGTTAATGAATTCTGCTATCTGCTGGTTGGGCTTTTTATAGTTCAGGTAAACATAGGGAACATCGGTGAGCATGTAAAACTCATCGGCTCCGATTGTCACAGCCAGCAATGCCGAAGCCATATCTTTGTCAATTACTGCCTCAACCGGCCGGTAATTCCCCTTGCTGTCGATATACACGGGGATTCCTCCCCCTCCTGCTGCAAGAACAATATTTCCCGAGGCAACAAGTTGCTTAATGATGTCGCTGTTCAGAACCTCAACGGGATCAGGTGAGGCAACCACCCTGCGGAATCCTCCGCCCGATTTGATTTCTTCCTTGAACATCCATCCTTTTTCATTCTGAAGCCTGGCTACCATTTCGGCAGAATAAGTGCGTCCGATCCGCTTTACCATGTTCCTGAAGGATTTCCCTTTCCGGTCAACCACCACCTGGCTGATGATGCTGATCACATTTTTCCTGATCCCATGCTTGTTCAGCGCATTGCGGAGAATACGCTCAATCATGTACCCAATTTCACCCTGGGTACCTGCAACACAAACATCAAGAGGCATTTGCGGTATTCCGTATGTTGATTCACCTGCATCGTTCCGCTGAAGCAGGTCGCCTACCTGGGGCCCGTTCCCATGGGTTATAACCAGGTCATATCCGTCATGTAACAAAAAAACCAGGTTTTCCAGAGTTTTAAAGGTGTTTTTTTCCTGTTCCTCAATGGTACCCCTTTGATTATCGCGTTGCAGCGCGTTTCCACCCAATGCAACTACTGCCAGTTTCTTCTTAGCCATGGTTGTAATATTATAGAATAAAAGGTATAACAATCAGCCAATTAAAAAAATGACATTGATCCTGATATTGCATTTCCAAGTATGCACATTATCTTTATATTTGATAAACTATTTGAAGCGGCAATGGAAATGACAAGAGTTTTTGACATCCTTGATGAGTTAATGGGCATCTGTCCAGAGAAAGAGGATATGCTTGTTGGAATTGACAAGAGCGGCCATTCCAGGTATTCGGTCAGAGACTACGTGGAACAGGTGGAAAACACAAGCTATGGTTTGATGGCTCTGGGCTTAAAGAAGGGTGATCATGTGGTTACCATTTCCAACAACCGCCCCGAGTGGAACATAATGGACATGGCACTCAGCCAGATTGGTGTTATTCATGTCCCCGTTTATCCCACCATCAGTGAAGATGATTACGATTATATTTTACGCAATTGTGAACCCAGGCTGGTTATTGTATCCGACAAGCCATTGCACGATAAGCTGAAGCCCATTGCAGAAAAGATCAGTACCTGCAAGGGCATTTACAGTTACAATGAAATAGAGTCGGTTAAAAACTGGAAAGAGATCCTGAATCTTGGTATCAGCCAGGCAGAAAAACTGAACAAAGAGCTCGAAAGAACCAGAAAAACCATATTGCCTGAAGACCTGGTAACCCTGATATACACATCGGGAACCACAGGCAATCCCAAAGGTGTTATGCTTACCCATAAAAACATCCTGAGCCAGGTTTATGCCATACAGAAAACTTATGACTTCAACCATACCCACCGCACGCTGAGTTTTCTTCCAATCAGCCATGTTTTTGAAAGAACCATCAATTATTATTTTCAGAGCGTCGGTGTCAGCATTTACTATGCCGAAAACATGGGGACCATTGCTGATAACCTGCGCGAAGTAAAACCTCACGTATTTATATCGGTACCCAGGCTTCTGGAAAGAACTTATGATAAAATTATCAGCAAAGGAAGAGACCTGAAAGGAATTAAGAAACAGATCTTCTTCTGGGCTGTTAACCTGGGAATGAAGTACCTGATACCGGGTAGTAACGGGCTCTTTTACAGGCTTCAGCTGAAAATAGCCGACAAGCTGGTTTTCACCAAATGGAGAGATGCCCTGGGAGGAAATGTCGCGCTGATTGTTACCGGTGGTGCGGCATTGCAGCCCCGTTTGGCTGTCATATTTAATGCAGCCGGAATTCCGGTTTCAGAAGGGTACGGAATGACTGAGTCGTCTCCGGTTATTGCTGCTAACCGGCATCCCGCAACGGGAGATATGAGAATTGGCACTGTTGGTCCGGCCATTGATGGCGTTGAGGTAAGAATTGCACATGACGGTGAAATTCTCTGCAAAGGGCCCAATGTAATGGCAGGATATTATAAAGAACCGGAACTTACGCATGAAGTGATTGACGAAGACGGATGGTTGCATACCGGCGACATCGGGATCATACTGGAAGGCAGGTATCTCAAAATCACCGACAGAAAGAAAGAAATGTTCAAGCTTTCAAGCGGTAAGTACATTGCACCCCAGGTGATTGAAAACAAACTGAAAGAATCTACATTTATCGAACAGGTTATGGTAATCGGTGAAAATCAGAAATTTGCCAGTGCCATCATATCTCCCGATTTTAATTTTCTGCACAGCTGGGCCATACGCCATGGCGTTGAATTCCGCGACAATGCTGAACTAATACAAGCTCCCCAAGTAATTTCCCGTTACCAGCGGGTTGTCAATGAAATGAACAAACAACTTGGACAAACCGAGCAGATCAAACGCTTCAGACTTGTTCAGGAGGAATGGACACCTGCAACCGGAGAGCTGTCACCAACCCTCAAATTAAAGCGGAAATTCCTCACGAATCGTTATGCTTCAGTTGTTGAAGAAATCTTTTCTGTGCAGAAAGGAGATCTTGTCGAATAAATTTCTAACTTACACAAGATGGCTTCTCAAATATTAGGGCCCTTTGAGGGCAGTGGTCTGAATTTTATGAATTTTTCAGGTAAGACCCTTGCAGAACGATATAAAGATTTCAATCACTGGGGTACACTCCGCGAAGAACAAAACATATGGCCTTTCGGGATGATCAATGACAACCGGAGGCCGCTCAATTTCGGAACCCAGGATTATCTCGGTTTTTCGGTCAATAAAGAAGTCGTTAATTCGCTGAAGGAATTTATCAATTCTAACCAGATTATTCACAGTGCAGGTTCACCGACACTAACAGGCAGAACCATATGGACGGCGGAGCTTGAAGAAAAAATAGCATCCCTGCTAAAGCAAAAAACAGCACTCATATTCCCTTCAGGCTGGATGGCCTGTTTTGGTGCGGTCGCCGGATTAACCAACGGTAGAGACACAATCGTTATTGACGCTCTTGCTCACAACTGCATGCAGGTTGCGGCCAAGTACTCCACTAAAAATCTGCTCAAATTCCGGCATAATGATATGGTGCATCTGGATGAAATTCTGGAAAAATGCAGACAAGATGACGATATTAACGGATTGTTTATTGTAACAGAAAGCCTGTTTTCCATGAACTCCGACTCCCCTGATCTGAGGCGCGTGATGGAACTGGCACACAAGTACGAAGCCATAGTCATCATTGACACCGCTCATGATCTTGGAGTAATAGGCAAAACAGGGCTTGGCGCTCTCGAAACAATTGACATCCAGTACGCCAAGAACCTGGTCATATGCGGTGCATTCAGTAAGGCATTTGGAACCAATGGCGGCTTTGTGGCAGGACCTGCTGAAATAAGGAAGCACCTGGTTATTATGACTCCTACTTATATTTTTTCAACAGGAGCCTCTCCTTTGCAATGCCATGTTGCCGGTAAAAGCCTCGATCTGATTTTTTCCGGGGAAGGTGAACAACTCAGGTTACAACTAAAGGAACTCGTTGAATTTACAGTTAAGAAGTTCAAAAAAAGCGGATTCACCCTCATCGGGAAACCTACGCAGATTATTCCGGTTTTGATTGGAAATGAAAGAATGGCCCGAATGATATTCAGAGAGGCATTTTCACAGGGATTGATGATTAACCTGGTTGAGTTTCCTGCTGTTCCCAAGGGAAGGGCTATTTTCAGATTTCAGCTGATGGCCACCCACAAAAAAGCTGATATTGAAAAAGCTATTGAAATCCTGAAAAACGCAAAGGAGAAAGCGGAGAACAGCCTCACTGAAATGATTGATTGAAAATTACCGGCCAATCTGCATTTTAACATTTTTTTTGTACCGTTCTGAATTATTTGGAAATAATAAATGAGAGGCGCTGATATACAGACGCTCTTTTTTTCTAAATTTGCTCCACAAATTTTTAAATCTCTCATCATATGGTAATTGTAGGAACAATCCTGCAAGAGGTAATCAAGAAGAAGAAAAACAGCCTCGAAAAAAAACATTTGAATTACGCGCTCCAACAAGAAACCCTCTATCATCTTTTATCCAAATCAAAAAACACCGAATTCGGACAAGACCACAGGTTCTCTGAAATGCTGAAGTCGGCCACTTTTGTATCTGATTTTCAGAAAAACGTACCGGTTTTTGATTACGAAAAGCTTTATACTGCATACTGGCATAAACTTCTTGAAGGAAAATCCAACATAACCTGGCCGGGTAAAATCAGGTATTTCGGACTCACATCCGGAACCTCCAATGATGCCAGCAAGCGCGTGCCGCTGTCGCGTGATATGATCAGGTCGATCCGCCGCACCGGGATCAGGCAATTGTTATCACTTGCCGAACTCAACCTGCCCCCCTATTTCTTCGAGAAAAGTGTGCTCATGCTGGGTGGCAGCACAACGCTGGTTAAAATGGAAAAGTACTTCGAGGGTGATCTGAGCGGTATCATGGCCAGCCGGCTACCTTTCTGGTTCAACAGTTTTTACAAGCCCGGAATAATTGCAAAGGAAAGGGACTGGAATACTAAAATTGAGAAGATCGTTAAAAAAGCCAAAGACTGGGATATCGGAGGAATTTCCGGGGTACCCGCCTGGGTGCAGATCCTGATGGAAAGAATTGTTGAACATTACAACCTGAATACCATTCATGACATATGGCCGAATTTCAGGGTGTACGCGCATGGCGGGGTAAATCTGGCACCCTACCGGAAAAGCTTTGAAAAGTTATTGGGAAAAGAAATCTACTACCTTGAAACCTACCTCGCATCAGAGGGTTTCCTGGCCTATCAGCGCCGTAAGGATCGTAACATGCAGCTCGTACTCGACAATGGCATCTTCTTTGAATTCATACCTTTCAACCAAAAAAATTTTCATCCCGACGGAAAGCTGGTTGATAATCCCGAAGTATTGCTGATTAACCAGGTGAGGGAGGGGGAAGACTACGCCCTGCTGATCACAACCAATGCGGGTACCTGGCGTTACCTGATCGGAGATACGGTACGCTTTACATCTGTAAAAGATTTTGAGCTGATCATTACGGGCCGCACCAAGCATTTCTTAAGTCTTTGCGGAGAACACCTGAGTGTAGATAATATGACACAGGCCATCAGCAGAATGTCTGAAAAACTGAATATCAACATTAAGGAATTTACTGTTGCCGGAATACCCTATGAAAGGCTTTTTGCCCATAAATGGTATATCGGAACCGATGACCAAATAAACAGTAAGGATGATTTCAAAAACTTGCTGGATAAAACCCTTTCAGAACTGAACGATGATTATGCCGTGGAGAGAAAGGCAGCATTGAAAAACGTTATTGTTGAAATTGTTCCCGTGAAAGCCTTTTACCACTGGCTGAAGATGAAGGGCAAAGAAGGCGGGCAACATAAATTCCCACGCGTAATAGGAAATCAGTATACTGAATGGGATGAATTTACAAAGCAATACCTGAACTAAGTGGACATCATTTTCAAAGGCATTATTACCGGTGTTTTGCTGAGCATCTGCGTGGGCGCAACTTTCTTCATGCTGATGGAGACAAGTATGTCGCGGGGTTTCAAAGCCGCCCTGTGGTTTGACCTGGGCGTGGTGCTTTGCGATACAGCCATAATCCTGACCGTTTATTTTTTTGCCGCCTGGATCACCCGTACCATCATTCAAAACGCTTATTTTAACATGGCAGGAGGGCTGGTCTTTGTGGGATTCGGACTGAACTATATTCTGCTGCGCCACCGGAACGACACCCTTCCCCAACTCAAAAACCGGAATCTCATGCTCTTTATGAACGGTTTTTTCATCAACCTGATGAACCCGTCGGTTATTCTTTTCTGGCTGGGCACAATGGCCTTCACGCTATCCAAAATGAAACTGAACGGTCAGCAAGCCATTCTGTATTATGGCACAACCCTTTTGGTAATGGTTATTTTTGATGTGATCAAAGCCTATTTCGCTTATCGCATAAGCAGTTTCATTAATAAAAGGGTGTTGAGGATCATTTATGTTTTTTCGGGCCTGGTCATGATCGGACTCGGCCTGTACTTCTTCTTCCTGTAATCAACAGGTGACCCTGAGCCGGGAAACAAAAATCACTCCTTCTACTTCCTTACAAAAGGGAAAAACCTGGAGCCCATGGTATGCGACAACATATGTTTATCCAGTTCCCTGTTTACGTAATGAATGTTTTCAATGGTAAAAAATGCATTGGGTGCGTGCTGCTGGATTATGCCAATGGCTTTTTTCTGATTTCTCCGGTTAACAATTATAAATAACACGCCCACATCTCCCTGCATGCCCGAAGCCTTTACAGTTGTTACTCCAAAACCTGCTTCGCGTAACGCCTTTGCAAGATCGGTTGAATCAACTTTTGTGATTACCCGGATCAGTTCGTGACCAATAGCCAGCTTCTCATCGAGCAGCATGCCTATGTAATTACCAGTTGCAAATCCTGCCGCATAAGCGATGTAGGTAACCCAGTTGTTGATGTTTTCCATGATCCTGGTTATGGCCACAATCCAAATCAGCACCTCAAAAAAACCGATAATGGGTGCAACATTCCGGAAACCTTTGGTCATGAATATGATCCTCATGGTATCCAGCGTCACATCACAGATTCTCATGATAAAGATCAGCAAGGGTAAAAGGAGAAAATCGAAAACAGGTGTATTAAGTATTTCCATGGGCTCTCTTTTTATCTTAATGCTAATTTACTAAGAATACCACTTCAAAACTAGTACGCCAGGTGATTATCGTAACCGGGATTCAGCTTTATCCACGCTGGTTATCATGGAGCGTAATCGCTATTGTTATGCAACAGGATGCTTTTCCAGTACGAAAAGCATATTTGAAGTGAGTTTGGAACTTGGTGTTACTGTAACGCTAAAACCTCTGTCTTCAGCAATTTTCCGTATTTTGGAACCTGAAAAGAAATGCAGCTTGTTGTCTTTTGCTTTGTTAAAGCCGCTTCGTGTAGAGAAAAATTCAGTATAACGCGTTCGCTGGTGCTGTTTTTTCAGATCACTATCGGCATCACGAATAATGATTTTTCCACCGGGATTCAGTTTTTCCATACATCTTTCCAACAGGGCTGTTTGCTGGTCATCATTAAGGTAATGAAGCACATCGCTCAGGATAAACACATCAGAACTTTCCGGTATATATTGCGTGGCGTCTGCAGTAATGAAGCTTATCTGCCCGTTTTTTGAAATGCAGTGACTGGCCAGTTCAATCTTGTCGGCATCATAATCAATGCCCAGGATTCTCCTTTCCGGGGAAACAAAGTTCAGCAAATAGGAAAGATAGCCATATCCGCAACCAATATCTGTAACGGCAGCTTTTCTTGGAACCAGTTTGTCAATATACGCATAGTTGTTTTCAAGCGACATCTTGATCCGGGTATACCATTCGAGCACAGGCCCTTTGTATATATAATTGCGTACGACCTTGCGTCTGAAATAGGCCGGAGTTTCCAGTTCTTCCCTGATCTTACCGTATTCACTCCGGTAAAACAACAGCATTTGCCTGGTCATTTCATGGTAGTCTGCTCCGTACTTCTGGTCACCAGGCCTGATTCGCGGGTATATTTTAATTGTAACCGAACCTCCCCTCAGGTGATTTTCTCCTTTGTTCATGCATTCACCGGCTCCGTGTATGAATACCGGAAGAAGGTCAAGTCCCAGTTCATGCGCCAGCAAAAATGCTCCTTTATGAAAACGTCTGATGGAAGAATCCGGGGAGCGGCTTCCCTCGGGAAAAACAATCACTGAATAGCCTTCGTTAACCTTTGCCTGAAGCCTGCCCGTAAGTTCTTCATAACCACCCATCACGGGATAATAATTCAGATACCTGATCACCAGTGCATATAACGGATTGTTCCATACCCATTTGGTGGTTAGCACAATCAGTTTCGGATGCAGCATCAGCAGCAATAGCAGGTCGATATGCGATTGGTGGTTGCTGATGATCAGCGCGGGCTTGCTGAAATCCTCATTGCCCATGTTGACAATCTTCTTGCGAATATGCACCATGGCATAAACCGGAACCTTACACCAGAACCTCATACCTTTGTGCATGATCAGGCGCTTCTGTTTTGAACTTACCGGAAGCAACACAACCAGCAACAGCATTACATTCATAAAAATGCAGCCGAGGATGAAAATAACAAATACAATAAGGGTAACCATGATGTCTGAGAAGATAACCGGCAGGTACCGGTTTTTTCCTTTTTTAACAACCAGCCAGTTGAAGAAAATGGTTTCAAAAGTATAGGATATAAGAACAACCGACAACAAGCCCACTACGGAAATGAGCGCTATGGAATTCAGGGCAGGGTGTTTGGCCAGAATCAGCACGCCGGTACCCGAAATGGAAATCATTACCGAGATCAGGATGCAGGTTTTATAAGACAGCAGGTTTTTGTTATTGGTTTTGAAGCCCTGAACCAGGCCCTGCATGATGTAAATGCTGTAATCAATACCCAGTCCCGTAATAAAAGATGAAATAATGATGTTGAAAATATTGAACCGGATACCCACCATGCCCATGAAACCAAGCGTCCATATCCAGCTTAGTAATATGGGAATAAAGGTAATCACGCCCAGTTCAATCCGGCCCAACGCGAGGATCAGAACGCCCAGGATGAGTATAAGGCTCACATTGGCAATGAAATTAAAATCCTCCCCCAGGGTATTGACAATATGAGACAGAACCGATTTGCGATCGATCACAAACACCCCGTCGGTTCCTGAAAAACGTTGCACCGCCGTTTCCTTTTCCTGGTTACCCACTTTTAGCACGGTGACAACCGATGCCAATTCAGGTGTGACACTGATGTTATCAATAAAAAAGACAGATTCCAATGTTTTAAAAAGTGAAGAATCGGCAACTTTGAACTCCTTGTTCATCAGCTCGTTGAACTCCGTGAATGAATTCGGCCTGAAACCCGCTGAAACGGCCTTTTCTTCAAGTGTAGAAAGAAATTTCCTTTTCTTTTCGTGCTGCCAGAAATTATTCCACCTGTTAATTTTTTGTAGTTGCAGGGAATCTGACATCAGCAGGGAACCCGGGGAGTTAAAGTCCCTGACAACGCCTCTATTTTTAAGCTCAGTGGCTTGCTGTAACACAATCTCGTTTTTTCGAAGTGCATGCTGGAGATCATTGCCATATGCCACTACATAAACTGAACTCAGTTTGGCGTTGTTGATCCGGTTGAGTTTATCTTCGGTCTTTATCAGCTCATCCGACATGTAGTTCATTTTCATCATGTCGTCTTCAAAGCCAACCCTGCCAATATAGAACAGCGCAACAACACTGTAAAGCACCATGAACAGTAACAAAAGCTTATTCCTGTCGAATCCATACCGGGTTATTTTATCCAGTACTACTTCCAGGTAGTTTTTTTCTTCTGTCTCGTCTTTTGCTTTATGCGTAGCATCGAGGATGTGAGGAAGCACCACCATGGTAAAGAATGCAGCTGTTATAACGCTTACTGCTGCAAGAATACCCAGCTCATGCAATGATTCAGATGAAACAAACACCAGCGTCAGGAATTCAAAAGCAGTTGCAAAGCCACATACAATAATGGGAAATGAAACATCCTTGATGGTGCCGATGATATCGTGCCGGTGCTTGTAATGTGTGGTAATGTGAAGCGCATAATCCACGGTAATGGCCAGAATAACTGTGCCAATGCTCAAAGAAATAACGGATACTTTGCCTTCTACCAGGTATAGTACAGCCAGGGCCATGATTCCGCCAAAAACGGCCGGAAGAAAAATGAACGGAAACAGCTTTTTCTTTTTAACTGAAAAGGTAATGATCAGCGCCAGCAAAACGATGGTGATGGTAAGCGTCAGCCTGATATCCCTCTTCAGTCGTTCTGCATTTCCAACAGCTATTACAGCCGATCCGAAGTAGCTGATTTCCATCTTCCCGTTACCGGCCGCTTCTATTATTCCGGTGACCCGGTTGAGGTTATTAACAAATTCGGTATTTTTCGCCGTTTCCTTAGATGGATAAACCGGAGTAATAAAGAGCATCAGGTTTCGCAAATCGCGTGAAAAAATGCAACCATTGACCACCTGGTAGTTTTCATCATTCTGGTACGATCCCAGTTTACCCAAAGCCATACCGCCAATACCAACGGGGTCGCGAATGATCATCTGCTTCATGGTAAAGCTGGCCGGTGACAACAGATTTCTCAGGTCATTGCCGATCGCCTGCTCAATTGCTTCGGGTGATACCAATGAATCCAGTCTTTCATAATCCGAATCTTCAAGAAATAAAGGAAGATTCTCATATACGATGTTGAACATGGTTTCAATAACGGTATCAGCCACTTTATAGGTAAGGGCTTTGACATAGGGTGAGAAAACCGGCGAATGGAGTGAATCGGCAAGCTGATCACCGATTGCGATGAGCTCATCAACTTCAGAACTCCCGGCAGAATCGGAGGCAGATATGGTAACGATTATCTTGTCGAGAAATTTGGAATGTTCAACAGCCTGGTTAATTGCGCCCTGTGAGCTACCGCCTGAAATCATCCGGGTGATGTCTTCCTCGAACCTGATTCGGGAGGCAAGGTAAACCGCTCCTGCAGTTATCAACAGCATCAGAAAAAAAAGGCGCAACCTTCTTTTCTCAAAAAAACGATATATGAGCAGAAATATAGCTTCCATGAATCAGTCAATAATCACCCTGCGGTTGTGATAAAACTTGAGCAGTGAAAAGGTAAGCAGTCCAAACAGGGCCGAAGCCACAACTGCAAATACAATGCTACCTATAATATATTGGTACAGGTTATCGCGTACCCAGGTGAAATCGATGCCTGAGCTGAAAGTAAGACTGCTCTCACCGGAAAGGATCCATCCTCCGGTCAGGTAGCTCAAATATAGAATTACAGGGATCATAGGAGGAATGCTGATGTTGGCAGCTACAATTACAATGAGTTTATTCAGGCGCAGGAGGTATGCCAGTGCAATGGCTGTAATGAGCTGGTAACCCCATATTGGAATGATGCCCATAAACACCCCCAGCATTACCGAAAAGGTTGTTTTGGCAACCGAATCAGGGGTTTGAATCACGTTATTTTTAATGAAGGTCCTGATATTCTCCTTTTTCAAATAATTAATAAATGAAAAGGGCTTCACGTAAAACAGGGCAACCAGCACACATACTGCGTTCAGCAAGCTGATTCGGGCAAAATCTTTAAAGGGCCGGTAATGGCTGACGCGTTCGTCTTTTGCCGGATAGTATACGTCGATCGGTATGTTCAAAAGGGGTATTCCCCGCCAGGCCGACCTGATCAATACTTCCAGTTCAAATTCATACTTACTGGTGAAGAACCGGATTTCGCTGATTGGTTTGAGCGGGTATAACCGGAAACCCGACTGGGTATCGGGCAGGCTGACTCCGGAAATGAACCGGAACCAGAAATTGGAGAACTTATTGGCAAAACCGCTGCCTTTTCTCAGCTTATCCTGGGGAAGCGTGCGGCTTCCAACTATAAGTGCACCCGGCACTTCCCTGATTTTTTCAATAAACAGGGGAATGTCTTTTGCGAAATGCTGACCGTCTGAATCCAATGTAACGGCATACTCATAGCCCATTTCAGACGCTTTTCTGAATCCTGTTTGCAAAGCATGCCCCTTGCCCTGGTTTGGCGCATAGTCAACAACAGTAATGTTGCTGAAACGCTTCAAAATCGCTCCTGTTTTATCCGTAGATCCGTCATTAACAACAATAATGCAGGGCGTTACCCTTAAAACATCAAGGATAACACCCTCAAGTGTTTTTTCATTGTTGTATGTCGGAATTACCACGCACCAGTTCATCTCCGCATCCAGTTCCTTCTTCAAAAGTGGCACATCAGATTCTTTTTGGATGCCACAAATATAAATTATTTGTAGAGAATTCCGGGATGGAATGAAAAAATGAGACCAATCTGTCCCCCTGTGTAATCCAGGTCGAAACTTCCAATCTCCAGATCATCTGTTGCCTTATTATAGCGAAAAGCAACATAGGGTTGCATATTGAATTTGCCAAACTGCAAGCTGTATCCAACCTGGGCTTTAAAACCGGGAGCTGAAGCGCTGAAATCCTCAAATTTCAGCCATGCATAGCTGACTGCACCTCCTACAAAGAATGCATTCTTTCCTGAACCAGTGGAAATGTAATAGTTGGCACTGATTTCCGGAGCCACTCTGGTAAAGAAATAGGTGAACGTTTCAGCACCGGTAGTAACTTTTGGTCCCACATCGAATTCAAGCATGCCGCTAAAGTCAACTTTTTTCAAACGGTAAGTAAGGCCGCCTTTTACCTCAAGGTACATATACAAATCCTCGTTAACGGTATTGTAGCCACTCAGATCGTAATCAATATAATCATTGACGTCCGAAGGATAAAAAAAGCCGATCCCGATCCCGAAAGAAGGGTATAAAGCCGAGGTTTTTGAACCGGATTCCTGTGCTGTTGCAAAAAAAGTAACCACAAGAAGCAAGGCAAATGAAACAAAAAGAACTCTTTTCATGTGAAATAATTTAGGATATTTAGTAAAATAATTAAGGGTGTTCAATTGCACGCCTGCATCCCGGTTACGGGTATATCCTTTCACAACCTGCCTAAATCTACAACACCGCAACAAGTTAGCTACAACGCGAAAGTTAATATAATATTTCCTAAAGAAGTAAATTTTTTATTATTTTGCAGCCGTTAACCTAAAATCCAACCCTATTTTTATTTTTTTTGAATTTTATTGCTTTTAACTCCTTAATTTAAGATGCTAACAATTGGTGGACGCAGAATTACGCTGGAAGATTATCAACATATTTTACATGAAAATGCTAAGATAGATATTCATAAAGAAGCACTTAACAGGATCAGCAGAAGCTATGAATTTCTCGAAACCTTCCACCAGGACAAAATAATCTACGGTATCAATACCGGTCTGGGGCCTATGGCTCAGTACAAAATTGAAGATGCCGACAGGCTCAAGTTGCATTACAACGCCATTCGCAGTCATGCTTCGGGTTGCGGCGATCCGGTTCAACCCGTTTATGTGAGATCGGCCATGATCACGCTGCTCAGCAATTTTTGCCAGGGGCATTCCGGAATACACCCGGAGGTTATTGAACTCATCAGGCAATTTGTTAACCTGGAGATCATTCCGGTTGTACCTGAGCATGGAAGTGTGGGAGCCAGCGGCGACCTGGTTCAACTGGCGCATATTGCACTGGCACTTATTGGCGAAGGAGAAGTCTTCTACCAGGGAAAAATAGTCGCTGCCTCTGAGGCTATTTCAAAACATAACCTAAAGCCCATTTCCATTCATGTACGCGAAGGTTTATCGCTCATTAACGGAACCAGTTTCATGACCGGCACGGGAATGGTCAATTTGCTGCACGCCAGGAACCTGCTTAACTGGGCAATTACCGTTGCCGCCATGATCAATGAGATCGTTCGTTCTTTCGACGATTACTTCTCTGCCGAACTGAACCGGGTTAAGAAGCATCCCGGACAGAATAAAATTGCCGAATTGGAAAGGCTGATCCTCAACGACAGCAAGCTGATCAGGAAACGCGAAGAGCATTTCTTCAACGGCAAGCACCGCGATGATTATGTTATAGCCGACAAGGTGCAGGAATACTATTCCATCCGTTGTGTACCCCAGGTACTGGGTCCCATTCTGGATACCATTGAATATGTGGAAAAGGTGCTGCTCAACGAAGCCAATTCATCCAACGACAATCCCATGATTGACGCCGAGAATGGCAATATTTTCCACGGCGGAAATTTCCACGGTGATTACATCTCCCTGGAAATGGATAAGTTGAAAATTGCGATTACCAAGCTTTCCATACTTCTCGAGAGACAAACCAACTACCTGATGAACGACAGGCTGAACAATAAGCTGCCCCCGTTTGTTAATTTGGGAAAACTGGGAGTCAATTTTGGTATGCAGGGAGCTCAATTCACGGCCACATCAACTGTTGCGGAAAACCAAACTTTGTCGTTTCCGAATTATGTACACAGCATTTCGAATAACAACGACAACCAGGATATTGTGAGCATGGGTACCAACTCAGCACAATTTGCACGCAAAGTGATCGACAATACCTACCAGGTACTTGCCATTGAATTGATGACTGTGATGCAGGCTATTGATTATCTCAATATGGAGACCAGGATGTCATCGTTTACCCGGGAGAAGTTTCTGCAGCTTCGCAAAATTGTCCCCCGTTTTGAGGAAGACACCATAAAATATATTGAAATCAAGAAAATTAAAGATTATCTTTGCGGTCAATTTATTAATATACAGTAAATTATAAAATATCTGCAGGCTCATGAAATATGCACTTGTAACCGGAGGATCCAGGGGAATAGGCAAAGCTGTTTGCGTTAAGCTGGCTGCCATGGGTTATCATGTGCTGATCAATTACCTGCGGAATAAGGAAGAAGCGCAAAACACACTTACTCTGGTTCAGGAGGCCGGAAGCGAGGGTGATTTGCTGCAATTCGACGTAACCGACAGTTCACAGGTTGAAGCTGCATTGACTCAATGGCAGGAGCAACATCCCGATAACTACATCGAAGTTCTGGTTAATAATGCCGGAATCCGCAAGGATATGCTTATGATGTGGATGGAAAACAGCCACTGGCAGGATGTATTGAATACCAACCTGAACGGCTTTTTTTATGCTACGCGTTTTTTACTGAAGAATATGCTGGTAAAGAAATATGGCAGAATTGTAAATATAGTGTCGCTTTCGGGTTTGAAGGGATTGCCGGGACAGGTGAATTATTCTGCCGCAAAAGCAGGTGTTATTGGCGCAACCAAGGCCCTTGCACAGGAAATCGGCAAAAAACGGGTTACCGTTAATGCTGTGGCACCCGGTTTTATTAAAACCGATATGACCAAAGATCTGAACGAAGATGAATTGAAAAACCTGATACCGCTAAACCGTTTTGGAACTCCCGAAGAAGTAGCAGAAGCAGTATGCTTTCTGGCATCCGAAAAGGCTTCCTACATAACCGGAGAGGTGATTTCGGTTAACGGTGGTTTGTATACTTAAAATAGTTTCTTAATAAACATGAACAGGGTTGTAATTACCGGCATTGGCATTTACTCTTCCATCGGAAAAAATCTCGAAGAAGTTAAGAACTCATTATATGAGGGAAAATCGGGAATTGTGCTGGATGAAGAACGCAAATCGTATGGATACCAGTCGGGCCTGACCGGCAAACTGGAACGCCCGAATCTCAAAGGCATTCTGGACAGGCGTTCAAGAGTATGTATGCCCGACCAGGCTGAATATGCCTATGTGTCAACTTCAGAAGCCATAAAAACCGCCAACCTCAGCGCTGATTACTTTGACCAGCACGAAGTGGGCATCATTTTCGGTAACGACAGCTCAACACCATCCGTAATTCAGAGTGCCGATATCATCCGTGAAAAAAGAGATACCACCCTGGTGGGTTCCGGAGCTGTGTTCCAGTCGATGAATTCATCGGTTACCATGAACCTGTCTGTTATTTTCCGCCTGCGCGGTGTTAATTTCACGCTTAGTGGCGCCTGCGCCAGCGGTTCTCATGCTATTGGCATGGGATTTCACACGATCCGGCACGGATACCAGGACATGATTATCTGTGGTGGTGCTCAGGAAGTCAACTTATTTTGTGTGGGCAGCTTTGATGCTTTAAATGCTTTTTCGAAACAGGAAAATAACCCTGCAAAAGCTTCCAAACCTTTCGATAAAAACAGGGATGGCTTGGTGCCCAGCGGGGGAGCAGCCACTGTAATACTCGAAAGCCTTGATCATGCCATAAAAAGAGGGGCCCCTATTCTTGCAGAAGTGATCGGCTACGGCTTTTCATCCGACGGAAAACACATTTCCGTACCTGATGTTGATGGCCCCAGCCGTTCCATCATCATGGCTCTCAGCGATGCAAAAATTACACCTGCTGAAATTGATTACATCAATGCCCATGCTACTTCAACACCCATAGGTGACCAAAACGAAGCCAAGGCGATTCACCATGTGTTCGGTAAGCACAAGCCCCTTGTTTCGTCCACCAAATCAATGACCGGTCATGAACTCTGGATGGCAGGTGCCAGCGAAGTGGTTTATTCCATTATTATGATGCAAAACTCATTTGCCGCCCCCAACATTAATTTTGAGGAACCCGATGAGTTTTCAGCCCATCTCAATATTGTTAACAAAGCCACACCTCATGAAATAAATTCAGTACTCTCCAATTCGTTTGGTTTTGGAGGCACAAATTCCACATTAATTATAAAAAAATTCAAATAATATAGCATTTACCTGAACATCATGAACAAAGAAGAAATCGCCGGGATCATCAAGAACTTTTTGGTTGAGGAGTTTGAAATTGACGGGGAAAAGATCAAACCTTCTGCTCACCTGAAGGACGATCTTGGTCTTGAGAGCCTTGACTTTGTAGATATTGCCGTAATCGTTCAGAAAGAATTCGGATTAACGCTCAAAGGCGAGGAAATGACCGCCATCAGAACGCTTGATGATTTGTACGACTACATTTTCAATTGCATAAACAAGAAGTAACCTGCCGTGACCGAATGGAAAGGCCAAACCAGGGGCGGACTAACAGGCTATAAGATATTCATAGCCGTCCTCAGATACCTGGGACTTCCTTTTGCCTATTTCCTGCTCCGGTTTGTGGCACTGTACTTCTTCCTGTTCAATCCCGCATCATTCGGATTTATTTTTTACTTCTACCGAAAACGGCTGAAATATGGCTTTTTCCGGTCGGTGATTTCTGTATACCGGAATTATTACACCTTCGGCCAGGTAATTCTTGATAAAACCGCTACAATGGGCGGTTTTGATGCCAAATTCACTTTTGATTTCGACGGTGAGGATCACCTCCGGAAAATTGCCCGTGACGGCAAAGGAGGATTGTTCATCAGTGCCCACGTAGGCAACTTCGAAATGGCCGGGCACATGCTGGAACGGCTTGATGCCACTGTTAACGTAATCATGCTTGATGCAGAACATCAGAAAATAAAGGAATACCTTTCGTCCTTCACGCAAAAAAGCTTTCAGGTTATCCCCATTGGTGCTGATAATGCCCATGTTTACGAAATCAGCCGCGCACTTGGCAACCATGAGATCGTGTGCATGCACGGCGACCGGTTTGTGGAGGGAAGCAAGACCATTGCCTGTGATTTTCTGGGTAAGAAAGCCCTGTTACCAACAGGACCGTTCTACCTGGCCATGAAATACGGAGTGCCTGTTTCTTTTGTTTTTGCCATGAAAGAAGGTACCCGCCATTACCACTACTACGCCACCCCTCCCCGGCTTTACCAGCAGCAGGGCACCCCTGCCAAAAGAGACGAAATGCTCCGGACGGTGATCAGCGATTACCTGGCTGCCATGGAAGAAAAGGTACTGAAATATCCCTATCAGTGGTTCAATTATTACGATTTCTGGAAAGCCGGAGCATTG
>JAWOJJ010000008.1:0-16228 GCA_046481675.1 Bacteroidales bacterium | reverse complement strand
ATTTACCAGCGGAAACAGGCTAAAACCAGTGTGGAGGTTGCAAAAATTGGATATCAGAATGCCGAATTAAGCGAACTGGACACGCGAAATCAGTTGAGGAAAAATATTGAACAGGCTTGTCAGGATGTGGTTTCTGCTCAGATAGAATATGCCGCCAATCTTGAGAATTACCAGGCTACCAAAGAGTCTTCAGATCTGTCAGACGAGAAGTATTTCCAGGGTCTGATCAGTGCCATCGATTACATGGTTTCCAAAACAAGTCTGATTACATCCGAAAGCAGGTTACTGCAGTCAAAATTCAATTTGATCTTCAGCTATAAAATTCTTGACTTTTATTCAGGAATTCCATTAACCTTATAAAATTGTATTCAGGAATATCAAATAGTATAAATTAATTGCCATGAAAAAGAAAGTGTTGATAATTAGTGCGGTAGTTGTTGTGGTTCTTGTCGCAATACTGGTTATAAAGCCATTTGGTAAAAAAGATGCCGCCTATACCTTTGAAACTGTCAAGGTGGAAAAGGGAAAGATTGCCAATGTGGTTACAGCAACCGGTACCATTGAGGCTGTGACCTCTGTTGAGGTAGGTACTCAGGTCTCAGGCATTATTGATAAAATCTATGTAGATTTCAATCACAATGTAAAGAAAGGGCAGGTTTTAGCCCAGCTTGATAAAAAGCAATTGCAGGCCCAGTGGGAGCAAAGCGAGTCAAGTTTAAAGCTTGCAGAAGCGCAGCTGGCATACCAGGAGGCCACATACAAACGTCTGAAAGCATTGTATGAAAAGAAGCTGATTGCACAGGCCGATTATGATCAGGCGGTTTATAATTTTGAGAGTGCAAAATCTTCTCTTACAAATGCCAGGAAAACACATGAGAGAAACAAGACCAATCTGGATTACGCTACCATTACTTCACCCATTGACGGTGTGGTTTTAAATCGTGCTGTGGAAGAAGGGCAGACCGTTGCTGCCAGCTTCAATACACCAACTTTATTTACCATTGTGAACGATCTGACCCAGATGGAAGTGGAAGCCAGTGTTGCTGAAGCCGACATTGGAAAGGTAAAGGAAGGGCAGCGTGTTGATTTTACCGTGGATGCATATGCCGATAAGAAATTTGAGGGTAAGGTGGCCGAAGTGCGTCTGCAGTCGACAATTACCAACAATGTAGTCATGTATTCGGTAATCCTGAGTGCAAAAAACCCTGATAAAAAGCTGATGCCGGGAATGACTGCCAGTGCCACCATATATGTTGAAGAGAAAGACAGCGCGCTGATGCTTGCCGGAAAGGCCACCCGGTTTACGCCTGACATGGCATACATGCAAAAGCAGATGGAAAAGATGATGAAGAATGCTCCAAAAGGAACCATGCCCCAGGGAGCCGGTGCAGGTTCAAAAGCTCCCGGTAGTTTTCCGGCAGCCGGAGCCGGCATGCCATCAGGCGGTTTTGGCGCATCCAATGGCACTATGCCTAAATTTCCCCAGGGAGGTTTTGGAGGAAACTTTCCTGAAGGTTTTAAAATGGTTTGGGTGAAGGACGACAAGGGTGGAATCAAACCCAACCCCATTACCGCGGGTATTGATAATGGCACCTATGTTGAAGTGGTAAAAGGGCTTAAGGAAGGTGATGAGGTGGTTATTTCCATGAGCAGTGGCAGTAAAAAGAAAGAGGCGGAAAACCAGGTTCGCCGTGGACCGTTCCCTTTCTAAAATGAGGGTTAGCACGCACAAAAAAACTGAATCATGGAAAAAACAATTATAAAAATTACCGGTCTCAGAAAGGATTATCACATCGGAGAGGTTACTGTTCATGCCCTTCGTGGCATTAACCTGAGCATTGACCGGGGCGAATTCGTGGCTGTTATGGGTATGAGCGGATCAGGTAAATCAACCATGCTCAATATTCTGGGTTGCCTTGATGTTCCTACAAAGGGTGAATACTGGCTAGACGGGGTGGATATCAGAACCCTCAGTAAAGATCAGCTGGCCAGGCTGCGAAATCAGAAGCTTGGGTTCGTGTTCCAGTCTTATAACCTGCTGCCGAGAACTACCGCACTTGAAAATGTTGAACTACCGCTTTTTTATAATTCGCAGGTCAAGTCAAAGGAGCGAAAAGAACGCGCAATAAGGGCGCTTGAGGCAGTGGGACTGGCTGATCGTATGCATCACATGCCCAACCAGCTATCTGGCGGGCAGCAGCAAAGGGTGGCTATAGCCCGGTCTCTGGTTAACGACCCGGTGATGATACTTGCAGATGAGCCAACCGGGAACCTGGATACGCGCACATCATTCGAGATCATGGAACTTTTTCAGGATTTGAATGAGCGCGGAAGAACAATCGTATATGTAACCCATGAACCAGATATCGCCCGTTTTGCAACGCGGAACGTGGTTTTCCGCGACGGGCTTATTCAGCGCGAAAACATGGTGACCGATCGGCTTTTTGCCAGGGATGTTCTTATAAACCTGCCTGTTGAGAACATTGAAGAATTTGAAACGAAGTAAACTTGATTGTTATGAATTTTTCCAATTTAATCAAAATAGCGGTCAGAGCGCTCGTGAGAAACCGGCTCAGGGCTGTGCTCACCATGCTCGGTATCATTATCGGTGTGGCATCTGTAATCGCCATGCTTGCCCTGGGTGAAGGATCCAAAAGAAGCATGCGCCAGGAAATGTCGAACATGGGCACCAACATGATCATGGTAATGCCCAATTTCATGCGGAGAGGTGGCGTTAGCCTGGGTAGTTCCAGTTCCATGGCGCTAAAAATGAGTGATGTGGAAGCACTCAGGAACGAGGCCCTTAACTTGGCCGCTGTTTCACCTGAGGTCAGGGCAAACGGGCAGATCATTTATGGCAACCAAAATGCCCAAACCACCATTTACGGAGCCAGCGAGGAATACATGGAAATCAGGAAACTCAATATTAAAACAGGCAGGATATTTACATCCCAGGAGGTGAAAAGTATGGCCAAGGTTTGCCTGGTAGGCCAAACTGTTATTGAGAACCTGTTTGGTGAAGGCGTTGATCCGGTAGGATTTAACATCCGGATAACAAATATCCCGTTCCAGATTATCGGTACGCTGGAGGAAAAAGGAGAAAGCGGAATGGGTCAGGATCAGGATGATTTGATTGTTGCCCCATATACCACGGTGCAACGCCGCCTTGCAGCTATTGACTATATTAATGGCATATATGCCTCTGCCACAAGGGAGGAAAACTCTGCAGCTGCCATAACAGAAATTGAAGAAATCCTTCGCAGAACTCATAAACTGAAAGATTCCGACGAGAACGACTTCCGCATCATGTCGCAATCAGAACTGATGAGTACCATGACATCAATTACGGATATTATGACGTACCTTTTGGGCGCTATTGCCGGTATATCATTACTGGTTGGCGGAATCGGCATTATGAATATTATGTTTGTTTCTGTAACGGAAAGAACCAGGGAAATCGGATTGCGTATGTCAATTGGTGGCCGCGGTAGGGATATTCTCAGACAATTTCTTGTTGAATCAATAATTTTGAGCATATTGGGTGGACTTTTGGGTATCATACTGGGTTATCTGATTGCAAAAGGAGCCGGATCGCTGATGGATACTCCTGCGTATGTTCAATCCAAAGCTGTTATTTTAGCTTTCATCGTATGTTTTATCATCGGAGTGTTTTTTGGCTGGTACCCGGCGCGTAAAGCTTCCAATCTGAACCCGATTGATGCGCTCAGATATGAATAAAGAAAATGACCATGACGCTTAAAATACAGGGAAGCAAGATGCAGGTATTGTTGCACATGGCCGCATGGGCAATAATACTGGGTCTTCCACTCTATTTTTTTTACAGGTGGGATGTACCCAGAGGATTTGTATGGGGTTTTTATATCAATGCCATTGTTAACGCGCTCATCTTTTACAGCAATTACCTGTTGTTGATCCCGAGGTTGTTTATGAAAGGGAAGAGAATCAGGTATTTTCTGGCTGCCCTGGGTCTTGCCGTTGGTCTGTACTTTATATCAGTTATTGCCGGTAATCTCACTTTTGAACGTTGGCAGAATAATAATCCCGGTGAACTGGAACGGCGCGAAACGATGGAAAACCGCGATAACCACAGGCCGCCTGCGCGTACCAAACGATTGTTGCGATTGCCATACGGGCCTATGCACATATACAATTACACCTTCAATGTATTGTTCTTTACCATATTTCCGCTGGGCTTAAGGGTGCTCGAACGGCATTCCCAAATTGAAAAGCGGCAGAAAGAACTGGAAAAGGAAAAACTGAATTCTGAACTGGCCTTCCTTAAAAATCAAATCAGTCCGCATTTCTTTTTTAATACCTTGAATAACATTTATGCGCTCATTGATATCAATAAAGAGGACTCCCAGAATGCAGTGCTTAAGTTGTCGCGCATGATGCGCTACCTGCTCTATGAATCGGAAGAAGGTGAAACCAGGCTGAGTAACGAAATCGAATTCATGAATAATTACATCGATCTGATGAAGCTGCGCATATCAGAGAAGGTGAAACTCAGCGTATCATTTCCAGCGGAGTATGATGATATTGCTGTACCGCCTCTGCTTTTTATATCCATTATTGAAAATGCGTTTAAACATGGAATCAGTTACAGGGAGAAATCTTTTATCGATATTGAAATGGCAATTTCAAAAGAAATGATTAACTTCAGTTGCACAAACAGCATGGTTAAAAACGGGGATGAGAATCGTGATCCCAATTCAGGTATAGGACTGGAAAACCTTAAGAAAAGGCTTAATCTGCTCTTCCCTGATCAACATGAGTTTTCACTCAATCAAACGGAATCATCCTTTCATGTGCTCGTAAAAATCTGGCTGACTAAAACCTGATCTCATGATCAATACGATTGCCATTGATGATGAACCCCTGGCCCTGCAACTGATGGCCGGATACATTGAGAAGACACCCGGGTTGGATTTGGTGGGAAAGTTCGACAATCCCCTGGATGCTGTGGACTTCATGGCCGACAACTCAATAGATCTCATATTTGTTGATATTCAGATGCCCGATTTGAATGGTATTGAATTTACCCGCAGCATTAAAAAGGGGCCCAAGGTAGTCTTTACCACTGCCTATGAAAAATATGCCCTGGAAGGGTTCAAGCTCGATGTGGTAGATTACCTGCTGAAACCATTCAGCTATGAAGAATTCTTTAATTCCGTGCAGAAGGCGCTCAGGCTGATCCGGCTTGAGAAGAAAGGTGAAACCACCCAAATTGAAGCAAATAATGAATTCCTGTTCCTCAAATCGGAATACAAGATCCGAAGGATCAATTTCAATGATATTCTTTACATCGAAGGACTAAAAGATTATGTGAAGGTGTTTTTGAAAAATGATACCAAGCCCATACTTTCGCTCTCATCGCTCAAACAGCTTGAAGCAAAACTACCTGCCGGAACTTTCATGCGGGTTCACAGGTCTTTTATCGTAAACCTGGCTAAAATTGACACCATTGAAAGAAGCAGGATTGTGTTTGGAAAAATCTACATTCCAATTAGCGATCAGTACAAAGAAAAGTTTCAGGAATTTGTTACCAAGAACTTCCTGTAAAAATCACTTCCTGCTGTAATGAAGCGATGGCAGATCCCTTAAAATGGAAGCGCTTGTTTCTGCCGTGATATCACGCTGCGGATTGGCCAGCAGTTCATATCCAACCATAAATTTTTTCACGGTTGCCGACCTGAGTAAAGGCGGGTAAAAGTGCATGTGTAACTGGCATGCCTCATGAACCTTACCATCGGTTGGAGCCTGGTGTATCCCTGCTGAATAAGGGAATGAGGTGTTGAAAAGGTTGTCGAATTTCACAGTGGTCATGCTCAATGCATCTGCAAACCAGGATATTTCTGAGTCAGTGAATTGCAGTATATGGTGGATATGTCTTTTAGGAAGTATCATTACTTCATAGGGCCATACTGCCCAGAAAGGAACCAGTACAACAAATCCTTCATTTTCGTATATGATCCTTTCTTTCTTTTTCAGCTCAAGCTGAAGATAATCGAGTAACAGCACCGAATTGTGCTGTGCGAAGTATTTCTGCTGTTGATCCAGTTCCTTCGCAGGTTCCACAGGTATGGTCTCCTGTGCCCATATCTGTCCATGCGGATGGGGATTGCTGCAACCCATGATTTCTCCCTTGTTTTCAAATATCTGAACATGGTTGATAAAGGGTAACGATCCCAGGCTTCTGTATTCTTCCATCCACGCTTTAACCACCACCACAAGTTCATCATTACTCATTTCAGCAAGGGTGAGGTCATGACGGGGCGAAAAACAGACAACCTTGCATATTCCCCTTTCTGAACGCCCCACCAGAAGACCTGATTCGTCGGTTTCAAAATCGGGAATTACATCAACCAGGGAGCTGAAATCATTTACAAATATGTAGGTCGACTTGTAATCGGGGTTGACCGTGCCATTGGCCCGGGTATTCCGGGGGCACAGGTAACACGAGGGGTCGTGTTCAATTGATTTCTTCGGTTGTTTTCCTTCCTCATACCCCTGCCAGGGCCTTTTGGTGCGATGCGGTGCAACCAGAACCCATTCGCCTGTTAGTACATTGAGCCTGCGATGGGTATACTGCTGTAACATATTCTTCATGCAAGGAAATGCTAATAGTTTTCTATCGAATTGAACCAGCTTATCGTCATAACTCCCCAGGGTAATAATCCGGTAATATGCGTGTGACCATCCAGGGGGATGTACTGGATTTTTGCAGCACTTACTCCGGCATCAATAAAGTCTTCATAAATTTCTAACGATTGCACCGGAGGTACGTTGTTATCAATAGTGCCGTGATAAAACCTTAACGCGGTTTGCGTATTCCATCCGGAAATGCTGTTTTCATCAAGCACTTCTCTTAATTCACTGAACCCGGAACCTGTGGCGTAGTTTTCAAGCATATCGGCAGTAATCAGGTCAGCTATTGAATTGGTAAGCTGCGAATTCACTTCATCGTTTTTAAAACTGCCATCAAACAGATCCGGAATTTTCAGGGAGTATTCATTATTGAAAAACTTCGCAAGCGGATCATGGATGTTTCCGTAAACCTGGTGTGAATAAACAAAGTAGGGCAGGTAGAGCGGCCCCGGAAAACTATCCAGACCCAGTACGTATTCCGACATGGCCGGCAGATCATATGCCCCGGCTCCACAAGAGACTGCTGATACATACATATCGGAATAGTCAGTCTCAATTTCCCTGAACGACGACAAGGTGGCCCAGCCACCCTGGGAATATCCCATCATATAAAGCGTATCGTTACCCGATGCAAGTGAACTGTTCCCAAGCTTTAACTCATTAAATGCACGGATCAGATCAGTCACGGCATCATCTGTAGGTTGCCTGTGGTAATACGGATGAACCCTGTCCGATGTATTCCCGAAGCCAATATAATCGGTAATCAGCACAACATAACCCAGGCTTGCCATAATCTCAATCATCGCGTAATCCTGGTTAAGCACATTGACGGAAGGGGCATTGTCATGACTGGTATTGGTGCCATTCTGAAAACTGATCACAGGAAACTCTCTTTTGGCAACCGGCAGGCAAAAAATTCCGGAAGCAATTGCTGTGCTGTCGTAACATGTTGTCTTATAATTCACTTTGTAAAGTTGCACATCGTACTTAACCCGGTCAATAATACCGGCAAGTTCGGGATATTCAACCAGTTTTGTGGCTAATGTGAGTTTAATACTGTTTGCAGTATAACTAAGCGATTTTGTATAGCTCTGCAGGTAGTCATGTTCAATGCGCTCGTCATCTTCGTTATGGCAGCTGATAGCCATAAGAAACAATGCCAACAGCGCAGTCAGATAAAGTGTTATTTTGAGTTTCATGTGGTTTAATTATGCCTGCAATACAAATTTACGACAATTATCGGCCCCAGGCAAACTCAGTTTTCTTTTCAGAAGGCCAAAATGCTCCAAAGATTTTTTAGAGACCAAGCAAAACTTTGAACGGATCTGATGCATCAGGTCCCATACCTGCCGGAGATTCAAGTAATTCTTTGACCTTAACCAGGAAACCCACAGAATCCTTACCGTCTATTACCCTGTGGTCATAGGAAAGTGCAACATACATGACGGGTCTGATCTCAACTTTTCCATTTACGGCCACAGGCCGTTCCAACATGTTATGCATCCCCAGAATGGCTGATTGCGGCGGGTTCAGAATAGGTGTTGACAACATGGAACCAAAAACACCGCCGTTTGTGATGGTAAAAGTTCCACCGGTCATTTCTTCCAATGACAGTTTTGATCTTCTGGCTTTATCTGCCAGTTCGGCCAGCGAAGCTTCAATTTCAGCCAGATTCAGCACTTGCGTATCTCTGATTACCGGCACCATCAATCCCTTTTCTGTCTGCACTGCCACTGCAATATCTGTGAAACGAGGAATAACAATATCATCCCCGTCGATGAAAGAACCAACTCCCGGATAAATTTTCAGAGCCTCTGTTGAAGCCTTGATAAAAAAAGACATCAGCCCCAGTTTGATGCTGTGCTTTTCTTTGAATTGAGCCTGGTACTTTTTGCGCAGCTCCATCACGGCGGTCATGTCCACCTCATTGAAGGTGGTGAGCATGGCTGTTTCATTCTTTACTGCAACAAGCCTTTTGCTGATTTTCCGCCTCAACGGCGACATGGGGATCCGCTCTGTCTGCCTACCCCTGGCTACTTCAGGTGGTATGCCTGTTTTTAAAGGTTCCTGGCTTTTAATAACCAACTCCACATCGCTGCGCGAAATCTTCCGCAATCCGTTAATGACGTCTTCAACCGACAGGTTATGTGTTTTCATGATGCTTTTGGCGAGCGGTGTTGCCTTAACCTGATTCCGGTTTTTTTGTTCAGCCGGTATTACTTCTTTCTGATGATCAACCGGTATTTCCCTGCTTGTTAAGGGTTTTTCCGGTGCCTTTACTGGTTGGGGTGTTGTTGAAACTGTTTGATCCGTATCAATTGTGCAGGCCACATCCCCAATCCGGGCCTTTTCACCTGCACGTATCTGAATTTTAACTTTTCCCGGTTCAGGTGCAATCAGCGGGAGTGTTGCCTTATCGGTTTCCACTTCAGCAATTTCCTGGTCTTTCTCAACAAAGTCACCATCTTCAATCAGCCAGTTTCCAATGGCAACTTCGGTAATGGATTCACCCGCTGCAGGTATTTTTATTTCAATAATCATGGCAGTGTAACAGCATTAGGTTTTTTCGGGGAAATAGTTGTAGCTCTTCAGTATTTCTTCACGCCGGCTACCAACAGCACACTGCAACCCGCAATACTTGCGCTTCAGGTCGCATTCGCACTTGCGGAACACTTTTGATATAATTTCCTGCTGGCCGATCTGGTGCACTTTGAGAAGTCCCGTTGCCGGGCTCCCGCTGGGCTGCCGGTATACCGGGATGATCTGTCGTTCACCAAACTCATGCCGGATATGCCGCCAGGGACCCATGTTACCGGGTTCTTCCTGAACCCACAATGTTATCAGGGTGTTTGAGTATTTTTTCAGGATCTGGTCAACCTGCACAGCAGGGAAGGGGTGAAGCTGTTCAATTCTTACCAGGGCAATGTCTTTAGCGTCATAGGCTTTCTTTTGGGCCAGCAGGTCATAATAAATTTTTCCCGAACAGAATACCAGTCTTCTGACTTCATTTACATCCACATCAGCATCATCAATCACCTCCTGGAACCGGCTCTCTGCAAGCTCACCAACTGTTGAAATGCAGGCCGGATGCCGCAACAGGCTTTTGGGAGTGAAAACGATCAACGGAACCCTGAAATTCCGGTTGATGCTTGACTGCAACAGGTGAAACAGGTTTGCCGGGGTGGTCGGATTCACGATCTGCATGTTGTTTCTGGCCGCAAGCAATAAAATTCTTTCAATCCGGGCGCTTGAATGTTCCGGTCCCTGTCCTTCAAATCCATGGGGCAAAAGCAATACCAGTCCATTCATCAGTCCCCATTTTTCCTCGGCCGAGCTGATGTATTGATCTATAATTACCTGGGCCACATTGGCAAAATCGCCAAACTGGGCTTCCCAGATGGTTAGTCCGTTCGGGTTTGCCAGTGCATAACCATATTCAAACCCCATAACTCCATATTCATTCAACGGCGAATTATACACCGAGAATGAAGCCTGGTTCGGGTCGATATGTTTTAGCGGAACATAAACCGAATCGGTGTCTTCAATTACATGTGCTGCATGTCGGTGGGCAAAAGTCCCTCTGACTGTATCCTGTCCGCTGAGTCTCACCGGATGACCTTTATAAACAAGAGTTCCGTATGCCAGCAATTCAGCCAGTGCCCAGTCAACTTTACCGCTTTCAAGCATTTTGGTTCGTTCATCGGCCAGTTTCCGCGTTTTATCGATGAATTGCATATCAGCAGGCAGGAAGTTGATCTTTTTTCCGATATGACGGATCAGGTCAATCGTAATTTCATGATCCCAGTATTTTTCAAAATCCTCTTTACGGGCGTGTTTAAATTGCTTCCACCGGTTGTGAAGGAATCGCTGGATGTATACCTTGCCCAGGTCCGTTGAAATTTTCAACTTCTCTTCGAGAAATGAATTGAAATCATGGATCTGATTTTTAATTTCTTCAGCGGTAAGTATGCCTTCTTCAATCAGTTTACCGGCATATATATCGCGCGGATTGGGGTGAGTGGCAATGGCCTTGTACAATGTGGGTTGGGAATACCGGGGCTCGTCGGATTCGTTGTGGCCGTATTTGCGGTATGACAAAATATCAATAAAAACATCCGATGAGAATGCCTGCCTGTATTCCATGGCCATCAGCATGGTATGAACCAGGGCTTCCGCATCGTCACCATTTACATGAAATACAGGAGCCTTGGTTACCTTGGCCACATCGGTGCAATATGTACTGGACCTTCCGTCGAGGTAATTGGTGGTGAATCCCACCTGGTTGTTAACAACAATATGAATGGTGCCGCCGGTTTTATAACCGGGCAATGCCGACATCTGGATAACTTCGTAAACCACTCCCTGTCCGGCAATTGCTGCATCTCCGTGAATAATCACCGGAAGTATCTTTGAAAAGTCGCCCTGGTATGTGTTTTCAGCAATGCCACGTGCTATGCCTTCTATTACGGGTGAGGCAGACTCAAGATGTGACGGGTTTGGAACCAGGTGAACCTCTACTGTTTTGCCGTCAGGCAGTTTCAGCATATTACAGTATCCCAAATGGTATTTAACATCTCCCAGTGAAATCTTCTCTTCATATTGTTCAGCACTGAATTCCTGGAATACTTTTTCATAAGGCTTTTCAATAATATTGGCCAGCACATTAAGCCTTCCCCTGTGGGCCATGCTGAAAAAGTATTCTATAACACCCATGGAGGCACCCTTTGCTATCAGGTAGTGCAACGCCGGAATGAGGGTTTCAGACCCTTCGAGCGAAAATCGCTTGTGACCCACAAACCGCTTATGGATGAAGTTCTCTAATCCTGCTGCTTTCTTCAGATGGTTAAAAATGTCCTGCATTGTAGCAGCATCAAAATCAGTGCGGTTCCTGCTTCCTTCAATTCTGTTCTGCAACCACTTGATCTTTTCCGGCGCCCTGATGTACATGTACTCCGCTCCCACCGACTGGCAATAGGTTGCCTCGAGGTGCCCGATGATCTCACGGAGTGATTTGTTCCCGATGCCTATTTCTGTTCCTGCATGAAAAACGGTGTCCAGGTCGGATTCTGAAAGGTTGTAATTTTCCGGAGCAAGGGTGGGAGCGTACTTCCTTCGCGTTCTTACCGGATTGGTTTTGGTAAAAAGGTGCCCCCTTTTCCGGAATGCATCAATGTAATTGAGAACCCTGAATTCTTTGTCGAGTTGCTCATTTGTATCTGCACTGGTATTTCTGAATTTCAGGGCAAAATCAAAACCGGCAAAAAAGGTTTTCCAACCTTCTTCAAGTGCATCGGGATTTTCGAGATAAAGCTGATACAGGCTTTCAATGGCCTTTGCCTCACTGTTTCCAATAAACGAGTACTTGTCCATCAGCATGCAGGTCAGTTTATAAATAACAACAACCTTAAGGCGCTTTGGTTTGGTCGGCTCCCGAAATAAGTTACCTCCCTGTTTCTCCGAAAACCTGGAACCCTGAATCGAGCTTTCAGGTATCAGGTTCAGATCATTTTTCCATCCGCCAGATAATTCCTCACATAATCATCCACACCCTCTTCGAGTGTGGTAAATGGTTTTTGATATCCAGCATTGATGAGCTTATCCATCCGGGCTTCTGTAAAGTATTGGTACTTGTCCCTGATGTCGATCGGGGTATCTATGAAATCAATGGCAGGTTCAAGGTCCATGGCCCTAAAAGTAGCCCTGGTGAGATCCAGGAAAGTACGTGCTTTTCCTGTCCCCAGGTTGTAAATTCCGGAGGCAGGACGGTTCTCATAAAACCAGTAGATCACATTTACCAGGTCCTTTACATAAACAAAATCACGACTCTGGCCGCCGTCAGGAATTCCGGGTTTGTGCGACCGGAACAACTTCATCCGGCCGGTTTCACGGATCTGATTAAAAGCGTGAAATATCACCGAGGCCATGCGTCCTTTATGATATTCATTGGGCCCGTATACATTGAAAAATTTCAGTCCGGCCCAGAATGGCGGTTTATCTGGTTGTGAGAGGATCCATTTGTCGAAGTCGTTTTTGGATTCCCCGTAAGGATTCAGAGGGATCAGCCTGTTGACAACATCATGATCGTCATTGTATCCAAGTTCTCCATCGCCATAGGTGGCTGCAGAGGAAGCATATACCAGGGGGAGTTTACGTTCAGTGCAGGCCTTCCACACCATTTTGGAATAGCCCAGGTTCAGCCTGTCAAAAATAGCCTTGTCAAATTCAGCTGTGTTGGTTCGGGCACCCAGGTGAATTACAAATTCAACATCACTGTGGTTCTTATCAATCCATGTCTCAAAATGATCGCGGTTAACCTGTAAAGAGTAGTTTTTACCGGTAAGATTGCGGTTCTTTTGTTCGCTGCTGAAATCATCCACCAAAACCAGGTCCGTGGCCCCGTTTGTATTCATGAAGCCCGTTAAATTGCTGCCAATAAAACCTGCTGCACCGGTAATTACAATCATAATTCCATAATTATTATCAGATGCAAAGAAAAGTAATTTCAGCTAAATTAAACAAACTTCTATTTGTCCAGTCGCAACTCTTCCAAAATTTCAAGAACTGTAGCTGTAAGATTACTAAGTGCCAGCGGATGATGCCAGTTGTCAACCTTACGCAGTTCAACAAAATAAGAAATTGATCTGATTTGCAGGAAAGGTATTTTTTCCATAAGGCAGGTATAGAAAAAGGCAGCACCTGCCATGGTTTCTATTTCACATTTGAAACGGCTTTTCACCTTCTGAATGCTCTCCTGCCGGCCATGAAGAGTGTTTACAGTAATGGCCTTAACAGGAATCAGCGATTCCACAACGTCAATTTCGAAGCTACCCAGGCTTCTCAGGATTTCGCCGGTAAAAGGAAATGAATCCTGATCGAGCATTTCTTTCTCACCCAGAGTGAAAAAGGAGTCCTTCTCTTCGAAACCCAAATCGGCAAACTGATCCTGAACAACATTCACCACGAAACCCAATTCGAGAAAATAGTCAAAACTCCCTGCAATACCCAGGTTAATGGCCAGATCGTAACTGTATGTATTCAGCGTCCTGGTCAGGTGGTAAGCCATGAAGGTACTGCCGTACCCCGCAATAAGAATATCAATGTCCAGGTTCCCAAGTTTATAATTGTGCATGTTGTTGAAAACCTTGGCAACATAGGTTAGTTTGTCTTTGAGTAATTTGACTTCACTGTTGGATGATGCCACAATAAGAATTTTCATGGTATGGTCGAATTTTCTGGCAGCATTACAAAAAGTTTCTAATTTTGTAAAGAGCCAGGATACTTTAAATATAAGACTTTTTAAAGTCATACGTGATTATACTGGAATGGGTACATTTTAATAAAAATATTTAATGGAAGAGAAAAAACCTGTTATCGAAGGCATATTTGAAGCCGGGTTTGAGCGGATTGATAAATTCAACGGCCGGAAAACCAAATCACTGGCATCTCTTTACAGAAAGGTTCTCATGAATCTGGGTGAAGATCCGTGCCGCGAAGGTCTTCTGGATACACCCGAAAGAGTTGCCAAGGCCATGCAGTTTTTCACACACGGGTATTTCATCAAACCCGAGGAAATTTTGGGCGCTGCCAAATTTCATGAGGATTACAGGCAAATGGTAATAGTGAAAGATATTGAGGTGTATTCGCTTTGCGAGCATCATATGGTTCCTTTTTTCGGCAAGGCTCATGTTGCCTACATTCCCAATGGCTATATTACCGGTCTCAGCAAAATTGCCCGGGTAGTTGAAGCCTATGCCCGCAGGCTGCAGGTTCAGGAGCGGCTTACCATGCAAATCCGCGATTGCATCCAGGAAACGCTGAACCCGCTGGGAGTGGCTGTAGTCATCGAAGCAAAGCATTTGTGCATGGTCATGCGCGGTGTACAAAAGCAGAATTCAGTTACCACTACTTCGGCCTTTACCGGTTGCTTTTTAAAGGACAACCGCACCCGGGAGGAGTTTGTACACATGATTGGTATTAAACTGCACTGATGGAGCAGCAGGAGAAAAGATCTGCTTTTTTCTTGCGTAACCTTGCCAAAGGACTCTTGTGGCTGGCGGTTATTGTGGCTCTTTTCGTATTCAGCAAGCACCATGTCGACAGGGAACTGTTGTTGCGGTTTGAGCCATTATTTGAAAAAACCGGCCTGATCCTGTTCATCTATTCCATGTCAGAGCTTTTCATTGGGATAGTTCCTCCCGAGCTGTTCCTGATCTGGTCGCTCCGTGGTGGCGATCTGCACGTATTTATTATGTATGCCTTGCTGCTGACTGTATTGTCCTATTTAGCCGGGTTAACTGCCTATTTCTTCGGCAGGTATCTTCACAATACCCGCCTTTACAGATACCTGCATGAACGTTATCTCCACAAAACCGAATTGTTGCTTCAGGAATATGGACTGTACCTGATCCTGGTTGCTTCGCTTACGCCCTTACCCTTTTCAGGTGTGGCTATGCTGGTAGGTTCGGTGCACTATCCCGTGCGCAAATACATTTACCTTTCCCTGGCGCGCTTTGCCAAGTTTGCCCTCAGCGCTTATGTCATTTGGGAAGCCAATATGATATAGACAATAGCTCAATTCTATGTAACCATATGGAAATATTTAGCGTTTAATTCATGCTGTCTGATTGGTGCCAATCCGGCGGCGGGGAGGCCGAAAACCTGAGAGTAGGCATTAACACACACTAATACCAATGAAAAAACTAAGTAAAGTATTGTTTGTCTTATTACTTGTCGTTATCAGTGCACAAACCTATGCACAAAAATTTGGCATACAGGCTGGTCTTAATCTGTCCAACCAGGTTTGGAAAGATGATGACGATACCTACAGCGATGAATTTAAGATGTTACCTGGTTTCAATGCCGGTGTAACCTTTGAAATGGGTTTCGGTGATTTGATCGGATTGGAAGTTGGTCTGATTGCTGATACAAAGGGTTTCAAAATTAAAGAGGATGTATTGGGTTCAGAGGTTACTATGAAAGCCAGTCTGCTTTATCTTGATGTTCCCGTACTCATTAAGGTTGGCCCGTCATTTGGTCCTGCTAAGGTGTTCGCTGCGGCAGGTCCTTATGTAGGTTTCGGACTTACCGGAAAAATGAAAATGGAAGCTGAAGGAGAAGAAGAAACCGAAGATATATCGTGGGGTTCCGATGAGGTAGAAGATGATTTCAAACGTCTTGATTTCGGAGCTAAATTCGGAATCGGAGCAGAAGTAATGAACTTCACTTTAGGTGCATATTACTCTCTCGGCCTGGCAAATCTATCACCCTATACTGACGGTGGTGCCAGAATATCCAATAATCTCATCAGCATCTCTGTTGGGTATAAATTTTAAGCTTCTGCAGTGTTAAAATAAAAGGGTGGCTCCAAAGAGAGTCACCCTTTTTTATTCGTGAGACTCAAATTTCAGGAGTGAGCGAACTGAAATTTGTAAGTCGAACAATCCCGACGAAGTCGGAGGGTATAATACCCCGCAGCTCTGCTGCGGAATTAGTTTTCAAAGCTTGCTTTGGGGTTTCATACCCGTGATTTTACAGGTATCTGTTTGCCATTATCTGATCT
>JAWOJJ010000125.1:0-6746 GCA_046481675.1 Bacteroidales bacterium | reverse complement strand
TTGAAATAAATAAGAGCTCAGGAGGAATCTGATGTGTATAGAAACAGGTATCAGAAATACTTTCTACCCCGGCCGGGATCGCAGGCAGCCTCTGGTACTGTCAGTTGTAACAGACTTCAGAAGGATTGTTGTTCGTCATAATTAAAATTGAGTTATCTTAGAACATATATTTTATACTTTATTATTATATAATGTTTAATAAAATAGAGTTCATACTGGCCGCAGTAACCATTATTTGGGCAATAGGCAGCTTTATTTTGACCCGGAAAAAGGAGCTCGCCTGGAAGCGAACAGAGTTTATTGTTCAGCAATCTGAATTTCTTGATACAGATAAAGACATGAGAGAGGTTACCCTAATTCTTTATGGTAAGCATACACAGAAAAATGTTTCTGATTTTATCACCCTGATGAAGCAGTCAAAGCTCAGCATAGAAGATGAGGACTTCATCATGAAATTCGAAAAATATCTGAACTTCTTGTGGCGGATTTCCTATGCCTATTTGGTTTTGAATACCCTGTCGAAAAAAGACATGAATGCTTTTGGTGCTTATTTTAAAGCAGTATATAATCATAAGGAACTTAATGATTACTGCTGTGAAGATGGTTATGAAGAAATCATAATTGCGTATAGAAAGCTCAGATCAAAAAGGTGCTATCTTTTTCCATTCAGCTTGTTTTGGAAATAAGCTTTGCATATCCGCAAAGCTTATTTTGAAACTAAGCTTTTGTTAACCTGCAGTTCGTAACTACCTACCCACTCCCCTTCCGAAAACCGCTGCAATCCCCTAGCCGTAAACTTTACAATAGCTTACGCCCTTACAGGGCTTATAGTCAACTATTTGACGATTACCCAGGGCGATGCCCTGGGCTGTTATATATTGCCCCTTCAGGGCATATTTTTCCCGCTAAGCTTAGTTTAGCTGCGCAGGGCTCCGTTATTCCCTTCGGTTGGCTGCAAGCTTAAATAATCCATGAAGAATAAATGACTCCGGAGGAGTCTGATGTTTATAGAAACAGGTATCAGAAATACCTTCTACCCCTGACAGGGTTTCGAACCCTGTCAGGGGTAATATTCCACCCGGCTGGAGTCGCATAACCCAACCAGGAATACTTTTCTATAAACATGTAAAAAGAGCCATAAATGGGTTAGTTTTGAGTTCAAAGCATTATTTTAACCTGAACAAAAATATTGAAAATGAAATTTTTCCTGTTTCTCGCCTTATTTTGTGCTACTTCTTTTGTAACAAACGGACAAGTTATTACCGGAAAGGTACTTGATAAATCAGACAACAAACCTTTAGTGTATGTTAATATTGGGGCTGTTGAAACGACTCATGGAGCCATATCCGATGAACATGGTTACTTTTCTTTGGATGTGAAGGGATTACCTGATTCTTCAATAATCAGATTCTCTATGATAGGTTACACATCAAGGACTTATAAGCTTAAGGATTTGTTAATAGAGCAGAATATTATCCTTCTTGAAGTCAACCCGGTTAAACTATCAGAAGTAATAATAAAACCATCAGGAAAGCCTATGAAGATTGGAACTACGAATTCATCAATCAGAGGAATTTGTGGATGGGGTGGAACCTCTTTTGGAAAGGGTCATGAGCTTGGTCTGAAATTAAAATTAGGGCCATCCCTCGTTAAAATAAGCAGTTTGCATATGAAACTCTCTATGCAGGCTTTTGACAGCAGCCTGTTCCGGTTACATATTCGGGATTTAAAAGAGGGATTGCCAGACAACGAATTGTTAAACAAGGAAATCTTTATTGCTGTAGTGGAAAAATCCGGTTGGATTGATGTTGACCTGAGCCAACACAACATCGTATTAAAGGAAGATATTGTTTTATCGTTGGAATGGATTAAAGTTGATGGTTTACATAAAGAAAGACTCTTAAGAATTGATGATGCAGATAAAAAATCGGCCAATGTACTTTTTTGCACAAATAATAAAAAGGGCACCTTTTTTATTAGAAAGGGAAGTGAAGCAAAATGGTTGGTATCAGAAAATGAAAGCCCTGTTTTCTATATAAGAACACAATGAAATGCCCGCTAAGCCTAGTTTAGCTGCGCAGGGCACGTTGGGATTCCAATAACAAAAAAGCCTGGTTGCGAACCAGGCTTTAATATTCTGTATTATTACTGTTTCTACTGCAATTTGGCAGCTCCCAAAAACTCAGGTGTGCGGGTCATTTTGCAAATTGCTGAATCTCCGGCTACATCAAAAATCATAAATTCAGGAACCGCTGTAGTGTAAGGTGTCCATATCCCCTCTTCCTGGCCATTCGGATTTCCAAACCGGGCGAAATTGGTCCAGTAATCAACAATCTGCAGGCTCAATGCATCATCGGCCTTTGTAAAGGGCCGCCAGCTGTGCCTCAGTGAATGAAACACATACCAAAGATCAGCTGAGTGAAAAGCACCCGTTGAATCACCCGGCAGTTGCCGTGAAAACAAATAGGCATAGGCAGGTTTGTCGCTTTCTTTCTCCCGCAACAGGCAGAAATCCGCCACAGCCTCCCGCATATCAAACATATCATTGGCGGTAAACCCGAAAATATAAGGAATGTCGGCAATTTCATTTTTGCGTGCCAAATCACTGAATGTTCCGGTGAGGAAATAGTTGTCGATAACGGGTCCAAAAGAGATACGTTTCTTAGTTGTGTCTGCATATTCCTTTGACATTTGGGTAAGTTCATCAAATGAAAGGGCACGCATATCCTTAAGCGTAGTTTTCCCAAAGAAATCCATCATGGCTTTGTTGGCTAATTGAGCTGTGTCCAGGGGCACGCCGGGTCTTCTATCACCCAGTCCGCCGCCACTCATGCTGATTGCCTTGCTCACCAAACCTTTGGTTTGTGGAGAAGCACATAATGACTGAACACTCCCTGCTCCGGCACTCTGACCAAAGATTGTGATGTTATTGGGGTCGCCGCCAAACTGTTCTATGTTGTTGCGAATCCATTTCAGCGCAGCAGCCTGGTCCATTAATCCATAGTTACCTGAAACACCATTGGGGCTTTCTTCTGAAAGAAGGGGGTGTGAAAAGAATCCCAGCACACCCAAACGGTAAGTAACGGATACAAAGACTACGCCCCTGGATGCCCAGTCTTCCCCACCGTCCATTTCGGGTTCAAAACCAAAACCTTCGCGGTAGCCACCACCGTGTATCCACATGGCAACCGGAAGTTTCTTGCTGGTTTGACTGGCTGCTGAGGTCCATACATTCAGGTAGAGACAATCTTCCTTGAAAGGAACCGAACCGCTTGCCCGCCATTCCCGGCCATAAAAACTGTTGGGATCCCAGGTTACCTGCATGGCAGCGGCACCGAAAGAGTCAGCTATCATGACACCTTCCCAGGGGATAACCGGATGTGGTTCTTTCCAGCGCAGATCGCCTAAAGGGGGCGCTGCAAAAGGAATGCCTTTGTAAGCAATAACGCCTTCTGTTGCGGTTTTCACGCCTACTACCTTGCCGCCCTCAATGGTCAGCACCTGATTCGAACGATCGCAAGAACTCATTACCAGCATGATGAGAGGCAAAATGAAAATTGATAGTTTTTTCATAGCATTTAGGGTTATATATGTATTATTACGAATAATAGCAACAATAAAAATATTGAAAATAAACGAAAAATTATCAATAGCCGGGAATAAGCCTATGCTGATTTTTAAGAATCTGTTAACAAAATCCTGTGACAAAATTCTTTAATTTTAATAGCCGTAAAAAAAAACATCAAATGAATACTATAAAAGGAATATTATGTCTGGGACTGGCCGCCCTAATACTTATCACCACAAATAAAAGCGCAGAGGCCCAATACGCCGGTATCAACGATTCTATTGCCAAATACCGCAAAGGCGAATTGGTGGTGAAGGCACAACCAGGCAACAAGGTACTGGTTGAGCAGCTCCGGCATGAATTCTGGTTTGGTTGTGCCATCGCCAACAGCCTGGCCGACGGCTCCATGAAAGAAAGCGATCTGAAGCAATACAAGGAGAAATTTCTGATGAATTTCAATTCTGCAGTAACAGAAAATGCGGTAAAGTGGCCCAGCATGGAGCGCGAAAAAGGAAAGGTAAATTATACAACGGTGGATGGTATTCTGAAATGGACCGAAGAAAATGACCTGCCGCTGCGCGCACACAATCTCTTTTGGGGTATTCCCCAGTTTGTGCAACCCTGGGTGAAAAGGCTCAATGACGACGAGCTCAGGCAATCGCTTCAAAACCGAGCCGAGATGGTTACAGCACGTTATAAAGGTCGGTTTGCCGAATATGACCTGAATAATGAAATGATACATGGCAATTATTACGAAGACCGGCTGGGACCCGATATCACAAAAAACATGGCCACATGGGCTCATAACGGAGACCCTGATGCAAAGCTGTTTTTGAATGATTACGATATTTTAACCGGTGTGATGCTGCCGCAATATATGGCACAAATCCGTACGCTGCTGGCCCAGGGTGTTCCCATTGCCGGAATCGGCGTACAGGGACACCTGCACGCAGAAACTTTCGACCGGAGATCCCTGATGGATGCCCTTGATTCGCTTGCGGTATTCAACCTTCCCATTCGCATTACCGAGTTCAACATTCCCGGCCAGCGCTCGAAATATTATGAAAAAAATATCACCAACATGACGTCGGCGGAAGCAGAAGCCAATGCCCTGGAGCTTGTTGATTATTACAGGATATGCTTTGCCCACCCGGCAGTAGAGGGCATCATCATGTGGGGTTTCTGGGCAGGCGCCAACTGGATCCCGGTTTCATCGATGTATAATCGCGACTGGTCGCCCACGCCAACCGCAACAGCCTACAGAAACCTTATTTTTAATGAGTGGTGGACCAACACCTCAGGTGTTGCCGGTAGCGACGGTACCTTTTCAACCAACGGTTTCTATGGAAAATACCGGGTAACCGTAAACGGTGTTTCAAAAGAGGTGGTACTGGGCAGTGATCAAGTTGATGCAGAAGTGAGTTTCAGATAGCTTATTCCCGTCACATCCAGCGAAATTGTTGGTGAGCATGCATTCAGAATAAGACCTTAAATAGTTATAATTTCAATTGATTGCAGGAAATTTAATTGTAAATTTTGTTCCTGAGCTCAGTTTGCTTTTAACTTCAATGGTGCCCTTGTTGAGCTTTACAAACTCATTCACCAGGCTTAATCCCAGTCCAACGCCCTTTTCCTTATCGGTTCCGTAAGTACTCTTGTTGTCTTTAAATTCAAACAACCAGGGCAATTTTTCCTCCGGAATGCCCACCCCGTTGTCAGCTACCACAATTTCTGCCATGCCATTGCCGGTGAGGCTTGTAGTTATACTTACCATGCCGTTTGCTTTGGTAAACTTGAGCGCATTGCTTACCAGGTTGCGGATGATCATCATCATGCTGTTGCGGTCTCCCAGAATATACAAATTACCGTGGAGCTTCAAACTGATGCGGATGTTTTTTAAAACGGCAATGGTGGAAAACAGTCTGACGACTTCGGTGATCAGTTCTTTTGTGTCTATTTCCGTTTCGTTGTAAGGAAACCTTCCCTGCTGACTCTGAGCCCAGTTCAGCAGGTTCTCGAGGAGCCCGGTGAGTGAGAACACTGTTTGATCAATATAATCGGTAATTTCATGCAGCAAGGACTTGTTGTTTTGTTCCAGGCTTTCCCTGATCAGGTGGGAAATTCCGCCGATGGAGCTGATGGGTCCCCTGAGGTCATGTGAAACAACTGAAAAGAATTTATCCTTGATGCGGTTGAGTTCCCTGAGCTCAGTACTTTGGTGTTCAAGCAAAGTTTTGCGCTCCCTGAGGTCTGCTGTAAGTTTCCGCAGCCTTTTCAGATTCCGGTAATACATGATGATGAGCCACCCTGCCAGTAAAAGAATGAGGGCAAGACTGCCAATTACAATCAGCTGAATGATCCGGTTTTTTTGAAGTACATCAACCTCAGCCTGTTTTTTGGCAACTTCGAACCCGGTTCGCAGATCAGCCATTTTCTGTACATTCTCGATGTTTTTTATGCTGTCATTCTTGCTGATGTAGAGCGACAGGAAATGGCATGCACTGTCGTACATGCCTGAAACCCGGTACAATTGAGCCAGACGGTAAGCAGCATCACGTTCCAGCTCGAGTATGCTGTTTGCTGAAGCTTTTTGAAATCCGGCCCTGGCGTAATTGAGCGCTTCCGGCATTTTTCCTTTTTGTTGAAGCACCGAGGCATATTCAATCATGTATTCGGCAACAGCATATTCATCTCCCTGCAGTTGAAGCATGTCAATTGCCTTCAACAAGTGGTCTTCAGCCAGATCGTAATCCGACATCCGGGAATACACCAAACCTGAGTTCCCAAGTGTATAGGCATATTCAGGGAGATATTCAAGTTGCCGGTAAATCTCCCCTGTTTTCTTAAACAGTACCAGTGCGCTGTCGTATTGCCCTGTTATGTAGCAGGAATACCCCAGGTTATGCAATGCCGAGGCCAAATTAACGGTATCCTTTTCATGGGTAAAAATCTCAATTGCCCTTTTAAGATAAAGCCGCTCATTGTCATGGTTTCCCTGCATACTGTATGTTTGGGAAATGTAAGTGTATGCCGTTGCAAGTCCCGTTATATTCTTATGCTTCTCATACTCCCCGGCTGCATCCAGAAAACATTTCAGGGCAGCAGCAAGCCTGCCCGAATTCAGGTACCCGATGCCTTTATAGGTGAATGCACGGGCCGGGCTTTTGCCCAGTTTAGC
>JAWOJJ010000112.1:0-73359 GCA_046481675.1 Bacteroidales bacterium | reverse complement strand
TCGACTACCACGGAGGTCCCAGGAGTTATCAGTGGACCAACACCAGCCCGATTGCAAAAATATGGGACCAGATGTCGTATGCCAAGCAATACGGAGCCGACCGCATCTGGATCGTGAACGTGGGTCACTTCAAAGCCTATTCATTTCCCATGCATTATTTTATGGATCTGGCCTGGTATGGAAACGACAGCCTGACACATGACAATATCCGGGAATATACCAAAGCATGGGCGATTCAGCAATTTGGCCTTGATTATGCCGATGAAACTGCTGAAATACTTACCCAGTACACACGCTTTAACGGCCGCCGCAAGCCTGAACTGCTTTCACCCACTACTTACAGTCTGACCGATTATTTCGAAGCTGAAAAGGTAGTTTATGACTACAATAAAATTGCAGAAAAAGCAGAGGAGATCTATAACAAGCTCCCTGAATCAAAACGCGATGCCTATTACCAATTGGTTGCTTTTCCGGCCAGGTCAAATTCCATTGTGAACCAGCTCTATCTGGCGGCCGGAAGGAACAACCTGCATGCATTACAGAAAAGGGCAAGCACAAACGACTGGGCTGCTATTACCCGGGACCTCTTTAAGGCAGATACCAGTTTGATGAGCTACTTTAACAACCAGTTTGCCGGAGGCAAATGGAAGCATTTCCAGGATCAGTCGCATTTGGGTTATATGGCATGGAACGATCCCCCGGTGAACAGTTTACGGCATATTAAACTCGAGCAGATTGCAGTGCCTGAGGTCCCTGAAATGGGCGTGGCCCTGGAAGGTACCCGCGCCGTATGGCCGGACAATGCAGATACAGCCATGTTACCGGAATTTGATGTATTCAACCGCCAGTCCAGGTACATTGAGGTGTTTAACAAAGGGAAGGGCTTTTTTAAATTTGATATTGAAGCGTCTGCTCCCTGGATTCAATTCAGTACCAACAGCGGCATGGTGGAGAAAGACATGCGGGTGTGGGCACAAATCGACTGGACCCGGGTTCCGGAGGGAAGGAACAACGGCAGCTTCACGGTAACCGCGCTGGGTCGACAGGTTGTGGTGAACCTTTCGGCCTTTAAACCGGCAGAACTTACACCTGCAATACTAACAGGATTTGTGGAAGCCAACGGGTATGTATCTATGGAAGCTGCCCATTTTACAAAAAACATACCGGCAGCCGGAAATGAATGGATTGAAATTGAAGACTTCGGGCATACGCTGTCGGGTATGCGGGCCACAGCAGTAACCGATGCTCCGCCGCTGACACCCGGAAAAGACGCTCCCTGTTTGGAGTACCAGATGTATTTGTTTTCAACCGGCAAGGCAGAAGTGAATTCTTATGTGGCACCTACCCTGAACTTTTTGCCCGGAAGGCCTGTAAGGTATGCCATTGCCTTTGACAACGAAGAACCACAGATAGTAACGCTGGTTCCCGAAGATTTTGATGCCATGAACGGCAACCGTGAGTGGGAGCAATCGGTAAGCAATAATTACCGGATTGGAAAAAGCATGCATGATATTTCATCAGCAGGCTATCATACCTTAAAAATCTGGATGGTTGACCCGGGTGTGGTGTTGCAGAAGATTGTGGTGAATACGGGCGGCGTAAAGCCCAGTTACCTGGGGCCACCGGAGAGTTTTTACAATAGGTAGTTATTACGGCACTGGTGTCTGAGCCAGATCCAAGATCCAAGATCCAAGGCCTGTGTGCCGGAATTATCAATAGCCCCAGGCTTCAGCCTGGGGCTTGAAAATGGCAATTTCCAAAGGAGCTACTCTTTAGATCTTATGCATAATTAAGAGCGGTATGTGCCCTGGGGGATTTCTTAGCTGCGTCTGTATCTCACGTTATGAACTTATATGTGGTCAGAAACACTCTTTATATATCACTGAAGTCTCTATGGCGCACAACTGCATGTTATGGTGTTTTCAATTGACAATCATATAATTGCTTTCAATAGGACCTAGATAACTCGATTTTAATCCACCTGTATTAATCACAAATCTTTGGAAAACAATTCCAGGGTCAACCATCCATATCTTTAGTGTATGTTTACCCGGCAAATCAACTTTATGCTTTGAAACGCTGATTTTAATGTGATCTCCAACCGATTTTGACCACCAATCGGCATATTTATAATCTGGCACTATTTCTCCTTCATTCATATTGATAATTTGGGGATCCTCATTGTCAATGGCGATAGCATATTTCAATCCTCCTTGTTTCTTGTAATCCTGCGTTGGCGAAAGGTAAGTCATTACTTTGAAATCACCTGATTTGAAAGTCGTGAATTCATATTCAACTCTTGGAGAATTCTCCAATACGACCTGTCTATCTGCGGTTACCGGTTCAATAATGAGTGATGAATTTGTTCGTCCAAGGTTCGGAACTATTGTCCATTGTATATCTTTTGTGTCAATTTTTTTAGTAAAATGACATGCTTCGAATGCTACTACTCCTTCGTTTTCGATAAACCCTGCAACCGGAGGCAGCTCATTTCGAATTGGAACCTGCACTTTATATTCTTTTCCTGCACCAGAGATAAGTATTTCGCCGTTTGTTTCTCCTTTTGGTGCTTTATCCCAATCAATGCTTACATATACTTTTTCGTTGAATAAAGTTGTACCTGATTCTGAAGAGAGCTTTATCCAATCTTCTCTTCCCTTAATGGTATAGTTTAATTCTTCCTGTCCGCGGTTAATAATATCGATGTAATAATTTTGACTATTGACAGGGTCGAACACGGGCATTTTATCACTAAAAGACCAATCCGCTTCAACATCTAACCAACCCCATTTGGGAGTGGCTCCATATTCTAAAAGGTATCCTAACTCGGCAGGCTTCTTAACCTGAACATACGAAACAGCAGGCATCATATTCAACGGTGGATGATTCCAGTAAGTGTAACCAATATGCGTTTGCGACATCATATGATTCCATTTACCGCTTTCCAGTTCATGGTATTTTTGGTTCAGTCGGGCATCTTTTTCAAATAAATCTTTTACTTTATCGGCATAGTAATTTGCCGATGATGCACCACGAATACCATAATATTTGTTTTTGCCGGCTGCCACATACATATCGTTCAGGTTTGCACACAGTTCAATTGGTGAGTGAACCAGTTGATAATAGGCTGTTTTATACCTCTCTGAAAGCAGGTCATAAATAGAAGTGCTTTTGTTCAATAATTGAGTATACTCATCAACAATCCTGTCAGCTTCCCGGTAGTTTTCAACACTGTATGTTTGGGCAGTTATCATTTCGGGTGTACGGCGTGCATTATATTTTGTATAGAGCGAAAGCATCCCGGCAATTTCTTTAGCGTACTGGTTGCCAAATTGTTGCTTTGCCCAGTTTATATAGTAGTTTGGCAAATCTTTGGCCTGTATAGCTTTAGGATTCCATGCGTAATCAAGGAAAAAGCTAATAGGTAATTCCATGGGCTTTATATCACCAACATTGGCTATCCATATTTCATTAACGCCATGTTCGTAGGTTAGTTTCATTTGTTCCCAAACTCTTTCAATCTGGGTTACGTTTAGCCACCTATATGATATAGGAGCGCCTACATAATCAAAATGATAATACATCCCATATTTGGACGTAGGATTAGAGCCATTGTTTTTTGGGAGATACCGGATATTTCCCCAATTATCATCGCTGAACATAACTGTGATATCATCATCTACCCGCATACCCTTGTCGTAATAATCCTGTACTTCCTTGTAAATAGCCCAAACCTGTGGCGTTTCATTGGCAGGTTTTCCAGTAACATCAGTAATTATTTTTCGCTGATCATTGACAATTGTTTTTAACAGATCTACTGCTGTTCCTTCTGACATACCCTCATCTCCGTCACCCCGCATGCCAATCGTAACTATGCTCTCGTAATTCCCCATACGCTCGATTCCGCCGCGCCAGAACTTTTGCAGCGTCTCTTTGTTCGTGTTGTAATTCCATTCGCCCCCATTAAACAATGACCATTCATTATGAGCCCGCATCATAGGCTCATGGTGACTTGTGGAAACAACGATGCCATATTCATCTGCAACTTTTGGATTTAATGGATCATCTACATTGAACATAGTAGGTAGCCACATTGCTGGCCAAATAAAATTCGCCTTGTTTCGTAGGAGCAATTCGAATATTTTCTCATAACAAGTATGGTTTATACCACCGAATTTTTCGAAAGCCCAGTTTCTGAATGCCGGGGATTCATCATTAATGAATATTCCACGATATTTTACAGCGGGGCTGTTTGAAACATAGTTGCATTTTTGAATGCAGATTTCATCCTGCTTTTTGATTGGTACATCTGCCCACCAATACCAGGGAGATATTCCCATTTTTTCAGACAGGGTAAAAACTCCGTATGCAGCTCCGCGTCTGTCGCTACCAGCAATAACCAGTGCTTGTTTCACACTTGGAAATGGATTATCAACAGTTTGAATAAGAAAACGCTCCCATTTTCCCTGAATTGAATCCACGTTAATTTTGTTATTGGCAATTAATTGATCGATCATAGTGCTATTACCAATTGTACCGACAATAATAACACGATCTTGTGAAGCAACAGCGTGAACTATATCAGGTTTCATTCCACATACTTTTTCAACATCACATGCAAGCAGTTCGGCCGACTTTTTTACCAAGGCATTTTCTGTGTCATCATAACAAATATTAGTCGCTTTGTTCTTATCAGCAATGGCAAAGCATTTCTTGTTGTTAGTGAAGGTGTTGGTAATGTTTAGTTGCGAAAAAGAATAACAGGGAATAAGAATAAGAAGAATAAGGGTCTTTTTCATAGTTTCCGTATTTTATTTCAAATTTGCAATTATGATCCGATCAAAAACCGGGTCAGGTTTAACTTGTTACCTGTCATGTTCATATGCTTTCTTGGTTCGGCTGAAGTTCTCTTTTCAAAATTTAAGACTTGAATACCACAGGGCATAAGTGTTGTGTTCTTATTGGATTTCACCAACGAGTTGAACAATAGGTGAAGCATGGAAATTCACAAAATTGGATTGTTTTACAGCTTGTGAAAAATCTTAAGAAGAAAAGACCCCGCCACAAGCGGGGTCTTTTCACTGCATAATGAAAAACAATTGGATGAAATTTTCTTATTAGTATCCGTCATTCTGATAATCAGCCTTGTCTTCATTACCCATCAAATCGATCTGGGTTTGAGGTATCGGACGAAGATCGTAATGTGACTGAATGTTACGTCCGAGTGTTTCTATTCCGTTAATTGAGTAACTAGTAGAACGATCGCGCCACTTTCCGGTACGTTTCAGATCGAACCAGCGGAGTTGTTCGCCACAAAGTTCACGGGAACGCTCATCGAGGATGTAATCAATATCTATTGTGGCAGGGGTTGCGTCAATCATTTCCTGAGTTTTGCCAGCTTTGGCAGCGCGTTCGCGCAAGGCAAGAATGTATTCACGTGCCAGGGCCGGATTGGATGACAAAGCAGCTTCTGCAGCAATCAGGTAAGTTTCGGACAGTTTAGCCAGTATAAAGGGCCGGCCCGAAGCATCATTAACATCTTTCCTGTTGGGATCGTAGTGCTTACTCATTCCCGGGTAGATAGCCCTGGTTATTTCGCTGGGGTTGTAAATACGATAGTTTTTGGTTGCTTTAAAAGCTTCTGAAACTTCGGTATCGGCAAAAACAAAGGCTGTATCCCCAACTTCGATGGTGGTGCCAAGCAGACCTTCCACCGGGTTGTTGTTGTTCAGATAAACCGTAACAAATGAAGAATGGAAACGGGAATCGTTGGTTTTATCGGCGAAAATGACCTGCCTGAGGCCGTGGGTGCTCACAAAACGCATCCAGGGTCGTTGATATGTAAGATCGCGTAATAATACACCACCTGCATCACTTTCACGAAGCTTAAATTTAGCCGGGTAATTGGGCGTATAGTAGGATAATGAGCGGTCGTCCTTACCGGCAGTACCGGAGCCAAAACCGGCAGCTGTTTCATTGAATTCATAGGAGTTGTTGGTGTGCTCGCAGGTAAACAATATCTCTGCATTGCGTTCGTTTCCAACTTTTACTACATCAGCATAAACAGGTAATAAAGCAACCCCGTATTCATTTGCAGTATAGGGGTCATCAGGAACAGCTCCTGGATTTGCAGGATTAATTAGTTCCTGGGCAGTCTGGAGTGCCAATGTATTGTTTCCCTGAGTTAGATAGACTTTTGCCAGAAAATGAAGGGCAGTTGCTTTGTTGGCATGACCAGCACTTTTGGCAACAGGCAAATTATCTACAGCATACTGAAGGTCAGTAATGATAGCTTGGAATACTTCAGCTTCTGTATTTCTAACAGACAGGTTAGTCTGGCTTTTATTGAATTTAAGCACACCTGAACCCAAATCCAGGGGGACACCACCAAACATTTGAACCATCTGGAAATAGTAATAACCGCGTAAAAAATGAGCTTCAGCAAGTTTTTCATTGCTTATACCAGCTTCTCCACCCAATTCAATAATACCATTACAGGTATTGATGGCTGGGAAAAGATTGGTCCAGTATGTACTGATATCACCTGTACTGGCATTGATCGGATTGCTTCCAACCTGCATGTCGAGGATGTGATTGGGGGTTCCTTCACCACCTGTGAATTCGTCAGTGCCGAACTGGGTGCTGAATTGTGAAGCCTGTGCGCCGCCGATGTATCTGAGATGACTGTAGGCAGCTGTAAGTCCGGCGTCAATACCTTTCTCCGATGAAAACAAATCGGGAGTCAGCAATGACCGTGGTTCTTCTTCCAGAATATCACTGCAAGCGGCAAACGTCAGCAGTGTAATGCCCGCAAGAATGTTAAAAATATATCGTTTCATAGGAATATTTTTTTGAATTTTTCGAAATCATAAACTAGAATCTCACACTTAAACCTACCAGGAAATTGCGTGTAGGAGGCGTATTGGCACCAATGGTCAGGGCACGGTCAGTTAAACCGCCTGTCATTGTTGGAGTTGCACCTTGTGCGCCCCTGCCTGTGGCTTCGGGATCGAGTCCGTCTCCATCTTTCATGTAGGGTGAGAATAAGGTAAATGGATTCTGACATGTCACATAAATGCGGGCATCTTTGCCGCCAACTTTAGACACCAGGTTGGAGTTGAGCGTGTATCCCAGCGTGATGGTTCTGAATTTCCAAAATGAAGCATCATAATAACCGAGTGTTGTTCCCCAGTCGTTCTGTTCAGCTTCTGCCTGGTTTCCGGGTTGCGGAAATTTACCACCAGGATTTTCAGGAGTCCAGTAATCAACTTTAATTGAGTTCCTGCGGCCGTTATTGGTGCTCAGGTAGGTATGAGGCATGTGCATGGTGCTGATCAGTAATCCTCCGGATTTGAAGAAGGTTACAACTGAAAGATCAAAGCCTTTATAATTAAAGCGGGTTGTGATACCACCTGAAAAATCGGGTTCAGAGCTCCCCAGGATTTTCCGGTCGTCACCGGTTATTTGTCCATCAGGAACACCAGCGGGTCCGCTGATATCGGCAATCTTGATTTTACCGGCAGCGTAAGTTCCCAGGTAGGGTGCTTCATCTTCCTGAATGATGCCCTCGTTGACATAATCGTAAATTACATTGAATGGTTCACCAACAAAGAAACCGTTACCAATGTCTTCGGAAACGCCTCCCTGTAATTTGGTGATTTCATTCCGGTTGGCATAGATGTTGAAATCAACATCCCATCCGAAACCACCTGTACTTTGGGGTTTAACCACCTGTGCGGAAACGGCAAATTCAATACCCCTGTTTTGGGTATTGCCGATATTCTGGTAGACGGGACGTGAAACTCCACTACTGCTGGGTAAGGCTACCTGATACAACACATCATTGGTTTTTTGCTGGTACAGATCAATGTAACCGGTAATGCGGCTGTCTAACAAACCAAAATCAATACCGATGTTCACATTTTTGGTATATTCCCAACCTAAATTGGGATTCGGTAACATGGTAACATAAGCACCATATATGTTGGTGTTTCCGAAATTATAAGGAACCTGAGAAAGTAAACCAAGTGTCTGATAGGGATCAATAGCCTGGTTGGAGGTTTGACCATATCCCAAACGTAGTTTCAGGAGACTTATCGCACTCACATTTTGCATGAAGTTTTCATTGCTGATATTCCAGCCCGCTGAAAATGCAGAATAGCCGTGCCATTTTTCTCCGTCAGCCAATACCGAAGCACCATCCCTGCGGTAGGTGGCTGTAAAGCTATAGCGGTCGTCAAATGAATACATCAACCTGCCCATGTAAGACAAGAGTCCTTTTTTGGAATAAATCTGGTCACCAGCGGTAATAGTCTTTGTGCCATCTGCCAGGCCCAGGTTATACCAGAACAGGTAGTCGGCATTGAGATTGTTGGCTCCCATATTGGTTTTGGTATACTCTGACTGTTCAGCTGAATACATCAAAGTGGCATTGACGCGATGTTTTTCAGCCAGTACCTTGTCGAAATAAAGCAGATGTTCAGCAGTCCAGGAAGTAAAGTGTCTGTTTTCGTTTGATGCTGATGATTCACTTCCGGCTTTGAAAGGAGTTACTGAACCATAAAAGTTTCCATAATTCTCCTGATAGAAGCTCAATCCCAGATTCAACCTGTACTTTAACCAGGGGGTAAATTTAATCTCTCCGTAAAGCGAATTGAAGGTTGAGAAACGCTTTCTGGTTTCTCTCCAGGAATCTTCGTTATTCAGCAACAGCGGATTGTAATACTTATCAACATGTCCCTCGGTAGGTTCAATACGGATGGAGCCATCATCATTGTATGCAGGCATCAATGGTGAGAGGGTAAGGATGTTGTTCATAATCGAAGCGCTTTCGCCATCGGTTAATGAATAGGCGTTTTGTGAGCTTAATCCCACTTTTAAAAATTTTCCGATTTCCTGATCAATGGCAGTGCGGACTGAATAGCGCTTGTATTCCTGACCCGGCAACACGGCAGTTTCATTATAGTAACCGGCACCAATAGTATATGCGCCTCTTTCACCACCTGTTGATATGCTCAGATCATGATTGGTAACCATGGCATTGTCGTACATCAGATCCTGCCAGTCAGTTTCTTTACCGGCAGCAATCATTTCGAGTTCCAGAGGAGTATATTGGTCTTTATAAGTGGTATTAATAGTGGCATTTTTGAAATCCTGGAATTCATTACCATTATAAACAGGATACTTTTTTGCAACTGTTTTAACTCCGTAATAACCGTTATAGGTAATACTTGGTGCGGCATTGGAGACGCCCCTGAATGTGGTAACCAGGATAACGCCATTGGCTCCGCGAGAACCGTAAATTGCAGTTGCTGATGCATCCTTCAGAATATCAATATTCTTGATATCCGAGGGGGCAATGTCATTCATTTTGCCCTGGAAAGGAATACCGTCAACAACTATCAGCGGATCATTATCTCCGGAAAGGGACCTTTCACCACGGATACGGATTTGCATGTCTGCACCGGGACGGGTGGATACCTGTGACATTTCAATACCCGGTAAACGACCCTGAAGAGCAGATGTGGCATTGGTGGAAGGAACTTCACCAATAACCTTGGAATTTGTGGAAACAATGGAGCCGCTGACGTCCAGCCTTTTGGCTGTACCGTAACCAATAACCACTACCTCTTCGAGTGAGGTAATATCGGGGATCATGGTTATATTGATCACTGATTTGCCTGCTACGGCAACAGTTTCGCTGTTAAAACCAACGTATGAGAATACCAGGCTGGCATCTGCATTGGGTACCTGGATGGAGAACTTACCGTTGGCATCGGTAACAACACCTGTATTGGTGCCTTCAATGACCACATAAACACCGGGCAGGGGTTCGTTATCCTGGTATGCCACAGTACCGGTTACTGTAATCGGTTGCAGTGCTGTGGCCTCCGTATTATCATTGCCAGGGGCGGCCGAAACCCCGGCACTCAGAATAAGCAGAAATGTGGCTAACGCCATCATAATCTGCTTGTTCCTGATGTATTTCACGAATAAAATACATGGACTTGCTTTTCTAATCATAAAATTAAGTTTTAGGGTTAATTTGAAATAAAATCAAATCGTAATTCACAATAAATAGTTTGTTTGTAGATGTAGGACTCATCTTTGTTTTGGGATAATCAGCTGTGATTTGTAGTTATCATAGGCACTCTGATATTGGGTTATACAATAAGACACCTCTTCTAAAACAGGCGAACAAGATACAAAGTCTTTTTATAATATGCAACCGATTGCATATTAAAAACTGATTAAACGGTGTTAAAGCTATATAATAAGCAATGAAATAGGCAGATAGAGGACGGCAAACGGAACCAGAGTACTGTGTTTTCAGCTGATTGATGCGTTGAATAAGAATGTATTACATGTGGGAGCCACTATTTATGAAGGCTGTTTTTTAACATATGTGAAAATACTGTTAATTGGAGAGTTTGAAAAATGGCACTCCTTGAAAAATCTAAATGTATGAAAGAGAAGAATAAGGATGTGTTTGCCGGATGCTGAAAGCAGAAAATGGGCTCACTGGAATTACAGTAAAATGTACCTTTCTGCAAACGGTGTCAGAGATTTGAGGAGGGTAAAGGATTGAAGTTAAGGTTGCGTGTTCAGTGTGGGATATGTTTATATTGAGTAGAAGACGGAAGTGTAGTTGAAGACTACAGTTTGTGTAAAGCGAAGTTACAAACCATAGCCTTCAACTTAAAGGTATTGTAATAACGATCCATTTTTGCCTTCAGTTCCGAAGGAACGATAAGTAAAAGCACAGGGCGAAATCATGCGCAAGCATGATGAAGCCCTGTGTCGGATAGTAAAAATATTTCTAAGGGCTGAAGGCCCGATAGGTATCGAATATGGTTTTTACATGTTAAAAATTTCGCACTTACAGCGCTCTAGAATCTTTTCCCGAACATAACACAGGGCTTCGTTTCACTTCGCCCTGTGCTATTATATTTCGGGGTTTCACCCCTTAAAAATCAAAGAATTTTCAATAAAAAATGAATGTCAATGTTCTTTTGGTTGACGGCTATGGTTACAAACTTCGCTTGTGCGACATCACTTAGCCCAGGTGCAAAAAAAAGTGCCGGGGACATCATCCCCGGCACCAACTCAATAATTCAACTAATGAGGAAGGAATTATATCATACTGTTTTTTCTATATTCCACACAAAGGCCCTAACACCAACCTCGTTATTGATGGCATCCATCTTTTTAATCTTTTCGAGTACCACATCCACAAGGTTGTCTTCAACAATGGTGAGGGTTGCTGAATTCACTTCAGGCCAGGTGTGGGTACCCAGGCGGGGCTCTCCGGTATTGGTTCCGGCACCCGTTACCAGCGGCCATTGTGTGTATCCTTTGATGGTCAGTTTTTCAAGCATATACTCTACCTTTTCGGTGAGTGCCTGGTTGTATATGATCATTATTGCTTTCATAGTCATTTGTTATTTAGCTTCCATAAAATCCAATTCTTCAGTTTCCCGGGACTTGCGCTGTTCGCCACGACGAACCACATACCTGTATATTACGGGAACAACAACCAGGGTAACGGCGGTAGAAATCAATAGTCCTCCGATAACCGCAATACCCATCGGTCTCCAGATTTCCGATCCTTCACCCTGGCTTAAGGCAAGCGGGAGCATTCCCAGGATGGTTGTGGCTGTAGTCATCAATACCGGGCGCAAACGGGAGCGACCTGCACGTTGTATGGCGTCATCCAGTTCATAGTCCCTATCCCGCATCAGGTTGGTCATGTCGATCAGCACAATGGCGTTTTTCACCACAATACCCACCAGCATGATGGCTCCGAGCATGGCAATAACACTCAGCGTGGTGTTGGTAATCAGCAGGGCCAGAATTACCCCGGTAAAGGAAAAGGGTATGGATGCCATTATGATCAGCGGCATTTTAAGCGATTCAAACTGCGCTGCCATTACAATGTAAACCAAAATCAAGCTTACCAGCAACAACATCGACAAATCGGTCATAGATTCGGTGAGATCCTCATAAGCACCTCCCACATCAACCATCACACCAGCCGGGATGTCCATTTTGTCAATTTCTGTCTTGACGTTGGTTGCCATTTCACCCAGGGGAACTTTATAGGGTGTTACAGAAACCGTAACCACCCTTTCACGGCGTTTTCTTTCCACATTGGGCGGCGACCAGAACTCTTCGATGGTGCCTATTTCACCCAGCCGAACGGTTCCGGCCAGGGTGGGTATGGCAATATTCTGGATGTCGCTGATGGAGTTCCGGAAGTTTTCATCAAAACGTACCACAATATCATATTCATTACCCGATTCGCGGAACTGTGAGGCTGTTAAACCTACAATCCGGTTACGGATCATGTTGGATACACCAGCCGTATTCAATCCGTGCTGCGACATCTTATCCTGATCAAGGGAGATGCGCAATTCGGGTTTCGATTTCTCGCGACTGATCAAAACTTCCCTGGCTCCCTCTAGTTTTTTGATCCGCTCAGCCACGTCGTTAGCCAGTGCTGTTGTCTCATCAAAATTGTATCCGTAAATTTCCACATCTACTGTATTGGTGGCTCCGCCCATGCCCTGGTCACCGGTAGTAATACTGTATTTGACTATTTCAGGAATGGTGGCCAGGTGATTGCGCATGATTTCGGCAATTTCCATATCTGTTCTTTCTCTTTCCGATGGCTTGGATAATGCCAGGGTTACATTGATGATGTTGGAACCGGAATTCTGGAACAGCGCGGTGAAACCGGCATTGTCATCGGAACCTGCCGATATGGAGGCTATTTCCTTTTCAGGAATATTTTCATCAATAAAGGCATCAATCTTATGCGCAATTTTGGCTGTTTCCTCAAACCGCACGCCTGCCTGTAATTCGATTTCTGCCGTAACCTGTCCCTGGTCGGATTGCGGGATGAATTCCGTTTTCAATAGCATGATGGCCAGCAGGAGTGAGAAAGCGAATAAACCGATAGAACTGAACACCACAATGCGTTTGTGATGAAGGCACCAGTTCAGTGTTTTGGCATAAAAATCATCAATCCGGTTCAAGATGGGAAGAATAGTCTTTTCATGACTGAATTTTCCCGTTTTTTTCTTTTTAGATTCCAGTTTCAGCAATTTGGAGCTGAGCATGGGCGTGATTGTGATGGCCGCCAGGGCTGATGCTCCAATAGTGATGGTCACAATCCATCCCAACTGCTGGAACATGACACCCATCATGCCCGATACCATGGTCATGGGGAAGAATACCGCGATTATGGTGAGCGTGGCTGCAATAACGGCAAGCCATACTTCATTGGTGGCATATATAGCAGCCTCCCGCGGTGTGCTCCCCCGTTCGATATGCTTGCTGATGTTTTCGAGTACCACAATGGCATCATCAACCACCATACCAATGGCAATGGACAGCGCTGAAAGTGAAATGATGTTGATGGTATTGCCCGAAACCATCAGGTAAATGAATGCAGCAATAAGCGATATGGGGATGGTAAGTACAATAATAAAGGTAGCCCTCCATTTGCCCAGAAAGAACAATACCACCAGCACCACGAAAATAAAGGCAAACAGGAGTGTTTCCGTGAGGTTGTTGATGGAGTCGGTTATGAAATCACTGGTATCCCAGATTATGCTTATTTTTACATCCGCAGGCAGCTGTTTCTCAAGTTCAGCAAGTTCCTTGTTGATCTCCTGTGCAATTTTAACCGAGTTGGCACCCGACTGCTTCTGAACCATCATGCTGATACCTGTTTTTCCGTTGATTTTTTCCTCATACTTCATATCAACGATGGAATCGCGCACTATGGCAACATCTTTCACCCGGATAATTTTTCCCTGGTAGTTGCCCAAGACTACATTTTTTATCTGGTCACTTTCGGTAAACTCACCCTGCACGCGGAGGGGATAACTCATTTCTCCCATTTCCACGGTGCCTGAAGGCATGTTCATGTTTTCGGAGGCAAGCACCGAACCGATTTGTTCAATGGTCAGGTTGTAAGCTTCCATCCTGCGCGGGTCAATGTTAATGGCCACCTCGCGCGTGGGTACACCCAAAAGACTTATTGCCCCAACTCCTTCAATACGATTCAGCGGGTTTACAATTTTCTCATCCAGCATATCCTCAATACCGGCATAGCTATCGTCGGCTGTAACCGCATAAAACAGGATGGGCATCATGTTCGTATTGAACTTGAATATAACAGGATCCTCAGCGCCTTCGGGAAGGAAAGAGCTCACCAGCGATAAGGCATCACGCACGTCATTGGCAGCTGCATCGAGGTTGGTGCCGTATTCAAATTCAAGTGTTACCACTGATACGTTGTCACGTGAAGTAGAGGTGATCTGCTTAATATCGCTCACGGTATTCAGACTGCTTTCCAGCGGTTCTGAAATATTTCGTTCCACATCCGAGGCATTGGCTCCCGAATAGCTGGTGAAGACCATGATTGCCGGGAATTCCATCTCGGGGTAAAAGTCAATTGGCAGCTTTATCAGGGAGTAGAGACCGAATACAATCACCCCAAGAAACAACATGAGGGTGGTAACAGGCTTCTTTACAGCGCTTCCGTAAATACTCATTTTTTTTATTCTTTAATGCTGTTAGAAATAATGTTAAAAAATAACTTGTTACTGAACGATGGTAATGCGTGACTTATCCATCAACTTATCTTGCCCCGCAAAGATTACCTGGTCACCTTCTTTCAGCTCTTCTGAAATAATTTCCAGTTTGTCGTCAAATCGTTGTCCAATTTCAACCTTGACTTTTTTGGCCGTATTATCACTATTGGCAAGGAAAACATAACGGTCGTTGGTTCCTTCCTGTTTAACCACGGCAATGGCAGGCAGAATGAGCGCGTCAATCTGGCCCATGTTCAGCGATACGCGCGAAAACATACCGGGACGCAACACTTCATCGTTGTTGTTGATTACAATTTCAACCTGGAATGAACGTGTTTCAGCACTGATGGTAGGATAAATGCGAAATACCTCTCCTTTGAAAGTGCGGTTCGGGAAGATGTCAACCTGTATGTCGGCCTTCATACCCTTTTTGGTCAGCGGAAAGTACTTTTCGGAAATGCTCACCATTACCTTCAATGGGTTGATCTGCATGAGCGTAACTATGGCCGCTTTTCCGGCAGCGGTGTTGGGAGCGCCTGAGTAAAGTTCGCCTCCTTCAAAGTACTTACCGGTAACAATCCCGTTAATGGGTGATACCAGAACCGTGTTCTTTTTCAAAAAGTCGTAACTTGATTTGCTCACTTCGTATTGTGTTTTGGCACCTTCATACACCTGCTCGGATATGCTGTTGAGTTTGTAAAGCGTATCCATACGTTCAAAATTCGACCGGGCATTTTCATATTGCTCTTTGGCCTGCTGCAATTGGGTGGCTTCCATACGGGCAATTACCTGTCCTTTACTCACGCGCGTGCCTACTTCAACCATAATTTCTTCAATTCTACCCGGGGAAGCCGGTGCATAGTTGATCTCCTCGTAAGGCATTAAATTGGCATTGTATTCAATATGCTGTGCAATTTTCTGCTTCGTAAGTGCCATAATTTTTACCTTATGAACGGTTGTGTCGGCAACAGCTCCCGTTGTTGCAGGATCTTCAGCGGCTGTTTTTTTTCCGCATGAAACAACAACCAAAGCAACCAGTGTTAACGCGAATAGAATTCTAATCTGTTTCATTGTATTATTTGTTTATGAATTATCTTAAATGGTGTTATACAGTTTTTCAAGAGCAGTCTGGGCTTGCAACAGCGTCATCAGGGCCGACATGTAATTGCTTTCAGCTGTCAGGTAATTGGTGTTGGCCTGGGTCAGGTCGAGACTCGATACCAGTCCCTCACGATACTTATTCTGAATGTTTTTCAGCACCCTTCCGGCAACCTCCACATTTTCTTTTTGCGTGTTGTAGTTTTCATAAGCACTTTCATAATTAAAAAGCAACTGGTTTTTCTGGATTTCCAATTGTTCCTTTACCATTTCCTGGTTGCGCTGTGCCATATCGAGGTTTATTTTAGCCTGATCCAGCTGGGCTTTCCTCATGCCGCTCGAAAAGATGGGGACGGTAGCCGTAATGCCTGCCAGGTGATTGGGCGTCATATCGAAACCCGTGGTAAGAATTTTCTTGGTATAGCTGTAAAAACCCGCAATGGTGGGGGTATAAGCCCAGTTACGCATGTCCACCTGCTTTTTGCTGATCAGGGTCTGCGATTCCATCATCTGGTAATTGATGTTATTGGCCACATTGAATGCCGGATCAAGAGCAACCTGCGGGTTGATCCGGGTCATCACCTGTTCGATGTTATCGGCCAGTTTGATGGTGGCATCGGGTGCCACACCCAGCTGAAAACGCAGCATGTTGTAATTCAGCTGAACTGAACGTTCCAGCGATTTCTGGCTGTTTTTCAACTGGCTCACTGTTATTTTCAGTTGGTCTACATCGGTTTCTTCTGCCACACCTGCCTTGTACATGTTGGTGGTGTGCTCCAGCATCGTATTCAGGTTTTCCAGGTTTTCCCCGATGATCTTCAGATTCTGCTCGGTGATCAACGTCATGATGTAGGAATTGGTTATACTTTCCTTCACATCCAACTCATTCATCACCACATTCTGGTCAGCCAGTCTGCGTGCAATTTTGGCTGTTTGTAACCCAACCCAATACTGTCCGTTAAAAAGTAACTGTGAAACCTGTCCGGCAGCACTCATCTGATTGCTCATGACTATGGGTTCCGAAGTGCCTCCCATCATGGCAGCAAGATAACCGGCAAGCACTCTGTCGCCATCATCAAATGAGGGATGATCTATTACAGGTGGTTCACCACCACCACCAAAATTAAAATTGAGTTCATAATTAAAGTAAGTCATGAAATCCACAGTTCCATTCACCTGTGGAAGTCCCTGTGCCCGGGCTTCGCGATAGGCATATTTGGAAGAGGTTACCTGGTCTCTGGCGTTCAACAGGCTTTTGTTATGCTGCAGTGCATAATCGCATGCCTGGTCGAGTGTTAACGTGTGGGCTTCCTGTTGTGCCCAGGCCATGCCGCATGAGAATGCCATGGCTGAAAAAACGAACGTTTTGATCAATTTCATCATGTTGTTGCTTATAATCGGTTGTTTATTAACATAGCATAAATACTATTAGTTGCTTCATTTTTGAGATAAGTATTCTTTCTTTAGTTCCTCGAATTTGCTCAGAAAGAAGTTCAGCATATCAATCATGTCGCGAATGAGGACGGCATTTCCCGACTGCTTATCGGCTTTCAGCTCCAGCGTGCGTTCCAGAAAGTACAGCACATCAGTGAGGTTAACACGGTGCTCATCGATGAGTGCAAACTTGTCGCGCTTTTTCAGCTGAAAATACCTTTTCCGGTCGCCCGGGATGGTATTGTACTCAATTGCACCTGATATCTCAAGCAATCGCAATGCATTGCTGGCAGAGCTTTTGCTTATCTGCAGATCCTCCACAATCTCGTCAAAGGTATACTGCTCTTTGTCCATCACGGTGAGCAACCCAACAATACGACCGGCAATGGGCTGCAGACCCTTCTTATCGTAAAACCTGCCTGCCATTTCCACTATTTCTTTCTGTCGCCTGATTCGATCTTCAGTTGTCATTTCCCAAAAAATTAAGGCGCAAATATAAGAATTAGTTTTTTTAGTTCGGTAATTTATAAACTAAAAAAACCATAAAAAATACTTTTTTCAATATTCTATGACGGTTTAACCAGAAAATAAAGAACGCCGCGTTCGGGTTGTTATAAAAAGATTGACAGGTCAAAACTAAAACCATATCAAAGAATAATAAAACAATAATCGGCAGAAGGCCTGTATTTTTCGGTGAATGGCTAAAATGTACCGAAAACCCCCTTAACAATAACTTAACCTTATTGTATCGTTGTTGTTACGTTGCTTTAATACATTTAGGTAAAGTCGGATGGTAATGAAAACCCGGATGAAACATATTGAGCAGCAGTTGCGGCCCTATCGTGAGGATATGGAATACCTGTTGTTTGTGGGTGTACCGGCAGGGTTGCTGATGGTACTTTGTGCAGAATGTATGGATTTCCTGCATTTGTTTTGAAGAGCCAGGAATCAAGAACCAAGAGTCAAGAGCCAAGAACTAACAGTCACGAGCTATGAGCTACGAGCTATGAGCTACGAGTCAAGAGCCAATGGCCAACAGCCTTCTCCTAATACTTCTGAAAGTACTGCTTGAATTCGATCAGTGAGAAGCTCCTGAAACAGCTGAAATCATGATACACCCTGTATGAAGGCGGGTGCTGGGCCATGGGTGGTGTGTATTCGAAATGATAAAAGCTATTCTCGCTGAATTTCACCTGGATGTCGTCGAATTTCTTGATGCACTTACACTTATACATGAGGGTGGGTTTTGGAATTGATCGATGCAAAAGTAACATTTCATTTGATAGATGGCAAATAAAGTTGTGAACGGGAGAAGGCATTTGTCGTTAGCCTTTAGCAGTTAGCCATTAGCTGTTAGCTTTTAGCCAAAAGCCAAAGGCCAACAGCCAAAGGCCAACAGCCAACAGCCAAAGGCCAACAGCATCCTTGTTCTTCTCATTCAAAAAAATCTTTCTTACATGGAGTAATATCATCTAAGTTTATATATTTGTCCGGAAGAAGCACGTAATTTATTTGAATGATAATCGACAAGTATTAAACGAGATGACAGCCAAACGAGAATTATTGAAAGAGACCATCGAGCACATTGATATCAAATCATTCGATGCAACTCCAATTATTGATTCGATGAAAAAGATGTCTTTTTCATCACGTGACACCGCCAATGCTGCTGATATTCTCCTGAAGATGGTTCGGGATAAAGAATGCACCAATATACTCACGCTTGCAGGCAGCACCAGCGCTGGTGGTTGCATGCAGGTATACGTGGATATGGTGAAGAGCAACATGATTGATGTGATTGTGGCCACCGGAGCCAGCATCATTGACATGGACTTTTTCGAAGCCATCGGCTTCAAACATTATATCGGCCGCACGGATGTTCCTGACAAGAAACTCAGGGAGTATTACATCGACAGAATTTATGATACTTTCATTGATGAGGATGACCTGCAGGTTTGTGACGGAACCATCAAGCTGGTTGCCGACTCGCTGAAGCCCCGGCCCTATTCTTCCCGGGAATTCATCTGGGAACTGGGCAAATACCTGGTAAAAAATTCAGTAAAGAAAGACTCTTTGATCCAGGCATGCTATGAAAATGGTGTTCCCATTTTCTGTCCCGCTTTTTCCGACAGCAGTGCCGGATTCGGCCTTGTCAAGCACCAGTGGGAAAACCCCGGCAAGCATGTAACCATTGATTCTGTGCGTGATTTCAGGGAGCTGACCATGATCAAAATGGAAGCTGAAATTTCCGGACTCTTTATGGTAGGCGGCGGTGTTCCTAAGAACTTTGCCCAGGACACTGTTGTTTGTGCTGAGATTTTGGGCAAATCAGTGCCCATGCACAAATATGCAGTTCAAATCACAGTTGCAGATTCGCGTGACGGAGCCTGCTCCTCATCAACACTCCAGGAGGCTTCCTCATGGGGCAAGGTGGATACCAAATATGAACAAATGGTTTATGCTGAAGCAACCACGGTACTTCCCCTGATTGCCTCTTTTGTTTACCACAGCAAGGCCTGGGAAAAAAGAAAACCGAAGGAATGGAACAAGCTGTTTCAGAAGTAGATTTTAGATTCAAGAACTAAGATCTAAGATTCAAGAGCCAAGATTTAAGATTCAAGAGTCAAGATTTAAGATGCAATTAGGTAGTTGGGCTCAGGCTGTGCCTGAGCCTTTTTTATTTTTTCAGGCTTTGCCTGTACCGAAGTTTGCCAACAAATTTGCATATTCAGACAAACCCGGTTTTCAAAATAGATGTATTGTTAAGAACAATACTAATTTGGTATGGTTTTTGATTTCTTCTGCAACTGAAGATTTCCCAAGTAGGGGAGCCTTATTAATGAATCTGAAAATGAAGAAAAATTACAGCGTAAGTAATCATAATACCAGGGCATGTACATCTGCCGGATGTGCTTCTCCGGCATTTTCACGCAGAAAAGTTGTCTTTTTCTTTCTTCCGCAATGAAAAATACCTTGGACAGGGTTGTTGCGTGGCGCACGGACAACCTTTGCCGGTGCGGTTTTCAGAAGGAAGTCTGGCGGCCGGAACAGTTCATAAAACGTTAGCAACTTTTTTTTTCTGCTGCGTATAACGTTCAAAAATAAATTAACATTATCAGAAATTCTTAAGGCAATTGTTGGCCTTAACATTATAATAGGTATTAAATAAACTTAAAAACAATACATGTCACTTTAACAAAAAAATGAACGAGAAACTTATTGAGGAATGCATCCCCGCAGAAGGTGAAGTCCCGCTTGTGGTCCCGGACAACCTGATAATGTCCGGTTATTTGAAAAACAGTTTTCACAAAAACAAGCATCCCGAATTCTCAACAATCAGCCCAAACACAAGACAATTCATCAACAGACATTTCCCCGGTGTCAGCGATGAGCTATGGAATTCATGGAGATGGCAGATAAAAAACAGCTATACGTCTTTCAGCCAGTTAAACAAGATAATTGATTTCCGCAGGGTTATCGATGATCAGTCGATTCTGGATAACGACAAGCTCCCTTTACGAATAACGCCCTATTATGCCAGCCTGATCGAAGGTGCAGGTGCCGATCACCCTATTGTCAAAGGGGTTGTGCCCAGCATTAAGGAATTGTACCAGACTCCCGGTGAAGCCTCAGATCCGCTTCATGAGGAAAATTGTTCGCCGGTTCCGAACATTGTGCACCGTTACCCCGACAGGGTGTTGTTCCTGGCTACCGGTTTTTGTTCAACTTATTGCCGGTATTGCACGCGTTCGCATATGGTTGCCAAGGATAAAATGCACTATGGAAAAGCTGCATGGCAACCCGGCCTTGAGTATATCAGAAACAACAAAGCAGTAAGGGATGTGCTGATATCGGGCGGAGACCCGCTGACCATGCCTGAGGCGCACCTGGAATATCTGCTGGAGAGTTTGCGTGCGATCCCTCATGTTGAAATCATCCGGATCGGTACCAAGGTACCTGTGGTATTGCCGCAACGGGTAACCCACAGTTTTGTCAGCATGCTGCGCAGATACCATCCTTTGTTTATGAGCATTCATTTCATGCACCCGATGGAACTTACCCCCGAAGTTCATGAAGCCTGTACCAGGCTTGCCAATGCCGGAATACCACTGGGAAGCCAGACGGTGCTGCTTAAAGGCATCAACGATTCTGTTCCGGTTATGACCCGGCTGATGCAGGGTTTACTGCGCAACCGCGTCCGGCCGTATTATATTTACCAGTGCGATCCCATCCTGGGGTCGGGACATTTCCGTACCACGGTTAAGGCCGGTTTGGACATCATTCGCGGCATGCGCGGATTTACCAGCGGTTATGCCATACCTCATTTTGTAATTGACGCCCCCGGCGGAGGAGGCAAGATTCCGCTATTACCCGAATATGCCCTGGGGCATGAAGGGGATAACCTGGTGCTTCAGAATTATGAAGGCAAGCGCTATTACTATCCCGATGTGATGGAAACAGTTGACTGAATCTGCCTGTGACTCGTAAATCAGTTCCGTTACAACATTTGATAGTTGAGCACCTCATCGTTGCTTTCAGCCGGAATAAAAAAACTTATTATTGGATTTAATAATGGAAATTGGACTGACCTACGACCTGCGAACCGATTACCTGAATGAAGGCTTTTCTCTCGAAGAAACAGCAGAGTTTGATAAGGAAGAAACCATTGCGGGAATTGAAAATGCCTTGAAGAGGCTGGGATACCAAACAACACGCATTGGTCATGCCCGTAAACTGATGGGCGAATTGCTGGCCGGGAAACGCTGGGACCTGGTTTTCAACATATGTGAAGGAATGTACGGCGACAGCCGCGAGTCTCTCATTCCTGCCCTTCTTGATGCTTACCGCATACCTTATGTTTTTTCGGGTGCGGTAACCCTGGGTATTTCACTGAACAAAGCCTTTGCAAAAAGAATTGTCAGGGATGCGGGTATCAATACACCTCCTTTTATGGTGGTTAACCATAACGATGATGTAAAACATTGTCAGCTTGCCTTTCCCTTGTTTGCCAAACCTGTTGCAGAAGGAACCGGGAAAGGAGTTGAAGACCGCTCTGTGATTCAGGATGCCAAACAACTGGCCGGTATGTGCGAATTTCTCCTGAAAAGGTTCAATCAGCCTGTGCTTGTTGAGGAATACCTGCCGGGACGTGAGTTTACTGCAGGAATTGTGGGAAACGGACCGGATGCCCGTGTTATCGGAGCTATGGAAGTTATTTATGGCCAAGGCGTCAGTGATGTCTATTCCTATTTCAATAAGGAAAATTACGAGGGGCGTATTCATTACGAACCTGTAACCGGTGAATGGCTCAGGTATTGTGAGGATATTGCACTTAAGTCATGGAATGCCCTGAATGCAAACGATGGCGGAAGGGTGGACCTCAGGGTTGACAAGTTTGGCAAAATAAGCTTTATTGAAATCAACCCGCTGGCCGGATTGAACCCGGTTCATTCTGATCTGCCCATACTTTGCAGGATGAATGGTATTGAGTATGATCAGTTAATCGGCATGATCATGGATGCAGCTCTTAAAAGGGTCAACATGTCCCATGGAAAATAAAAAGGTCATTATTTTGCATAATACGGTTACCGGGAACAGCAACCCCGATGAGGCTGATGTGCTGCATCAGGTGGAACTGGTTTCGAAAGCCCTGACCGCATTAGGATATACACCCGTTGCATTTCCGCTGCAGAATGACCTTATTCACAATCTGGAGACTGTTAAGAAAAGTGAACCCCTGTTTGTCTTTAACCTGGTGGAGTCGGTATTCAACAAAGGGGAATTGCTGTATATGGGACCGGCTTTGCTGAATGCCCTGAAAATTCCCTATACCGGAGTTCCGGTGGAAGGTTTGTTTTTGACCACCAATAAGGTGCTTACAAAAAGAATCCTGGAGTATAACCATATTCCCACCCCGGGTTATTTCACCACAAACGAAGTCCACAGGCTCCGGCCCGGCACCCGGTACCTGCTCAAACCAGTGAGTGAAGACGGTTCTGTGGGACTGGATGAAGATGCGGTTTTTACAACGGAAAATGCAGCCATTACCGATGACATCAGCCGGCAACCTGCTTCTCATTATTTTATTGAAGAATACATCGAAGGACGTGAGTTTAATATCAGCGTTCTGGGAGGAAAGGGCAGGAGAGACACACTGCCTCCTGCCGAAATGATCTTTCATGATTACCCTGCCGGCAAGCCTCGCATTCTGGGCTATAAATCCAAATGGGACGAATCGTCGGCAGAATATAAAAACACCACCCGCGCATTCGGTACTTTGCCGCCGGAATCACCTTTATACCGTGAGCTTGTGCAGTTAACAGAAGCATGCTGGGATTGTTTTAATCTGAAAGGTTTTGCGCGGGTTGATTTCCGGGTTGACCAAAATGAGCAGCCCTATGTTATTGAAATCAACGGAAATCCCTGTATTTCACCCGATAGTGGTTTTATAGCAGCAGCTCACCAGGCGGGATTTTCCAGCACGGATATAATTGCAAGGATAATTGAGGAATTGAACTAGCAGAACTTTTAATAATATTTGAATTGTATGATAACATTTCGGGAGCAACTGGTACCTGAAGACATCCGGAAAATAGGCGAGGTATTGGAATCAAGCGGCTTCTTCCATTCCTACGAGGTTGATGTGGCCAGGGAACTGGCTTCTTTAAACCTCGAAAAGGGAGCAGCAACTTCCGGATACCATTTTATCGTTGCCCATGAAGCGGATACCATGCTGGGATATTGCTGTTATGGCCCGAATCCGTGCACCGAATCGAGTTACGACCTATACTGGATTGCGGTTCACAAAGATCATATGAAAATGGGCCTGGGTCGCCAACTGATGCACCTTGCCGAACAGGCCATAGAGAAATTGGGCGGAACCCTAGTCTGGGTGGAAACTTCAGGACGGGCTATCTATGAATCAACACGGAAGTTCTATCTTTCACTGGATTATGATAAAGTAGCCGCACTGCCCGATTTTTATGCCCCGGGAGACGACAAGATCGTGTTTATGAAAAGAGTGGGGTGAACAGGTTGATGCCTTTGTGTATCAAAGCTGTTTCTCGTAACAAACAAACGGAATTTTCTGGTAGGCGGCCTGAAACGATGCCACTTCTTTAAACGATTGCTTTTCGTATAACTGCCGGGCATGATCGCTGGGTTTGAACACATCCAGTCTGATACAATCAAATCCCTTTTCTTTTGCCAGTTTTTGGGAAAATTCAATCATCAGTTTGGCAATCCCCATCCCCTGCCACCTGGGATGCACAGCCATGTGCTGAAGATAAAGCGGCTTGCGGTTTTCGGTTAGAAGATTCAACTGCTTATAATCATCAGGCTCATTTTCATTCAGTGTAACCATTCCCTTACATACGCCCTTGTCTTTTACCAGGTATATAGAGCCGCCATCAAGATCCTTTTGTATTTTATCAGCCCCCGGGTAAGCACTGTTCCAGTGTTTCATCCCTTTTGCATTCATGTCGAATATGCAAATTCTTAACAGGTACAATATTTCAATAAGATCAGTCGGCCTGGCCTGAATAATTTCCATCTGGATCTAGTTTCTCATTTCTGTAAATAAACCGTGAGGACAAATATAAATAATAATAAAAGATGATTATTACTGTTATAATGATGCTTTTGAATAATCTGCTATTTTTACATAAAAATAATCAGTTTTTTTAAATTTAGAAGATCTTTTTCAGTTTCATTTGTAAGTTCCATTAACAGGCATTCATACCAGTTTTCATCATGTCATGCATCCGCATTTTGCTGTTCAGATTTGTTTTTACCATTTGCTGTATTCCTTTACTGGTAATACTTGCGTTGTCGTGCAATCACGATTTGCTCGACCCCGATCCGGATGCACTTCCTGGCTTTTCCACCGACACTGTTTCTTTCGATACGGTTTTCACTACAATAGGTTCCGCTACCCTGTATTTCAAAGTATACAATAAAGACAACCGGCCTCTGCTGATCCGGTCTATTGAACTGGCAGGCGGGGCAAATTCTTTCTTCAGGCTGAACATTGATGGTGAGCCTGCCTCCGGGGTTACCAATGTGGAGATTGCACCCAAAGACAGTATGTTTATTTTTGTTGCGGTTACCATTGATCCTCTGAATTCCAATAACCCCGTAATCGTAAGCGATTCGGTAGTTTTCAACACCAATGGCACCTTGCAGCATGTGAAGCTGTTGGCTTATGGCCAGGATGTTCATCTGTTCAAGGATACATTCATCGGAACAGAAACCTGGATCAACGACAAACCTTACCTGATTTTCGGTAACCTCGAAGTGGATTCGGGCCACGTACTTACCATTGAACCGGGAACACAGATTTACTTTCACCGCAATTCAAGCATGGTGGTTTGGGGAACTCTGTTTGTGAACGGAACAGGGGGAAATCAGGTTGTTTTTCAGAATGACCGGCTTGAAACGTTTTACGACATCGTCCCGGGCCAGTGGGGCACCATTTTCTTCGCTCCTTACAGCAGGGGTAACAGAATCAACCACGCCATCATCAGGAATTCAATAGCCGGGTTGCAATTGGGATTTCCCGGAGATCCCCGCGTTCCCGAATTGGAAATTTCCAACAGCATCATCCAGAACATGTCCTTTGCCGGTATTTATGCCTTTGGTGCAGATCTTCTATGCTACAACACGGTTATTGCAAACAGTGCAGGTCCGGCTGTTGCGTTGCTGCAAGGCGGAAACTATGAATTCTACCATTGTACCATTTCCAATAACGGTGTGGTGGGTACATCGCGTTCCAGCCCTTCGCTGGTGATGACAAATTTTTTCGATAATATTGAGGAGGGCGCTTACGTCAGATATACCCGCGATTTTACAGCCGGATTTGTGAACAGCATTATTTACGGAAGTAATTTGCATGAACTTCAACTGTTGAACTCCCCGGTCAGTCAGTTCAATTACAGTTTTGATCATTGCCTGTTGAAGGCATCTGAGGATTCAATAGATTTTGACAATGAAGAAATTTTCAGCAAAATTATCCTCAACAGGGATCCGAACTTTGTCAACGATTCCGACAGGTACCATCTCAATTACAGCCTCGATACCCTTTCGCCGGCCAAGGATTCAGGTGATTTTCAGTTGCTGCAGTCTTTCCCCTACCTGGAATACGATATCATGGAACATTCCCGCAATTTTGATGGCAAACCTGACCTGGGTGCATTTGAAAGAAAAGAAGACTGAGTAATCCTTTTGCAATTATGGGTTCGTTTACAGTGACTGTTATAATGCTTTTTTTCACCGCCGGAGTGTGGCCTGATACCTTCCCGGAGCAGGAAAAACAACCTGAACCGAAACAACCGCCATATTACAGGATCATGTTCTACAACGTGGAAAACCTGTTTGATACCCGGGATAATCCCCATACAGATGATGACCTGTTCACTCCGGCTGGTGGCATGCACTGGACTTACAAGCGCTACAAAGCCAAACTGACTAATATCTGCAAGGTACTTGTTGCTGCGGGTGGGTGGCAACCTCCTGATGTCATTGGCTTTTGTGAAGTGGAAAACGATTCTGTATTGATGGACCTGTTTGAAAACACCTTGCTTTCCAAATATCAGTACAACATAGTTCATTACGATTCACCTGACCGCAGGGGTATTGATGTGGCCCTGGCATACAACAGGCATAGGGTTGAACGCCTGTATAGCAGAAACATCAGGGTAAGCAGGGACGATCTGCGCACCAGGGACATTTTGTACATGAAAGCTTTATTGGGCGGGGATACTTGTCATATCTTCATCAATCACTGGCCTTCGCGATCTTCCGGACAACTGGATACGGAACGTGACAGGCTCGTGGCTGCCGGCCTGCTCAGGCAGGCAACCGACAGTATTCTGATGCAGAATGCTGCAGCAAAGATTTTAATAATGGGCGACTTCAATGACGAGCCGGGCGATGAAAGCCTTGCTGTGAAGTTAAACGCAAGAGTGAACAGGGAGAGGCCATTACTGGCAGGACTGTACAATCTTGCTGCCGGGGAACAGGTACAGGGAACATTAAAATACCAGGGAGCCTGGAATGTTTTTGACCAGGTTATTGTATCATCCGGTATACTTAACGATACTGCCGGAATTTATGTGAAGCCTGATGGCTTTACCATTCTGGATAACCGGTTTTTACTGGAGCCCGATGTAACTTATACCGGATACAAACCCTTTCGCACATACAGCGGATACATTTATAAGGGAGGCTTCTCCGACCATCTGCCGGTTTATGTTGATGTATTTGGAGGGAAGGAGTAGTCTTTTATTCTGTTCGCTGACGAAAGCGCGTCATTGCGAGGGAGGAGGAACGACGACCGTGGCAATCTCTGTTTATTACTTACTCATCACAGATTAATTTTGTCGAGCTCCGTTTCACTTCGCTTGCCTGCCTGCCGGCAGGCTTACAATGACTGCTACTTTTATCAACCTATCATCAAATCAGCAAATCAACATATCAACAAATCAAACAATATTCACCTCCATCTCCAGCCTGATGGCAAAATGATTCATCACCGATTTCTGTATTTTCAGGGCACAATCATAAATTTCCTTTCCGGTTGCACCACCCCGGTTGATGATGATCAGCGGTTGTTTTTTGTGCGTGGCCGCATTTCCGCATGTTTTTCCTTTCCAGCCGCACTGATCAATCAGCCAGGCTGCTGAAAGCTTTACGGTGCCATCTTTCATGACGTATTCCGGCATTGTCGGATAAAACGGTTTCAGCGATTCGGACAGGGCTTTTGTTACCACCGGATTTTTAAAGAAACTACCTGCATTGCCCTGCCCGGCAGGATCAGGAAGCTTGTTGGTTCTGATGGTAATGATGGCTTTGCGGATATTGGCAACAGTGGTTTCATCGTAATTGTTGAGTTCCTTCTCAAGGTCAGGATAATGGGTGTTGAAAAGCGGCTTTTTACGCAACCTGTAACTGACTCTCGTGATGATCACATTGCCCTTTAGGTCTGTTTTAAATATGCTGTTCCGGTATGAGAACCTGCAGTCTTTTGCCTTTAATTTGAACGGCTTGCGCTCTTTGATGTAAAAACCCTCTACAGTGTCAATAAAATCCATCACTTCAACACCATAGGCGCCGATATTCTGCACCGGAGATGCGCCAATTGTGCCCGGAATCAGGGAAAGGTTTTCGATGCCCCCCCAGTTATTTCTTACACAGTAATCCACAAAGTCATCCCAATTTTCGCCGGCACCCGCACGCAACACCACATGATCATCTTCTTCGCCTGCAACTTCAATTCCTTTGATTGCGGGGTGCAGCACCACGCCATCAAAGTCACCCGTAAACAATACATTGCTTCCGCCTCCAAGTATGAAAAGGCTATGCCGTGTTACCAGATCCGATGCAAGAAATTCGGTTACCGAATGAATATCGCTGATTTCAACAAAATAACGTGCTTTTGCAGGTACATGAAAGGTGTTGCGTTCAACCAACTCTGTGTTTTCCTGAATTTCAAACATGCTGATGGGTTAGGTAAACAAATATAATATCTCCCGGCTATTAAATCAATTGTAATGAAAGAATCTTTAATTTAGTGCAATCAAATATCAATCAGGGCCTGCCAATGCGAATTATTCTCTGTGTTACCAATGATATTGTCACCGATTGCAGAATTGGCCGGGTAGCTGCTTCGCTATTAAAATTGCCGGCAACGATTACCATTATAGGCCTGTCGTTACCAAATTCTCCTGTTTTCCCGGATTATCCCTACAAAACGAAACGTTTCAGATTGGTATTCAGGAAAGGTCCGTTGTTTTATGCTGAATTCAATATCCGGCTTTTTTTCAGGCTCCTTTTTACTCCGGCAGACCTGCTTGTTGCCAACGATCTGGATACGCTTGCAGCTGTTTACGCGGCCTCTTTTTTCAAAAGACTGCCTATGGTTTACGACAGCCATGAATACTTCACCGAGTTGCCCGAGCTGGTTGACCGGCTCCTGGTGAAAAAAATCTGGACGCTGCTTGAATCTTCATTAATGCCACGCATCCGGTATGCATCTACGGTGAGTCCTTCCATTGCTTCTGAATACCGGCGCAAATACGGAATTAACATGCATGTGGTGAGAAATCTTCCTTACCGTATGGAGCGCTTGCCAGTGCCTGAGGTGTCCCTGCGCCGGCAAGATGAAAAGATAATCATGTACCAGGGATCGCTGAATTCCGGAAGGGGTTTGGAAACAGCCATAAGGGCCATGAATTATACGGAGCATGCAATACTGATCATTGCAGGTTCCGGATACCTGGAGGTTGAGCTTCGTGAACTGGTCAACTCACAGGGCCTTCAGGATAAAGTAAAATTTCTTGGCAGAATTCCTCCTGAAGATCTCCGGAAATATACGGTGCAGGCCGATTTGGGCATATCTCTCGAAGAAAACCTGGGGTTGAATTACTTTTATGCTTTACCCAACAAATTGTTTGATTACATCCAGTCACGTGTACCAGTTCTGGTTTCCGGGCTGCCTGAGATGACAGCAATAGTTCAAAAATACGGCGTGGGGATGATCACTGATTCCCCTGATCCGGACCGGCTTGCAACCACTTTTATGTTAATGCTCGGGGATCAGCCGCAGCGGAAACTGTGGAAAGAAAACCTGGAACATGCTGCTGCTGAACTTTGCTGGGAAAAAGAGGAGCCTGTTCTGCTTGATCTTTACCACAGTGTAATATCAGGCCAAGAACAAACTTTATAAATCCCTTTTCCTGAGCAACAGATTGATCAGGTAAATGAAAAGTACCACGTAAAGCAAGACGATTGCCGTTTCCCGGAGCGAAACATGGTCCTGCACCTCGCGCAGTGCATACTTCCCAAAAGGCATGTGTATCAGGTTGTTGATGGCTTTAATGGGGAAGAGTCCCTTAACCCAGGTCACATCAATCCTTAAGGTCACAATGGGCTCAATGATTAGGGTATACAGGAACATCAGTCCCATAGCCAGGCCGGTTCTTTTGATAAGCAGTCCGATCAGCAACGCAAATATGAGGTAGGCCGTCAGCAACAGAAAATAGGCAGGAACAAAGCCCGAATATTTAATGAGGTAGTGAAGCTGGATGTCGGGTGTGCTCAACAACCCGATTACCATACCGGCAATAAAAACAAACAGGGTTGAGGCCAGGGACAACAGCACCACCAGAAATAATTTCGATTTAATAAAATCGGCCCTGCTCAAGCCGTTCATGATATTTTGCCGGAGCGTGTTATAACTAATCTCGCTGGTTATGGAAATGATTATATAAATGGCCAGAATAAACTTGAGGTATCCGGCCACGTAGGTGATGTTGTGCCAGATATCTGGAAACTGGTAAATGGGAATGTTGGAAGGATCAACCAGTTTGGTAAGCGATTCGCCATTGAGTGAGATGGATTTGAGGAACATCTTGCCGCTCAGAATAACCAGCAGAACAATGCCGACATGCAGGGTGGTCAATACCCAGAATGAGGCGTTGGATTTTATTTTTATCAGTTCAATTCGGAAAAGCCTTTTCATGCCGGTTCATTTAATATTTCAAGGAATTGTGTTTCAAGTGATTTCTTCAGGGAAACCAGGTGGGTAACGGAGATGCCCCGTTCAAAAACAAAGCGGCTGACATCACCAATGCGGACCTCTCCCGGCAGGGTTATGGTGATCGTATCACTGGTTGTTTCCATTTTTATTGTGCCGGGAAAGCTTTCCAGAACTTCCTTCAGGTGGGTCATATTTTCGGCAGCCATTTCCAGGTGTTGTTCATCCAGCCGGGTTTCGTTGACCGGACCGGAATGCAGGAGTTGTCCCTTGTTCAGCACGGCAAAATGGGTGCATACCTTCTGAACCTCATCGAGTAAGTGGCTGGCCAGGATAATTGTTTTACCCCGGGCGGCAATATCCCGGATCAGTTCCCTTATTTCGGCTATTCCACGGGGGTCCAACCCGTTGGTTGGCTCATCGAGTATCATAACCAGGGGGTCGCAAAGCAGCGCGGATGCCAGGGCCAAACGTTGCTTCATGCCCAGTGAAAAGGTGCTGAAGGCCGTGTTCCGGCGATCATAAAGGCCTGTAATCTGTAATACCTCATTGATATTCCCATACCCGATGGCCTTGATCTCAGCCACAATTTTCAGGTTATCCAAAGCCGAGAGATAGGGATAAAAAGCAGGGGTTTCAAGTATCGAACCGATTTTCTGACGATTTTCCTTATCGGGCTTTTTCCCAAACCAACTGTAGGATCCGCTGGTGGGATTTATCACATCAAGCATCATGCCCAGCGTAGTGGTTTTACCGCTGCCGTTGGGTCCCAGGATTCCGAAAACACTTTTTTCGGGAATGCTCAATGTCAGGTTGTCAACAGCCTTTATTACCCCGTAATATTTGGTAAGGCCACTGGTGGTTACAACGTTGTTCAAAATATTTGTATTAGAATGGTTTTCAGGTTGCATTTCCTATGCGCAAATCAATTTTCTCCTTTAACGCCATGAATTTCTTCACGTCAATTGATCCGATCAGGTCAATCAGCACCAGGCCTTCCTGGTTTTCAATAACAGCAACAAATCCAATAGTTTTGCCCCTCTTTTCACGATTGTACAGGTTAACCACATTGCCTTTTTCATTGATCATCATGATTACCCGGTATTCCTCATCGGCAAGGGATTTTTTCAACGCAGCAATATTGGCTTTGCTTAACCCAATGCTTGTCTTGCTGTAATTGAGGACCCTGATTTCTTCGATGTCATTGAAAATATCCGCCAGTTCCTGGCTGTTTTCGGTGTTCAGCATCTTCAGCGTGCTGCTGTAGAAAAACAGGTTGGAGGTTTCCTTAAAGTCCGACCTGAACCGGGTAATGCTTTTGCTTTGGCCGCATACGTTAAAAGTGACCGCCATCAAAAGCAGCATGAAAGCATATTTCATAGGTGCCATTTTTATAGTAAGACGAATAAGAAGGGTAAAAATTACAAAAAATAATCAAATAAGAGCCAAGAGCCAAGAACCAAGAACCAAGCTGCCTACAACCTGATAATTTCCTTTGTGCAGGTTTGAGCGTCAATGACTGTGATGGCGGCCATGTTCACAATTTCGCGCACCGAGCTGGCCATTTGCATTACCTGGATCGGTTTGTGAAGCCCTGTGAGAATAGGGCCTATTACTTCGGCACCACCCAGTTCCTGCATCATTTTGTAGGCAATGTTACCCGAATTCAAATCGGGGAAAATTACAGTATTCACATCCATATCGCTCAGCTTGCTGAAAGGGAATTTCTCCTGCCGCAGTTTTTTGTTGAAAGCATAATTGGCCTGCATTTCGCCGTCAACAATAAGTTCCGGGTAATCGCGATGCAGTATGGCTACGGCCTCGCGAACCGTATCCGGACTTTCATTGCGGTTTGATCCGAAGTTGGAGTATGACAACATGGCTATGCGCGGCACCATGTCGAACTTTTTAACCTCATTGGCGGTAAGCAGGGTAGTGTCGGCCAGCATCCGGGCTGTGGGATTGATATTCACTGTTGTGTCGGCAAAGAAGAAAGGTCCCTTTTTAGTCAGCACAATATACATTCCCGCTATGTGTTTCAGGCTGTTGTTGGTTCCTGCAACCTGAAGCGCCGGCCTGATGGTGTTGGCATACCTGCTTGAGAAACCGGCGAGGAATCCGTCAGCTTCACCCGATTCCACCATGATCACGCCAAAATAATTCGGATCGTGCACCTTTTCCAGGGCTTCTTCATAGGTCATTCCTTTCCGCTGCCTTTTTTCAAACAGGATTTGCGCGTAGCGTTTCCTCCTGTCTTCCTCGGTTGCACTGTGAATATCAATAACAGGGACTTCCAATTCAATCTGATGACCCAGGGCAAGCTCCCTGATTTCATTTTCATTGCCCAGCAACACAGGGTTGGCAATCCCTTCGTTAATCACATTCTGAACTGCCTTCAGCACTTTCAGGTTATTGGCATCGGCAAAAACAATAGTCTTCGGATTTTGCCGGGCACGGTTTCTGATATCGTCCACCAGTTTGTCATACAGGCCCATTCGTTTCATGAGCTCAATTTCATAGGCTTTCCAGTCGGTAATTACAGAACGTGCCACACCGGTTTCAATAGCAGCTTTGGCAACGGCCGGAGCCACACGGGTAATCAGCCGTGGATCCAGCGGCTTGGGTATGATATATTCCCTGCCAAATTGCAGATTGCTCACTTTGTAAGCCGTGTTAACCTGTTCGGGAACGGCTTCTTTGGCCAAACCGGCCAGTGCGTAAACAGCAGCCAGTTTCATTTCTTCGTTAATGGTTTTGGCGCGTACATCAAGCGCACCCCTGAAGATAAAAGGAAAACCCAGCACGTTGTTGATCTGGTTCGGATAATCGCTTCTTCCGGTGGCAATAATAACATCCTTTCGGGCATCAACTGCATCTTCGTATGATATTTCAGGGGTAGGGTTGGCCATGGCAAATACAACCGGATTGGTGGCCATGGAATGCAACATATCCTTTGTCATTACATTTCCTGTTGAAAGTCCCAGGAACATATCGGCTCCCCTGATGGCCTCGGCAAGCGTAGATATTTTAAGATCACGGGCGAATTCCTGTTTGAACTTGTTCAGGTCGGTTCTGCTGGTAGTGCATACCCCCTTGCTGTCGAGCATGATGATATTTTCCGGCCTTACTCCGAGCTTTTTATACAACCTTGCACAGGAAATGGCTGAGGCCCCGGCTCCGTTGATCACAACCCGGAGATGCTCAATTTTTTTACCCGTAATTTCCAGTGAATTCAGCAATCCTGCCGCGGAAATAATTGCTGTTCCATGCTGATCATCATGAAACACCGGAATATCCAATTCCCTTTTCAGGCGCTCCTCAACTTCAAAACATTCGGGGGCCTTGATGTCTTCCAGGTTAATGCCTCCAAATGTGGGTGAAATTGCTTTGACGGTAGCGATCAGCTTTTCCACGTCCTTTTCATTTACCTCTATATCAAAAACATCCACATCGGCAAAAACCTTGAAAAGCAAGCCTTTACCTTCCATAACGGGTTTGCCGGCAAGACTTCCTATATCGCCCAGTCCCAGTACCGCTGTGCCGTTTGAGATCACCGCCACCAGGTTGCACTTGGAAGTATAGATATAGGCATCTTCGGGATTTTTCTGGATTTCCAGGCAGGGTTCGGCCACTCCCGGAGTGTAGGCCAGGGAAAGGTCGTATTGCGTATTGTATGGTTTGGTCGGAATTACTTCAATCTTTCCGGGCCTGCCGCATGAATGGTAATGCAGCGCTTCTTCACGGGTTACTTTGGGCATGGTTTTCAGATTTATTTTTCAAAACTTCGGTGTTGTCAGTATTCTAAGTCGTGCAGCCTGCCCGCCGTAGCGGCAGTGCAGGCACAGGTCGTGCAGTCATCCAGTCGTACAGGTTATGAGTTAAGTTACGAAAATTTATATGATAAAGAAAGGATATTTGTCTGGGCAGTTTAATAGATCCAAGATCCAAGGTCCAAGATCCAAGATCCAAGACCTGCCTGCCGTAGCGGCAGCGCAGGCAGGGCCAAGAGCTAAGAGCTAATAGCTAATAGCCAATAGCTAATAGCCATTGATGTCAGGGGTTGATTTCGAGCAATCTCAGGTAACCGTTGTTGATCGCGAATAACAACCCTTCTTTACCCGAGGCCAGTTTGATTTTCCCAATGGCCTTTACTTCTCCCCGCACGCACAAACCGCTTTCAGCCGGCGGTATGGCTTTGATGTTCCCCTTTGCGTCTGCTTTGAGAACCAGTCCGATGCTGGCATCATTTCGGGGTGTTGCACTTTCCGATGCGTAAAAATTGCCGGCAATAACAAATGCAGTTTCATTGCCGTCATAATTGATTGCTACCGTTGCATTCACCGAAGAGATTTGCGCCCAATTGGGCAACGGATGCATTTTGAAATTGCCGTTTCCCTGGTTTTCGATCCAGTAATGCGCAAACGTATTGGCCTTATAATGCAATGAAGCATTCAGCATGGCTTCACCGTAGATATCCTCAAGCGTGGCACTGGCAAAATCTTTATATGTGGCATATCGGAGTTTGACTACGGGTATCTGTTTGGATGTGGCATCAAAATCATGTGCGGGGTAACGCTTTCCGTTCTCCCCGTAAGCCATAACAATATCATTCTTGCCATTCACATCGAAATCGTTGACAAAAATTTCAAAGGGATCTTCTTTACTCGTTTTATATTTGTAATTCAGTCCCAGGTTGCCCGCAACAAAGTCAATATCACCATCCTTGTCCATATCGATGGGTTGAATGCTAAACCACCAGCCAACGGTTTCACCAAAGCCTTTTTTATCGGTAACATCCACAAATCCGGTAGTTGTATTCTCAAAAAAGCAGATTTTCATCCATTCTCCCAGAACAATCAGATCTGAATCTCCATCACCATCAAAATCGGTCCATACCGCATCGGTAACAAGTCCGGTTTTGCTTAATGCCGGCGCAACCTGGTCGGTCACATTTTCAAACCTCAATTCAGCACCTTTTTTGCCGTTATTTCTTAAGATATAGCTGTTGGCAGGGTAGGGGTAATTCCCGGGCACTATGCGGCCACCCACAAACAAATCCAAATCACCGTCGCGGTCATAATCAGCGGCTTTTACACATTTTCCGCTTTGGTTCAAACTTGAAGGAAGGGCAGTTGCGCTCTTTTCAAAGCCTTTTCCCGTGTTCAGGTACAACCTGTCCTGGTAGAAATCTGCAGGTTTACCGGCATTATTACCCCCGCTGACCACATATAAATCTGTTCTGCCGTCACCATCAGCGTCAAACAACAATGCTCCCGTATCTTCAAAGTCGCTGTCATCAGTCCATGGGCCGGGCAATTCCTTAAAGGTGCCTTTTTCGGTCTGCAGGTACATGGCAGCTTTTGAGCCCTGCGCGTTGCCGATGAAGAAGTCGTCAAGGCCGTCGCCATTGATATCGCCGGTTGCAAGTGCCGGGCCCATTTGCGAATTTTTATGTGGTAAGAGTTCTTCAGCCAGAAAATCATCAAAGTCATCTTCGTGGTGTTTGAAGTTGATCCCCGATGCAGCTGTAATGTCTCTGAAACGTGTTTTCTTATCCCGTGCGGGTGTTTTGATCTTATCGGCATCCTGATAGGATAATTTCAGGGTTTGGTCTGCTTTTATATTATTCAGAATCTGCATTTTACCATCAGGCCAGGTTACAGCTAACTCATCAATGGTGTCGTGCTGTGCCAGTCCAAAATGCAGGGTTGCCGGCACGCTCGACTGGTATCCGCGGGTCAGGGTCAGTTCCTGGTACTGGGTAATGTCTTTGGTTTTCACAGTAATGATGCTTCCCAGGCCGAACAAGTTATGTTCAGGTCCAGCCAAATTGATTTTGATGTAGTGGTTTTTGTTATTATTTGCAGCCCTGTTTTCATAAATGGCCGAGACTTCATTTACATTGCAGATCACAACATCCAGGTCCCCGTCGTTGTCGAAATCGGAATAGGACATGCCGTTTGTCAGGGTAGGTTCTTCAAATCCCCAGACGACGGAAACATCAGTAAACGATAGATCTCCGTTGTTTCTAAAGACATAGTTTCTTACCGGTGTACTGGGGAACAATTCAGGCCGGTATTCCTTCACCTGCCTGAAGTATTCATTTTCCATCGGGTCGCGAAGTACGTCGCGGTCGTTGATATCTTTCAGAACGCCGTTGGTAACAAACAAATCTTTATTGCCGTCGTTATCCAGGTCGAGGAAAGTTCCGCCCCAGCTCCAGTCGGTATAAGCAGTACCTGCAAACAGAGTGATGTTGCTGTAAACCGGAATGCTGTCGAAAATTCCGTTGTTGATCTGCAGCGAGTTTTGCATGTATTGGTAATGAAAGCCGAACCCGATACTCCTGGTGAATGTTTCACGCCGCATGGGCATTACATTGACCACCCTGCGGAAATGATCCTCCGGTGTCATGTCAATCTGATACAGGTCAACCAGCCCGTCGTTGTTGATATCGGCTGCGTCCAGTCCCATTCCAAAGATTGATGTTTGAAAGGTAGCTTCTCTGATTACTTCCCTGAATGTTCCATCACAGTTATTCAGGTAAAAACGATCGGGGGGGTTGAAATCGTTTGAAATGTATAAATCTTTCCAGCCGTCATTGTTGAAGTCCATTGCCACAACACCAATCGACATGCCGAAATTCCTGACCCCGGCTTCATCGGTAACATCAGTGAAGGTACCGTTTCCGTTGTTCCTGTATAAGTGCCCCGATTCTTCAAACTTGTTTTCAATAATTTTATTATAATAAAAATCAGCACCCATGCTTACAAGAACTATGGGGTAGTTGGCCACGAAAAGATCGAGAAACCCGTCGTTGTTGTAATCAAAGAAGGTGGCCTGAACCGATGAGCTCTTGTCGTTGATGCCATAACTTTTGGCACTTTCCGTAAAGGTGTTGTCTTTGTTGTTAATAAACAGCAAGTTATCAGAAGGTTGGTACTTGCCCGAAACGCAAACGTAAATATCAAGCCAGCCGTCGTTATTAACATCGGCCATGGTTGACCCGGTAAACCACTGGTGATTACCCATGATGCCGGCTTTTTCTGAAATATCCTCAAAACGCATGTTGCCCTTGTTCAGGTAAAGCCTGTTGGGAACCAGGTTTCCGGTGAAGAAAATATCATCGAGCCCGTCGTTGTTGATATCGCCCACAGAAACACCACCACCCATATACATATAAGGAAAAATAGTGTAGTTGAGTGTGTCGTTTTCAATTAATTCATTCAGAAAATGAATACCTGTTTTGGACGGGCTCAGTTTTTTGAATGGTTCGTTGGAAAATCTTCCACACGACAGCAGCAAAAGACAAGTAAGGATAATGCTGAAAGGGGACTTCATGATCATTGAAAATATTGGGTTGCAAGGGCCGAATATATTACAATTATTTTGAAAAACTAGTACCCCGGATTTTGATCAGTTTCATCAATGGAAGAATTCAAATCAATTTCATCCTGGGGAATGGGCCACAAATAATGAATTTCCGGATCGAAATAATTTTGATTCTTATGATATCCGGGTAAAAAGGGTTTTATTTCGTTGTTGATGAATGCCGTCAGCCTGCGCCATCTTACCAGGTCATCGAACCGGACCTGTTCACCGCATAGTTCCACTTTACGTTCATGTTCAATGGCTATTCTGATCTCTTCTTTGTCAGAAACAGGATAGATCGCATCCATCGCCGGGGTTCCGTAATTGGGCATCATTACATCTGCTCTGTTTCTTACCTGATTCAAATAATCCACCGCAGCATCCAAATTACCCAATTCGTTTTCTATCTCAGCCATCATCAGGCATACATCGGATAACCGGATTACCCTGGTATTAATTCCTGATACCTCATCTTCGTGTGGGCTTTTGTAGTAATTCTGGTATTTACGCCATGCATATCTCGTATAGTGTTCAATCCATGGAGTATCTGTTTCATAATGGTAAAAGTCAAGATCGGCTATCTCCATAGTTCGCGTGTCATTATCATATAAGTCACCGGTTGAATAAATGCAGTAACCTCTGCGCGGATCAGTTTTTATTCCGTTATCCGAATCTGTTTCAAATTCATCGTAAGTATTCCGGGTGACAAAAACATTAAACCAGTCATTTACGCCATATTCCATTCCCCTGAATGTGCCTTCATTATTTCCCGAACCGTCATCGGCTGACCATATATCAGCAGTACCTAAATCCGGTTGGAATTCAACCTCGAAAACAGATTCAATTCCATGTTCGGTTTCTTCTTCGAAATTATTCAGATAACGTTCTTCCAGCCGATAATTCGAATTGTCGTTCAACACCTGAATAAAGGCATTCTTAGCAGCAGAATAATCATCCTGACTGTTCGATGCGTTGGCCTGAAACAAATGGGCTTTCCCCAAAAGGGCCCATGCTGCGCCGGACGTTGCTCGTCCCTTTTCTTCAATACTCTTTGCCAGGCATTGGGATGCAGCAATTTGCAAATCTTCTTCAATCTGGTTCCATACTTCAGCTTTGGGAACTCTTGGGAAACCTGTTTCATTTGCATTGGGGTTGACGGTAAATAACGGAACATCACCAAACCTTGTCACCAGCAGGAAATAGTAAAGCGCCCTTAAGAAGCGTGCTTCGCCAATGCATTTGTCTTTCATTGGCTGCGACAGCTCATTTTCAGGAATCTGACGAATAAGATCTTCGTTACTAATGACAAAGTTGGCCCGGTTAATACCCAGGTAACAATTTTTCCAATACTCCCTGATGGTGACATGAGTCGCATCGAATGTGAAGCGACTATATTGTACTTTATCAGCTTCAGCCGAGGGATTCATCAACTGCTCCTGAGCCATATTATCCAGGGCAAAAAAAAGATTCCGCTGATACAATCCCCTGGTTTGCAAATTGGCATAAACTGCATTTACCGCCTGTTGAACCTGTACTTCGTTTTTAAAAAATGTTTCCGGGATCAACTGGTTTGGATTTGTTAATTCCAGTTTATCCACATTGCACCTGAACAAGGTGAAAAAAGCCAGGGAAGCAATTGCAGCAACCAAAAGCTTTTTCATTTGCCTGATTTTTTTAATGATTACCATAAAGATACTAGTAATAACCAGATATACAGTTGCTTGACCTGCAAAAAAATCGGGTCCAGGTTTGTCGGTTACTTAGCCTGGAAAACCTGAAGTTGTTGGTTGTTATTACCTACAAGTATGCCAGATTTTCTTTCAGGATAATTCAGGCGGATCAGGGAAAGTGACTTAACATCTCCCGGGACAAAAAATCCGGAAAGGGCAGGGGCAACTGCTGAAAAATTGCCCTTGCCATCACCTTTTAAAAATGTACCAACTCCACCGTCGTTTCTGGGCGTTACCACTTCCACATTGAAAAGATTGCCGGCAGCCACGATATCCAGGTTTCCATCCTGATCAAAGTCTTCCAGAATAACTCCGTTGATGGATGACAATTGCGCTTCATTGGGCAAGGGATGTATTTTGAACCGGCCATCTCCGGTGTTTTCAAAGTAGCAACTGGCAAATGTTTCAGCCTGCAGGTGCAATGACTTTTCAAGTACATCACTGGTATATATATCCGAAACTGTGGCCTCGCCAAATGCCGCGTAGGAGGGAAATTTGACAGCCACCCATGGGTTCTGACTGATGAAACAGGATCTTCCCCTCAAAGGGAATTGTTTATCGCCCTGGAAATAGCTTAAAACAATACCTGATCCTCCGTTTTTGTTAAAATCTCCGGCATATACATCAAGAGTTTTGTTGGGTGCAGCCTGGTATCTGAAATTCAGGCCCAGGTTACCAGCTACAATATCCATATCGCCGTCTCCATCCATATCGGCTCCTTCCAAAGCAAACCACCAGCCCCGGGTGCCTTCCAATACAGATTTTTCAAATTTTCCATGTACATTTTTAAAAATGCAAACCGGCATCCATTCGCCGGCAACAACCAGCTCGGGCCATTCGTCCTGGTCTAAATCCATGATAATTGCAGAAGTAACCATCCCTATTTCCCTAAGGTCTGGTGCTATTTCAGTTGTAACATCTTCAAACCGGACCTGACCATTGGCTGATTTGTTTTCAAGGATGTAACTGTCAGTCGGATAAGGATATTTCCAGGGGATTTGCCGCCCTCCAACAAACAAATCAAGGTCCCCGTCCCTGTCGAAATCAATCGCTTTCACACACGAGCCGCTTGAATACAGCTGAGGTATAGCATTTGCATCCAGGTGAAAGTTCCCTTTGCCGTCATTGATGTATAACCGGTCGGCATATTCTTTTGAGCCTGCTGCAAATTCATTGCCTCCGCTGACCACATAGAGATCCAGGTCTCCGTCCCCATCCGCATCAAAAAGCAGGGAGCCGGTAATATCCGATTGGATGTCTTTTTCCCAAGGCCCCGGGTGAATTGTAAAAGTTCCGTTTTTCTGCTGGGCAAACATAGCGGCTGCACTTTTCGCAGCATTACCGATAAAGAAGTCTTCAAGGCCGTCATTGTTTATATCGCCAACCGCAATTCCAGGCCCCAGCATCGACAATTTGTGAGGCAATAGAACCTGCTTCTGATAATCATTAAAAGCATTTTCCTTATGAACAAAAGCAGGCTGAACCTGGTGGGTTACCTCATCAAACAAAGGTGCCTGATTCGCGCGTCTGGAAACGGCCGGCAAAGCATCTGTGTATTTCACAACCAATTTCTGATTGGCACTGACGTTTTTGAGCAGCTGAATCTTTCCATCGGGCCACCTAACAAGGAGTGAATCAACGGTTTCATTGCGGGCAAGGCCAAAGTATATTATGGGTTCCACTGAGGATTGATAGCCTCTGGAAAGTGTAAGTTCGGCAAACTGCATTTTCCCTTCGTTCCACACGGTAACTTCCGATCCTATGCCCATTCGGTTTTTTGGAGCGCCTTCAAAGGCAATTTTCAGGTAATTCCCAAGTGTTTTTTCAACAGCGTAATTTTTGTATATGACAGCCTTTTCGTCAATATTATTCACAATGAGTTCAAGATCTCCGTCATTGTCCAGGTCGGCATAAGCCGCTCCGTTGGAGTAATCTTCAGCGTGAATACCCCATTCTTTATTGCAATGTGAAAAAGTAAGATCGCCGTTATTCCTATACAGGTAGCTCATTAGTTTTTTATAGGGCATTTTTTTTACCTGTTCCAGCAATTCCTGGTTGCTGAGTGCGCCTTTGCGCTCTTCTACAGCTCCTATTTCATCAAAGAAATCGAGGTTGTTGATGTCTCTCCGGATTCCGTTGGCGACAAAAATATCTTTCCATCCATCCAGGTCAAAATCGGCAAACAGGGCACCCCAGCTCCAGTCGGTAGACGTTACACCTGCTATCCAGGCTGCGTTACTGAATCGGGGCAGGCCATTACGCATGTTCCCCCTGTTCAGTTGCAATGTGCTGTAACGGTATTGGTAATGCAATCCCTCATTCACCATTTCTTCAAAGTCATCCAGGCTCATGGCAGTCATGTTTTCCTTGGCCCTTTTGTTGTCTTCGGGGGCCATGTCAATTTGCAAAATATCCGGCAACCCATCGTTGTTGTAATCGGCAATATCGGCTCCCATGCCGTAAAATGAAGTTTGCCCGGCAACTTCTCCTGTGCGGTCAGTAAAAGTGCCATCTCCGTTATTGAAGAAGAAAAAATCGGGACTTGTGAAATCATTGGAAACATAAATGTCCTTAAAGCCATCCTTGTTCAGGTCGCTGATGGTGGCGCTCAGCGACAGACCGAAATTAAGTAAGCCTGCCTGGGCAGTGACATTGGTAAATTTACCATTGCCCTCATTTCGGTAAAGAGTTCCCGACTCGCTCATTTTGGCGTTCCGCATCATCTGTTTATAGAAGAAGGCGGGAGACTTAAACTGGGTTATGGGATAATTGGCCACATACAGGTCGAGGTCTCCGTCGTTGTCATAATCAAAGAAAGTACCCTGTGTGCTTTTACCGTTATCGTCAATACCGTATTTTGCTGCCTCCTCTGTGAATACAGGGATACCATCCTCATTGTTTCCCTGGTTGACAAACAGCATGTTCCTGCACATACTGCCAAGGCCGGATACACTGACATAAATATCGGGCAGTCCGTCGTCATTGATGTCACAAACAGTTGATCCGAGCATCCAGCGCCCGTCGCCCCCGGTTTTGGATATTTCTGTAACATCCCTGAATTTCAGATCACCCTGGTTCAGGTAAAGCCTGTTGCTTACCATGTTACCGGTAAAGTAAATATCGGTAAGCCCGTCGTTGTTAAAATCGGCAACCGAAACCCCGCCTCCCATATACATATAGGGAAACAGGAAGTAATTGAATGTATCGGTTTCGGTGAGCGTATTTTGAAAGGAGATGCGCGTTTTTGCTGATGATACTTTCCGGAACAGCGGAATCTTTTCTGTTTTCTTTTCTGATTTGCATGAGAAAAGTGTGCAAAGCAAGGTGAGTGCCAGGGCACAGGCAACAGTTCCTGCAAGATAATGGCGGTAATGAGAAGTCATAGGTATCAGCTAAAATATGCCATGAAGATAGGTTAAAAATTGAAAAAAAAAATGGCCCTGATTTCAGGGCCATTTTTTATATAGATCAGATACTGATATTAATAGCCATTATTTTGATGTTCCTGCTCAATCATAGGATTAACATCTATTTCCTTTTGGGGGATGGGCCACAGCATATGTTTGGTTGCACTGAAAACCAAATTTGTCTGATCTTTTTTAGGAAGGCTGGGTGTAACTTCATCCATGAAGTCAGCCAGTCTGCCCCATCTCTTCAAATCCCAGAAGCGAATTTGTTCACCGCAAAGTTCAATTTTGCGTTCGTGCTCAAGAGCAACAAGAAATTCAGCCGGGGTGGATACAGGGTAAATGGCGTTCATTGCTGCTTCTCCGTACAAAGGCATGTCAACATCAGCACGCTGTCTTACCTGGTTCATTATAGCAACAGCATCAGTAAGGCTTCCACCCGGTCTCAGGGCTTCGCATTCAGCCCGCATCAGAATAACATCGGCATAGCGGATCACCTTCATGTTGATACCTGAATTATTTGAAACAACAGCGCCTTCAGTGGCAGCTTTGTAATAATTCTGGTATTTTTTCCAGCCTCTTCTATCGTACTCATCAACAAGTACTCCATTCTCATATACAAAGAAGGAGTCAATTTTCATGACCATGGTATTGTTGTTATACAAATCACCTCTCTGATAGATGCTGTAACCGCGCCTTGGGTCAGTTTTCACACCATTGTCAGCATCAGTTTCGAATTCATCCCAAAGGTCCTGTGAAGGAAAAACATTCCACCAGTTCAAACAACCGTATTCCTGGCCTCTGAAAGTGGCTTCATTTTTGCCGGCATCAGTTCTGTCTGAATTCCATTGGGCTGAGGTACCGGCAGCAATGTCGAACTGTACTTCGAACAAGGATTCAATACCATTTTCAGTTTCTTCCATGAAGTTGTTGTAAAAAACCGGTTCCAGTGAATAGCCGGTAACATTATTCAGGGCTTCTAAAGCCAGTTGATATTTACCCTGGAACAAACGTGCTTTGCCCAACAAGGCCCATGCAGCACCACTTGTTGCTCTTCCGGCTTCTTCATTAGCTTTTGTAAGACATTTTGCAGCAGCATCAATACAATCAGCTTCAATCAGTGCATAAACATCAGCTACAGGCTGTCTTGCAACTCCTGCTGAAGCTTCGTTGGGATCAACGCCCAGGTAAATAGGAACATCTCCATACATGTTTACCAGGAAGAAATAATACAGGGCGCGCAAAAATTTAGCTTCGCCAACGTATTTGGCTTTCCTTTCCGGCGACAAAATGGCATCGGGAATGCTGGTGTTAATTCTCTCGGCATTATTAATAACAAAATTGGCTTTGTTAATACCTCTGTAGCAACTGCTCCAGTAGCCTTCAATAGCGCCATGAGTTGCATCGAAAGAAAAATTCAGGTACTGCCTTTTATCAGCTTCCAACTGATCATTACCAGTATTTTCGTGTGACATGTTATCACAACCAAACCACTGGTGCCTGTTATAAAGACTGGTAGTCTGGAGGCTGCCATAAACTGAATTTACAGCCGATCTAACCTGAGCCTCAGTTGTAAAATAGGTGTCAGGGGAAAGTTCATTAGGATTTGTAAGTTCCAGTTTATCCGCATCGCAGGAGAAATTTAGAACCGTTGCACTGAAAACCAGTGTAAGTATTAAATATGTTTTTAATCTTTTCATAATATGAATCTGTTAAAATGTTAGAAGGTAATTTGGAAACCACCAATAATTGATTTTGGAATAGGATAATTTCCTACGTCAATACCATTAGCATAGTTCTGGGCAGTTGTAGCGGGAGCACCAATCACGCCCAGTGCAGTACCGCCGGTGCTGTATGATCCAACTTCAGGATCCAATCCGGAATAGTCAGTAATACAAATCAGGTTCTGTGCACTAACATAAACTCTGAGTTTGGTGAGTTTGTTCTTCAAAAGACTCGAAGGCAATGTGTATCCCAGCGTTACGTTTTTCAGTTTGGTATAAGCTCCGTCTTCAACAAAACGAGTGGATGCCTGAGCGTTTGCTGCAACAGCTCCTGCTCTTGGTATGGTATTGGAAGTGCCTTCGCCATCCCAACGGTCAAGTACTTCAACACCGGCATTGAACAAGCGGGGCATACCCTGCAGGTCATAAATGTTGGTGTTATACAGCTTGTTACCATATACTCCGGCAATAAACACGTTGATGTCAAATCCCATGTAAGAGGCATTGAGGTCCAAACCAAGGGTCATTTTCGGGAACGGGTTTCCGATATTGGTTCTGTCTTCTGCAGAAATTTCACCGTCACCATTGGTATCCTTAATGCGGAAGTCACCTGCTGTTGCTGCATTGAGTGTATGTTGCGTGCCACCCATGTAGCTTTCGGCTTCTGCAGCTGTTTGGAACAGGCCGTCAAACTCCCAGCCATAGAAGAAGAATGCTGGTTCACCAATCGCGCACCTGGTAAGGTCTTCATTCTCAAAATTAAATCCGGAAACATAAGTTACACCACCCAGTGATTTAACTTCATTTTTAAAGGTACCCAGGTTTAAACCTGCGCTCCATTGGAAAGCACCTTCAAAATCATTATATCCCAACTGTAATTCAAATCCTTTGGTCTCCATTGAACCGGCGTTTTTGCTGACATTACCTGCCCAGTCACCGTTAGATAGAATGGTGGGAACCAGCATCAGAAGCTGGTCGCTTGAGTTCATATAATACTCAAGAGCCATTGTAAACTGGTTTCTGAACAATGACAGGTCCAATCCAATATTGGTCATGGTGGTTTCTTCCCACTGCAGGTCCTTATTTTCAGGAGCACCCTGGGTTGTTCCCTGAACGGGCTGACCATCGATTACATAATACATGTCGGAAGTCAGTGATGAAGAATAGGAATAATCGCGGATCTTGTCATTACCTGCCTGACCCCAGCTGGCTCTTAATTTCAGGCTGGTGATAGCGGGAATGCTTTCCATAAAGGATTCTTTGGCAACGTTCCAGCCGATTGAAGCAGCAGGGAACCTTCCCCATCTTCTGTTTTTACCAAACCTGGAAGAAGCATCCTTCCTATAAGATGCAGAAAACAGGTATTTTTCCTGGAAGTTATAGTTTAATCTTCCTACATAACTAATTCTATACCAGTCAATACTTGATGAGCCGAGTGAAACATCGGTATTGCCCAATTCATTAACCTTGTTTGTAATGGCATTGCGTGAATTGGCATTCAATACGGTTCCCTTAACAGCACTGTATTCAGTTAAAGCCAGTAATTCAAAATTATGGTTATCAGCCAATGTAGTGTTATAGGTGAAACCGTTGGTAAACAGGAAGGAACTGTAAGTAGCCCTGTTCTTAATAATATTGGCAAAGCCTTGCTGGTGCGTATTGCCACCCAGGTTATCGTCGTTGTATGACGGGAAGAATTGATTGTCAGTTACACGCTGATCCTGGAGACCCAGGTTTGTTCTGAACTTCAAGCCTTTCAGGAGTTCGAGCTCACCATACAAATTGCCAATGATATCAAGGGTGTGGCGTTTGCGTGAGTTCAATTCCATGATTCTAACCGGGTTCTCAGCGTCCTGTCCGTCAATTGAACTTGTAGGACCCTGGAAGCCACCTAAGTTATCTTCATTATAAACAGGCAGATAGGGTGCCATTTTAATGGCATGCTCTAACAGTGAACGGCCGCCGTTATCAGCCAGAGGATTCGTAGTGGAATAAGATACGCTCAGGTTTTCTCCGATTTTGAGCCTGCCTATTTTATAGTCACTGTTGGTTCTGAAATTGTATCTTTCCAAACCGGTCTTAATAACAATACCGCGCTGATTCAGATATCCTGCGGACAATCTGAAGGTTGCATTTTCACCACCACCGGAAAGGGAAAGGTCATAGCTCTGCATGGGGCCTTTCTGATAAATAGCATCCTGCCAGTCGGTGTCAGCAGCATTCCGGCGATCCAGATATGCGTCGTTTGTATAAACAACAGGAGCAGCAAATGCGCCACTTGTAGCATAAGTTTGATACTGTTCTGCATTCATTAAATCATACCTGGCATTGCTGTATTGAACTCCTGCATAGCCTTCGAAATTGGCAACCACTTTACCTGCTTTACCCTTTTTGGTAGTAACCATGATAACACCATTTGACCCAAGTGAGCCATAAATAGCTGCTGTGGAAGCATCTTTCAAAATTTCAATGGATTCAATGTCATTGGGACTGATATTGCTGATGGTGGTTACGATAACTCCGTCAACAACATAAAGAGGATTGGCATCATTAACTGTACTGATACCCCTGATACGCATAGTCGGATTAGCTCCGGGTGCGCCGTTGGCAATAACAGTTAAACCAGCTGCACGGCCCTGCAATGCCTGATCAAGAGTTGCTGAAGGAATGGCGGTAAGTTTTTCTGATGAAACCGAGGTAATAGCACCGGTAACTTCAGTTCTTTTCTGCGTACCATATCCAACCACAACAATTTCTTCGAGGCTCTGTACATCGGGTGTCAGTGCCACATCAAGAACAGTCTGATTGGTAACGGCAATTTCCTCGGCAATGTAACCGATGAAGCTTACAACCAAAATGTCACCTGCTTTTGTGTCAATGGAAAATTTACCATCAACATCGGCAACAGCTCCACGGGTTGTGCCTTTTATCTGAACATTAGCGCCGGGAAGAGGTTCCTGTGTACTGGCATCAGTAATGGTACCCTTTATGGCAACCTGTTGCATATTTGCCTTCGGAGTCAGTACTACAAGATTGTCATTGAAAACCTTGTAAGTAATGTCAGAAGTTTCAAAAAGTTTCTCCAGGATCTGCTCAACATTCTGATTTTCAACATTCATGCTAATAACATTGTCAATGTAGTTGAAATCATCGTTGTAGAAGAACCTGAACTGACTTTGCTGTTCCAGGATCTGGAAAACCTCACGGACGGTTTTTCCGTTCAAATCCAGGCTGAACTTGGTATTCTGTGAATACACAGAAGCGCCCAGATTCAAAGACAAAGCAATTGAAAATAGCGTAGTTAGTTTCATAATTAGGATTAGTTTTTTAAGTCTCCTTTTGTGTGGGGAAACTTCATCACAAAAATTGTTTTTCATAATTTTGATTTGTTTTTAGAGTTAGACATTTATTGATGCAGGTTTAATTCGTTTAACAATGCATTATTGATGTTTTACTTGATGATTGGGGAGCAGATGTTGCGGTCTGTTCCCTTTTTCTTTCTTTTAATTCATCATGGGCACTTTTTGTTTTAAAGGTTAATATTAAGGTTACACAGGTTTACTTGTATTTTATTTCTTTTTCAGGTGATCACTGAATCTCTTGGTCATCTGTTGGTTCTCGAATATTTTAACCGTCTTGCCCACCAGCTCATAATCAATGGGGGCCGACAGTTTAATTACGTCCAGCACCTGCGTGAGCGTCTCGTCTTCCAGGGTGCCGGTAAAACGAAAATGCCTTATGTTATCGGATTCATAGGAAAAGGAGACATCGTATTTGCGCTCCAGTTTAATTAAAATATTACCGAATTCTTCGCTTTTGAAAATAAGTTTGTTTTCTTTCCACGAAATGATCGGATCGGGATTGATTTCGGCAGCCACATACACAACCCCCTTTTTCAGTTTGAGTACTTCAGGTTTGGCTTCCCTGATTACCACCATGTTTTGAACAGTCAGCTTGCTGTCTTCCTTGATATAAACTGCTTTTTGAAGGGGTTTCAACGAAATTGCTTCTGATTTTTTCTGCTTCAGCTTGTTGTGCCAGATGGATACACTACCTTCAATCAGTGTAGTTTCAACAAAATCTTCGTCGCCGTAGGCTTTTACATTAAACTCTGTTCCAACGGCAACAATATTGAGATCAGCGGTTTTTACATTGAAGGGGAGCCGGGCATTTTTAGCAACTATAAAATAGGCCTCACCCTCGAGCAGGATGTCCCTGTTTTTCTTGTTGAAAACATCGGGATATTTGATTTTACTTCCGGCATTGAGCCACACTTTAGAGCCGTCAGGGAGCAGCACTTCTGACCGTGCGCCCAGCGGTGCAGTGATTTCATTGTAAGAAACAGCAACGGGTTGCTCAGGCCTGTTGAACATCAGAAAAGAGAAAGCTCCTCCTGCTGTAAACAGGAGCAAAAACAAAGCAGCAATCCGCAGAAACTGCCACATTTTTTCTTTGCGGAACAAAACAGATTTACTATTTTCCGGAGCGGATACCGGCAGGCAGGATTTGATGTTCTTATATATGTGGCTGAAATCAACAACTTCCCTGGCGGGTTTGTTGACCTGATATTCATTCAGATCTTCCAATAACCATTCTTTAATCAAACTTTCATTGGTAGAATCGGCAAGCCAGTCCCACAATTTCTTCAACTCACTTCCTGTGCACTCCTGCCTGTTAAACTTCATGAAAAGTTCTTTGTATTCTGAAATACCCATGAGCACCAATAATACTTGAATTTTTTTTCCTGCTCTATTAATACAGCTATGTGACATGAAGTACTCACAAGAAATTAAAAAAAAATTAAAAAAAGATTAAAATGCTATTAATATGAGGCGGGTAGGCGGTATTAAGTTGCTGATTACTGCTCGGTTAGGAGATATCTTTCGTTCAGGTTCTCTTTAATGTAACGAAGTGCCCTGTATATCTGATTCTCCACAGATCGTACCGAGAGCCCCAGGCGATCAGCAATTTCCTGGTGCGACAGGCCTTCCTGCCTGCTGAGCCTGAATATCATCTGCTGCCGTAACGGAAGGTTTTCGATAAGGGTGTCCAGCATTCCCTTTAAGTCATTAAAATAAATGGTCTGCTGGGAGTGGTCGTCTTCCAGTGAATTCTGAACGACCACCTGTTCAATGTATCTTTGCTTTACAGCCTTGTGCTTGAAGTAATTATATATTCTGTTGGTAACGGCTTTATATAGGTAATTCTTCAGTGAGTTTTCTTCCTCCAGGTTCAGCCGGTTTTCCCATAGAGCAACAAACAATCCCTGGATGATTTCTTCTGTTTCTGCTGCAGAATGCACATAACCCAAAGTAAAGAAATATAATTTTTCCTTATACTCATCAAAGATCAGCTCAAAAGCTTCAATATCCCCATTCTTGAGCTTTGTGATCAGGTGCAGTTCTTCATTTATGAACTTGAAACTCAAAGTCTAATTAGTTAGGGTTAATTAGCTTGTTATTGACCAGAACAAATATACTATTTTATCAGAAAATAATACTATAATATCAAAAAAGTTATTGTAAAAAGTACAAATACTCGCAAATTATTTAATAATACACAGAATAAGAGTCGGATATGAAATGTTAAAATTCCGGGAATTGGGGTAAAACAATTGTTTTTAGATTATCAGCCTGATTACAAGTTTGATCAGGTTTAAACAACCTGCCGGACAGCTACGGGAATGTGGAATCTGCCGTATTTTGGTCAAAAAACTCTTGGAAAATCAGTACTTATTTTATACCTTTATTAAAGATTTAAATGCGGGTCCCCGAGAGATCTGCTCTTAAATCAGGCCTTGTTGGCCTTTACAGCGCAACTTGTTTTGCGGCTGTTTTATGCCCGGCACCTTTGCCGGGCTAATTTTTGTCTGTCCATAAAGTCCCATTTGCTGCGTTACGCTTGTCGGAAAATTGCTCATTTATGATTAGTAAACTCCGTATTTTCGGACTGCGCAAGCCTTGCAAATGGAACTCTCTGAACAGACAAATGGTCAACTAAACATGATGTCAGTTTTATTCGTGAGACTCAAATTTCAGGAGTGAGCGAACTGAAATTTGTAAGTCGAACAATCCCGACGAAGTCGGAGGGTATAATACCCCGCAGCTCTGCTGCGGAATTAGTTTCCAAAGCTTGCTTTGGGGTTTCATACCCGTGATTCACACATCTGACGATATTATTGCGGAATCACAAATGGTTAATTGTGTTCCTGGTAAGATGAAGCAAGTTCGAACGCTTTGCCCTGTAATTTATTGACGAGTAATTCAATCAATTTTACATAGATCCTGATTGACCTTTTGGATTTGAGCAATCCGGCCAGTGCAAATATTCCTGCATTCCCGAATGAATACCGGGCATTGTTCAGATGCATCCGCTCCTCGCTGTTCAAAGCAAGCATGGCCTCCTCCGGGAAAAGATCGGGGTGGGATTCAACGAGCGCGTAAATGGTTTCCTTATCTGTTTCAAATAATTCAGCAATATCCGAATCAATGAATACCTCTTTGCTCCTGATTACCTTAACACGTTCGGCAATAAATGAATCCAGTTCTTCAACTGAAATATTTTCTGTCATGATGGCTTTGGTGTAGGTCAAAGATAAATAATTATTTTCACAAGGAAAATTAATCATATTATTAATCTTACGTTTCTTGTTATTTGCAGTTTGGGATTGGTAACCTGACCAATCAACTGAATCAGTTATCAGAAAGCTGCAGAAAAATGAACACCTGTATGCATGACTTTTATTATGAAATGAAACGAAGCGTTTTTATAAATTTGATCAAACCTGATGATTTGTCATGATCAATAAATTCTTAATCAGTCCGGGCAGCATTGCAGTGGTTGGCGGTTCAAACAACCTGAGAAAACCGGGAGGCAGAATTCTGCAGAATATTCTTTCGGGTGGGTATACCGGCCGCCTTTTTGTGGTTAATCCCAAAGACGAACTGGTTCAGGGTATCAGGTCGTGCGCCGGTCTTGATGAACTCCCTGATGTGGAACTGGCCATTCTGGCCATAGCAGCACGGCAGTGTGTTGATGCCGTGAGGATTCTTCTGGAGCAAAAGAATACAAAGGCCTTTATCATACTTTCGGCCGGTTTTAGCGAGGATAGTGAAGAGGGTAGTGTGATGGAAAAGGAAATTGTAGCCATGGCAGAGAAAGCCGGGGCCTGCGTTATCGGTCCCAATTGCATTGGGGTGATTACCCCGGTCTATAACGGTGTGTTTACCACACCCGTTCCCAGGCTGAGTGCCGGTGGTTGTGATTTTGCTTCGGGATCAGGAGCTACTGCCGTTTTCATCATTGAATCGTCATTGCCCAAGGGGCTGACATTTTCAAGTGTTTTTTCCGTAGGCAACAGCGCACAAACCGGGATTGAAGACATTCTGGAATACTGGGACAATTCATACCGGCACGGAATAAGCTCACCCATCAAGATCCTTTATATCGAAAACATCAAAGAACCGGATAAGTTGCTGCATCATGCCTCATCGCTGATACGCAAAGGTTGTCATATTGCAGCAATCAAAGCCGGAACCACCGAGGCCGGAAGCCGGGCAGCATCCTCCCATACAGGGGCCATGGCATCGGCGGATTCTGCTGTTGAAGCCCTTTTCAGAAAAGCCGGAATTGTCAGGTGTTTTGGAAGGGAAGAACTCACCACGGTAGCTTCTGTGTTTACCCACAAGCCTGTGAAAGGCAAAAATATTGCCATCGTTACCCATGCCGGCGGGCCGGCGGTAATGCTTACCGATGCCTTATCGGCCGGCGGACTGAGCATTCCCAGGATTACCGGGGAGCACCACGAAAAAATTCTGGGCATGATGAACCCCGGGGCATCCGCTGACAACCCGGTAGACCTGATAGCCACTGCCACACCTGAGCAGCTGGACAATGTGATTGAATATGCCGACAAGCATCTGCAGGAGATCGACAGCATCATGGTCATCTTTGGAAGCAATGGCATGGTTGATATACGGGAAATATATGAGTTGCTTCACCGGAAAATCAGGGAATGCACCAAGCCAGTATTCCCGATCCTGCCATCGGTAACGAGCACACGTGAGGAATTGGAGTATTTTATGAATCTGGGAAATGTGAACTTTCCGGATGAGGTTGTGCTGGGTCGTGCACTGACAAAGATTTTCAACACGCCTTATCCTGCTGAAGAAAAGATTCATGCTGACGATGTCAATATCCCGGTGATCCGTAAAATAATTGATGAGGCTCCGGATGGATACCTGGAGCCGGGGATTATTCAGCAACTGCTTACAGCAGCAGGCATACCCATTGTTAAGGAAGTTGTGGCATCAAACAGCAGGATGCTGAATAAACTGGCAGACGAAATCGGTTACCCGTTGGCCCTGAAGGTTGTGGGTCCGGTGCATAAATCGGATGTGGGCGGGGTTACCCTGAATATCAAATCAGATACCCACCTGAAAGCGGAATTCAAACGCATGATGAAAATCAAAGGTGTCCATGCTGTGCTGATGCAGAAGATGCTTCAAGGAACGGAACTCTTTATTGGGGCCAGCTATGAACCCAGGTTCGGACACGTAATCCTGTGCGGGTTGGGCGGAATTTTTGTTGAGGTATTGGGAGATGTGTCGTCGGGACTTGCTCCCCTTACGTTTGAGGAGGCACGATCGATGATCCGAAGTCTGCGCGTTTACCGGATCATTCAGGGCACCCGGGGTAAGCCCGGGATCAATGAGAAAAAATTCACTGACATCATAGTACGGTTGTCCACCCTGTTGCGATTTGCAACTGAAATAAAGGAGATGGACCTGAACCCCCTCATTGGAAATGCCGACGAGATAACGGTTGTGGATGCACGAATCCGTATTGAAAAGTGAATTGCTGATACTTTTTAGGCCTTCCGTGATCTATTTTTTTTACATTTGAACTTTTTTATACAGAATTTATAAAATTACAGGTTATGATTATTCATCAGTTGTCTGTATTCCTCGAAAACAAATCGGGAAGGCTTACCGAAGTACTCGATGCACTCGGAAGCGAGAATATCCGGATAACCGCCCTGAGTGTGGCCGACACTTCTGAATTCGGCATCCTCAGGATGATCGTTTCCGATCCCCAGAAAGCCAGGGAGATTCTGAAAAACCGGCAGTTCACGGTTAACCTTACCGATGTCATCTCCATCATGGCTCCCAATGAGGCAAAATATTATGCCATGGTATTGAAAATACTTTCTGACCTGGAAATCAGCATTGAATACACCTATGCTTTTTCAACAGGTGAAAAATCCGTCATTATTCTGCGCAGCAACAATACCGACGAAGCCATCAAGGCGTTGAAGGCTAATGAGATGGAATTAATCAAGGCAAGTGACCTGTATAAAATATAATTTAAATGGAGATCTGGAACAGACATTTCGAATGCATGGATCGTGATGAACTGAAGAAGGTTCAGAGCGAGAGACTCAGGGATACTGTGGAACGGGTATACTATAATGTACCTTATTATCGTAGCAAAATGCAGGAAGCCGGACTGGGGCCTGAGAGCATCCGATCAACAGATGATCTGCACAAACTACCCTTTACCACCAAGCAGGACTTACGGGACAATTATCCTTTCGGACTGTTTGCAGTTCCCATGAGCGAAATTGTGAGGGTTCATGCATCATCGGGAACAACCGGTAAAGCCACCGTTGTAGGTTATACCCGCAGGGATATTTCTACCTGGTCGGAGGCAATGGCACGTACATTAACATGCGCAGGTGCCAACCGCAATGATTTCATACATATTGCCTATGGCTATGGCTTGTTCACAGGCGGACTGGGACTTCATTACGGGGGTGAAAAAATCGGTGCTTCGGTTATTCCGGTATCGGGCGGCAATACAATCAGGCAATTGCAATTGCTGGTTGATTTTGGAAGCACGGTGCTTGCCTGCACCCCTTCATATGCCCTGTTTCTGGCCGAGGCCATTGAGGATGCAAAAATCAACAGGGATGACCTGAAACTCAGGGTAGGGGTTTTTGGTGCCGAGCCCTGGACCGAAAATATGCGCCGCGAAATTGAAGATAAACTTCGCATCAAGGCCATTGATATATATGGGCTGAGTGAGGTAATCGGACCCGGTGTGGCCAGTGAATGCCTCATTCAGGACGGCCTTCACATCAGCGAAGATCATTTTTACCCGGAAATCATTGATCCGAACACCCTTGAGGTATTGCCCGAGGGCAAAATCGGTGAGCTGGTATTTACCACCATCACCAAGGAAGGACTGCCCCTGATCCGCTACCGGACACGCGACCTGACCCGGCTTCGTTACGAAAGATGCCGGTGTGGCCGTACCACGGTAAGAATGGACAAATGCCTCGGACGCAGTGATGACATGCTGATTATCCGTGGCGTCAATTTGTTCCCGTCGCAGGTTGAAAGCGTGCTGCTCGAAATGAGCGAAATTAAACCCCATTACCTGTTGATTGTTGACCGGGTGAATAACCTGGATACGCTGGAACTCCAGGTTGAGGTGGATGAAGCCTTTTTCCAGGATAAGATCAGCCAGCTTGAGGCGCTTCGGCAGAAAATCCGGACAAACCTGGAAAGCACCCTCGGGTTGGGAATTAAGGTAAACCTGGTGGAGCCGAAAACAATTGAAAGAAGTGAAGGCAAAGCCAAAAGGGTAATCGACAAACGTAAGTTCTAAGAGTTTATCAGCTTGTGTGATGATTAACAACATTCCAATCCCCGCCGATTTAATCAACCGGATTGCTGCCGGGTCAGGGATTTCTTCCCCCGGTAAAGCCTCAATCCGCGAAATCGTTCATCTTGCCAACCTGCTTGAAAAAGAAACAGGAATCCGGTTTATCCGAATGGAAATGGGGGTGCCCGGTCTGAAGCCGCCTGATATTGCCACGCAGGCCGAAACAAATGCGCTCAAACAGGGTGTGGCATCTGTATACCCGCCCATTGAAGGAGTAGCTTCATTGAAGTATGAAACTTCGAGATTTCTGAAGCTGTTTCTGGATATCGACGTGGACGCAGCAGGCTGTATACCCACATGTGGCTCCATGCAGGGTTCATGTGCAGGCTTCCTTACGGTTAACCGAACCAACAGGAATAAGGAAGGTACCTTGTTCATTGATCCGGGTTTTCCGGTTCACAAGCAGCAATGCCGTGTGCTGGGGCATGATTATTATTCATTTGATATATATGATTACAGGGGTGGTAAGCTGAAGGATAAATTAAAGAGTTACCTGGATACGGGCAAAATATCGAGCCTGCTTTATTCCAATCCGAATAATCCTTCGTGGATCTGCCTGAATGAAGAGGAACTTTCAGTGATTGGTGAGCTGGCCAACCAGTATGATGTGGTTGTAATGGAAGACCTGGCCTACTTTGGCATGGATTTCCGCAAGGATATTTCAACACCGGGTATGCCGCCCTTTCAACCCACCGTTGCAAAATATACCGATAATTATATACTGCTGATATCAACTTCCAAGGTATTCAGCTATGCCGGACAGCGTATGGCAATGATGGCCGTATCGGATAAAATTTTCCATAAGAATTATCCCGACCTGCTGCGTTATTTTTCATCAGATGTGCTGGGACATGCCATCATCTATGGGGCCCTGTATGCTTTATCAGCCGGGGCGTCTCATTCAGCTCAGCTGGGTGTGGCAAGTCTGCTCAAGGCAACAAATGAAGGTGTTTACAATCCTTTTAATGAGATCCGGAAATACGGTGAATGGGCATCGCGTATGAAAGAACTCTTTACAACCAATGGTTTCAGGATTGTTTACAACATGGACATGAATGTTCCCATAGCCGATGGTTTCTATTTCACGGTGTCGTACCCGGGCCTCACAGGTTCACAACTGCTTGAAGAATTAATACGTTATGGCATCAGTGCCATTACGTTGGATATTACCGGCAGCACACGAACCGAAGGGCTGCGGATTTGCGTGTCGCAGTTCAGCGATGAGCTGATCCCGGTGCTTGCAGAAAGATTGAACAGATTTAGCAAAGATCATAATTGATTTTTGTTATTTTTGGGTCCGCCAAAACCTGACTTTAAGCTTGTTTTTTTTGGTTTACAATTTGGAAATTTGGCTGACAAACTTTTTTGGTTCGATTTTGTTCTTTTATTAATGAGATAAACACATGGCGAAGATAAAAGGTGCTATAGTCATCGATATTGAAAGGTGCAAAGGATGTGAAGTGTGCATCGTTTCTTGTCCCACCGGAGTCATCAGGCTCGAAAAGAAAGTGAACGGGAAGGGTTATTATTATGCATACCCGGCATTCCCGGATAATTGCACCGGCTGCGCAAATTGCGCAGTAGTATGCCCCGACGGGGTAATTACGGTTTACCGGAAAAAAGTGGAAGAATAAATTACAAACTCTATGGGAGAAAAAAAATTAATGAAGGGCAATGAGGCATTTGCTGAGGCCGCCATCAGGTCGGGATGCGATGCTTATTTTGGTTACCCCATTACTCCCCAGTCGGAAGTTATGGAATACCTGGCTGCTCAACAGCCTCATTTGCGCACAGGCATGGTTTTATTGCAGGCCGAAAGCGAAGTGGCCGCAATTAATATGGTATATGGAGCCGCCGGAACAGGAAAAAAAGTGATGACATCCTCATCAAGTCCTGGTATCAGCCTCAAACAGGAAGGCATTTCTTACCTGGTAGGAAGTGAATTGCCCTGCCTGATACTTAATGTAGTTCGTGGCGGTCCTGGCCTGGGCACCATTCAACCCTCACAGGCTGATTATTTTCAGTCGACCAAAGGGGGAGGTCATGGCGATTACAAGATGGTTGTGTTGGCCCCGGCTTCTGTGCAGGAAATGTCAGACTTTGTGAAGCTGGGGTTTGACCTGGCTTTTAAATACCGGAATCCGGTGCTGATATTGTCAGATGGCATTATCGGCCAGATGATGGAACAGGTTGAGCTGTTTGAACAGCTACCCAGGGCCACTGAATTTGATCAGACCTGGGCTACAACCGGAAAAACTCCGGACCGGGAGCGCAACATCATCACCTCGGTGAACCTGGATCCTGCAGTTCAGGAAGGGCACAATCACAAGCTTCAGGCCAAGTATCAGAAAATGCAACAGGAAGAAGTGAGATTTGAGTCTTTTGATTGTGAAGATGCGGATTATATCATGATTGCCTATGGTTGTTCTGCGCGGATTTGCCAGAAATCAGTCAAGCTGGCACGGGCCAAAGGCATTAAAGCTGGTTTGCTGCGCCCCATAACTCTTTTCCCTTTTCCTTCTGTTGAAATCGAACGCCTTGCCGGAAAGGTTAAGGGAATGATGGCTGTTGAACTCAGCGCAGGTCAGATGGTTGAGGATGTAAGGCTTGCTGTCAACGGCAAGATTAAGGTGGCTTTTTACGGCAGGATGGGGGGTATGGTACCCTCACCTGAAGAAGTGGTTGATGCTTTGACAAAACACTTTTCAATTGGTTAATTATGGAAACAAATGCAATAAAAACCTACAATCTGGTCAGCCCGGAGAACCTGGTTTATACCAGAACTTCACTGATGACAGACAAGCCGCTCTCTTTTTGCCCGGGTTGCGGACACGGTACGGTACATCGGGTAATCATGGAAGTGGTTGATGAAATGGGAATCCAGGCTGATACCATTGGAATTGCCCCTGTGGGATGTTCTGTGCTGGCCTATGAATTTATGAATATCGACATGCAGCAGGCAGCACACGGGCGTGCTCCGGCTCTTGCAACTGGCATTAAACGCTGCTGGCCTGATAAGTATGTATTCACCTACCAGGGCGATGGTGACCTGGCGGCTATTGGAACCGCAGAGACCATTCATGCCTGCAACCGCGGAGAAAACATAGCCATCTTCTTCATCAACAATGGCATTTATGGTATGACGGGAGGTCAGATGGCGCCTACCACCCTGCCGGGTATGCGCTCGTCCACAACCCCATACGGAAGGGATGTGGCGCTTATGGGAAACCCGCTGAAAATTACCGAACTGGTGGCCATGTTACCGGGTACCTATTTTGTGGCACGGCACAGCGTTCATACCCCGTTGAACGTGCGGAAATTTAAAAAGGCAGCCCGGATGGCATTTGAAAATCAGAAGCTGAACAAGGGCGTGTCTTTAATTGAGATTGTTTCCAACTGCAACTCGGGTTGGAAAATGTCTCCTGTTGATGCCAACAAGTGGATGGAAGAAAATATGTTCCCGTTTTACCCGCTGGGCGACATTAAGGTTAATGGAGAAATGATCAGCAAGCCTGCTCAAGCGGAATAATTTCAAAACGAATTATCATGAATGAAGAAATCATAATTGCCGGTTTCGGCGGACAAGGAGTCCTTTCTCTGGGTAAAATTCTGGCCTATTCCGGAATGATGCAACAAATGGAAGTCAGCTGGATGCCCTCGTACGGACCCGAAATGAGAGGCGGAACAGCAAATGTCACCGTAATTCTGAGCGATGAAAGAATCAGCAGCCCGATCCTTAAACAATATGACACCGCCATCATTCTGAATCAGCAATCAATGGACAAGTTTGAATCATCCGTTAAACCCGGAGGTATTTTAGTTTATGATTCAAACGGCATTACCCGTCATCCGCAGCGGAAAGATATTCAGGTATACGTGATTGATGCGGCTTCGGAGTCAGCAAAAATGTCTTCCACCAAAACTTTTAACATGATTGTGCTGGGGGCCTACCTGAAAATCAAACCCGTTGTTACTGTCGAAAACGTGATCAAAGGCCTTAAGAGTTCCCTTCCGGAGCGGCACCACCACCTGATCCCTGAAAATGAAGAGGCTATAAAACGGGGAATGGAAATTATTAAGAAAGTGGCATAATAAAGAATGAGCGTAGTCTTCTGACTACGCTCATTCTTTATATTATCCAACGGACTGATTTTTTCAGGCAATGATCTCTGTGCGGATTGCCTTGATGTGTTTGTTGATTTCTTCTATCTTGCTCATGAACTCGTTCATGGTTTTCTTGCCATCGGGAGTAGCCGGGTCAAAATCGCTTTTGATATTGACCACGAATGAGTCAAACACGGGCTGTAATTGTTTCAACCTGGCCAAATTCTTATTGATATCCTGGTCATTGCTGTATTCACTCAGCATGCCGATCAGGTTGGTCAGCGATATCCGCTGCTCAGCCAGTCGTTCAATAATCTCAATATCTTTGGTGGATGAGGCCACGTAAGTGGCAATGTAAATGGCTTCAACCCATCCGCCCATGATGATCTGTGCCGATGCTGCATACCGTTCATTTTCCCGCAGGTAATCGTCTGAGGCCATGTATACCTCATTTGCTATCTTGATCAACGAATCTTTGTTGTCAATGTTCCTGTCAAACCGTTCCGCGGTGTTTTTAAAGTAATCAGCCGGTATTCCCATTTCTTCTGCCATCCGTTGCATGGCATTAAAATACCTTCCCGCTGTTTCAAGCTGCTCGGTTACTTTGGCATAACTCAGGTCTACTGCATATACACCCAGATTCAGCGCCTTCTTGGAACTTGTAACATAATTCGACATCCTGTCGGGCGAATTGAGCAGTTCACCCTTATATACAGCACCAGACGACTGGAACAACGATGTCATTTCAACAGAAAGATACATGTTATAAAAAATCGGTAATCCCGTGCCCAGAGAATCTGTATTATGCACCAACGGCGCTATTTCACCCAGATCTATACTGTCAATCCCTTCAGTACCGGCTGTTCTTCCTGATTGCCTGCAAGAAACAACAAGCAGCATCAGGCTGGCAAACAACACAGTACCAAACCGATATGTTTTCATAATAGCAGAAGTTAAATTTGAAAAGGTCATTAATTAACAAAAATAAAGCTATTAATTATTTCCATTGGTTATTCTCTGCCATTCCTAATTTTGTCATCTTTTTTTAACAATTGGTCAATTAGGAGCGCAGGCCTGCCTGATGGTATTGGTATGCTGTTAATATTTCCCTGTGGTTTTTTTCATGAACTGAAGCCGCTCGAATGCTGCAGTGTTTTCTTCGTTTTTTGCCACCAGTCCCCTGAAGGCAGCCAGGTTTGAATAACCCTTTTGCTGCATCCATTTTTCAATGTCATCAAGAAGTGTGTTGATGTAGGGAATTCCGTTTTTATACAGTGTGGAACAGATCTGGACGGCTGAGGCCCCTGCCAGTATCTGCTTGATCACACCCTGGTAGTCATGAATTCCGGTGGCGGCAACCAGTTCCTTCTGGATGTGCCCATAGAGTAAAGCAATCCAGCGAAGTGACAGGGTTATTTCATGGGGTGAGCTGTATACGTTCTGTGCCACTACCCTGAGGTTATCAATATCAATGTCGGGCCGGTAATACCGGTTGAACAGCACCAGGCTGTTTACTTCCATACTGCTGATCTTGTAAAGCATCCGGTAAAGGCTTGTGAAATAGAACCCAACCTTAACAGCTATCGGGATATTTACATTTTTCCGCACTTCATGGATGATATTCACATAGGATTCCTCAATCTGATAACCTGTAAGATTGATATTGGTGGGCGGAATGAAGATGTTCAGCTCAATTCCGTCGGCTCCTGCCTTTTCAATCTCTTTAGAAAATTTTGGCCATTCCCTGGGGGTTACACAGTTAATGCTTGCAATTACCGGTATGGATACTGATTTTTTTGACGCTTCGATCAATTTAAGATAAGCAGCAGTTCCTTCTTCTTTGGAAAAGGAATTCACAAATTCCATTGCTTCAGGATACCAGAAATACATTTCATCCTGGCTGATCAGTTTGCTTTTCGGGGTGATCAGTTGTTCTTCAAACAGCGATTTCAGCACAACTGCACCCGCTCCGTTATCGGCACATTCCTTAACCTTGTCGGCATTGCTTGTCAGGCCTGAACTGGAAACGATGAGGGGGTTGGCAATTTTGATGCCCATGAATGTTGTTGACAAATCCATATCTGTTTTATTTTGAGTTTTCAATAAGATATTTCTTCAAGTAATCAGTCGCCAGGTTCAGGTTCTTTCTTGCTTTTTCGCTCATTTCACCCATGAATTCCCATTCGTAACCTTTGATGTGCATGAGGAAAGCCTCCGGTTCCCTGTTGAATGCCTGTTTGCTCAGGTGCAGAACAAATGCCGGTGAAACGGAATGCATGGAAAACTCTGATTTTTCTGATGCGATCAGGGGTTCCATGATAAAAGTATCAATGTCCTCCCGTGAGGCATCTGCAAAGATGACCAGATCATGCTTTACAAGGGCGTCAGCATCTTCAAGATTCAACTGGTAATTGGAATCGGTATGAATGTTTACGAATCCTTTTTCAGCTGACCACCGTTCTATTTCTTCAGCCAGCAACACGCCGAGTCCGTCATCCTGCCGTCCCGGATTCCCATACCCGTATATAAGTATTTTTTGTTTTTTTCCGGTCAATGTTTGAATTTTCTGTCTATCAGGTTGTCGGAGGCATCGTATATCTCAAATTCAAGCGGCATTTGCCCCAATGCATGCGTAGCGCAACTCAGGCAGGGGTCATAGGCCCTGATGGCTACTTCCACGGCGTTCATCATGCCTTCGGTGATTTCCTTCTGCCCGGTCATTACCTTTACCGCCACCTGGTTAACAGCTTCATTCATGGGCTGGTTGTTGTTGGTGGTGGAAACAATGAGGTTGGCCATGGTAATCATGTCGTTTTCCCCAATTTTGTATTGATGGAAAAGCGTGCCTCTGGGTGCTTCAATAAGTCCTACTCCTTCTAACTTTTTGGTGCCTTTGGTTACCAGTTCGCCTTCCATCAGGTCCGGATCATTCAGCAATTCCTTAATTTTCTCAGCAGAATGCAGAATTTCGATCAGCCTGGCCCAGTGTGAATGCATGGCTTTGTTGCTGGGTTTGCCGCCATTATAATTTCTGAATTGTTCAAATTCCTTTTGTGCCAACGGTGTATCAATAAATTCAACTGTGTTCATCCTGGCCAGGGGGCCAACAGAATACCAGCCTGTTTTTTTGCCGATTTCTTTCAGGTAGGGAAATTTCATGTAACTCCATGTTTTTACTTCTTCGTCAATGTAACGGTCATATTCCTGGTAGTCCACATCATGGAGAATCTTTTTTCCTTCGGAATCAACAGCACGCAACACGCCATGATAAAGGTCAAGTGCACCGTCTTTTCGCACCAGGCTGAGGTAACTCGACGGGAATTCGGCAAAGTTGTCGATTATGGCCTTGTTTTTCTTGTGGTAGTCTTTGAAGAACTCAAGAGCATCCTGCGACCAGCTGATCATTTTGTCAATGTTCATATAATCATCGCCATGCAACAGGTAATCCCGTTCTTCTTCGGTAAGGTGCTTGTTGATACCTCCCGGTATGGCGCCGGTTCCGTGTATTTTCTTCCCGGCAGTGGCTTTAATCACTTCTTGCCCGTATTTCCGCATCATAACACCCTGAACGGCCAGATCTTTGTTTGCCAGGGCAACACCTATTATATTGCGGTTGAGCGGATCTGAATCCACACCAAACAGCAGGTCGGGCGACGCCAGGTGAAAGAAATGAAGTGAATGCGACTGGAACATTTGTCCGTAATGCATGAGCCGGCGCATTTTTTCACCGGTAGGCGTAAGTCCGTCTCCGGTACCCGCGCCCACAATTACATCAAGGGCTTTGGCTGCGGCCAGGTGGTGGCTGACAGGACAAATTCCGCAAAGGCGCTGAACAAGTACAGGCATTTCCCAGTATGGTCGTCCCTGAACAAAGCGTTCAAATCCTCTGAATTCAACAATATGCAGGCGCGTCTGTTCTATTTTTCCTTCATTGTTAAGATGTATGGTAACCTTTCCATGACCTTCCACACGGGTTACCGGTTCAATGGTGATCTTTTGTCCCATAGTATTGAGATTTAATCGAATTTCAAAACTTCGTAAGGCATTTTCATCTCGTCGCCGGTAACCAGCGCCAACAGGGCTTCCCATATGAGGTCGGCCCGGGGCGGGCATCCGGGGAGGAAATAATCAATCTTGACGATTTCGTGGCAGGGATAAACTTTGTCGAGCAGCATGGGCAGTTCGGGGTCGTTGGGGATGATGCCTTCTTCATTGCCTACTACTGTAGGGCCGTTTATATAGGCTTCTTCCAGGCATTCGCGAATGGGTATCCCGTTGCGCATGGCCGGCAATCCGCCCATAATGGCACATTCGCCCACTGAAACCAGGATCTTGCAGTGCTCCCTGAAATCCCTGAGCACATGAACGTTCTCGCTGTTGCAGCATCCGCCTTCAATCAGTCCGATATCACATTTCTTAGTGAACTTCTTGATATCGTTGATGGGCGATTTATTGAATTCTACCAGCTCAATCAGTTCCAGTATTCTTTCATCAATATCCAGAATTGACATGTGGCATCCGAAACATCCTGCCAACGAAGTTGTGGCTACAATTGGTTTGCTCATGGAATGGGATATTTTAGATTATTGAAATTTGCATGCTTTCAATGTCGCTGCCAATGGGTGATTTGTCATACCTCCTGGCGCCAATGGGGACATTAAATCCTTTTTCTTTTACCAGGATTGACCCGACAGGGCATACATCCATTGCTTTCTGGGCAAGTTCATCCGTGAGTTGCTTTCCTAACTTGGGATCTACTACCACTTCCACGCCGATGCCCCGTTTCCGGTAGGCGAAAATGCTCCTTCCGCTCTCATCGGTAATGGCCCGGATGCAACGTTTACAAAGAATACACCGGTTATGATCCTTGATGATCTTTGGGTGAGAAGCATCAACACTACGGGTGGGAAATTGAAAAGGATACCTGGGCACCATCATTTTAAAACGGTAGGCCAGGGCCTGCAATTCACAACTGCCGCTTTTTTCACAAGCCGGGCAAAAGTGATTGCCTTCTACAAACAACAGCTCGATGATAGATTTTCTCAGGTCGGTTATTTCAGCCGATTCATTTTCCACATTCATCCCTTCTGCTACCGGTGTGGTGCAGGCAGTCATCAGCTTGCCGTTTACCTTTACGGTGCAAATGCGGCAACTGCCTTTGGGTTTGATTCCGGGATAATTACACAGTGTGGGAATAAAGACACCGTTTTCCCTGGCGGCATCAACCAGGTATTGACCCCTGGCGGCCATGCACTCGATGTTGTCAATGTTGAATTTTACAAACTGGCTCATAGTGAAAATTCTTTAAAAATTAGGTACTCTGCCTGTTGCTTCACACGATTCCTTAACCGCCTGGCCAAGGTCGAATCCGCTATCGAACTCTTTGTTTTTCTGAATTTTCTTTTCGTAGAGGTGTCTGAAGTTTCTAAGGCTGGAAAGCATGGGGTTGGCTGCGGTTTGCCCCAAGCCACATCGGCTGGCTTTCAGTATTTTACCCCAGTCAACAATATCATCAATATCCTGTTTAACACCGCGTGCATCAAGAATCTTCAGCAGCTTGTTCCTCAGTAGGGTGGGGAGTATCCGGCAGGTCGAACAGCTTCCGCAGGATTCATCGATAAAAAACTCCATGAAGTTCAGCACGATGTCTGACAAAATGTCCCGGTTGTGCCCGATGATAATCAACGATCCTCCTGTGGCCAGGTCTTCGTACCCGAGGATCCGGTTGAACTCATTCGGGGCAATGATGGCACCTGAAGGACCTCCAACCTGAACGGCCTGAACATCTTCGTGATGAGCTCCCACCATATCCAGGATATCATCCACTGAAAATCCCCATACTACTTCATAAACACCGGGAAACTTGCAATCGCCCGAAACGCTCAGCAGCTTGGTGCCTGTTGATTCAGTGGTGCCGAATGATTTATACCATTCGCCCCCGTTGAGCACAACTTTAACCACTGCACAAAGCGTTTCTACGTTGTTCACTACAGTAGGCATGTCGAGATAACCTTTCTCAACAGGGAACGGAGGCCTGTCGCGCGGCTCACCTCGTTTTCCTTCTGCCGATTCAATCAACGCCGATTCTTCACCACAAACATAGGCTCCTGCACCAAACTGGATGCGGATATCAAAATTGAATCCTTTCTTCCCAAGAATGTTTTTCCCCAGGTAATTGGCTTCCCTGGCTGCCTTGAGTATGGATTCAAGAAAAGTCTGGAGGTATTTGTATTCATGGCGCAAATAGAGTATGCCTTCGGCTGCACCCACGGCGTAGCCGGCTATGACCATACCTTCAAACAACAACCGGGCCCTTTCGGTAAGAATTACCCTGTCCTTAAAGGTTCCAGGTTCTCCTTCATCGGCATTGCAGAATATGTATTTCTTTTGACCGGCAGCATTTCGGCAGAATTCCCATTTCATACCCGTAGGAAAACCAGCTCCGCCCCTTCCCCGCATATTGGATTTCTTGACTTCATCAATTACCTGTTCCGGCGTCATTTTGGTGATCTTCTCAATGACCTGTCCGGGCTTGAAGTTGCGTTCGAGAATCGGACCAATTTTTCGGATGTTGTTGGCAACAACTGATTTAATCAGGTCTGAACGGTTTTCGCCATCTCCATAGTCGGCTACCACCATATCACGAATGCTTTTGCCTTCCCGGATATCCCTGACAATTTCCTTAACCCGAAACGGGGTAAGCCGGGTGAATATCTGATTGTTGATGATTGCCGCAGGTTCCTGGTCATTCATACCAATACAGGATGTTTCAAACAAACCAACCAACCCGTCAGATGTAACTTCGCCAAAACGGATGCCCAATTCTTTTGTAAAGGTATGGGCTACTTCGGCTCTCCCCATCATATTGGCAACAGCACTGTTGTTCAAATAGATATGATACTTTCCGGTAGACTTTTGCGAAAAGAAATGGTAAAACGAGATGGTCTGATCCACATCGACCTCTGACATACCCAAGTCTTCCGCTATCTGTACGGTAATCTCATAGGGAATATAGCCGTATTCCGACTGAACATCGATCAGGATATCCATGAGCCTGGTTTTATCCTTGCCGTACTTTTCCACGATTTTTTGAACACCTGTTTTCATCCGTATATATTATTAAATTGTAAGAGTCGGATGCCGGTCCTGCCTTCGCAGTAGAACAACCTTCTTTATACCATTAATAAAGGCCTTTTAGAATTGTTAATTAATTCACAACTAAAATATAATAGAAAAATCAGATTAACAAGGACATTTGACAATTTAGAATGAGTTTAAGTAATTTGAGTCCTACCTGTGAAATCAACTTATTATCTTCCGATACGCTGATATTCCCGGGATCTGTCATGAAAAGAGCTTCCTGAATTATGCAGAAAGCATGGAAGAAACTTCGTGGAGTGATACAGCCATGAAGCACTGAAATCATCCTGTTTATTGTTATGAAAATAACACATTATCTTGTATTTACAGCTGTCAGGCAGGTCGACATGTGGATCTTTTAACGACTTATACAAGCATGCCGATCAACTATAAAAAGCGGCCGTGAAACAAAGGTTCAAAAGTCAGCGTCTCTTGCGCCATAGTCATATTCCTGGTAAAAACTGGTCAGTGTCGTATAGATATCTTCAAACGACACATAATGCTTTTCGCACCCGACCCTGGAGCAAAAGTGCACAGTTCCACCTTTTTCCACGCTGAAGTCAATTATGGGAGCACCGCACAGGTCACAAATCTGTTTACCCTTCAGTTCTTTTTTGCAATGCATGCAAAATAGCTTCGCAATTTCCCCCTGTATCAGTTCCACACTACTCTGCTTTTCAAAGCATCCGTATGTGGAACAGAGATTCAGAATGCCCTGATTGTCATTCATATCAACCCTGACCTTGATACTGGGTTTTGCATTCAGAAACAAGGTATGATCCATAAGTGATTTGCCACAGTGCGAACATTTTACCTTCAGTGAAATCAGATTCTTAGCCATAAATCCTCCTTTCAGTTATTGTAATTGATGCATAAGTTACAACAATTGCCAATCAATATCAAGTAATTTCAACCTGTGAGCGAATTAACAACCCGACTGCCACCGATGTCCCGAAATTCCTGAACAGATTTCCTTCTTTTCGAAATCCGCTGCACAACCATAATGATCAAAATCATAGCTTATCTCAATGCCAATATCTTATTTTGATCAAGTAACCGGTTAATAGGTCCTTAATTAAATCCAATACATTTATGAAAATCGGATGTCCAAAAGAAATTAAAACACACGAATACCGTGTTGGACTGACTCCTTCTGATGTCAGGTCGTATGTGTCTAGGGGACATGAAGTGATCATGCAGCAGTGTGCCGGTGAAGAGGCCGGATTTACCGATGCGGAATATGTTGAATCGGGCGCACATATTGAAACCGACCGGAAGAAAATATTTGATGCCTGCGATATGATTGTCAAGGTGAAAGAACCTTTGCCCGAAGAATACAACTTGTTTCACAAGGATCAGATTCTTTATACTTACCTCCACCTGGCAGCTGACAAGGCGCTTACCGAAGCCATGCTGAAGGCGGGCATCCGGGGCGTGGCTTATGAAACTATTGAAACAGCTGACGGTCAACTACCCTGTTTGCAGCCTATGAGTGAGATTGCAGGCCGGTTGTCCGTGCAGGAAGGGGCCAAATACCTTGAAAAAACTTTTGGCGGACGCGGTGTGCTGCTGGGCGGAGTGCCGGGGGTTGAAAGAGGTAAGGTAGGTATCATTGGGGGCGGTGTGGTTGGAACCAATGCCTGTAAAATTGCCACCGGGGTGGGAGCAGAAGTGACCATTCTGGATATCAGCGCCAAACGACTGGCCTACCTGGATGATATTTTTGGATCGAGAATTACTGCCCTGTATAGCACAGATGCCAATATCGAAAAGGTTTTGCGTGAAAGCGATCTGGTCATAGGTGCCGTATTGCTGCCTGGAGCCAAAGCTCCCACGCTGGTCAGAAAAGAACACCTGAAGATCATGAAAAGAGGTGCCGTGATTGTTGACGTGGCTGTAGACCAGGGTGGCTGCGTGGAGACCATTAAACCCACCACCCACGACAACCCGGTTTATGTGATTGACGGTATTGTTCATTACGGCGTGGCCAATATGCCGGGTGCAGTGGCCCTTACCTCCACCAAAGCGCTAACCAGTGCCACACTGCCATATGGGTTACTCATCGCGGAAATGGGTCTTGAAAAGGCTGCTCTGAAATCGGCACCCCTGAAACTGGGTATTAACGTGTATCGTGGTAACCTTGTGTATGAAAACGTTTCTAAGGCGTTCAACATGCCTTACATTTCAATAAACAACCTGCTTCAATGAAGCTCAGCCCCGCCCCAAAGCGGGGCTCTTTTTTTCACCTACAGCCTGCAGCCTTTAGCTTTTAGCCTTTAGCTTTTAGCTTTTAGCCAATAGCGTCTTCCTCAATACTTCTTCCCCTTCCAATACACGTTGTGGTTGTTCATTCCCTTGTTGACCACTACCAGGTCGCGGTAAAGACTGATTTCCTCGATCAGGTCATAAGTAAGCACCCGGCTCTCGCCCTGGCTGAATATTTTCACATTCCGGTTGAGGTCCTTATATAAAATGGTATTCCATTCGGCTTTGTATTTGTCAGGAATGTAGGTTTCAAGTGTGTATACCTTATAATCATACCAAACCTTGAAATATCCCTGCTCGCCAAAAATGACCATGCGGTTTTGCACATCGTAGAATTCAGGCGTGTAGGAAGAAATGCCTGTAAATTCACCATCAACAAAAACCCTGAACGAGCCGGTGTTGTCAATATAAGCCACCAGCCCGTCGCCCATTTGGTATGATTCGGGAGGAAACTCTTCGGTAAGGAATATTTCTCCTTTATAAAAAACCCTGAATTTGTTATCTGCCTGGTTCACATAGGCTACAACATCGCGGCCGCATTTGAAACTTCCACCCGACTGAAAGGGCTCAATTTCCTGGTTCCGGCCCTGGTAAAACACCTTCAGGTCACTGGTGCGTGAAGAAACATAGGCCACCACGTTATCAGCCGCACTGATTTTGTTGTGAGGCCTTCCGGCCAGTGCGTCTTCAAGCATGTAAACCCTTTTTCTGTAAAATACAGCCAGAACAGAACGATTCCGGTCATAAAAGGTGACCAGGCTGTCCTCTGCCTGGTAATCAATGGAGTTGGTGCTGATGGTTGATGTGGTGCCATCGTGGATTATTTTCACCACACCGCCTATATTGTAAACCGCCAGGTAGTCAAGTGCAACAAATTGGTCCGGGGCATTGACTTCCAGTATGGATACCTGCCCGTTGTAATACATTTTCAGATTGTTCCTGTTGTTGGTATACAGGATGCAATCACCGCCAACGCTGAACTGATTAACCGGAAGGTGCTCGGCCTGTATGGTACGGCCGTTATCAAATATGTGAAATCTTCCCTGGTTATCGTGAAAAGCTGCCAGGTTTTGCGCCTGCAATGTAGTGTTGGAGAGGAGCAAAAGCAGGACCGTGATCCTAATCCATAATGAAGAAGCCAATTTCCTCGAGCGAAGTGATGATGTCATAATCTTTCAGATAAATACCCGGTGGAACATCCAAATGAACAGAGGTAAAGTTAAGAATTCCCCTGATACCTGATTCCAGCAAAAGAGTTGCGGTGTTAACAGCTGCTTCGGGCGGAACGGTTAGGATGGCGATCCGGATCTGCTCCCGGCTGATAATTTGCGCTGCCGTGTTAATATCGTAACAGGCAACTCCGGCCACCTGGGTATTCACCTTGTTGCGGTCGACATCAAATGCAGCCACAATGTTCATCTTGGTATTTGCTTTCCGGATGAAACCGAGCACTGCCCTGCCCAGGTTGCCAATCCCAACAAGGGCTACCCTGTGCCCTTCATGCCTGTCGATTGTATTGCCTATCTGACCGATCAGCGCTTTGATGTTGTAGCCTTTGCGATGGTTTCCCGTAAGGCCTATCAGCATGAGGTCCCTTCTTACCTGTTCGGGTGTGAGATTCAGTAATGCAGCCAGTTTATGCGAATAGATATGTGCCTCCTCCAGGTCCTTGTATTTGTCGAGCAGGCGCCTGTACTTGCTGAGTCTTTCAACAGTCCGCGGTGGCAACTTGGTATTCATGGCAAACAATTCTAATTATACCGACACTAAAATTAGCCCGAATAAATCATTAATTTCATACTTTTAATTTGAATCCCCAAATTTATTGTTAATATTTTCACATTAGTGAGTCACAACATCGAAAACATCATCGCTTTGCAGATACGTATTGAAGGTCTGGTGCAGGGAGTGGGATTCAGACCTTTTGTATACCGCCTGGCCCAACAATATGGGTTGCATGGATGGGTGGCCAATACTACCGGTGGTGTTTCTATTAAGGTTGAGGGACTTATGGGCCATATGGCCTGTTTTGTGGAAGATTTGCGTTATAAGGCGCCTGCTGTTTCGGTAATTGAAGAAATAAATGTACAAAATGATGTTCCGGAAGGACTTGGCGAATTCTCAATTCTGGATAGCCTTGACCTGTCTGATGAAACTTCTGAAATCAGTCCGGATATTGCTGTTTGCCCCGGCTGTATCGAAGACATGAAACTCCAGCCGCACCGGATCATGTATCCCTTCATCAATTGCACCAATTGCGGTCCCCGTTTCTCCATAATAAAAGATTTTCCTTACGACCGGGCAAAAACTACCATGGCTCCGTTTGAAATGTGTACGAAATGCCGTGAAGAGTATTCCGAGATTTCTGACAGAAGATTTCACGCGCAACCTGTTGCCTGCAAAAATTGCGGTCCGCATTATTCCATGCATTATGCAAATGAAACATACACAGACCTGCACAACCTGATCAGGAAAACCTGTGATCTGATTGAAGAAGGGGCCATAATCGCCATTAAAGGCATTGGCGGATTCCACCTGATGTGTGATGCGCTGAATCAGGATGCCGTGAACCGGCTCAGGAAGGTAAAGATCCGGGAGGGCAAGCCTTTTGCAGTGATGTTCAGAGATATCGGGGTAATAAAAGAATATGCCGAAGTTTCTGCAGTTGAAGAACAAGCCCTGGAATCATGGAGAAGGCCCGTAGTTATTCTCAGAAGTAACAATACGCCCTCTCCGGGAATTTCTCTGAATCTGAATACCCTGGGGGCTTTCTTACCCTATATGCCCATTCATTACCTGCTTTTTGAAAAGCTGCATACTCCGGCTGTTGTACTTACCAGCGGCAACCTGTCTGACGAGCCCATTCTTATTGACAACCTGGCAGCAATTGAAACCTTGTCGGAAAAAGTGGATACCCTGATTACCCATAACCGTGAAATTTATAACAGAAACGACGATTCTGTGGTACGCGTAATCACAGAAAAGGAAAGCCTGTTCCGGCGTTCACGGGGTTATGCCCCGGCACCCGTCAGGCTCGGTTTTCAGGTCGACGGCATACTGGCAGCAGGCGCCGAACTGTCGAACTGCTTTTGCCTGGGCAAAGACAACAGGGCATACATGAGCCAGCATATTGGTGATCTGAAGAACCAGGAGACTTTTGAATTCTTTGAAGAAACCATCAAAAGATACCAGCAACTCTTCAGGGTTAAGGCCCGGATAGTGGCGGCAGACCTGCATCCCGATTATCTTTCGACGCGCTTTGCCCTGCAATCGGGCTTGCCGGTGATCCAGGTACAGCACCACCATGCACACATTGCATCATGCATGGCTGAAAACAGCATCCATGAGCCGGTAATCGGAATGGCCTTTGACGGCACAGGTTACGGAACCGACGGGCACATCTGGGGAGGCGAATTCCTGGTTTGTGAGTATGCGCGTTTTGAGCGTTTTGCCCATTTTGAATACATGCCCTTACCGGGCGGTGACCGGGTTGCCGGAGAACCCTGGAGAATGGGTTTGTCACTGCTCAGGATGGCATATGGTAAAAACTTCCCCGATTTGGATATCCCCTTACTGAAACAGGTTGACCCGGTTGTGCTTAAAAAGGTTGACGAGGCCCTGGAAAAGGGAATCAACTGTCCGTTGAGTTCTGGCGCAGGAAGGTTGTTTGATGCAGTAGCGGCACTTGCCGGACTGTGTCTGAATTCCGGCTTTCATGCCGAAGCACCCATGCGGCTCGAATCGGTCATCCGGCAAGGGGTAAGTGGTATCTATGATTTTATTGAAGGGAAAGAAATTTCATTTCTGCCGGCAATCAGGCAAATTTGCGGAGACCTGGGAACAGGCATCGATGCAGGTACCATTGCGGCGAAATTTCACAATACAGTGGCTGAGGCTTCCCTGCATACAGCAATCGGCATTCGCAAGGAAACCGGAATAAGCAAGGTGGCCTTATCGGGAGGCACCTTTCAGAACAAGTACTTGTCTGAATTGCTTGAGGAAAAACTGTTGCTGAATAACTTCATTGTATTCACCCACAGCAGGGTGCCCTGTAATGACGGCGGACTGGCGCTGGGGCAAATTGCTATTGCTGCTAAATCTTAAATCAACAAATCACCAAATCACCAAATCACCAAATCACCAAATCACCAAATCACCAAATCAACAAATCACCAAATCAACAAATCACCAAATCAACAAATCACCAAATCAACAAATCAC
>JAWOJJ010000080.1:0-4182 GCA_046481675.1 Bacteroidales bacterium | reverse complement strand
AATTTCCCGGTTAAAAGTCCTTTTGACGTACTCCTGAAAGGTTCACTCAACACATTTTTGAATGCCATGACTTCTGATGACTTTACGGTATACCCCGTGGCAAGTATGAATGAGAAGGATTATTTTAACCTGATGCATGTATACCTCGATGCTGTATTTAATCCGATACTTTACGACGATCCCAGGATTTTTATGCAGGAAGGCTGGCATTATGAAATGACAGATAAGAGTGCTCCGATTGAATATAAAGGTGTGGTATACAATGAAATGAAAGGCGCCTTCTCCAGTCCCGCCCGTGAAATGTGGTACCAGATACAAAAGAACCTATTTCCCGATAATGCTTACAGGTTTTCATCAGGAGGTTATCCCACAGCCATACCAAGCCTTACTTATGAGGCATTCGTTAATTTTCATAAAAAGCATTACCATCCTACCAACAGCTACATTTTTCTATATGGAGATGCTGATGTAAAAAAAGAGCTTGAGTTTATTGACAAGGAGTACCTTTCAAAGTATGACAAGTCGGAAAATCCTGTTACGATTGAGGAGAATCCGCCATTTGATGGTTTTAAGGAAATTGCCGGCGCGTATCCGGTTATGGATGGTGCTCCACTTGCTGATCAGACCTACCTGGTAATGAACTGGGTCATTGGCAATGGTTACGATCAGGCCACGGTGATGGCCCTGGATATCCTGGCCGATGTACTGGTAAACCAGGAATCGGCACCGGTAAGAAAAGCCTTGTTGGATGCCGGAATTGGTAAAAATGTGTATGCTGCCACACAGAATATGCTGCAGAATATTTTTTCGATTGTGGTTCAAAATGCCAATGCCGCCGATAAGGACAGTTTCAGGGCGGTGGTAATGAACACATTGGAAAAAGTTGCTGCTGAAAAAATCGACCGCGAAACGCTCAAGGGATCGCTGAATCGTATGGAATTCAGGCTCCGTGAAGGGGATGATGCCCAGAAAGGACTTACTTACAACATGCGGGCAATGACCGGATGGCTGTTCACCAATGATCCTTTTGCCTCCCTGGAATATGAGAAGCAGCTTTCAGATGTTAAAGCTTCCGCAAATAACACCTATCTTGAAGAAATCATCCAAAAGGACCTGGTTGATAACAAATACGGGTTACTGCTCGTGCTGGAGCCCAAAACCGGCCTGGAAAAGGAAATTGCCCAAAAAACATCGGAAGAACTTGCAGACCTGAAGAAAAAAATGACGCCGGCTGAACTGGATTCCCTGGTTGCCACCACATCAAAACTGGTTGCCTACCAACAGCAGGAAGACAGCCCCGAAGCACTGGCCAGCATACCCCTGCTCAAACTTTCCGACATCAGTCCCGATGCATTCTGGTACGAAGCGTTAAAAAGCGATATCGCCGGTATTCCCCATCTCTTCCATGATGAATTTACCAACAACATCGTTTATATGAATTATTGGTATGATCTGAATGTATTGTCAGAAGATAAAATACCATATGCAGCACTGTTAACCCGGCTTCTGGGTAAGATGGATGCGGGAAGCTATGACTATGAGGAACTGGATAAATCCTTGAATATTAATACAGGAGGCTTCGGATCGGGCCTCAGTTTGTACATTCCGGACTATGATGACAGCAAGCTGCTGCCTAAATTCAGGATCAATGTAAAAACAACAGTTGAAAAGCTGGACACAACGCTTGCCTTGGTTGGTGTGGTGATCAATGAAACCAAACTCGATAATAAAGCCAGGTTGCTGGATTTGCTCAAAAGGCACCAGTCGCAACTGGAGTCTTCTGTTCTTCAGAATGGCTATAATGTAGCTGCCACCCGGCTGGAATCATATTATTCCAGAAGGGGCGTTTTTAGTGAAAAAACAAGGGGAATGGAGTATTACTGGTTTGTTACCGGCCTGGTAAATCGTTTTAATGAAGATCCGGATGCTGTTATTACCGATCTTAAAGAAACGTATGCGGCCTTATTTGCCAGGAATAACATGACTTCAGGAATTACCTGTAGTTCAGATGATTATAAGGCTTATGCTTCCCGGTTTGAGAAATTTGCTCCTGTGCTGGTTGAAAAAGCAGTGGAACGCAAAGAATGGAAACTTCTGCCCGAACCCAAAAACGAAGGTATTCTTACGGCTTCCAAAGTTCAGTATGTATTGCAGGGATACGACTTCAGGAAACTGGGAATCGACTGGGACGGCAAGTGGAATGTGCTGAATCAGGTGATGTCTACCGATTATCTGCAGACTAAAATCAGGGTGATTGGTGGTGCTTATGGCGGGTTTTCATCAATATCAAAGAACGGTACCATAAACCTTTCTTCCTACCGTGATCCGAATCTGAAGGAAACACTTGACAATTACAAAGGCATTACCGAATACCTGGCCCAGTTTAAAGCTGATTCCATTGATATGACCAGGTACATCATCGGTACCATTGCCAATATGGATTCTCCGCTTACCCCATCGGAAAAGGGAGATCAGGCCTTCAGAAACCATTTCGAAAATGCCAGTAGAGAAGACGTTCAGTCCGACCGTGATGCAGTTCTTGCAACCACTGCAGCTGACATACGCAATATGAGTGATGAAATAGCAAAGGTATTGGATCAGCAGGTTTGGTGTGTATACGGGAACGACGAGAAAATAAACAAGAATAAAACGCTGTTTAGAGACCTGGTCAGGCTTCAGCAATGATCATTGTAAGGAATAAGCTGGCCGGCTACCTGTTAGCCGGCTATTATCATGCCATGTGCATCTGGCCCTTCCTCTTTGTGAGGAAGGAGTGTGATATTGCTGGCAATTCCTCTACATTGAACCACGAGCGCATTCATGCCCGCCAGCAACTTGAGATGTTGTGGGTTTTTTTCTTTGTATGGTATGGCGTTGAGTATCTTGTGCGTCTGTGGAAATATAAAGACCGGCAACAGGCATACCACGCGCTTTCATTTGAGAGGGAAGCCTATGATCATGATGAAAACAGGGGTTATTTAAAGGCGAGAAGACCTTTTGCCTGGATCTCTTATTTGTAATCCATCTTTTTTAATAGCCTGAGCGGATCAATATGGCTGCACCTGAAATGACCTTCGGGGCATTCCCTGTGGCCATGTATGCCACACGGCCGGCACTCCAGTTGCTCTTCGGTTTCCAGTATGTGCGACCGTGACGACAAAGGCCCAAAGCCAAAGGCAGGCAGAGTTGAACAGAAAACAGCGGTTACGGCTGCATCCATGGCTGATGCCAGGTGGAGGGGCGCCGAATCGTTTACATAATTCATCACGGCGTTTTTCATCAAGGCGGCTGATTCCAGAAAGCTCAGTTCTCCGGCCAGGTTCTCAATGTTGTTGCGCAGAGCTCCTGATTTTATTTTTTCACATGCCTCCCTGTCGGTTTTGCCACCCAGCAGGAATATCCTCATGGCAGGATCAATTTGATTGATCAGCTGAATCCAGCGTTCAGCAGGATATTGCTTGGTGAACCATACCGAAGTGGGTGAAATGGTCACATAAGGTAACGGTGCTTTGGTCTTTGAGAAATCCTTTTCAGCAGGGTAGAGCCGGGGAAGAAAGCGGTATGGACTTTTTACCAGATGTTTTATCAGCGAAAGATTCCGGTCGATTTCATGAGCGCTTGTGCTTTTGGAATCAATGTGATGAGGTAACCTCACTGAAAAGAACCAGGATAGCGGGTTCTTGTCAAATCCTACAGTTTGGCCAGCTCCGGAAAACACGGTCATCATGCCCGTGGCTAAAAAGCGTTGCAGGTTCATAACCGCATCATATTTCTTTCTTCTGACCAGGCCAATGATCCTGAACAAATCAGCATACTTACGTTTCTTCTTATCCCAGATGACCACTTCAGAAATATAGGGATGGCCCAGTAAGAGTCCTTCATTACCCCTGCGTAGCAGGAAATCAATGGATGCTTCCGGATATTCCTGGTGCAACGCCTCAATAACGGGGGTGGCAAGAATAACATCACCAATAAATGCGGTCTGGATAATTAAAAACTGGGTCATGAATCAGAAACTTTTGCCGGCAATAAATTGCAATCCACTTATTGAAGGTGGTTTTGGGTAGCTGTAAAGATTATATTCTTTTAATAATTAAATGCTTATACATTTCTTCCAGGTTTTCAGGCCACTGTCCGTCCCAGGTCACTTCAATACCGAATAAACGGGTGGGCTTATAATTT
>JAWOJJ010000068.1:0-27711 GCA_046481675.1 Bacteroidales bacterium | reverse complement strand
TAATACCCCGCAGTTCTGCTGCGGAATTAGTTTCCAAAGCTTGCTTTGGGGTTTCATACCCGTGATTCCGCAGCTACGCTGCTGGTTATAAAACAAATATATCCATTTTCTACAAAGATTTCGCCCCTTAATGGGGCTATGTTTAATCATGGTAAATAAACATCTTGCAACTTACAACATCTTCATTATTAACGATAAATGAGCCATTAGCTTGACGGCTATTCTACTGGAGATTTTACAGCTTAACGCAACCTTTTAATAAACAATCGCATCTTCCGATGAAAAGATCTGAAATAATCCCGTCAGATGCATCAGAAACTTGAATCACGGGTATGAAACCCCAAAGCAAGCTTTGGAAACTAATTCCGCAGCAGAGCTGCGGGGTATTATACCCTCCGACTTCGTCGGGATTGTTCGACTTACAAATTTCAGTTCGCTCACTCCTGAAATTTGAGTCTCACGAATAAAATTTCTAACTTAATGCGATGAAAAAAACATGTATTGGGTTATGTGCTGTTGCGGCGCTATTTAGCATGTGCGACAAACAGACAGATGAGATCACCCCGATTTCGTTATTGTATGGGAAGACTTACAATCTGAAAGTTGACAAAGTCTCAAATTTACCGGATGTTCAATTCCCGCATGACTGTCTTCGGGAAAGTGATTATACGGCCACCGCTGATGATATTCAGTATGAACTTACTTTTTCAGCAGATGGTAAAAGTGTATCCATTGAGCCTGGAACTGTAGTTGGGAATAGAATAAGCGTAAGTGAAAATTCCGTGAACTATGAATTGGGAGCAAGTCTTTTTGCCGGAGGCCGATTGCTAATCTGGATGAATCCAGATGGTTATGAAGCAGAATATACCATATATGGTTCCGGAGTTCCCATTATTACAAGTATGCGGGGAGTTCTTGAATAGGTGTCCTCTTAACTCCAGGGTTGGCCATCCGTTCCGATCTGGATCCCAATTCCATGGCTTACAAGTTATATGAATGGCTGCAATCAGAGGATGCAAAAGCGACAATTAAGGAGTGCGGGTTTCTGACGAAGTAAGATCAGGTATATTTTGTATCATGCTGTGATTCCTGCATACGAATGCAACTTCACACCCCAATCTCCTTCACATGCTCAGCAATCTCTTCAAGCAGCCATCGGGGGGTGGAGGTGGCACCGGTTATGCCAACACTTTGAATGCCGCTGAACCAGCCGGGTTGCAGGTCGTTTTTTTCGTTAATGAAATGGGAATTTTCATTTACCGTTTGGCATTGGGCAAAGAGCAACTTGCCATTGGAGCTTTGCTTGTAGCTTACAAAAAGTATGAGATCATGCCGGGTACAGAATTCTTTCAGCTGTGGAATGCGGCCTGAAACCTGCCCGCAAATGGTTTTGTTACACTTGAAAACAGGTATCCCGTTTTCATCAGCATTGGCTTTTTGCAAAATTACCTGCTGCAGATCCTGATACTTATCGGAGCTCATGGTAGTTTGCGCATACAGATGAACCGGCCTGCTGAAATCGATCTTGTCAATATCTCCGGGCGATTCTATAATCAACGTCTGGTAGTTGGTTTGCCCTGCCAGTCCCCTTACCTCGGCATGGTCTTTTTTTCCGAAGATCACGATCTGGGCTCCTGAATCGCTGTTGTTACTAAAATCCTTTTTAATCTTGTTTTGCAAACGAATTACTATGGGACAGGTTCCGTCGATCAGTTCGATGTTGTTTTTCCTTGCATACTCATATGTTTCGGGCGGCTCGCCGTGTGCCCTGATCAGCACGCGGCAATTGGAGAGTTTCAGGTATTCGTTGTAAGTAATGGTTTTTAAACCAATTTTTTCCAGCCTTTCAATTTCTTTTTGGTTGTGCACAATTTCTCCCAGGCAGTACAATTGCCCGTGCTGCTGTATGATTTCCTCGGCTTTGCTCACCACGCGGGTTACTCCAAAACAAAAACCAGCCTTTGGATCGATCTCAATTTTCATATTTCATCAGAATTTTCTTCCATTCTTCCCTGAACCAGGTCATTTGCTGTTCAACAGTCATTTGGCTGTTGTCGAGTACGATTGCGTCATGGGCCCTGGTAAGCGGACTTTCCTTGCGGTTCTCATCTTCATGGTCGCGCATCTGTATGTTTTCCTTCACATCGTCAAGGGTGATGTTCACGCCTTTTTCTTTCAGCTCTTTGAACCGACGCATGGCGCGGACATCCGTATCGGCCGTCATGAATATCTTGAGCGCGGCACCGGGAAAAACAACCGACCCGATATCCCTGCCGTCCATTACCACACCGCCTTTACTGCCCATGGTACGCTGAAAGGCAACCATTTTTTCACGAACATCCCTGATCTTGCTTATTTTGCTGACCACTTCGGAAACTTCAATTCCCCTTATTTTTTCTTCCACGTTGACCCCGTTCAGCCAGGTTTCCTGCAAGCCATTCGCTTTATTCAGCCTGAATGTGATTTGGATGTTGTCAAGCGATTGTTTCAGGGCCTCAATGTCAATTTCCTTATCGCTGACCAGACGCTTTTCGATGGCATACAATGCAACTGCCCTGTACATGGCCCCGCTGTCGATATACACATAATTCAACTCCCTGGCGATGAGGCGCGCATAGGTGCTTTTGCCGCAGGAGGAATACCCGTCGACAGCTATGATGAAGGGTCCTTGTGATTTCATGTGACTAAAACTTTTTGTAGAATTCATCGAGGTTCATGCTGAACGAAAACTGGTTGGTTCCGCCGGCCAGGTGGTAAATTGCCCTGCCGTAACTGATGCGGAATTTGTTCAGGTTGAGTCCGGCCCCCCAGGAAAATCCAACCATTCCGGGTTTATCATCAATCTTGAGCTCCTGTCGCCGCCGGTAATTGTAACCTACCCTGAATACCAGGTTTTGTCCCATGTTGAATTCAGCCCCGGCTATAATATGGCGCATGGATTTATCCACCAGCTTGTCGAATTTACTTTCCGATGAACCGCCGTCAATTACCAAACTCCCCTCGTTGTCTTCCTGGTCCTCTCTTTCCTTTTGGGTGGTGTAGGTAAGGTCCCATTTTTCGAGGTGGTTGATCACTATGTAAAAAGTAAGCGGTGCATGTTCAAGGCTTTTACTCAGGCCCAGGGCAATGTTGAAAGGCAGTGGTTCATTACTGCCTTCGGCATAGTACTTGTCGACCTGGAATCCCAGGTTGCGGAATGTAAGTCCGATGGTAAATTTCGATTGCGGATTGTGGTAAGTGATTCCTGCATCAATAGCCAGCGCTGTGGCATTGTATGCTTCATAGTCGGAATATATCGATTTTACAGTAAATCCATACGTGATCAGTGAATCGAGCGGCCGGGAGTACATTACGTTAATCGAGTAATCAGCTGCCTTGAATTTTCCGGTGGCAATGCCGTTTTCATCATATCCCTTAAATGTGCCGTAATAAAGGTAATGGATTCCGCCGGCCAGCATACCTTTGGGTCCTGTTTTGGTTGCTGCTGTAGCATAGCCGAAATTGGTACCGGCAAAATAGTTCACATAGTTCAGTGCCATGTGGTGATGCATGTCGGGGTTCAGCAACGAAGGGTTGTGATAGGCAAGTTCGGGGTCCTGATCATGAATGGCCACAGCGTCTCCGCCGAGCGCACCAATGCGTGCCGAATTGGTCATTTCAAGGAATTGAAACGCCTTTCCTCCGGGCTGGCTCCAGGCGGTAACGGCAATTAAGAACATTCCCGCCAGCAGCAGTGTTATCCTGCCAGCATTTATCCGGTTCCTGTTTTGAAGCTGATTCATGATAATTGAAAACGAGTAAATTTAGTGGAAAATTATAATAACTTCGTGTTCTTTATTTTAAAACATGAACAACAAAGCTGCTGCGGGGTTCGATAAATATATATTTATCATTAATCCGATTGCGGGAACCAGTCAGAAGCAAATGATCCATGATGCCATTCTTCAGGAATTTCCTGAGGAGCAGTTTGAAGTTTGCTATACGGATTACCGGGGTCATGCTTTTGATATTGCTGTTAAAAAAATTGAGGAAGGATTTACTCACATCATTGCGGTAGGTGGCGATGGCACCGTGAATGAGGTTGCCTCAGCACTGGTTGGTACATCCTGTAACCTGGGCATCATACCTGCCGGTTCGGGGAACGGACTGGCCAGGCATCTGAAATTGCCTATAAATATTGCCGATGCAATTACTGCTATAAAGAATCACAAGATCAAGTCGATTGATGTGGGAAGGGCAAACGGACGTTACTTCTTCTGTACGTGCGGAACCGGGTTTGATGCTTCGGTGGGTAAAAAATTTGCTACCGACAGCCGCCGTGGCATGCTAAGCTATGTGAGGGCCACCATACACCAGTATATCACCTATTCCCCCAAATCATACATCCTGAAAGTTGAGGAAAAGAAAATCAGGTTGAAGGCCTTTCTGGTTACTTTTGCCAATTCGGGGCAGTATGGCAACAACGCGTATATAGCTCCCAATGCGCTCATTGATGACGGCTTGCTGGATTTGTGCATATTAAGGCCATTTCCGAAAACATCAACACTGGAACTGGGGTTGAGGCTGTTTTTTAAAAACATCGACCAGAGTCCCTACCTTGAGGTAATGCGCATGAAGCAAGCCACCCTGAAAAGAAAGGGCAAGCAGAAGATCACGCTTCATCTTGACGGCGAACCGGTAACGCTGAAACGGAAACTCAAAGTAAAAGTTATCCCGGGTGCACTGAATGTAATGATTCCGGCAACCACGCGCAGAAAAAAGCAGTTGCTGACGCTGAAGGGTTTTCGTTCAGATCAAAGTGAAACCAAAGTCTGAAGCAATATTTTCGCGCAGTTTGTCCTTTACTTCTTCAAAATCAACCTGGTGACCCAGTTCTTTTTCCATAGAAGTTACCCCTTTGTCGGTAAATCCGCAAGGGTTGATGTGGTTGAAGTAAGTCAGGTTGGTATTCACATTCAGCGCAAAGCCGTGCATGGTAATGCCCCGGCTTACCTTAACTCCGATAGCACATATTTTCCGCTGGCTTCCCTGCTTGCCCGGATCAATCCATACGCCTGTGGCGCCCGGTAACCTGTTGGTGGGAATGCCATAGGTTTCAAGTGTACGGATGATGGCATCTTCGAGCCGGCTGATATATCCCTTTACCCCTGTTTTCAGCTGATCCAGGTCGAATACCGGGTACCCCACAATTTGTCCCGGCCCGTGGTAGGTGATATCGCCACCGCGATCGGTTTTGTAATAGGTGGCCTGAATGGATGCCAGGAATTTGTCGTTGATCAGCAGGTTGTTTTCCTTTCCGCTTTTCCCGAGTGTATACACATGGGGGTGTTCCACAAAAATCAGGCACGGCAGCTCAGCGGAACCGGTTCCGGTTGTTTTTGCCTGTATCAGCCTGTTTTGTTGCTCCTGCTGAAAATCCCAGGCTTCTTTGTAATCCATCAGCTGAAGATCGATAAATCGCAACTGGTTCATGGTTTCCGGCATATGCTGTGTCTTCAGGAAATCAATTTCTCCAGCAGCTTTTTGGTAGCCATAATACCTTCGGGTTCGCTCAATTTACTGCCTTCATACTCCACGTCAATCCAGCCTGTATATCCTGAATCCCTTACAATTTGCATCATCCGGGCAAAATCGGTATGCACCTCATTGCCCTCAGCGTCGAAATCGTGCGACTTGGCACTGACCCCTTTGGCAAAGGGCATCAGTTCTGCAATTCCCATGTAGCGGTCGTACTCTTCATCCGCACTGATCCTGAAATTGCCAAAATCGGGCAGCGTACCGCAGTTTTTCAGATTCACGCGCTGCATAACTCCGGAAAGCCATTTGCCGTTGGAGGAATAGCCACCGTGGTTTTCAACAATAACGTTGATGTTGGTTTTTGCTGCAAATTCCGACAGTTTTGTGAGTGATTCCACAACGGCATTGGCCACTTCCTCCTGTGTTCCTTGTCCTGCTGCATTTACGCGGATGGAATGACAACCAAGGAATGCTGCAGCTTCCACCCATTTGTGGTGGTTGATCACAGCCTGTTCACGGGCCGCCTTGTCGGCATCTCCCAGCGAGCCTTCCCGGTCAACCATGATCAGCACGTTGGTGACATTGTTGTCGCGGGTGACTTTCAGCAGTTCAGTAAGGTATGCAGTGCTTGTATCTTTAAAGAAGACATTCACATATTCCACCCCGTAAATGCCGAATTCCTTAGCCGCCCTTACGGGGAAGTCGAGGTTGGTCATTTCGTTGGCGAACAGGGCCCGGTGAAGCGACCATTCGGCAAGCGAAATATCAAAACGCGTTTTGGCTTTGTTTGCCATTCCCGAAGATGCAGCGGAAAGCAGCGGAATACCTGCGGCCGCCAGGGCGGCCGATTGCAAAAAAGCTCTTCTTGATTGTTTCATGGTGGTATTTATTATTGAATAGGAGCCGAAACGAAAGAGGTTGCCGGTAAAACCAACAACCTCTTTCATCAATTCAGGCTGTTTATTACAATTCTTTAATTTTTATATTCCTGTACCATACATCATCGCCATGGTCCTGGAGGCCGATATAGCCTTCGGCAGCAACTTCGGCCCATTTGGGATTCAGCGCGGGGAATTTGCTGTCGGCAACCATTTTATTCCATTCGGGTGTCCACAGGTGGTATTCAAGTACCTGCACGCCATTCTGGTAGTGCCATACGGTACCTTTGTAAACCTTGATCTCTGCGGTGTTCCATTCTCCGGCAGGTTTTGCATTTTGCGGAACGGCAGGAATCAGGTCGTACAGTGAACCGGCCTGGCGGTTGCCGTCTTTTCCGGCCTGGGCATCGGGATGTTTGGCGTTGTCAAGCACCTGCATTTCAGGGGCCGTTTTCCAGATGAAATCGAATGTGGAATCTTCCTGCCCAAGATAGAAAATACCGCTGTTGCCGCCTTCTGAAATTCTCCATTCCAGTTTGATGTGGAAGTTGGAAAACTTCTTATCGTAAAGGATATCACCACCGGAAGCACTACCGGCTTCCCCGCGGCCCGAGCCGTTGCACTTCAGTGCATTGCTGTCAATTACCCAGCCGCCGGCAGGGAAAGAGTCTTTTCCGTAACCTCTCCAACCGTCAAACGATTTACCGTCGAACAGCATGATCCAGCCTTCGGCTTTTTCCTGTTCGGTAAGGCTGTTGAAAGGATCAATTACCATGGCTTCAGCATTTGTAGTGTCGGCTTTTTTACCAAAGGATTTGCAGGAATAAAACATCTGACTGCCTGCAATTAACAGGCTGATCAGCACTAATGAAGATATTACATGTTTCATACCAAATAATAGGTTTTATGTGTTAGTAATCAGTTATTTGTTATGCAGGCATAGCCGGCAGTGACCAGCCATTCCGGTAAGTATGTTTGATCAGTTCACTGGCAAATACCCTGGCCGGCAATGGGTCGGTCCATTTTTTATTGAAGGTGGGATGCCCGTCTTTGATGGAGAAGTTATCCTCAACACATATTTTGATGGTTTCGGTGTCTCCCAGGTTTTTGAATTGCATGTTGGGGCCGTCCCATTCGAGTTCCTTGTTCAGTCCCTGCAGGCGAACAGCCAGTACACCCATCACTACCATTTCGTTGAAGGGTCCGGCTTCTTTAAAGTCGGATGACAGTTCAACACGGCTTTCAGGAGTTTGTTTGCAGGCATTCACCCAGTCCATTTCGTGGCTTACATCCACACGGCGCAGGGTTTTCGGGGTGGCAGGAGTTCTTCCCGAAAGCAACCAGGGGTCTTTACCGTAGCAACCACAAACCAGCGTGTCTTTGGTGCCATGGAATATCACGCCGCCTCCGGCATCATTCATGTCTTTTCCGGCAGGCCATCCTTTGGGGAACAGGGGCTTGATGCCACCGTCGGACCAGGTAACCTCCACTTCGGGGAACTTGATCTTATCGGTTTTCAACCCGGTGCGGGCAGGGAAGGTAAATTTTACAAATTCGGCATTGGGAGCACAATCGGTTAACAGCAGCGTGGAATTACCCTGCACTTTGGTGGGGTATTGCAGCCTGAGGCCTTTAAATACGGGATGAAGAATGTGGCAGGCCATATCGCCCAGTGCACCGGTTCCGAAGTCCCACCATCCGCGCCAGTTCCAGGGAGTGTAAATGGAGTTATAGGGGCGCATGGGAGCAGGGCCGATAAAAAGATCCCAGTTCAGTGTTTCGGGAACCCAATGACCCTGTGCGGGGCGGTTCAGACCCTGGGGCCAGATCGGCCGGTCGGTAAAGGTTTCAACCTTTTTGATTTCGCCAATTTCGCCTGCCCAGATCCATTCGCAGGCTTGTCTGACACCCTCTCCTGAACTGCCCTGGTTGCCCATTTGGGTGGCCACTTTGTATTTGGCAGCCAGCTTGGTAAGGAGCCGGGATTCATAAACGGTATGGGTCAGTGGTTTCTGAACAAAAACATGCTTGCCCATGGTCATTGCAGTTGCCGCGATGATTGCGTGTGTATGATCGGCGGTTGCCACAATAACGGCATCGATGGAGTCTTTCATCTCATCGTACATAACACGCCAGTCCCAGTACTTTTTAGCTCCCGGAAATGCGTTGAAAACACCGGCCGAATAACCCCAGTCGACATCGCACAAAGCCACAATGTTTTCGCTGGTAACGGCTTTCAGGTTGGAATTTCCCATGCCGCCGATACCTACTGCGGCAATATTCAGTTTATCACTGGGGGCCTTGTACCCAAGTCCACTCACAACATGACTGGGGACAATGGTGAAAACGGCAGCAGCTTTTGCTGTGTTGCCCAGGAATTCCCGGCGGCTGATCCCTGTTTTCTTGTCTTGGTTCATAGATGCAGATTTTAAGTTAAATATAGTTTTGTATTATGGAGCAGTTGATGAAGTTCTAAGTTAGTCAAATTCAAACTTAGGTGAACCTGAAACAGTTAAAAACATGTTAAAAAATACGGCTGCACTTCAAATCCTAAACGATCACCTGCTTTTCAGCATCCCAGAATACCCTCCGGTTCTCAAGAAATGCTTTGGTGGACATATGAGCGCTGATTCCCTCCTCGAATGCCTGGTCAATATTGCAGCTGGGCTGAATTCCTGCCCTGATGCAATTCAGCCACTCTTTGATGTGAAGGTGTGTGGTGTCCACTCTTTTACCATCGCGGTACGTATACAACAGACCCCTGCTGGCAAAGTACTGTTCGGTTGCAGTGGCAAAGCCGTCGGCTCCTTTTTTACCCGGAGTGAATGCGTAAAGGGGTGTGTTGGGGTCAATGAGTCCTTCTTCAATTTTTTTCTTATACTGTGTTGATTCCGGTTCTGCTTTGATCACGATCCGGTCGCTGATTTCCATGCTGGCATCGTGACCCATGATCACCTTCCCGCGTGAGCGCCCGCTGGCCAGGGTAGCGCTGTAAAGGAACGACAGTTCGTGTTTGGGAAATTCCATAACTACCTGCAGTACATCCGGCACCGTACGTCCATCCTTAAAGAAATAAATGCCGCCCGATGAGGCCACACTTCCGGGAATGCCCAGGCTCATGATCTGGTTGAGGGCATCATACTCATGGGTGAGCAGATCGCCGTTAAGGCCGGTACTGTAGTCCCACCAGCAGCGCCAGCGGAAAAAGCGCTCCAGGCTGAAATCATGAAAAGGAGCCTGTCCGATAAACTGAGACCAGTCGATTGTAGCGGCATTGGCTTCGGGATGAATGTCGTATACCCAGGCACCGTTCGGATCGTTCCGGTTGGTACACACTTCAATCAGGTTTACCTTCCCCAGCACATTTTTTTCAATGGCCTCGCGGGCTTTGGTATAGCTTTCCGTTTGCCTTCCCTGGTGACCCAGTTGAAAAACAATCCCTTTTTCTTTTACCACCTTCACCAGTTCATAGGTTTCGGGAACGGTCCAGCTCACCGGTTTCTCGCAGTAAACATGCTTACCCCTTTTTGCGGCCTCAATGGCCATGGGCGCATGCCAGTGGTCGGGAGTGGCAATAATTACAGCGTCAATATCCGGAGCATCGAGCAACTCAAGGTAGGTTTTGTATTGTTTGGGTTCTTTTCCCATTTTCCCTCCGGTTCCTTCACGGTACTGGTTGGATCCGGCAACAACAGCTGCCCGGGAATATACCGAAAAGATGTCGCATACACCGTTCACTTCAATGGGAAGCTGTTCCTGCTCCATGTAGCTCTGGTAATTGGTGTTCTGCCTGTTTTCGGCGTGTGCTTTTTTCTGCTCATCAATCCATTCGGGTTCGGGAAACCCTGCTGCCCGCAGGAGTTGTTTTCCGCGGATACCGAATCCGATAATGCCCAGGCGGATTGGTTTTCCGTCTTTAACAGCAGGTGCCAGCTCAACCGGTTGCGAGGTAAGATGCACCACCTCGCGCATTTGTTTTTTGAAAGTCTCGTCAATGTTATTTTTACGCAACCAGGCATAGGTAAAAGCTCCCAAAACCGGAACTGCAGCCAAGCCTTTGATCAGGTCGCGCCGGGCAATTTTTTGAGTTTGGGTGTTGGCGGAGGTATCCTTTGATGAATTCTTTTTTGTCATGATCAAGCAACCTAATTTTTAAACCATTTGGAAATCAATCGGTCCATCCCGAAAATCCGGCTTGTCGGAAAAACAAGCAAAACCGCCATGGCAAATATCTCAATGAGCGTTTTGTTTACCCAAAGGTAGCTCCCTTCCTGCGGCATAATGTAGCTGATGGAAGCCAGGGGCGGGTGTGAGCAATAATACAAAATGAGCAACATCATGCCGAAGATTAAGGCCAGCCTGGTAAAAAGGCCAAGGATCAGGCCCAGTCCGATCAGTGCAAGTCCCCATTCGTTCAGAAAATCAATGGTGGCCACCGTGTTGGCATTTTCTGCCATGGAATGAAAGAATCCGGCCAATGGTCCCTGCGAATCCATCAGATAGCCATAGGCCGACCAGTCGGGATTGGCTATCTTAACAAGGCCTTCGTATAAAAAGTACCAGCCCAGCAACAGCCTGAGCGAAACAAGGGAAAAGGTCTGGAGATTGGAGTAGTTCTTTGCTTTGGATGGGGGCATATTTGATTATTTTTTTAATAATAATAATCAAATCTAAAAAAACTTTTTTGTAAAAAGGATTAACTATGTCATATACCTGAGCGGTTCAGCAAAAAATCTGCAAATCACTCCTGTTATTTGCCCCGGGTTAGTGCCAAAATGCCGTTGATGATGGTTAAGGGGTGTGCGGGATTCCCGGCCAGGTAAAGATCAACCTGGTATTTGTTGAGAAACGACCTGTTGAGCGCCGGGCTGCCGGCAAATATGCCGCCGCTGATCGCATCGGTACCGGCCAGGATGATTATTTTGGGATCGGGTATGGCATCGTAGCAAATCTGCAGGGGCCCGGCCATGTTTTGGGATATGGGACCGGTAATAACAATGCCATTGGCATGGCGCGGGGAAGCCACAAATTCAATTCCGAACCGGCCCATGTCGAAATTCACATTTCCCGACGCATTCAGCTCCCACTCGCAACTGTTGTCGCCTGCAGCAGATACCTGGCGGAGCTTCAGCGAAGAGCCGAAGTATTTCCGGATTTCCTTTCTCACTTCGTTTGGTTTGACCTTCATGGGTTCATCGAATCCTTCACTAATGACAAGTCCATTGCGGGTTGCAGCAAATATTTTATAGTCTTTCGTAAATTTAATTCTTGACGGGCAGGCTCTTTCACACTCCCCGCAGAAGATGCATTTTCCCAGGTCGATGCTTAAGGGGTTGAGGGCAATGGCGCCGGTGGGACAAAGATCAACCAGGTAACCGATGTCGGTAGCGGTATCTATTGCTCCTGCTCCTGTATGCTGAGCGGAGTCGAAGCATGCCGCTGCTCCTGCCGCTGCCGCTGTTTTGATAACTGGCCGACCCCTGTATATTCCCGGAACTTCAACGGTAGTGACATCTGGTATGTATTGTTTTCCCTGGTGGTATAAAATGCGCATCTCAGAGAAAACCGACCCTATGTTTGCTTTGTACTTCATATTTTTAAATCTTCAAATTAGGAGTCTGTTCTTAACAGGCTGTTGTTCAATCATGCCACGAACCTGCCTACCGGCCAGGCAGGGACACTAAGGCACTAAGTGTTTATTATTTTCATCTGCAAATCAACAAATCAACAAATCAACAAATCAACAAATCAACAAATCAACAAATCAACCAATCAACAAATCAACAAATAATTACAGGTCGTTCCCGCAGTAACTCAAATTAAAACTCTTGTTGCAGATCGGGAAATCGGAAATATCGTTATTCCTTACAGCCAAGGCCAGTGCGAGCCAGTTGTGCAGGGAAGGATCCTTGATTTTATAAAGTGCCAGCTCACCGTTTTCATCGGTTATGGCACAATGACAGATTTCGCCCCGCCAGCCTTCGGTAAGGGAAAGCACGAATGAATCGGGTTTGGGTGATGAAAGTTCGGGGTTGCCGGAGCCCTCTGAAGGCACGTTGGCAATCAGGTCGCGGATGTACCGGATCGACTGGCCAATTTCGTGCCTCCGGATCTGGGTTCTGGAATACACATCGCCGTGGTGTTTAACGATGGGCTGATGGGGTATCTGTCCATATATCAGGTAAGGATGTGTCCACCTGATATCGCGAATCAGACCTGATGCCCGTGCTGTCATTCCTACGCAGCCAATACGCTCGGCTTGTTCGTGTGTTACTATGCCTGTTCGTTCCAGACGGGCCAGCACGCTTGGCAGCGTTTTCATGCGATCATACATTTCGTAGGTGTCGGGCTCATATTCATCAAAAAGTTGGGTAAGGCTGTCAACCAAATAAGGAGTCACCGGGTACTGGTTTTTTCCGGCCCTGATGAGACCTTTAGCCAGCCTGCAGCCGCACCATTTCTGAAAGGTGTTGATCACGGGGGTTCGCAACCGGCCAAATACCGAATTTCCTAACTGGTAGGCAATATCAGCGCATATGGCACTCAGGTCACCTGTATGAATTGCAACCCGCTCGAGTTCTGAGGCAATGGTACGGGCGTGCAGGATATCTTCACCCGGCGTGAAATCGCACAGGCTTTCCCACAAACCGGCGAATGCAGTGGTATGTCCAATCACGGTGTCGCCTGCAATTCCCTCAGCAAGTATGGTTCTTTGAAGCAGGGTTTTAGGTGTCAGGAACAGTTGTTCAACTCCCCTGTGCTGGTAGCCCAGTTGAATTTCGAGGTGAAGGATTTGTTCTCCGTTGCAGATAAACCTGAAATGTCCGGGTTCAATAATTCCCGCGTGAATGGGTCCCACACCAACCTCGTGCAGTTCTTCGCTTTCAATCTGGTAGAAAGGATAATTGCTGATATCACTGGTAATGTCGGCCCTGTTTACCGGATAGCGCAGCGGTTTCAGCCAGGGATGATCGGAATATTTCAGTCCGGTGTTTTCATGGATCTCTCTTTCAAATACATGAAATGCCAGGTTTTTAGCAGAGAACGAAGGATATTCACGGGTATTGTCATGGGTAACAGAAGACGAGGTAAGGAGTATGTGTCCTGTTGTATCATCGGCAATGCAGCAAAACAAGCGGAGTTGATTGCCCTGCGACCAGGCAAAGTAATTCACACAGTGAAAATAGAAGTCTTTGGTCAGGTTGGTGTTCAACTCCAGGAATTCCTCATAAGGCAACACAGGTATGTCTTTGAGCTGAACCCGCTGGTTGTTTTTTACTTCGATGGCGTTAATCATATTTCTTTACTCTTTGTTCTTTATTCTTTGATCTTGGCTCTTGATTCTTGGTTCTTCCTCTACTTTGGCAGCGTACTGATGGCTGAATGAATCAGTGATACCAGTTGGTCGGGCGGATTAAGCCCCAAATAAACCACAAGAGCCAGCAGGATATACTGACTGAGTGATTCCGAAACAGGTATTCGTGTTACATTGGATTCATCGAAATCAACCGGTTTAATAAACAGCATTTTGAAAACATTTTTTCCGAAAGCCCAGATGATCACCGTGAGCAAAATCATGGTAAGGATCAGCACCCACAGGTAGCCCGACGCAAAAAGTGATTTAAACACCAGGAATTCGCTCACAAACATGCCTGAAGGGGGCATGGCCGTTACAATGAAAAAGGAAAAGAGCAGCACAAGAGCCCCGGTTATGTTGTATTTAAAGTAATGTCCTACGTCGTAAACGCTTTTACTCCCGTAGGTACGGTAAATCTGGCCAAACTGAAAGAACAGTGCAGGCTTGGCAAATGAATGCAATACCAGGTGCAGGATGGCTGCATAGTATCCAATACCCCCGGCGGCTATACCCAGCATGATGATGCCCATGTGTTCCACGCCCGAATAAGCCATCATTCTCTTGATGTTCTTAACACGAAGCATATATACAGCGGCAACAAAAACCGACAGGATGGCGGAGATCAGCAGAATTTTATTGGTCCATGCGTAAATTTCGGTATGACTGGTAATCTCATAAAACCTGAAAATGCCCACAAAACCAACATTCATCAGAACGCTGGCCAGGATTGCTCCTGCAGGATAGGGGGCCTTGTCTTTGGCGTCGATCCCCGCTGTATACATGGGAACCAGTCCTGCTTTGGCTGTAAACCCTGTAAAAATGAACAAAAACGACAATTTCAGCCAGAATGGGCTCAGCAGGGTTGCATTTTCGGAAAGCGTTGTATAGAACAGGTCTGTTATACCTTTATGCTGTACGGCTACCGTAACAAAGAGAATTCCGATAAAAACAAGTGTGATGCTGATGGAGCAGATGAATATGTATTTCCAGGTGCCCTCGAGGGTCAGCTTGTTCCGGCGGTGGTAAATCAGAGCGGAGGCACTCAGGGTGGTTAGTTCAACAAAAATCCATAAAATTCCCATGTGGTTCGAAAGGTAGGCTGCACTTATGGAAGCTGTGAGCAACACCATGGCGCCATAAAACAATCCCATTTCATGCGGTTTGTAGGGATGCTTGCTGAAGTAAACGAAACTGTGATAAAATGTGGGTATACAAATAATGCTGTTGACACAAACGAGGATCACAGCCAGGGCATCGGGTGTGAAATATACCATTTGGGTGATATCACGGTGCATGTAAACATCAACGGCTAAAGCCCCATGCAGCAGGCAAAAGGCGAATGCCAGCACCACATTCAGCAGGTGATTTTTACTGAAGAAGTATGCCAGGCTTATCAGCAGCGAACCTATTAAGAATATTCCTATCATATGCAGCAGGTAATAATCAGTCTTTTAAATTCCTGAGTTGTTCAACATCTTGTTCTTCAAATACATCGCCAATTTTATCGGCAAAAATGCCCAGCAGGATAACGCTCACGAAAATATCGAGCAGGATTCCCGTGTTCACCAGCATGGGCATTTCGCTTCCCACGGCCAGTGAAAGCACAAAAACGCCATTTTCGATAACCAGGAAGCCCATCACGTGGGTCAGGATTTTTCTGCGGGTGATGATGATATATAGTCCTGTAAATAGTGATGAAAGCGCAACAATGAAGAATATCTTCCTGACATGCGTTCCGGTAATGGCATTGGCCAGGAAGAATGATCCCAGGATGATCACGGTGACGATGACAACCGAAAAGAAGTTGGAAACATAGGGTTCGGCTTCACGTGTGATGTGATTTCTGTCGATGATGTATTTGATGAAGAGGGGAATGGCAATTGCTTTGATGATGATGGTTTCCAGCAACACAAAAACCAGGTTGAGCAGGTTGATTTCAATGAGTTCTATAAATGCCACGCCGAAAAGCAGCACACCCTGAAAGGCGATGATGCGAATGTAGGTAAGCATGCGGTTTGCCATAGCCAGGTAAATCAGGCTTATGGTAAAAACTATCAGGAGTATATTGATCATGGCTGTATGATTTAGATTATTTTGCCCGTAAGAAGCAGCACGCCTAAAAATATCAGAAGTGAAATGGAAGTAAACATCAGTATGAACTGCGGGTTGTGATTCATTCTGAAACGGGCCGAAAAGGACTCAACAACACCCACGGTTACGGCAAATGCCAGCTGAACTCCGAAAAATATGGGGATGGAATAGTACCATTCATAGCCTGGTGTGTGAAAGAAGTTGGCAATCAACGCCCCGTACATGGCAAATTTCAGGTTGGTACCATAGAGGATTAATCCAAGATCGTAACCGCTGTTATCCAGGATCATTACTTCATGGATCATGGTCAGTTCCAGGTGGGTGTTGGGATCATCCACGGGCATGCGGCTGTTTTCGATAAGGGCAATGATTGCAAATACAAAAGCGGCCAACGCCCCCAAGCCATAAGTAACGTACGAGCCGAAATGCATGGCGCCGAATATATCGACAAACGATGTGAAGCCGGTCAGCAGCGAAAAAGAACCCATAATGATAAAAAAGGCGGGTTCCACCAGCATGGAATAGAGTGCTTCGCGGCTGGCGCCCATACCTTCAAAGCTGCTCCCGGTATCGAGGGAGGCAATGATCATGAAAAATTTGCCCAGGGCCAGCGTGTAGGCGAAAAAAACGAAATCGCCGTTAAACGAAAAAACTCCCTTTTGATTGCCAAACGGGATGAAGAGAATGGCCATGAGGATGGTGGCAATATAAACAGTAGGTGCCAGTTGAAAAATAAAACTGGTGGTTTTGCTGTAAACCGACCCGATGCGCAACGACCTGAGGATGTCTTTCATGGGCTGCAGTATACCGGGGCCTTTTCTTCCCGACAGGATGCTTTTGGTGCGGATGATGATCCCGGTGAAGAAAAAGCTGGTTATCAGTATCAATAATAAACTTATCACACGCATGTTACAAATGTTTTAATATGTGGGCAAGGTTTCTGACAGCATCAATAATCAGGGGTACGGCAATACTTATTGCTATAAACACTACCCCGTAAAGCACATAGAACTGCACACTGCCGTTCTGAAGAAACTTGAACCGGCCAAGAAATCCCCTGAGATTTCTAGTGGGCCAGTCGACCAGTCCCGATTCCAGTTTGTCGTGAAAATGTGTTTCAGTGTGAAGCGGTCCGGGGACAATTTCCAACACCTCATCTTTTGATTTCTTTGTAATGGTAAGTGGTTTGATAATTTTCGCATAGGAACGAACGAATGAACTGGCTGTGTATTGCAACTTTGGTGATTCCGTGCTGTAGCCGCATCCCCAGGTAGGGCCAACGGCAACCTGCCTGCTGGCGATTGCTTTTCTAAGCAGCCAGAGAACAGCAATCAGCAGTACCAGTCCCCAAACGGAAATGCTGATTTGTTGCATGATCCTGGCCGGTAATTGCATTATTCCCTGGTCGGGCATTGTCATAAATAATTCCACAGGCTGCCTGAGAATCGATATGAAAAGCTGGGGAAGCAGTCCGATTGCGATGATAAGTGCCGCAGTAAGCGCCATGGGGAACAGTGTGGCATTGTTTTCCTCGCGGATTTCGGTATGATGCGTTTGCCGGGCCGTTCCCAGGAAAATAGTGCCGAAGGCTTTGGTGAAGCACAGCAAGGCCAGTCCGCCTATTAATGCCAGGGCAATCACTGCCAGTATGATTACAGAGGCTGTGTGACTCGACCCGATTGCGTTGAGAAGTCCCGAGTAGATGAGGAATTCCGATATGAATCCGTTAAATGGAGGAAGGCCACAAATGGCAAGGGAGGCTATGAGAAAGAAAAGGGCCGTGCGGGGCATGTTGCGGATGAGTCCGCCCATGCGGTCGATTACCAGCGTGTGCAGGGCATTGTAAACATTGCCTGCGCTGTAAAAAAGAAGTGATTTGAACAATGCGTGGTTGAGCACGTGCAGCATGGCACCGGCATATCCCGCGAATGCCATGAAAGGGCTGCCCAGTCCCACCCCAATTGTTCCGATGCCCATTCCGATTCCGATAATACCTATGTTTTCAATGCTGTGGTAAGCCAGCAGCTTTTTGATGTTGTGCTGCACGATGGCCAGGATTACCCCGTAGAGCCCAGTAATTACCGACACTGCCAGGATAAAATAACCCATGGCCAGGTGGTTTTCGGGCATTAACAGGAGGATCCGGAGGATGCCGTATACCCCGGCCTTTATCAGTATTCCCGACATGATTCCCGAAACATGAGACGGCGCTGCAGGGTGCGCACGGGGTAGCCAGGTGTGAAAGGGAACAAAACCAGCTTTAATGCCAAAACCAACGAAGAATACAAGAAAAAGCAGCAGGGCTGCTTCATGTCCTGCTGAAAGGCAATAGGTGCGTATGGCTTCAAAATCAAATGAACCTATGGAGGTATAAACCCAGATGAATCCCAGGGTGAGCAAAATTATGCTGATGTGCGACTGGATCAGGTAATTGATTCCTGCTTTGAGGGTTTCCATGCGGGAATGTTCAAAGATAACCAGTACAAAGGCTGTTAAGGCCATGATTTCCCAGGTGCACAGGAAGGCCAGCATGTTTTGTATGAGGTAAATGCCTGTGAGTGCGGCATGGTTCAACAGGTAGCTGATATAATGCAGGCTCATTTCGGCAGACCCGGCAGGGTGGTGCCTGAGATACTGTCGTCCGTAAAGAATTCCCGTCAGCATGGTAAAATTCGTAACCAGGATGAACCAGGCGGAAACGCCATCGAGCCGGAGGGCAATTTCCCCAAAAACCGGGCCTCCATCCAGCACCTGTGAAGAAGGGTTTCCTGAAAGGGCAGCCACGGCTATCCAGGAGCTCATGGCGGCGTTAATAAAAATTCCGGTAACAGCAACCATTCCCTTTTTCCCGGGATGAACCAGGGAAATGAGCAGTATAAAGAGAAAGGTCGATATCAGAAAAGCAATACTCATGTTGGGTTATTACAACACATTAATAAACGACAGGATGATCAGTATGACCATAAACAACAGTCCGTACAGCACATAAAACTGGATCTTGCCATTATGAATGAAGGTAAAGTAATTGAAAAATCTCAGGAGTTGCCTGGTCACAGGATCAATGATCCGGGTTTCGAAAAACTCGAGATAATAGGATGTATAGGTCCTGGGCGAAGGGAAGATGGAAACGGTTTTCAGTTCCTTATACTTTTTGTTTTCAATGGTAATGAAACCAAAAAGCTTGGCCAGGCTTTTTGAAAATGACTTGCCCGTATACTGCATGGCAGGCCCGGGAGCAATGTACCCGCAAGCCCAGGTGGCGGTAATTTCCACCGGTTTCTTGCGGAATGTAAAGCTTCTGATAAAATAAAGCAGGGCAATCAGCACGATCAGCAACAGGGAAGCTCTTCCCACCAGGGTAAGCACGCCGGTGATGTTTGTCGATGGCATGGTCAGACCGGCCGGCGCGAACCGGGAGATGATGCTGAATACGGGATTCATAACCAAAACCGGAAAAACACCAATAAGGAGCATGAGCAGCACAATGGCATACAAGGGTGCCCGCATGAGCAGGGAAACTTCGCCGGTTCTGTGTATGATCTCCGAACGGGGTTCACCCAGGAAAATAGTGCCGAATGCTTTGGTGAAGGTGAGCAGGGAAACGCCACCCGCCATGGATAGTATGGTGATGCCGATGATCATCAGCGCATTCAGAGCAATATCCTGGTTTCTGAACGCTTCAACAAATCCTGAATATACCAGGAACTTGGATACAAACCCGTTAAAAGGCGGCAACCCGCCAATGGCCAGTGCGCCAATAAGAAAAATGATGGCTGTGTGGGGCATTTGCCTGATAAGTCCGCCCAGCATTTCCATGTTGCGGGTGTGCGTTTTGGTATAAATATTCCCGGCAGCAAAAAAGAGCAGCGATTTGTAGAGCGAATGGTTGAGTACATGAATTAATGCTGCTGCAAAACCGAATACAAACAGGGCCTGATTATCCAGTGTTTTTCCGATCAGAGCCAACCCGATTCCCATGCCAATGATGCCGATATTTTCGGTGGTGCAGAATGCCAGCATTTTCTTAAAGTCTCTGTGTACAGAAGCATTCAGAATGCCATACAGCGTTGTTACAGCCGATATCATCATCAGCATGATCCCCGGAACAAGCGCATCTGTGTTGATCATCATGGCAATCCGCACGATTCCGTAAATTCCCATTTTCACGATAACTCCCGACATGACTCCCGAAACGTGCGAAGGTGCAGCAGGATGAGCATAGGGCAGCCAGGTGTGAAGCGGTATAAAGCCGGCTTTGATACCAAATCCCAGGAAAAAGAACAGGATCACCCAATATGCAGGTTGTTCCTGCAGAAAGGCGGCAATGCCCTGAAAGTCCGAAGTTTGCTGGTTAACAAATACCCAGATAAAGGCAAGGGTAAGAAAGGCAACACCAATGTGCATTTGAACCAGGTAATTCACTCCGGCCTGCAGTGTATTGGCCTTGTTGTGGTCGAACATAACCAGAATGAGCGACGACAGGGTCATGATCTCCCAGGCAATGAGAAAGGCAAAGCCATGGTGCAGCATGCATACCCAAAGCATTGAGGCATGAAAGATCACAAACATGATCCAGTGCAGGCTGAGGTTTCCGGTTTGTTTTTCATAGGCCTTCATGTACCCGATTCCGTAAATGGCCCCGTTGATCAGGGTGATGTTAACGATCAGAATGAACCAGGCCGATAACGGATCAATTTCAAGCAGGATATTTCCGAAGTTGGGTCCGCCAAAAATCTCAAGCGTAAAGGATTTACCCAGCAATGCCGCGATTGCCGGAACAGAGGTGAGCAAAGCATTCAGAAAAATCAGAAAAAGTGCAGTTACCGACTTAAGATTTGCCCTCAGCAGGGGGATCAGCAAAATGGAAAGTACAACAAAACCGCAGGTACCAAAAACAAAAAATTCAGGGTTCATGGCTTATTACAACACAGGCAACAAATGTAACGTTTTTGATGCAATAGTATTCAACGTGCTCCTGTTTTTGCCAACAGGAAACGAACAATTCAGGGAATCCGCTCAATCATGGCGCCCATGGCATTCAGGCGGAGGTCAATCTGTTCATACCCGCGGTCGATCTGGTCGATATTGTGAATGGTACTGGTGCCATCGGCTGAAAGTGCGGCGATCAGCAAGGCCACTCCGGCACGTATGTCGGGCGAGGTCATGGTAGTAGGTCTCAGCCTGATCTGGTTGTCGAGTCCGTAAACCGTAGCGCGGTGCGGGTCGCAAAGAATCACCTGGGCGCCCATTTCAATGAGTTTGTCCACGAAGAACAGCCTGCTTTCAAACATTTTCTGGTGAATCAGCACATTGCCGCGGGCCTGGGTGGCAATCACCAGCACCACGCTGATCAGGTCGGGCGTGAAACCGGGCCAGGGAGCGTCGTCAATGGTGAGAATGGAGCCGTCAATAAATGTTTCCACCTGGTAATGATTCCTGCCGGGGATGTAAATGTCATCATCGCGTTTCTCAAATTCAATTCCAAGTTTGCGAAACACCGAAGGAATAATTCCCAGGTTGTTCCACGATACATTTTTAATGGTGATTTCCGAGCGGGTCATGGCGGCCAGTCCAATGAACGAACCAACTTCAATCATATCGGGGAGCAGCGTGTGCCCGCAACCGCCCAGTGAATCTACTCCTTCAATGGTGAGCAGGTTGGAGCCGATGCCGGATATTTTGGCTCCCATGCGGTTCAGCATCTGACACAACTGCTGCACATAGGGTTCGCAGGCAGCATTGTAGATGGTGGTTTTGCCTTTTGCCAGAACGGCTGCCATAAGTATGTTGGCTGTGCCGGTCACAGAAGCTTCCTCCAACAACATATCGCAACCAATCAGCTTTTCGGCATGGAGCTTGTAAAATTCACTTGTGTATTCATAATCAAAGTTAGCACCCAGCTTAACCAGTCCGTTGATGTGGGTGTCCATTCTTCTGCGGCCTATTTTATCGCCACCGGGCCGGGGTATATACCCTTTGCCAAAGCGGGCCAGCAGGGGGCCCATGATCATCAGCGACCCGCGCAGGCTGCCGCTGCGTTTTCTGAAATCGTCGCTGAGCAGGTAGTCGATGTTGATACTTTGGGCTGAAAAACTGCAGGAGTTTCGGGATATGCGGGTCACTTCGGAACCCAGTGCGCCGATCAGGTCAATCAGGTTGTTGACATCCAGGATATCCGGAATGTTGTGGATGGTAATTTTTTCAGGAGTCAGCAGGGTGGCACAAATCACCTGCAGGGCCTCATTCTTTGCACCCTGCGGAATAATTTCACCCCTGAGCTGATGACCGCCGGTAACTCTGAAGGAAGTCATTCGGGAATGTTTACATGGTTCTTTTACGCTGCTGCTGCATCTGCATCCGTTTCCGCTGCTGTTGCTGCTGATTTTGCGGTTTTGGTTTCTGGAATTCTTTCTGATCGGCCAGCTTGATACCTTCTTTAATAATAAGTTTCCGCCCGGATAATTCGAACAAATCGTTCAGAATGGTCTCATCGGTGACCGAATCGCGGTTCCAGGCCAAATAGGATTTTTTCATGTGATTGGCGATCAGCTTGATCAGCGTATCCTTGTCATCTCCGTCAGGCAACTTGAGGGCTTCTTTAATCAGGGCTTCAACAATGTGACCATAATGGCGGAAACGGATGGCGCTGTCATTGTAACTTACAATCCTGGGTTTTTCGGCAAACTCTTCGGGACGTGGTATTTCATAAGGGAAGTCAATATCAAGCTTGAAATCGGCCATGATGGCCAGGTGGTCCCAAAGTTTATGTTTGAAATCATTGATGTCGCGTAAATGGGGATTCATGTTTCCCATGATGATAATAACAGCATGCGCCAGCCGGTTTCTTTCTTCGCGGTCGGGAATGGCGAGAATGTGTTCCACCATTTTCTGGATGTTCCTACCATATTCCGGTAATATCAACTTGTTGCGGCTGGTGTTGTAATCGTATTCCATATAAATAATTTTGACAAAGCTAAAGTAAAAATTGCTCTCATTCAAATTATTTGTGAGAAATGGTTTGGAATCTGCTGTTGGCTATTGGCTGTTGGCTTTTAGTCGCAGGTTTTTAAGCCTGTCACTTGTTGCCCGTTACGATTCTCAATTTAGCGAACTTCAGCAGCAATTGTTTTTCCTCACTTGTTTCCTGGAAAAATACGGTAGCCTTGCGATTGGGAGTTACGCCCTCTATTTGCACCACCTTTCCGACTCCAAAAGTGGCATGCTCCACGCGCATTCCGGCCTGGATGTCATCGGGATTGTCGGGCCTGAAATTGGCTGCCGGTGTTTTTGCTTGTTGCGCAGGCTTTTTTGGAATCAACAGGGTGGTTCGGGCAGGGGATGGTTTTGATATTCCGTTGCCCGAACTGGCTTTGGAAGTGGCAGTTTTAAAAAACCGGGCCTTGCTGCTGAAATTGCTTTCTTCCCAATCGCCGGTATCATCATAATCGGGCTGCTGTCTTTTCGCCGGTTGCTCTGCAGGCAAATCGAGGTATTTCGGGTCGATGTCGCGTAAAAACCGGCTTGGCTGGCATGAAGTGGGCACTCCCCATTTGTAGCGATTCTGGGCATAACTGATATACACTTTCTTTCGGGCACGGGTGATGGCCACGTAAAACAGGCGCCGCTCTTCTTCCATTTCTTCAGGCGATTCAAATGACATGCGGGAGGGGAATAATTCTTCTTCAACACCGGCTATGTAAACATTGTTGAATTCAAGACCCTTGGCTGAATGCATGGTCATGATGACCACCTTGTTCCGGTCGTCAGATTTGTCGTTGTCGAAATCAGTGATCAGCGCCACGTTTTCGAGATAATCCACCATGTTGGCCGGCTGATTTTCATTGATAGCGGATTCCGTGAAATCCTTGATACCATTGAGCAATTCTTCGAGGTTCTCATAACGGCTTCTTTCTTCGGGTGTGTTGCCGTTATACAGATCTTTACGAATTCCGGTGGTTATGGCAACGTGGGTTGCCGCTTCAAAGGCATTCAGTTCGGCAACCTTTGCCGTGAAGCCATGGATCATTTCGCTGAAGGATTTCAGCTTGCCCAAAGTGCCTTTGTTAATGCCCATATCGTGTGTGCCGGTATCTTCAATAGTGAGCATCAGGCTTTTGTCATTTTGCGAAGCGTATTCTTCAAGCTTTTCAACGGTAACATCGCCGATTCCCCTGGCCGGGTAATTGATGATGCGTTTAAAAGCCTCGTCATCATTGTGATTCACTACGAGCCTCAGATAGGCCAGCATGTCTTTGATTTCCTTGCGCTGGTAAAATGAAAGGCCGCCATACACCCGGTAAGGGATGTTCCGCTTGCGCAATGCCTCTTCAAAAATCCTCGACTGGGCATTGGTGCGGTACAAAATGGCAAAGTCGCTATACTGCTGTTGCTCTGTGAGTGAACAATCCAATATGCTGTTCGAGACGAAAAAGCCCTCCTCTATATCCGTAAGGCATTTGGTAACGGTGATGTTTTGCCCGGCTTCGTTTTCCGACCATACATTCTTTTTAATCTGTCCGTTATTCTTGGCAATGAGGCTGTTGGCAGCATCAACAATGGTCCGGGTTGACCGGTAATTCTGTTCGAGCTTAAACAGCTGGTGGTTGGGATAATCACTCCGGAAATTCAGGATGTTTTCAATGCGTGCACCCCGGAATGAATAGATACTCTGGGCATCGTCGCCTACCACGCAAACGTTGTGATGCTGCGCGGCCAGCTTATGAACGATGAGGTACTGCGAGTGGTTGGTGTCCTGGTATTCATCCACCAGTATGTAGCGGAACCGTTCCTGGTACTTGGCCAGCACCTGGGGGAAATCGCGGAACAGGATATTCGTGTTCAGCAACAGGTCGTCAAAATCCATGGCCCCCGATTTCTTACAGCGGATGCAGTATGTTTGGTATATATCACCCATTTGGGGACGGCGGGTGGAGGTGTCGCCGGCTGTAATCTGGGTGTGGCCTTTGTAAGCCTGTGGTGTGATCAGGTTGTTTTTTGCCCAGGAAATACGACCCAGTACTTCCCCGGTTTTATACCGCTGGTCATCGAGGTTCTTTTCTTTGATGATCGATTTGATCAGGCTTTTCGAATCGAGGGTGTCATAAATGGTAAAGCTCGAAGGATATCCCAGCCACTCTGATTCAGAGCGGAGAATTCGCGCAAATATGCTGTGAAAGGTGCCCATCCATACATGCCGGGCCTGTTCATCACCTACCACGTGTGCAATTCGTTCTTTCATTTCACGGGCTGCCTTATTGGTAAAGGTAAGGCAAAGGATCTGGCCCGGATTAACGCCCTGGCTGATCAGATAAGCCACACGATAAGTCAGCACGCGTGTTTTCCCCGAACCTGCACCGGCTATCACCAATGCCGGACCTTTTGTATTCACTACTGCCTCATACTGAGCGCCATTAAGCTCCTTCAGATATTTTTCCATAGGGGGTAAAATTAGCATATTGAAAGGATGCCTTCCCCTAACGGAAGGATTTTTTTTAAGGAAGTAATGAACAGCGGGCAGGTGCCGGAGCCATGAAGGAAATCCCCTGTTTGCAGGCGCTGCAGGTGTAAATATATTAAAATGAATAAAGTGCCGGGATCTTTCGTAACTTCGAAAGTTAATTAACCAAAAAGCACCCATGAAAATTCTTCTTATTTCTCCAACCGTCGACACCAATAAAAAAACCAACAAGGGTTTGATGATGCCCCAGCTTTCTTTGTATATACTAAAAGGATTAACTCCTGCAGGGCATGAAGTAGTCACCGTTGAGGAAGAAGCGGAAAGTGTGGATCTTGACATGCCATGTGACCTGGTTGGCATCAGTTGCATGACCGCCAATTCACCAAGGGCGTATGAACTGGCAACTGAATTCAGGAAAAGAGGCAGAACAGTTATATTGGGAGGCGTTCATCCTACCATTCTTCCGGATGAAGCACTGCAATATGCCGACTGTGTTGTAATGGGTGAGGCTGAAGGAGTGTGGGAGCAAGTACTTCAGGATTTCAGCAATGGCAAGTTAATGAGAACCTACCACAACGCCGAACCGGATCTTTCAAAATACGTTCCCAAGGATTTCAGCAAGATGCTCAAACGAAGGCTATATAACCTGATTCCCATATTAACCACCCGCGGATGTCCTTACCATTGCGAATTCTGCTGTGTCACCAATATTTACGGGAAAAAAATCCGGCATATACCCATTGAGAATGTGATCCGTGATATCAAGGAATCAGGTGCTAAGAATTTTATGTTTCTCGATGACAACATCATTGGCCAGGCACGATATGCCAAGGAACTCTTTACGGCGTTGATACCGCTTAAAATAAAATGGGTTGGCCAGGCTTCTGTATCGCTGCTGGTTAAGGATAATGATCTCATGGAACTGGCAGTTAAGAGTGGTTGCAAGGCGCTGTTCATGGGCATCGAAAGTGTATCGGAAGATCAGCTGAAAACCATGCATAAAGCCATTAAGGAAATTCCGGCATTGGAGCGTGCCCTTAAAAAGATCCGGAAGATGGGAATACTCATTCATGCTTCCATGATTTTCGGGTTCGATAACGACAACCGGGAAACCTTTCGTGAGGCGGTTGACTTCCTGATAAAAAACAAGGTAAGTACAGCTTCATTCAATGCGCTTACGCCGTATCCCGGGACAAAAACCTATGAAACCATGAAGTGTGCCAACAGGTTGATTACAACTGACTGGAAATATTACGATCACAATACGGTTGTATACAAGCCCGGAAGTTTGACACCCTATGAGCTCCAGTTATATAAAACCGAAGCCAAAGAGCGGTTTTACAGCGTGAGTTCTGTGTTCAGGCGGTTATTTGGCAATCTTTACACAGCGGGGCGCGCTACTGCATCCTGGTGGGTCGCTTCAACGCCTTCATCACCGAGCGCTTGCTCGAGGGGGCGGTCGATGCCCTCGTGCGGCACGGCGCCAAGGCGTCCGACATCACGGTGGTGCGGGTGCCGGGCTCGTTCGAGCTGCCCCAGGTCGCGGCCAAGCTGCTCGAGGGCGAGCCTCGCTTCGATGCGCTCATCGCCTTGGGCTGCTTGATGCGCGGCGACACGATCCACTTCGATCTGATCGCGTCCGAGGCCACCAAGGGCCTGGGGGCGGTGGGGATGGCCAAGGGGATCCCGGTGGGCTTTGGCGTGCTGACCACCGACACGCTCGAGCAGGCGGTGCATCGGGCCGGGGCCAAGCACGGCAACAAGGGCGCCGAGGCAGCCCTGGCCGCGGTGGAGCAGCTCTCGCTCTACCGCAGCATCGAGCGCTCCCGGAAGGGGTCGTGACCGACCCCGCCCGAGGGCGCCCGAGCGCGGGCCGAGACCGCGCACGGGGATCGACCGAGACCGAGCCGCACGACGATCGGGCGCGCGGGCGCGAGCTCGCCTTGCTGGCGCTGTGTCACCTCGAGTCGTATCCCGTCGCCGAGCACGAGTCGGCGCTGCAGCTCTTGTGGCGCAGCCCGCCCCGCGGCGACGACGAGCGGGGGAGCCTGCTGGTCACCCTGGTGCGCGATGAGCCCACTCGGCGGCGGGCCACCGCGCTGCTGCAGGAGCTGTGGGCCCACCGCGCCGAGCTCGACGCCTCCATCACCGAGACCTCCGTCCGCTGGAGGTTGGAGCGGATGGCCCAGGTCGATCGCAACGTGCTGCGCCTGGCCGCGTTCGAGCTGGCCTTTCGCCCCCGCACCCCGCGGCCGGTGGTGCTCTCCGAGGCGGTCCGGCTGGCGCGGCGCTACGGCAGCGAGCGCAGCGTCGGCTTCGTCAACGGGGTGGCCGAGGCGCTGGCCCAGCGGCTGCGGGTGGCCCCGGCCGAGCACGACCCTCGAGAGGAGGAGGATGGCTGAGCCGCGCCC
>JAWOJJ010000105.1:0-2563 GCA_046481675.1 Bacteroidales bacterium | reverse complement strand
CCGCTATCTGCAGATAGATGGCATTACTGTCTCCAAATTCCATATCATACCTCCTGTTCCTTGAGTCCGGTGTAGGTGATCACCCAGCATAACGGGGCCAGCATCCACCAGAATATCCACTTCAGAACCAGCCACAAAGTATATAAAGGTGTGCCGGTCATTTTGCTGTACTGATCGATGAATTCAACATGTGTGCGAAACAAATCCGACATGGTGAAATAGAAAATAATCCCGCAGACCATTCCAAGCAAGAGAACGGAGAGCAGGGTTTTGGGTAGTACATAGCCTCTGAAATGAACGGCTCCTGCCAGGAAGATACCTTGTGTCACTACATAGTATTTAATGGCAGTAAGAGGTAATTTTCCAAACACGTCGAAAGCCACGTATGTTTTATCGCTGAAAAAGAGATGGCCCAGGGAATTGACGCCTGCCGCAAAAATGATGAAAAGCAGGGTAAAGGCAACAACCCAACAAACGCAGGTCAGTAGCCACATGCTGAGAAACTTTTCAAATGCCGATGCCGGCAGCATGAGGTAATTGTGTCTTTTCAGCGCATTACCCAGGTCATGAAATGCCAGGCTGCTTAAAATAAAACCGCCTGCAAGCAAAGCAACAGTATAGGCTACAGGGTGTGAATTACAAACCTTCTGGTAACCAAAGATTGATTCCATGATAAAACCAAGAATGAGCAGGTCAAAGATGACTACGAAGGTGATCAGGATGCCCTTCCTGCTTCTGTGCAGTTCCATTCTGAGCAACTGCAGGAACCTGTTTATGTTGAAGTGATCCGCCAATTTCATCATGTTAATTTTTAAAAATGGTATTGATTTTTTCGGGGTTGCCGAGAACGGCATTGAACAAAATTTCAAGATTCAGTTTTGTCTCTTCATGTCCCGTGTTTTCTTTCACTACTGTATAGCCGCCCAGGTGCGACTCGGAATATATAACCCGGTTGTCTTCTGTTAATTCCTTCTGCCTGGTTATGGCAAGCTTTCCGGTAATTGCTTCGCAATGCTCATAAAAAATGATCCTGCCTTCATCCAGAATGATGATCGGGTCAATCAGGTTTTCCATGTCACGCACCTGGTGTGTGGAAATGATGAAGCTGCGTTCTTCGTGGATGGCATTGGCCAGGATTTTCCTGAACTGGCTTTTTGAAGGAATGTCCAGTCCGTTGGTAGGCTCATCCAGGATCAGCAATCTGGAATCGGTAGCCAGTCCGAACGACAACAGAAAGTTTTTCTTCTGGCCGTATGAAAGTGTTGACAGATACTGATTCGGCGGAAGTTTGAATTCACTGATGTAGGTGTTGAACAGGCTGCGGCTGAAACGTGGGTAAAACGAACTGCATAGGCGCACATATGTATCGATCTTCATTTTCGGAAGTGTGAATTCTTCAGATACAAAATAAACCTCCTGAAGGAACCGGGGCAGACGATCGCCCGGTTTATAACCGGTGACATGAAGTTCGCCGGAGTTTGGAATCAACAAACCGGAAATGACTTTTAAAAGTGTGCTCTTTCCTGCTCCGTTTTTACCCAGCAACCCGTAAATATTTCCGGGTGGTAATGAAAGGTCAAGATGATCAAAGAGTTGAGTATTTTTGCTATAGCTAAATGACAGATTTTGAATGTGGATCATGTCTGATTAGGTGTTTAGTGTACTACTATACTAATACACCGCAATACTATGAAGTAAATTTGAGAAAACCAAATTATTTTTGTGTTTTTTGATGTACGTGAAATAACCAGTTGGAAAAATCTGAAATCAGGCAATCTTTTCAGCTTTGTCTTTCAGTTGCGTGTTCATAGCTTCAAATCCAATGCGGGTTTTCACATCGATAAGGTTTCGGAAAAGAGGTATCAGGATTCCGCTGAAAAGCTCACGTTGGATAAAGGTTGTGGTTTCGTCATTATTTTCCCTGAGTTCAAATATATGCTCCCCGTCAAAAAGTCCCGGCACAAGCAGTTGCCCTTTCCACCTGAATTCCTGATAGTCGTTGACTACCAAAACTTTGGGGCGCATGGTCATTCCCATGCCATCAGGAAGTTGAAGTTTTACAGTTAAAGAACTGCCCGCTACCTGATTTCCACTTATGCTGATTATAAATGGATTCCAGTTCGGATAACGGTCGAAATCCATCAAAATCTCCCATATCCTCGACGCACTGGCGTGTATTACTGTTTCGGTTCTGAGTTCTTTGCGTGGCTTTGTCATAATTTTTGATTTAAACGAAACCTGGTTATACTTTGAAAACCGCGCAAAACTGGTTTTGTTCAATGGATTTCTTAATCAGGGATTCAGAAGCAATTTCATTAACCCGGAAAGAATAATCCAAGAGAATAGGTTAAAATAACAGGAGGTTGTGTTTCGGAAGACGGCCATGCGGGCCCTTTTTCCAACACGAATCCAAGACCGATTTGTGCTGTGAATATTCTTTTTGCCCTGAACACAAAACTTGGACCTATTAAACTCTGGGCGAAATTTTCTTCAATTCCCTGGTGCCAGTATTGAATGGAAACAAATGAACTTCTGACATCGGGCTTGAGATGAAAGTTGACGC
>JAWOJJ010000021.1:0-19760 GCA_046481675.1 Bacteroidales bacterium | reverse complement strand
CCCACAGACCCAGGAGGATGGCCGCGACGCGCATCCGGGACGGCACCAGCACCCAGCCATTCCTTGACTCCTGCGAGCGCTCCATCGGTCGTCTCCCATGTGGTCCTGGTTGACGATGAGGCTGGGTCTAGGTCGGGCCCTCCACATCGGTCACGCTCTCAGATTGCGACTCAGACGCATGGGTGTCGGCGCGCTCCCCTGAGGGCGGCGGGTCAGCCGCCTGGATCAGCGCAATCCGCGACGCCGGAGCAGTGGGACGGTCGAAGTGACCAGCAGGGCGACGAGGAGCACGCCACAGCCGGGGACCATCGCACACCACAGGCCCACGCGATGCCGCAGTGGCAGGATCACCTGGGCCTGGTCGTCGACGTCCGGAGGCTCCCGTGGGTCCGTGTCTGCGTGTGCCGTCAGCGTCGACAACCCCCCGTGTCATCACCGTACTCGCTCCATATCGTTATTTTCAACCAGGGTGTTGAATTGATGAAAGCCAATGATCCAAAAGCTATTGAGACCTTTGAAAAGTGTATTGCTTTGTGCGACCAGATTGGTGATTCTGCAGCTGATGTGAAAGCAAAAGCCGTTTCTGTAGTACCTGACCTGTATTACAAAAAGGCATTCAACCTGCTCAAAACAGACAAAAATATTCCTGCTGCCATTGCTGCTGCAAAAGTTACATTGAGAATAGCTGAAAAGTATAATGATCCCAATGTAATTGTCAGCGCTGAACAACTACTTGTTCAGGCATACACCAATATGGCTTCCGATTATATAAATGCCAAGGACAATCTAAATGCCATTCTGGAATTTGACAGCGTGTTGATGATCAATCCGGAACATCTTCCTTCGATTTACAACAAAGCTTTGATGTACAGGTCAATGAGCGACACAGAGAAATTTACTGAAACCATCGATCTCTATTTGGGAAAGCTGAAAGCTGCCGGAGATGAATCAAAACTCGAACAGCCGAACAAGGTAGCCCGTGATTATTTTCGAGTTGCCGGGGGTAAGGCCAATAAAGCCAATAACCTTGCAGAAGCTGTTGATTTGTTGACCAAGGCTTCAAATTATGGGCTGGATAACAACTTGTGCTATCAGTTTGCAAGTGTGTATAACAAACAGAAAAAGTTTGACCAGGCTGCCGAATATGCACAGAAAGGGCTTGACCTTGAGACACAAACCACACCTGAGGCAAAGGCCAAGTATTACTACGAACTCGGTACTGCCCAGGCCGGTAAAGGAGATACAGCTGCTGCATGCGAATCGCTGAAAAATGCTATGTATGGTCCGTTTCTCCCGGCTGCCAAGGCTCAAAGAACCAATATGAAGTGCCAGTAGTGAAAGTACCTTCCTTAAGATTTTAAGCGTGAAGCTCCGGCTTCACGTTTTTTTTTGCTTTATTAGGAAGAAAAACCTGGGATTGTTTGGCAAAAATCAGGTTGTCAGATTATTGGATTGAAGACATTACAAATTATAAGATGCGATCTTCATATTGCATCATGAAAATAACAATAAATCGTTAAAAGTGATATTTAAATTACGAAATGTAAGCAAAAGATAAATAACAGTAATAATATATACAATTAGGTTCATAATAATTGTAAATAATTAAATATGAATTATAATTTTGCGCATATCATTTTAACGATGTGTCAGAATGTTAATTTAATCAAAAGATATGTGCGGAATTGTAGGTGTATTTGATTTAAAAACCAGGGGAACTGAACTCAGATCACAGGTTCTTGAAATGTCTAAAAAATTAAGGCATCGCGGTCCGGATTGGTCAGGCATATACTGCTCGGACAGAGCCGTAATTGCTCATGAGCGTCTTTCGATCGTTGATCCGCAATCGGGCGGACAACCTTTATACAGTAAAGACCGCAATCTCATTCTGGGAGTCAATGGAGAAATATACAACCACCAGGAAATTCGTAACAAGTATAAGGGTTTGTATGATTTCATGACCGAATCTGACTGTGAGGTTATTTTGCCCCTTTACAAGCATAAAGGAAAAGCCTTTCTTGAGGATATGAACGGAATCTTTGCGTTTGTCCTTTATGATGTTGAGCAGAACACCTATTTTGCCGCAAGGGATCACATTGGTATTATTCCTTTGTATATGGGATGGGACCCATTTGGCAACCATTATTTTGCATCTGAACTGAAGGCGCTTGAAGGTATTTGCAATAAGATTGAAGTTTTTCCTCCGGGTCACTATTATGACAGCAGGGAAGGCATGGTTACGAAGTGGTATGAACGTGACTGGACTTCCTATGATGCGGTAAAAGACAACACCACCAGTATTGATGATTTGCGCGAGGCACTTGAACAGGCAGTTCACAGGCAACTGATGTCGGATGTGCCCTATGGGGTGCTTTTGTCGGGTGGACTTGATAGTTCGGTTATTTCAGCTATTGCCAAAAAATTTGCCGCAAACCGAGTCGAAACCAATGATGAAAAGGAAGCCTGGTGGCCCCGGTTACATTCTTTTGCCGTAGGGTTGGATGGCTCGCCCGATCTGGCTGCAGCCAGAAAAGTAGCGGATCATATCGGTACGGTGCATCATGAAATACATTTTACCATTCAGGAGGGGTTGGATGCCCTGCGCGATGTGATTTACCATCTTGAGACCTATGATGTAACCACCATAAGGGCATCCACTCCCATGTATCTTATGGCCCGTGTAATCAGGTCGATGGGTGTGAAAATGGTGCTTTCAGGTGAAGGAGCCGATGAGGTTTTCGGAGGATACCTGTATTTTCATAAGGCCCCAAACGCATTGGAGTTTCACACGGAAACCGTCCGCAAAATAAGCAAATTATACCTGTATGACTGCCTTCGTGCCAATAAATCATTGGCAGCCTGGGGCGTAGAGGGAAGGGTACCGTTCCTGGATAAGGAGTTTCTGGATGTGGCCATGCGCCTGAATCCTCAAGATAAAATGGCCATCAATGGCAAAATGGAGAAATGGATTTTGCGAAAGGCTTTTGAGGACTACTTGCCTGAAAGTGTTGTCTGGCGACAAAAAGAACAATTCTCTGACGGGGTGGGTTATAACTGGATCGATACACTGAAATCGGTTACCAACGAACAGGTAACCGATGATATGCTGGCAAACGCCAGGTACAGGTTCCCGGTTAATACACCCAGAAATAAAGAAGAGTATTACTACCGGTCAATTTTCAGTGAACATTTTCCGTCGGAAACAGCAGCCCTTACCGCACCATCAGTTCCTTCCGTTGCGTGCAGCACAGCTGAAGCACTTGCCTGGGATGCGTCATTCAGTAACCAGAATGAACCATCAGGCAGGGCGGTTAAAAATGTACATACGAGTGCTTATTGATTTGCTCTTTTTCAACAGATCGTCAATGGCAAAGTTGCCATGCAGGACTTTCCGCTAAAAACTTCCGTCATTCTTTTTAAGGATTGATTTACTATTACTAGTGCAAAAAGTTGAACAAAATTTGTCTGTAGCACTATTATTAATTTAAAATCAACTTCTTTTGTAAAAAGAATTTTTTAGATAGTATGAAGGCAGTAATCCTGGCAGGGGGAAAGGGTACCCGGTTGGGCGATCTTACACAGGAAATTCCCAAGCCCATGATTCCCATTGGTGACAAGCCCTTGTTGCATCACCAGGTGGATTTGCTCGTACGGTATGGATTCCGGGAAATAATTATTCTGGTTAACCACCTGAAGAATCCCATCATTGATTATTTCGGCAATGGCAGCCGTTTTAATACCGATATCTCTTATTTCGAGGAACCTTACCCCATGGGAACGGTTGGCGGTATTAAGGAAATAGAATCTGAGCTTACCGACGATTTCCTGGTGTTGTACGGCGACGTGATGGTTGATATGGATATCCGCCGTCTGATTGATTTCCATCGCAACAAAAACAGCGCATGCACCCTGGTGTTGCACCCCAACGATCATCCTTACGACAGCGACCTTGTGGAACTTGATGAAAACGGCCGGGTCATTGCCTTTCATTCCAAACCTCACCCTGCAGGCCAATGGTACCACAACCTGGTTAACGCCGGCGTTTACCTGTTATCACCTGCTGTGCTTAAGGAACTCGAAAAGGGCAAAAAGGCTGACTTCGGAAAGGATATATTTCCGGTACTATATCAAAAACTGGCCCTGTTCGGCTACCAGACCACAGAATACCTGAAAGATATGGGTACGCCCGACAGGCTCCAAAAGGTGCGAAATGACGTGATCAGTGGAAAGGCCGCCCGAAGCAGTTATGAACAAAAACAACCGGCAGTGTTCCTCGACCGCGATGGCGTGCTGAACGTTGAAAGAAGTTATATAAGCAGGCCCGAAGATTTGCAATTGTATGATTTTACGGCACCTTCCATAAAAAAACTCAACCAGGCCGGTTTGCTTACCGTTGTTGTTACCAATCAGAGCGCGGTTGCCCGGAATCTCTGCACCGAGGAGGAAGTGAAAATTATTCATAAAAAAATGGAAACTGAACTGGGTGAGCAGGGAGCCTGGCTGGATGCGATTTATTACTGCCCTCATCATCCTGATAAAGGGTTTCCTGAAGAAAATCCGAAATATAAAATTGATTGCGATTGCCGGAAACCAAAGACCGGCATGTTCAGAAAAGCCATCGAAAAATTTAACATCGATCCGCGCTCCTCTTACATGATCGGTGATACGGAACGCGATATCCAGGCCGGAGCCAATACAGGCTGTGTAACCATTGGTGTACGTACCGGATACGGGATTAAGAGAACCAGCATTATGCCTGACTTCATGTTTTCCAATCTGGCTGAAGCTGTTGATTTTATTATTGATGAACCCTACCGGCTGCAGGTTGCTGAAGTATTCAGACGATTTGAGAATCACAAAGGAAGTTTGCCATTTGTGATCCTGGTTGGTGGTAATACAAGAACAGGTAAAAGCACCCTGGCTGCCTGTTTGCGCATTTCCTTTGAAAAGCGCGGTCACCAGGTATTACAGGTAGGGCTTGACAATTGGATACTCCAGGAAGAAGAGCGTAGAGAAAACATGAATGTTTATGATCGTTTCCAGTTAATGAGTCTGGAAAATGATATAGACGCTCTTATTGGCGGCGAGACGCTGAAACTTGCCACCTATACCAATCATCCCGAAAGAAACTCATTGCCTGTAGAATACAATCCGGCAAATGCCCGGGTGATCATTATTGAAGGAGTTGTGGCATTGAGCTCTGAAAAAATCCGCCAATGGGCAAATATGAAGCTGTTTACTACCACTGATAAGAAAACGTTCCGGAATCGTTTTTTTGAATATTATAATTGGCGCGGTAAGACAATTGATGAAACGGCTCTTCTTTTTGAAAAAAGAGAACAGGATGAATTTCAATTGATAGAAAAAGAAAGTAAATTAGCTGATCTGATCATTAATTAATCAATCCATGATTATTACCCGGACTCCATTCAGAATAAGTTTTGTCGGCGGTGGATCTGACCTTGAGGCATTTTACTCGCGACATGCCGGTGCTGTTCTGAGCACAAGCATCAATAAGTACATGTATATTTCGTCGCACCGCTTTTTCTTTCCCGGGCAGGTTAGGGTGAAGTATTCCGAAACGGAAACCGTTAACACCATTGAAGAATTGAAGCATCCCCTGTTGCGGGAAACCATGAAGAAAACCGGCGTAACTCATGGTATTGAAATAAGCTCCATAGCTGACATACCTTCAGGAACAGGAATGGGATCTTCGTCTTCTTTTACCGTTGGGTTGCTTCATTGCCTTTATGCAGTGAAAAGAGAATATGTCACGCATGAACAACTGGCCCGCGAAGCCTGTGAAATTGAAATTGACATTCTGGGAGAACCAATCGGGAAACAGGATCAATATGCGGCATCTTTTGGCGGACTGAACATCATCCATTTTCAACCCAATGGTGATGTCAGGGTTGAGCCACTTTACATCAAAAATGAAGTTTATCAGCAGCTGCAGGAGAACCTGCTCATGTTTTATGTGGGCAATCAAAGAAAGGCATCGGACATTTTATCAGAACAAAAGAAAAATGTCTCTCAAATTGAAAAGTTTAACGTACTCAAATCAATGGTACTGCTGGTGCATGATTTGCGAAATTGTTTGTACAGCGGAAAACTCGACGATTTCGGAAAGATACTGCATGAGAATTGGTTACTGAAGCAAAAACTGGCTTCACAGATCACCAATTCACAGATTGACGACATATATGAGGCAGGCCGGCAGGCCGGCGTTGCGGGCGGCAAACTGCTGGGTGCCGGTGGCGGAGGTTTTATGTTGTTTTATTGTGAAAAGGAAAAGCAGGAAAAACTGATTGAAAAACTGAAACCTCTTGAAAAGTTTAACTTTGCATTTGAACGCGAAGGTTCCAAAATAATACATTTTGCTGATGAAGAATTCTGAGTTTCGTAATTATTTTAACAGGGTATCTGATGTTCTGGCCCATTTAAATATTGATTCCATTGAAAGGCTGGTTGATCTGCTGCTCACCGCCAGGGAAAAGGGTAATACCATTTACATATTTGGTAACGGAGGAAGCGGAGCTACCGCATCCCACGTCACCGGTGATTTTCTCAAAGGAATATCCTATGGGCTCGAAAAAGGATTCAGGGTTCAGTGTTTGAATGACAACATCTCCGGCATGATGGCCATTTCAAACGATCTTACCTATGATGAGATATTCATTGAGCAATTGAAAGTCTTTCTTAAGAAGGACGATGTGGTAATCGGTATTTCAGGAAGCGGGAATTCGGCAAATGTAGTTAAAGCTATGGCCTATGCTAAAGACCATGGGGCATCCACAGTGGCATTTTGCGGTTACAAGGGAGGAAAAATTAAAGACACTGCCGATCTGGCCATCCATGCATCGGTTCAGGATATGGAAATTACCGAGGATGTTCACATCATCATCTTTCATGCCATCAAGCAGGTTATGATGAAAAAACTGAAAGGAGACGACTTTTCCATGGGTGCTACTTATGATTCAAGAATAAAATAATGTTCTTTTCTGTAATAGTACCCACCTTCTCAAGGCCGGATGAAGTATCTGAATTACTCACCAGCCTGGAATCACAGGATAACAAGAACTTTGAAGTAATCCTTGCCGACGGGAGTCTGGATGATTCTGTCAGGGCTGTTGCCGTGCAGTTCAAGGAAAAGCTGAAACTGATACATCTGCATCAGAAGGGACTTGGCATCAGTGAGTCACGTAACTGGGGTGTTGAGCATGCCGGTGGCGACTGGCTCGTGTTTTTCGATTCTGATTGCGTAATACCTCCTCAATATTTCACGGAAGTTGAAACCAGCCTGAATTCCCATCCGCTGGATGCTTACGGCGGACCTGACAGGGCAGCCGAAACATTCAACAACAGGCAAAGGGCAATCAGCTATGCCATGACGTCCTTCTTTACCACAGGTGGCATCAGAGGTAAAAAGCAACACGTTGGGCAATACCAGCCCAGGGGGTTTAACATGGGAATCCGCAAGGATGCGTTCCTGTCCGTTGGCGGATATAGCGGACTGAAGGTTTCAGAAGACATTGACCTGAGCATGCGCTTATATAAGAAGGGATATAAAACCGGACTTATTCAGGCGGCTTATGTATATCATAAAAGAAGGTCTACGTTTTACAAGTTTTTCAGGCAGGTTTCTTCATTCGGGAGCGGGAGGATTGACCTGCACCTCAGGCACGGAGATGCCCTGAAGCCGGTACACCTGTTGCCTGCGTTGTTTGTGGTTTATCTGGCCGGAGGTATTCTTGCAGGGCTGTTCTCAAAAACGCTGTTCCTGCTTTGGCTTGCATCACTTATTCTATACATGATCCTGGTTTTCGCGGATGCCACTATTCAGAACCGAAGTCCGGTTGTGGGATTACTCAGCCTATATGCCGCTTTTATTATGTTAGCAGGTTATGGCACCGGCATGTTAAAAGCCATGGTGATGCGCATGATGTTGGGTAGCCGAAAGGAAAGCGAAAAGCCGGAGATTACCAAAGAGGCGTGAAAGCTGGATGCTGGATACTTGATGCTGGATACTGGATGTGTGTGAACGGGGTGTTGAGGTTAGGGATTTGAACGCTGCGGCCTTTCGTATGCTGAGCGGAGTCGAAGCATTCCACTGCCACTGCCACTAATACAACTGCTTTTTCCTAGTCTTGGATCTTGGATCTTGATTCTCGGTTCTCGGTTCTATATTTCCTTCTCAATATGGTACTCATTCCGGCTGGATGATGAGCGTGAAACAAGTTCTCCCAGAAAACCGGCAGTGAACAATTGCATACCGATAATCATTGAAGTAAGTGCAATGTAAAAATACGGATTATCGGTGATGAGCCTGGCTCTTACGTGCTGTGCGACGGCAATGAGCTTATCGATTCCCAGGTAAACAGTAATAGCAGTTCCGAGAAAGAACATCAACGTGCCAAGCAAACCGAAGAAATGCATGGGGCGCCTGCCAAACCGGGAAATAAAGGAGATGGAGAGCAGGTCGAGGTATCCATTGATGAAACGTTCGAGACCGAATTTTGTGGTTCCGAACTGGCGTTTGCGATGCTGAACTATTTTTTCACCTATTTTGCGAAATCCGGCTTTTTTGGCAATCAGTGGAATATAACGATGCATTTCCCCATATACCTCAATGGCTTTTATCACATCGTTGCGATAGGCCTTGAGTCCGCAATTGAAGTCGTGCAGTTTTATTCCGCTGAATTTCCTTGCCGTGTAGTTAAACAGTTTGCTGGGAATATTTTTAGTGAGCGTGTTGTCGTATCGTTTCTTTTTCCATCCTGAAACCAGGTCGTACCCTCCGTTGGTGACCATGTCGAACAATCCGGGTATTTCATCGGGACTGTCCTGCAGATCTGCATCCATGGTAATAACAACATTTCCCTGAGCTACCTGGAAAGCACAATGAAGGGCTGCTGATTTTCCGTAGTTCCGTCTGAATTTGATTCCACGCAAACTGGTATTTGCTGATGCCAGTTGTTCAATTACATTCCATGAACCGTCATTACTTCCGTCATCAACCAGGATGACTTCATAGGTATACTTATTCTCAGTCATTACCCTGTTAATCCATTCGGTGAGAACAGGTAATGATTCGGCTTCATTGTATAATGGAACAACAATGGAAATATCAGGTACTGGCATCAGCAAAACTATTTATATCAGGCAACAGGGTTGGTCTCTTTTTTTAGAATGGCTGATGTTACCAGTGAAATGATAAAACCTACCAGGGTAAAAGTAGCAATACCAACAGGCAGTGTCCATAAGGCAGTCATGTTTTTTCTGGCTTTTTCCATGGAAGGCCCTATCATATCTTCGGGTACAAAACGGCTGTTCTGCAAAGTTTCTTCAATAACAGCCAAGGACTTATCAATCAGGCCCGGGTCTATGTAATTCATCATGACATAATTGAATACAACTGTAATGGTACCGGCAAACAAGGCAACGAGAACACCCAGGCCCAGTGCGCGGCCGTAGGTTATGTAACCTCCCTGGGCTTTATCGCGGAATGCGATGACAGCCATTACAATACCGGCAATAAGAATGACGTATTGCACGTAGCCAAGCGCTTTGTTAAAATACACGTCGGCGATATAGAGGATTACCGCGTAGACAACAAGAGAAAGCCCAATAATCAGTCCGTAGGTGAGGGCATGTTTCAGTAAACCGGGTTTATTTTCTTCCATAATTGAGAGGTTTTAAGGTTTTGAATACAAATATAGGTTTTTTGTGTGTTTTGGCTTATTCGGAATTATTCTTTTGTAAAATTAATAAAAGTTCATAGTTTTGCACCGCCGGGTAAGTCTCATACGGCCAGCTCCTGCTGAATCCCCCCAGGTCCGGAAGGAAGCAAGGGTAGGTGGTTGTAGCGGCGCGATATGATCAGCTTACCCGGTTTTTTTATTCCTAAACACCTAATCCCCGTACAACCTCTTCAGGAGCCTGAACCAGTTCAACCAAAACGCCTTCACTGCACAATGGAAATTCTTCGTTTCCTTTTGGATGAATGAAGCATACATCGTAGCCTGCTGCGCCCTTTCTGATACCTCCCGGCGTAAACCTTACACCCTGCGCGGTAAGCCATTCTACAGCTTTCGGCAGATCATCAATCCACAGTCCAATATGGTTCAGCTTTGGTTCATGAACTTTAGGTGATTTCTCGGGATCAACAGGTTGCATGATATCAATTTCAACCGCATAAACTCCTTTTCCCATTCTCAGGATGTCCTCATCCACATTTTCCCGCTCACTTCTGAATGTCCCTGTTTTTTCAAGGCCCATCATGTCAACCCAGAATTTTTCGAGTTTCGACTTGGATTCATTGCCAATGGCGATTTGTTGAATTCCTAATACTTTAAATGGTCTCATGATAAAATTGTTTTTTTCAGAGGGTGAAAATATATAATAATTAGGTTAATTTTCCGCCTTGATCAAATTTTCAAAACGCGAACTTATGAAAAAGCTGATCAGGTTTGTCTTAAATCACATACCACGGCCCTGGTTGATCAGGCTGAGCCAGGTTTTTATGAAATTCTCTGCATTCTTTTACAGGGGAGATAACGTGGAATGCCCGGTTTGTGGCGGCCATTTCAGGAAGTTCATGCCCTACGGCTATAATATTATAAGAGAAAATGCGCTTTGTCCGAAGTGCCTGGCATTGGAACGACACAGGCTGCTCTGGTTGTTTTTCAAGAGTCGCACCGGGATATTCTCAGATCAGCTCAAGGTGCTGCATGTAGCCCCCGAGCAATGTTTTCACCAGCGTTTCAGGAAATTAAAGAATCTGACCTATGTTACTGCAGACCTTGAGTCTCCGCTGGCAGATGTAAAGCTTGATGTGCAGCACATGCCCTTTGGCAACGATGAGTTTGATGTGGTAATCTGCAACCATGTGCTTGAACATGTTCCGGACGACCGGAAGGCAATGGCTGAAATTTACCGGGTGCTCAAACAAGGAGGATATGCCATACTGCAGGTTCCGCTGGATTACTCCAGCCCAAAGACATATGAAGACGCCTCGATTACGGATCCGGCAGAACGTGAAAAACATTTCAGGCAAAAAGACCATTACCGGATGTACGGAAGGGATTATTTGGAAAGGTTGAAGGAAGCAGGTTTCCTGGTCAGGGAGAAAAATTTCCTGGATACACTTTCCACCGAAGAAAGAAAGCATTATCAACTTCCTGAAATGGAATTTATGTATGGATATTACAAGGATTCCAATGTATAATAATGATATGTAGAGTATTACATATTTGTTAATGAAAAATTATAGATTTAAGTGGTTTTTTTTAACAGTTTATGGCGTGTAATAATTTATTTGTATATATTTGCCCAAAATAAAAACATGAGAAATATCATTATCATCGTGAACCTATTTGTGCTCGTGGTCCTTAGCAAGCCCCGGTGAGAATGGTTATACGCTATAATGAAAAAAATAGGAGCCATTCTTACCATAAAGAATGGCTTTTTTAATTTGCAAATATCAGTAACAACCTTATAAACAGGAGTATGAAGATCAGGTTAAGAAGCTCGGAGACCACCGAAGGACGTCGGATGGCAGGCGCAAGAAGCCTTTGGCGCGCCACAGGAATGCGTGAAGATCAGATAGGCAAACCCATTATTGCCGTGGTGAATTCTTTCACACAATTCGTTCCGGGACACACCCATCTGCATACCATTGGGCAAGAGGTTAAGGCACTCATTGAAAAGGAAGGCTGTTATGCAGCTGAGTTCAATACCATTGCCATTGATGACGGTATTGCCATGGGGCACGACGGGATGCTTTACTCCCTTCCTTCCCGCGATCTGATTGCCGACAGCGTGGAATACATGTGCAATGCCCATAAGGTTGACGGAATGATCTGCATCAGCAACTGCGACAAGATCACCCCGGGTATGTTAATGGCTGCAATGCGTCTCAATATCCCGGCTGTTTTTGTTTCAGGCGGCCCGATGGAGGCCGGAAAAATCGGTGAACGCAAATATGATCTTATTGATGCCATGGTTATGGCAGCCGATGACAACGTTCCTGAGAGTGAAATCTCTGCTGTGGAAAGAGAAGCCTGTCCCACATGCGGATCCTGTTCCGGCATGTTCACCGCCAATTCCATGAACTGTCTGAATGAAGCAATCGGACTGGCACTCCCGGGCAACGGAACCATTGTTGCTACCCATAAAAACCGCAAGGTGCTGTTTGAAAAAGCCGCCAGGCAGATTGTTGCCATTACCCGCAGGTATTATGAAGATGGTGATGTTTCGGTTCTGCCGCGGTCGATCGCTGCGCGTGCTGCTTTTATGAATGCCATGGCGCTGGATATTGCCATGGGCGGTTCAACCAATACCGTACTTCATTTACTGGCCGTGGCCAGTGAAGCCGGAGTTGATTTTACCATGAAGGATATTGATGCCTTGTCGAGAAAAATACCGGTTTTAAGCAAAGTGGCTCCCAGCTCTCATTACCATGTGGAAGATGTGAACCGGGCCGGTGGCATTCTGGGAATTATGGGTGAGCTGGAGCGGGCCGGATTGATTGACACAACCGTAAAACGTGTTGATTTGCTTACACTGGGTGAGGCTATTAATCTGTATGATTTGAAACGACCCACCGTATGCGACGAGGCCAGAGAAATATTCGCCAGCGCTCCTGCCGGAATTAAAAATCTGAAAATGGGCAGCCAGAATGTATATTATAAAGAACCTGACCTGGACAGGGAGAACGGTTGCATACGCGATCTGGCACATTGCTATTTCCGCGATGGCGGACTGGCAGTTCTGTATGGCAACATTGCACGGGACGGATGCGTAGTCAAAACAGCCGGTGTGGATCCATCCATTTATAACTTCAAGGGAGCTGCTAAAGTGTTTGAATCTCAGGATGATGCCTGCGAAGGTATACTGGGTGGTAAGGTTGTTGCCGGTGATGTGGTGGTTATCACCCATGAAGGTCCCAAAGGCGGGCCCGGAATGCAGGAAATGCTTTATCCTACTTCCTATATCAAATCAAAAGGGCTGGGGAAAAGCTGTGCTTTACTGACTGACGGAAGATTTTCCGGCGGCACCTCAGGCCTTTCCATCGGACATGTTTCCCCTGAAGCTGCTGCCGGAGGAGAAATCGGATTATTGCATGACGGAGACATTATTGAAATAAATATACCTGCCAGGTCTGTCAATGTGGTGCTCCCGCAGGGGGAGCTTGAACAACGCAGACAAAAAGAGGCGGAAAGGGGTATAAAGGCTTATTCTCCTGTCAGCCGCGACAGACAAATCTCAAAGGCACTTAAGGCTTATGCCAGTATGGTTACTTCAGCCGATAAAGGTGCCGTGAGAGAGGTTAAATAACCATTTGTCGATTTTATTGTTATTGGTACCGACAGGTTTCATAATTAATTCTTCTTACAATGAAAGCAACTAAAGAAACAGAAACAACAACGATTGATATACCTAATAAAATCAGGGTTACCGGAGCTGAAGCGATTATGTTAAGCCTGATTCAGGAAGGTGTTGACACCCTTTTCGGGTACCCGGGCGGAGCGATAATGCCTGCCTATGATGCGCTGATGAATTACACTGACAAGCTCAGGCACATTCTTACACGGCATGAACAGGGAGCCATTCACGCTGCCCAGGGTTATGCCCGTGTTACAGGAAAGGTTGGCGTATGCATGGCCACTTCAGGTCCCGGTGCCACTAACCTGATCACCGGAATTGCCGATGCCATGATTGATTCAACCCCGCTGGTTTGTATCACCGGACAGGTTGCCGCAGGGCTCCTGGGAACTGATGCATTTCAGGAAACGGATGTGATAGGTATCAGCATGCCGGTTACCAAGTGGAATTACCTGATAACAAAGCCGGAAGAAATACCTGCCATTATGGCTCAGGCATTTTATGTGGCAAAAACTGGCCGGCCGGGACCGGTTGTTATTGACATTGCCAAGAATGCCCAGTTTGGAATGCTTGACTTTGAATACCACAAATGCAAGCGCATGCGGAGTTATGCACCGGAGCCGAGAATCAGTCTGGATAACCTGAAAGCAGCCACCTCCCTGATTAATGGTGCAAAAAGACCTTATATTTTAGCTGGCCAGGGTATCATTTTGGGAGGTGCCGAGCAGGAATTTCTTCAGTTTGTTGAGAAATCAGGTATACCGGTAGGATGGACCATTCTCGGTGCCTGTGCACTGCCTAAGGATCATCCGCAAAACATAGGCATGCTGGGTATGCATGGTAATTATTCGGCAAATATCAAAACCAATGAATGTGATTTGCTCATAGGGGTGGGAATGCGTTTTGACGACCGGGTTACCGGAGATCTGAGCAGGTATGCCAAGCAGGCAAAAATCATTCATCTTGAAATTGATAAAGCTGAAATCAATAAAGTGGTAAGGGCTGATGTACCCTTGCATGGGGATGTTAAGGATACACTTCCCCTGCTGACCAAAATGATTGAAAAGCGTGATCATTCGGCATGGATCAGTAAGTTTAGAGACGCTGATAAGCTTGAAAATGAAAAAGTCATTCAGCCTGATTTGCATCCTGTTAAACCGGGATTGACCATGGGTGAAGTGATCAACCTGATCAATGAAAGAACCAAAGGTGATGCGATCGTGGTTACTGATGTCGGACAGCATCAAATGTTTGCTTCAAGATATGCTTTTCATAAAAATCCGCGTAGCTTTGTGACGTCCGGAGGTTTGGGAACAATGGGTTTCGGGCTGCCTGCTGCGCACGGAGCCAAAATTGGATGTCCCGATAAACAGGTTATTCTTTTTGTTGGAGATGGCGGATTCCAGATGACCATACAGGAACTTGGAACAATCAATCAAACCCAGGCTGCTGTTAAAATAGTGCTTTTAAACAACAAATACCTGGGTATGGTGCGGCAATGGCAACAACTTTTCTTTGACAGAAGGTATTCCGAGACCTACCTGCTGAATCCTGATTTCATCAAGGTGGCTGAAGGATTTGGTATCAAGGGGCAAAAAGTTCTTGAAAGGCCGCAGCTTGCACAGGGTATCCAGGAGATGCTGGACCACAACGGCCCTTATCTGCTTGAAGTATCCATTGAGAAAGAAGATAACGTATTTCCCATGGTACCTACCGGAGCATCAGTATCAGAAGTGATTCTTGAACAAAAAAAGTAAGAGATATGGCAACAACAACTATAAATAGCGAGAACGGCAACTGCATTGAAGGGAAGAAAACCTATACCATTTCTGCTTTTTCAGAAAACCATATTGGCCTTCTCAACCGGATTACCATTATTTTCACCCGCCGGCAGGTTAACATTGACAGTCTTACCGTTTCGGGATCAGCCATACCAGGCATCCACAAGTTCACCATTGTTGTTCATGACTGCCGTGAAAAGGTGGAAAAAGTGGTTGAGCAGATTGAAAAACTGGTTGAGGTGCTTAAGGCATTCTATCACACTGAAGAGGAGGTTATTTTCCAGGAAATAGCACTGTACAAGGTGCCTACCAGGACTTTGCTCGAAAGTAACAAGGTTGAGGCAACCATTCGCAAACACAGTGCCCGCATACTGGAAGTACGGCCTGAGTACACGGTAATTGAACTCACCGGTCATAAGGAAGAAACCCAGGCGCTTTTTGATGAATTGAATAAGTACGGACTGCTCCAGTTTACCCGTTCGGGGCGCATTGCGGTCACCCGGTCAAGTAAAGAGGTATTCTCTAATTACATGAAAGAAGTTGGCCACGAGTCAGTTGAATACGAAAAGAATTAATCAATCAATTAATTAATATTAAATACATTATGGCAAAAATTAATTTTGGAGGAGTTGTTGAAGACGTTATAACCCGTGAAGAGTTTCCGCTTAAAAAAGCGCAGGAAATTCTGAAAGACGAAGTTGTTGCTGTTATCGGTTATGGTGTTCAGGGACCTGCACAGGCGCTGAACATGAAAGAGAACGGCATCAATGTAATTATTGGTCAGGCACCTGAATTCAAGGCTGACTGGGATAAGGCCATCAGAGACGGCTGGGTTCCGGGAAAGACCTTGTTTTCAATTGAAGAAGCAGCCACTAAAGGAACCATTATTCAGTACCTTGTATCAGATGCAGCACAGCGCGCCATATGGCCCAAACTGAAGCCATGCCTGAAAACCGGTGATGCTTTGTATTTCTCACACGGCTTTTCGATTACATACAAGGAGCAAACAGGTGTTGTTCCTCCTGCTGATGTGGATGTGATTTTGGTTGCACCCAAGGGCTCGGGAACAAGCGTGAGGCGTAACTTTCTTGCAGGTGCAGGAATCAATTCAAGCTTTGCAATTTTCCAGGATTATACCAAACGTGCTACTGAGCGCACACTGGCAATTGGTATTGCCATTGGTTCAGGATACCTTTTCCCGACCACTTTCGAAAGCGAAGTATACAGCGACCTTACCGGTGAGCGTGGTGTGCTGATGGGAGCATTGGCAGGCATCATGGATGCACAGTACCAGGTTCTCCGTGAGAATGGCCATTCTCCCAGTGAAGCCTTCAATGAAACTGTAGAAGAACTTACCCAGAGTTTGATCCGACTGGTTGATGAAAACGGAATGGACTGGATGTATTCAAACTGCAGTGCTACAGCACAACGTGGCGCACTCGACTGGAGACCGAAATTCAAGGAAGCCACCCTGCCTGTGTTTAATGACCTGTATAATAAAGTTAAATCAGGTTCAGAAACAAAGCGCGTTCTGGAATCCACAGGTATGTCAGACTACCGGGATTATCTTGAAAAAGAGCTGAAAGAATTGCGTGAATCAGAAATGTGGCTGGCTGGTCAGCAGGTCAGAAATCTGCGACCCAAATTGAAATAACAAGCCATTCTTACCGGACAAGGAAACTGCCGCCGCCAGGCAGGTTCCTTGTTCATTATATTGTTTATTGACAAAAGAAGATAACATAGAGTATAAAAGGTTCATACTGAGCCTGATTCCTTCAGCCATCATTGTCTTTCTCTTTTGGCTGGTAAAAATTGTTGAACTTATTGATGGTCTGGATCTATTCTATCTCGGTGTTTTCCCCAGGAAATTTTCCGGACTTTCCGGCATTATACTTTCCCCCTTCATTCATGCCAATTTCAACCACCTGATCAACAACTCTGTTCCTTTCTTTTTTCTTCTTACGGCCCTTTTTTATTTTTATAAAGAGGTGGCCTGGCGGGTTTTACTTTATTCATACCTGGCCACAGGTATCCTTGTATGGTTAATGGCGCGTCCTTCCTATCATATCGGAGCCAGCGGTTTGGTATACAGTTTTGCTTCCTTTTTGTTTGCCAGCGGCATTGTCAGGCGCAACATCAATTTGCTGGCTATTTCCATGCTGGTCATATTTTTATATGGCAGTATGGTTTGGGGGATCTTCCCTTACCGGCCCGACATGTCATGGGAATCGCACCTGATCGGACTTACTGTTGGAGTTGTGCTGGCTATATCATACAGACATGAAGGTCCCGGTCCAACCCGGTTTATAAGCGATATGGATGATGAGGAAGATGATGAACAGGAAGACGTTATTGATAATGAAGAACAGGATCAGGATGCTGGGAAAGTTTTGTAGTGAATATTCGTAGATAATTTATATATCTTTGATAATAAACTCTTAATCTCTCCATTTGTAAACATAACTTTATCCTGATGAAACGAACATGTTTGCGAAAAAAACACAAACACCAATGATAATAGCAAACATGGAGTTTCATACGACCATTAAAAAACAAATTATTTACGTATGAAAACACCGCTGATTTTATTTGGAATCATGTTGATCATGATTGGTTTTTCTGGTTGCAGGCCAAAGGAAAGCCCTGCACCTCTTATCCCCATGGAAGACTTCTTCAAGGACCCGGAAAGTTCCGGATACAGGATTTCTCCTAATGGTGAGATGATTATTTTTCGTGCTTCCCATATGGGTCGCATGAATGTGTTTTTCCGCAAACTGGGTGATACTGTTTCATCTCCAATCACTCAGGAAACTGAACGCAGCATATACAATGCCTTCTGGGAATCGGACAACAGGATCATTTTTACCAAAGACATAGGTGGTGATGAAAATATGCATGTACTTTCAGTCAAACCTGACGGAACGGGATTGGTTGATCACACACCATTTGAAAAGGTCCGTTCGGAAGTATTGGATATTCTGGAGGATCGACCTGAAGAATTGCTCATTACAAGCAATAAGCGCAATCCGCAGATTTTCGATGTATATCTTCTGAATACCCTTACCGGTGAACTTAAGATGGTAGCTGAGAATCCCGGAAACATTACCGGATGGATTACGGATCATGACGGCAAGATCAGGGCCGCCGTTACTGCTGACGGGGTAAATACCAGTATCCTATACCGCGATACCGAACAGGATAAATTTACCAATGTGATTACCACCAGTTTCAAAGAAACCTTAAGTCCGGTTCTCTTTACATTTGATAATAAAAACCTCTATTGTTTGTCCGATCTTGGCAGGGATAAAACGGCTGTAGTGGAATTTGATCCAAAAACTGCAAAAGAGATTAATGTTATTTTTGAAAACAATGAAGCTAATGTAATAGGGTTGGATTATTCAAAACTCAGGAAAGTACTTACAGTTGCGTATTATGAAACTGATAAGCTGCATAAGCACTATTTGGACAACCTGACAAAACAGATTGAAACAAAAATCCAGGCTCAAATACCGGATTACCTTTTTGAGATAGCGTTTAAGAGCAAAGATGAAAACAGATTAATAGCTTATGCCTATAGCGACAAGTATTACGGAGGTTATTATTTCTATGACGTGAAAACAGGAAATTTTGAAAAGCTTGCTGATATGATGCCCTGGCTTAAGGAAGAAGACATGGCAGTAATGAAACCTGTTACATACCAGTCGCGTGACGGATTAACCATTCCGGGTTACCTGACTTTACCCAAAGGCATAAAACCCACTAACCTTCCGGTAGTTATTAATCCGCATGGAGGGCCCTGGCATCGTGACAGCTGGGGATTCAATCCGGAGGTACAGTTCCTGGCTAACAGGGGATATGCTGTGCTGCAAATGAATTTCAGAGGTTCAACAGGTTACGGGAAAAAATTCTGGGAGGCTTCCTTTAAACAATGGGGGCGTACCATGCAGGATGACATTACAGATGGTGTTAAATGGCTCATCAATGAAGGAATTGCTGATTCAACACGCATTGCCATTTACGGGGGGAGTTATGGTGGTTATGCCACACTTGCAGGGATAACTTTTACTCCCGAATTGTATGCCTGTGCAGTGGATTATGTGGGTGTATCGAATATGTTCACCTTTATGAATACCATTCCGCCCTACTGGGAACCTTTGCGGCAGATGTTCTATGAAATGGTGGGTGATCCGGTAAAGGACAGCCTGATGCTGGCAGAAGTATCTCCTGTGTTCCATGTTGACCGCATCCGTTGTCCCTTGTTTGTTGCTCAGGGGGCTAATGATCCCAGGGTCAACATCAATGAGTCGAACCAGATTGTGGAATCATTAAAAGAACGAGGCGTAATCGTTGAGTACATGGTAAAAGATAATGAAGGACATGGATTCTATAACCAGGAAAACCAGTTCGATTTTTACCGTGCCATGGAAAAATTTCTATCCACACATCTTACTAAAGCCACAGAAAAAGAATAGTATTTTTGATTTACTTTTTTTGAAGCACAACCAATGCACGTGTGCTGAAGAGTCCTGGCAGATGCGCCAGGACTTTTTCAATTTTATCAATTGTGTCGGATTTCAGCCAGGGAAACAGCTG
>JAWOJJ010000048.1:0-31107 GCA_046481675.1 Bacteroidales bacterium | reverse complement strand
ACTGAAATTCACAGAATTCTTAATCGGGAGAGTTTATTCGTGAGACTCAAATTTCAGGAGTGAGCGAACTGAAATTTGTAAGTCGAACAATCCCGACGAAGTCGGAGGGTATAATACCCCGCAGCTCTGCTGCGGAATTAGTTTCCAAAGCTTGCTTTGTGGTTTCATACCCGTGATTTTCTTGTGTAGCGTGTGAATTGATTTTTAGCCTTTTATCAGCAGCGGCGGATCTTTTGGTTACTTTTTACTCCCTTTGGTCGTGAGATCGCTTCGCTTAGTTCAGCTGTAGGGAAAAGTGACAAGAAGTAGGTAAAAATAGTGTGCCTGTTATTAGCAGCCTGTCGAAGTATGACTAGTAACAGCATGGGTAGTCGCAGAATCAGTGACAGTAGCTCAATAACACTGCACCTTGCTTATAATAGTTGCACATTACAAGCTGATGAATTACATTAGCATCCTTAAAATCAATAATTATGATGAATTATCTGCGACGTCTGGTAAAGTTTCTGTTGTATGTGATTGTTCTGGTTGCCATTATCATTTATGTTATACCTGTTATTACAGGAAAGGAACCAACCAGTTTTACCGGAATATTTAAGGATTCGCAACACAAATTAATCTGGATATTTTTCATTGCCTACACTTTTATATATCCGCTAATTGGATTCACAAAAGTCCAACGACATTTGAACGGTACATATAACCAAAACCGAGATGTATTTGTAAAAGCTTTTGAAATGCTTGATTTCACTGTATCCAGAGAAACGGAAGATATTGTTGTCTACCGAAGAAAATCGAAGCTTGCCCGTTTTATGCAAATGTATGAGGACGAAATTGAAGTTAAAACCGGGGATAATCCGGTTATCATCTCTGGCATGCGCAAAACAGTGAAAAGGATCGACAGAATGCTCGATCAGTTGCTGATAAAAGAATCAGATCAGAATTAACTCCTTGCCCTGCGGGGTTTGTTTGTATTTTCGTAACATTTGGAAACGTAATCCCAGTCCACCACGTTCCAGAAAGCATCAATATAATCCACCCTCCGGTTTTGGTTCTTCATGTAATAAGCATGTTCCCATAAGTCGAGGCAAAGAATGGGCATTCCTTTATCTCTTGCTATATCCATCATGGGGTTATCCTGATTCAGGGTTGTGGTCACTTTAAGATTTTTGTTTTCATCCACGATCAGCCATGCCCAGCCTGAGCCAAATACCGATTTGGAAGCTGTGTTGAAGCTTTCCCTGAAGTTTTCATACGATCCGAAATCGCGGTCGATTGCCCTTGATAATTCCGGCGAAGGCTTGCGCCCGGTCACCGGGGTTAAAACCCTCCAGAAAAGCCTGTGATTGATGTACCCGCCGCCATTATTTCTGATGGACTCACCATGGCCGGAAACGTCTTTCAGAATAGCCATGGCAGATTTACCGGTTAGTCCGGCTTCTGCAACAGCCAGGTTAAATTTATCGGTATAGGCTGCATGGTGTTTGGCATGATGCAGCTTCATGGTTTCCCCGTCAATAAAAGGTTCAAGAGCGTCATACGAGTAGGGCAGATCGGGCAATCTGAAAATGCCATCCCATTTTTTCCTGTTCCTGGCAAAAAGTTTGGATCCAAAACCGGTAGCAATAACACCAGTAGTGCCAAGGAATATCGATTTGAGGAAAGTTCGTTTATCCACTATAGTATATTTTAATGCTTAACAATAAACTTATAACAAACTTACAATAAAAATGTTTATTACGGAAAAAAGTTACGAAGGGGAGCTTTGGTTTGCCGAAAGGCTCACCTGCCAGGCAGGTTCCGGAGTTTAACAAACATACCCTTCAAGGGTTTTCAATCGCTTGAAGGGTATGCCAATTTCACAACCTGAATGAGTCTAATTCTTCTCCGGGTAAAGCACCACCCGCACATAATTAGTCAGATCGAATTTGTTTGCTGCGGCCTGAATTTCCTCGGAAGTCAGGTTATTGATCCAGTCGGCATAACGCAAAATCAGTGCAGGATCATCCAGGCGGTAACCATTGGCCAGTTCGCCAACCCAGAAACTGTTCTCCTTCATGTTCCTTTCCAGATCGCGTCGCTGTGCTTCTTTCACTTTAACAAGATCTTCGGGTTTTACACCATTCTTTTGAATGGCTGCAATTTCACCAATGGCAACTTTTGTAAGTTTATCGGTATTCTCGGGAGAACAAGGTATCATAATGTTCAGAATTGCCCTGGAATAGGGTATTCTTCCCAGATCAGCAGAAGCTCCCACATGATAGGCTCCGCTCAGCTCTTCCCGGATCACATCAATATAGCGGATTCCCAGCAGTTGCCCCAATGATTCCAGCGCATGATCTTCCCGGAGATCCCAGGGTTGATTCGTCTCAAAATAAATACCAACCCTGCTTTTTGGGTCATTGCCCTTGTATACTGCTTTGTCCAGCTTTTCTGCCGGAGGCCGGATGCCCATATCTTTCCAGCTTTCCTGGCGCCGTGTAGACGGGAGGCTTGCCAAATACTGCTCTATAAACGGCCGGACACTGTCAACCTTTATAGCTCCCACAATAAAAAACGTAAAATCAGATGCATCTGCAAAGCGATCCTGATATATTTCATAGAGCCTGTCGAGATTCACCTGTTCCAGTTCTTTTTCGGTAGGCAATACATCAGCCCGGGGATGATTTTGGGTCCTGGCCCTGATATACTGGTCGGAGAAATAGGTTTCGGGACTGGTGAGCGCATTTTTCACATAACCCTTATTCATATCCATGACCGATTTGAATAAGGCGCTGTCTTTGCGGGGACTGGTGAAATACAAATAAGCAAGCTGAAACATACTTTCCATATCCCTTGGGGTGGATGAACCGGATAAACCTTCGTAGTATGCATCGATATAGGGCCCAACCGATACATTTTTACCGGCCAGCAATTTGCTGATATCGGATGTGGAGTATTCTCCCACACCGCTTTCAGTTATAATACCATCTGACATAGTTGCCGCCTGATGATCCACTGTTTCATAAACAGAATACCCTCCCGGACTGTATGCGCTGAACAATACCTGGTCGTTTTTGAAGTCGGTTGGTTTCAGAACTACCCTGGCTCCGTTGGAAAGTTTCATCTCAACAGTGCCCAGAGTTTCATTCTTCCTGGCCAGCAGAATCCTTCCCTTACCCGGCTTTTCAGCCATCAGCTGACTCCCTGACACCTTGTCTTCATAAGGAGTTATTTCCGACTTCATGGCCTGATCCACATAGCTCAAAACCTGATCTTCAGCTGGCAACTGCAAATCTTCTTTTTCAGGAGCCAGAACAACCATCATCCGGTTGTCAGCCGGAAGCAGTTTAACCAGCGCCTGATTCACTTCTTCAAGTGTGATTCCTTCGAGATATTCCTTTGCAAACTCATATTCGAATTCAATTCCGGGTATGGGTTCATCATTTAGAAAATTCCTCAGGTATTCGGAGGCATAACTTACAGAATTCGTCTTATCGCGCTCATTAAATGCATTTTCATAAGCCGTTAATACTTCTTTTTTCTGACGGCTTAACTCACCGGCTGCAAAACCATGACGAACAGCTCTTTCACTTTCCGTAATCAGGGTCTGAACAGCTCTTTCGGTTCCGGTTTCAGGTGCCATTGCGCCAATCAGGAAAATATCTTTTTCCGGAATTACGGGCAGGAATTGCACCTGTGCACCCAACAGGGCCGGATCAGGCTTATCTTTCAACTCATTAAACCGTTGCGTAAGCATACCAGATACCAGCACATTAACGAGTGATCTGCGGTAGTCCTTCTGAAAAGTTTCCTTTTCTGGGTCATTCATGCAGAACATCATCAACTGCAGCATAGGCATCTCCTTATCGGTCATTACCATGGGACGGGTTCCGGTATGATCGGGTACCGGGTAGTTTTTCCTCGGTCTGGGATTCTCCGGATTCTTAATGGAAGCAAAATGCTCCCTGATGCTCTTTTCCACCGCATCGGGGTCAATATCACCAACCACAACGAATGCCATCAGGTCGGGCCGGTACCAATCGTGGTAAAACTGCCTGATCCTCTCGTGAGGCGCTCCCTCAATGACTTCCCTTTTTCCCAGGGGAATCCGCACTGCGTATTGAGATCCCTCGAAGAGTGCAGGATAAAGTTTATTGATAAACCGCAGATTCATACCCTGATTCATGCGCCATTCCTCAACAATAATGCCTCTTTCTTTGTCGATCTCAGTTCCATCAAAGGTGATGTTGTGCGCCCAGTCCTCCATAATCTGAAAACCTTTTTCAACTATATGTGCCGAATCGGTTGGCAGGGTAAGCATATACAAGGTGTGGTTGATTCCGGTTTCTGCATTAACTTCAGGTCCGAACTGAACGCCAACCGACTGCATATAATGAACCAGGTCGTTTTTAGCGAAATTTTTGGTGCCGTTAAAAGCCATGTGCTCCACAAAATGTGCCAGGCCCTGCTGGTCATCATCCTCAAGAACCGATCCGGCTTTGACTACCAGCCGCATCTCAACACGCTTCTCAGGTTTGCTGTTCTTGCGGATATAATAGGTAAGTCCATTTCCCAACTTTCCGGTTCTTATCTGAGCATCAACAGGTATGGGTAGATCAAGTTTGTCTTGCGACCTGGCAACCGGTATTGCAAAAAATAAAGCAGCCAGTAACAGGGTGTACCGGCTAAAGAAGTGAATCAAACGTTTTTTCATTGTTAATGGGTATTTCATTGAGTTTATTGGTTTGGGATTTTTATCCGTATATTTATCAAACTGGAAAAATAGCAAAAATAGGCTTAACTGCTTTGGTTTTTTCAATATTTCCTGACAACGGGTCAATATGAAGGCAAATGAGCTATAAGATCAGGGAATGGCTGCTTCTCTGCTTTTGAGGCATTCAGAGATTTTACTGACGTCTTCCTCACTTTCTGAAATAACATGGAGCCTGTCATTGGATTCAAGCTGGGTTGATCCGCTGGGGGTTATATACTTACCGTTACGTTGAATGAATGAAATGACTGCAGTCTTAGGAATACCCATATCAACGATCTTCTGGCCGATTGCTTTTGAATCTGCAGGTACGGTAATTTCAGTAAGAATTGATTTGATGCTGTCACTTCGTTCGATATCAATAGCTGTGCGTTGCCGGGCTTTAACCGGCAGGGCAAGATGAAGCCACTTGGCAACCACTGACAGCGTAGTACCCTGAATGAGCACTGAGGTAAGCGACACAAAGAAGACAATGTTAAAAATCATACTGGCCTTATCCGCACCTGCTAAAAGCGGATAAGTTGCAAATACAATGGGAACGGCTCCCCGCAAACCAACCCATGATATGAACAAGCGACTTCTATTTTGTATTCTGAAAAAAGACAAACTGAGAAAAACACTGACCGGACGGGCAACCAGAATCAGAAATGCTGAAATAGCAAGCCCTATACCTATATAAGGAACCACGTGACTCGGGAAAACAAGCAGGCCCAGGGTTAGAAAAAGCACAATCTGCATCAGCCAGGCAAAGCTGTCGAATGATTTCAGGATTTTCTTTTTGTGGATCAGATCCTGGTTTCCCAGATAGATTGCGCAAAGATACACTGCCAGAAATCCGTTTCCACCAATGAAATCAGTTGCCGCAAAACTAAACATCATGATGGCAATGACCAGAACAATATATAAACCCTCAAAGTCGAGATTAATGTTATTGATGACCCATTTCCCCACCCGGCCAAAGACAAATCCCAGCAAACCACCCAACAACAACTGTTTTAAAAACAAGGGAATGATGGACAGCAAACCGGCATCCTGGTTTACCACCAAACCGGTGAAGGCAATGGTCAGTACATAAGCCATGGGGTCATTACTGCCGCTCTCAAGTTCGAGCGTGGCCCTTAAATTGCCTTTCAATGCCAGGTTCTTGGAGCGTAGTATGTTGAATACAGCTGCCGAGTCGGTTGATGACACAATTGATCCCAGCAAAAGTCCCTCATAGATGGTAAAATCGGTGACTGCCCATACAAACACCCCCAGGGTAACAGCAGTAATGAACACTCCCAGGGTAGAAAGCGTCACACCCTGCCAAACAATGGGTTTTACGGCATCCCAGCTGGTATCAAAACCACCGGAAAACAAGATGAAATTCAGGGCAATAACACCTACAAACTGGGTGATTTTGGGACTGTCGAAATATATTCCGCCAATACCTTCAGAACCTGCCAGCATGCCAATGGCTAAAAAGAAAATCAGGACAGGCACTCCCAGCCAATAAGATGTTTTTCCGGCAAGCAGTGAAACAAAAAGAAGAATTGAACCAATCAGTAAAGCGTTTTCAGCAGTTAAACTCATATATTCTCATGCAAATTCTTGTTTACAGTGCAAAATCATATGGCACAACCAACACGCTCACCCAATCTGACCAGCGTTTCAATTCCCCTTACTGAGTGTTCCATCAGATCATCATCAGGCTGAACAACATCTTTTTTCAGCAACTGAATAATGGTAGACCCCCCGAATTCAAACCAGCCTTTTTCATCGCCACGATTGAATGTACTTGAATTCCGGTTATGAAGAACGATTCTCCCTACCATCATAGCACCTACCTCAATGTGTACAACCTGTCTGAAATGGTCGGTGTGCATTACAGTTAGCTCCCTGTAATTCTGCGCCAATAACGAATCTACCAAAGACAGGGCAATGGGATTCACAGAGTTCAGCACACCGGGAATTGTTTTTACCGGATCCTGCAAACCAGAGTCAATATAACAGAAGCGGTGATAATCCATGGGGGCCAAACGGTATACAAAACACCACCCGTCTGCATACTCCCTGTCCATATTGTCATCCTGCAGCAATTCCGTCAACGTATACCAGTATCCCTTAACAGGTACCTGGTATTTATGCGATAAATCAAAAACCAGCAGGCGTGCGTCTGCAGGTGAAACAAGGTGCTTCGGGTTGGTATCCACCTTGCGGGCTCCCGGTTTTAACTTGCGTGTGAAAAAATCATTGAGGCTCTTATAGGAGTCAAGCGGCTGACTGATTGCTTCAGTATCAATTTTATACTGTTCAATAAACTTGTGAATCATTGGTTTGCTTAAAAAACTTTTCATCAGCCAACCATACAGGGCTGAAACAACAGACCTGTTCATCAGGCGGATAACAATTTTCCCCGTAAAAGTACCGTACAGAAAAGACAAAGCACTGAGATTACCTGATACCTCAGCCTCCTCAAGCTTTGTATCTCTGTGGTATATTTTATACTCTTTCATGAAGGCGCCACTTTAACTATGCGGTAAAAGTAATACAAAAAACCATTCACCCCCCCGAATTCGCATTTCGCACCCTTTTCCATCCCCTTCAGCCAGTTTGCTCTTGAGAAAAAGTCCGGTTCACTGCACATTTGTATAGAATTTTACTTCAATACCATGTTTGCTTTATTTGCTGCTGCATTTATGATCATCTCCTTCCTTCCTGTTGAGGAAAACATTCCCGGAGGGGAAATTATTACCAGTCCTTATTATGCAAAAATGCAATATGCCGGTAATTTAGGCCTGGCCTCGGTGGGTATCGGCAAAACCTATTTAAAGGACAGGCTGAGCCTGGATTTTAACTACGGCTACCTTCCCAAAAAAATTAATGGTTCCCGGGTGCATACACTGGCCCTGAAGTCAGCTTACCAGTTCAGAAAACATCAGTTATTAGCCTTTGACATCAGGTATTATACAGGGTTCAGCTTAAACTATGCCATAACCGACAATACCTATTTATCCTATCCCGATTACTTTCCTTCAAATTATTATAACAGCAATGCATTTCATCTGAATCCTTTTCTGGGAATCCGGTTAACCCTGCCTGAAAAAAAAGACAAACCCGGCGCAATCGGAATTTATGTCGAAATGGGAACTGTAGATTACAAAATATGGTATGCCCTGGCCAATAAGGAAATCAAACCGGATGATATCTGGAATCTTTGTTTTGGAATTACTATTCCATTGTCTAATAACCTGTTAAGATGAAGCGTTTAAACAACATAACCCTTGTCGGGCTTTTTCTGCTGTCGCTCATATCTTGTTCTGACAATTTCAGCTATAGTCCATATGATTCCGATGTGAACAAGGATCATCCCAATATGGATGAGGTAAGGATGATTAGCAATATAGCCCTTTCCGGATCAGATACCTTCAAATTCGCATTGCTGTCAGATATCCATGATAACTACGATGACCTGTCGGATGCCATTAAAAGGCTGAACAAACACCAGGACCTCAATTTTATCGCCTGTTGTGGCGATATCACCAATTCAGGGCTGGCACAGCAATTTGAATGGTATGTTGATGTAATCAATAGATCACGGCACCCTTTCATCACCATAATTGGTAATCACGACTACCGTTCAAACGGTTACCGGGTTTATAAGAAAGTATTCGGCCCATCTGATTTTTCATTTGAAGCAGGAAATTACAAATTCGTGGTTTTCGATAATGTGGTTTGGGAAAATAACAACCGCTCACCAAAATTCGACTGGTTAACTGATCAGCTTTCTGATTCAAAATTACCCCACGTAATTTTAGCACATATTCCGCCGTGGGATAATCAAATGACAGGAATCAACAACCTGGTTTTTCGCGATGTTGTCAATTCTGAAAACACCATTTTATGTTGTCACGGTCACAGCCATGAATATGCCGATACCTGCTACAACGGCATCCACACGATTGTTTCAGAAGCCATCAACGACCGCGAATACTGTGTGATCAGCCTGGTGGGAAACCGGTCTTTTTTCAAACGCTTTCGCTATTAAGCCCCCGGCATTATGCAGGCAGGTCTGATTGGGTCGTTTTGTATAAACATTTACCCATTTTATATATTGAAAAACCGCCGGATACATGATATATTTGGTTATGTGTTCTTACAGAATACCGGAAACATCTACCATTAAAACACAATAACCATGTCACGACAAGCATTTAAAATGAAATTGAAACCGGGCAGGAAAGAAGAATACCGACGCCGACATGCTGCTATCTGGCCCGAATTGGTTAACTTGCTTCACGAAACCGGGGTAAGTGAGTACTCCATTTTTCTCGACGAGGAAACCGGCACTTTGTTTGCTTTCCAGTTGCAGGACGGGAATAAGTCGTCGCAGGACCTGGGCGATAATCCCATTGTTCAGAAATGGTGGGCTTACATGGCCGACATTATGGATACCAATGCGGATAATTCACCGGTATCCATACCGCTCGAAGAGGTTTTCTATATGAAATAGGAGACAAAGCAAGTTTAGATCAACAATTAAATCCTGAAATAATACCTGGTATGAAACGTATTCTTATTTCCGTTGGGCTCACTCTGCTCCTAGCCCATGCATACAACCAAAATCCGGCCCGGTTTTTTCCGGCTGACGAACTGATTTCCACAGGTGTATATTATTATCCCGAACATTGGGATTCGTCTCAGTGGGAACGCGACCTGAAGCATATTGCCGATATGGGATTTGAATTCACGCATTACGCTGAATTTGCCTGGGCACAGCTGGAACCCGAAGAAGGCAAATACGATTTTGCCTGGCTCGACAAGGCTGTTGCTTTGGCCGCAAAATACAAAATTGGCGTTATCATGTGCACATCAACGGCTACGCCACCGGTTTGGCTGGGACGGAAGTACCCCGAAATATATGAAACAGGCGAAAACGCTGTTCAGTCCGATCATGGGTCGCGGCAAACGGCTTCATTTTCAAGCACACTTTACAGGGAACTGGCTCTTAAAATGGTAGAAGAACTGGCCCGTCACTACGGTAACGATAAAAGGATCATGGGCTGGCAAATTGACAATGAACCCCGCACTTTTAATGATTACGGCAAAGATGCACAACAACGGTTCAGAAGCTGGCTGCAAAAAAAGTATGGTACCATTGACAAGTTGAACCAGACCTGGGGAACTGCATTCTGGAGTCAGCAATACAACAATTTCTCACAAGTCAACATTCCCCTGCGTTCCCAGTGGGGCATGAACCTGAACCAGGTGCTTGACCACGACCGGTTCAATGCCTGGGAAACAGCTTCGTTCATTGACGACCAGGCCCGCGTGATCCGAAAATATGCAGCACCCCATCAATGGATTACCACCAACTACATACCCGGATACCAGTCGGGACACATTGGCATGAGCCGTGAACTTGACTTCGTGACCTACACCAAATATATGGTCAGCGGCCACAACCGGGGAATCGGACCTAAAGGTTACCGGCTCGGCAATTACGAAAGCATTGCCATGTCTAATGATTTTATACGGCCCATAGCAGGTGTTTACGGTGTGCTGGAACTACAGCCGGGACAGGTTAACTGGGGCACTGTAAACTCGCAACCATTGCCCGGAGCTGTTCACCTTTGGCTGTGGAGTGTTTTTTCGGGAGGCAGTAAAATGGCCTGTACCTATCGTTTCAGGGCTCCCTTATACGGATACGAGCAATACCATTATGGCATTGTCAGCTATGACGGCGTAACTCCCACACCGGGCGGACTCGAATACCAGCAGTTTATTGATGAAATACAGTTGCTGCGCAAGCAATACAACCCCAAAGCTGTTGTTCCCCGGGCATATGCCAGCCGGAAAACAGGTGTGCTTTTCAATGTCGAAAACGTATGGGGAATGGACCACAACAAGCAAACCACCCAATGGAATACCATTGGCCATTTCACGAAATACTACAAAGCCTTAAAGTCGTTTGGAGCTCCTGTTGATTTTGTACGTGACACAACCGATTTTTCCATGTACCCCGTAATCATTGCCCCTGCTTATCAGCAACTCGATGCTGAACTGGTAAAAAAATGGACCGACTACGTAAAAAACGGCGGCAACCTGGTGCTTTCGTGTCGCACCGGCCATAAAAACCGCGAAATGCACCTTTGGGAAGCGAAATATGCTGAACCCATTTATGAACTAATCGGCTCATCCATTGATTTCTATGACCTGCCTGCTCCTTATGATCCCGGCATGGTGGAAATGAACAGCAAGCAATTCAGCTGGAACAGCTGGGGTGATGTGCTTAATCCTTACACAGGAACAGAAACATGGGCCACCTATTCAGGCGATTTCTATGCAGGTAAGCCGGCCGTGGTGTTCCGTAAGCTGGGAAAAGGAACCGTTACCTATATTGGCGCCGACAGCCAGGATGGCACACTTGAGAAGGAAGTACTCAACCAGTTGTATAACAAAACAGGAATTCCCGTGGAAGACTATCCCGAAGGAGTAATTGTAGAATACCGTGATGGCTTTGGCATAGCCATGAATTATTCCGACAAGGATTTTGTGATGAACCTTCCGGCCGGCGCTGCCATACTGGTTGGTTCAAAAACCCTCAAAACCGCCGGGGTGCTGGTGTGGGAATATTAGGCATAACGAACTTTATTTGTTTTATTGGTGACCACATGCAGATACCTTATGATTATAGAGGAGCCTTGAGTAGAACGTTATCCCCCTTTGGAGGGGGCTGGGGGAGGATTTTGAAGAAATAAACAAATCTTACTATCGAAACAATTAATAACAATGATAATCTTTAATTAGGATTCAGAAATGCCACAAACAAATTTCCTCCCCCTACCCCCTCCAAAGGGGGATAAGGCTAGCCCCAATGCTGGAACTCGTAAATAGGCTTGTGAGAAAATTCTAGGCACCGGGATAAGTGCAGACCAAATAACATGCATGACTTTTCTTTTAATTAATTAATAATCATAGCTCTATGAAAACAATGCGTACTGTTGCAGCAGCACTGTTGTTTTGGGTTCTGGCCATACCGTCCGGTGCCCAACCTGCTGAAAAAAAAACTGATGTGAACACACCGCTGCATTTGTTGCAGCCCGATTATGATGTGCCTTACGGGAAAACCACCAGCGATGACATCGCCGCTGTATTGGGCCGGGTGCTCGAATATCTCGATAACACAACTCCGACGACCCTGGTGAACCAAAAGTCTGGTGAAACAGTTACCGATTATTCAAAGATCACCAGCGACATAACGCTTAAACAGGGCGATTTCCGGCTCATCAGCTACGAATGGGGCGTAACTTATGCCGGCATGCTGAATGCAGGTGAAGCCACCGGCGATCAGCGGTATACAAGCTATACAATTGACCGCATCACTTTTATCAATAAGCTTTACCCTGTTTATAAAGCTATGTCCGTAGGCGAAAACACGAGAAATCCGCTGAGGTCGGTGATCGACCCGCGCGCACTCGACGATGCAGGCTCCATGTGCGCAGCCATGATCAAAACGAGTCAAACAGGTAAGGTGGAGAACCTCCGCCCCATGATCGACAATTATATACAATACATATCCACAAAAGAATTCAGGTTGGCCGACGGAACCCTGGCACGTAACAGGCCATTGCCCAATACCATCTGGCTCGACGACCTGTTCATGAGTGTTCCTGCGCTTGCCCAGATGGGAAAGCTCACCGGTGAAATAAAGTATTACGATGATGCGGTAAAACAAGTGCTTCAGTTTGCCCAACGAATGTTTGTTAAAGAAAAGGGACTGTTCATGCACGGCTGGGTGCAGGATATGGACCCCCACCCCGCTTTTCACTGGGCACGGGCAAATGGCTGGGCATTCATGACCTTGGCCGAACTGCTTGATGTGCTTCCGGAAAATCATCCGGAATATGCCAAAGTACTGGAACTTTACAGGGCACATGCAAAAGGCCTTGCTGCTTACCAGTCGGGTATGGGTTTCTGGCACCAGCTGATCGACCGTAACGATTCCTACCTGGAAACTTCAGCCACCGCTATTTATGCATACGCTTATGCCAAAGGCATCAACAGGGGCTGGCTCGACAAAAAAGCATATGGCCCGGCCACCCTGCTTGCATGGAATGCCGTTGCCACCAAGGTCAATGCACAGGGACAGGTTGAAGAAACCTGCGTGGGCACCGGAATGGGTTTCGATCCGGCCTTTTACTATTACCGTCCTGTGAATGTATACGCGGCCCACGGATATGGTCCGGTGCTGCTGGCCGGTTCTGAAATCATTAAAATGCTGAAAAACCACCCTTTTGTAATCAACGACAGCGCGGTGATGTTTTAAGGCTGCGTCATTGCGAGACCAGTTCCCCTGGTCGAAGCAATCTGCCCGCACAAGCAATTGAATTCAATGCTGAACATTTGAATATATTTCCTGTGCGAAGAGATTGCCACGCCCCGCAGGAAGCGGAGCTCGCAATGACGAAGCCACTTTTCAAAGCATATGCATATTTGAGCATTAAAATTTGAACCTATGAAATTGAAGAAATTCTATTCCTTTATTTTAGCCGCCCTTTTGTTCCTGTTAAATGTACCATCATATGCACAACCTGGGTGGCCCAATATTACCAGCGAAAACAAGCCCTGGAGCAGGTGGTGGTGGTTGGGGAATGCCGTGGATACGGCAAACCTGGGCATACTGATGGAAACCTACGCAAAAGCCGGACTTGGAGGACTCGAAATTGTCCCCATTTATGGCGTCAAAGGTTCCGAAGATCAATACCTGCCCTACCTGGGAACCGAATGGATTCAGGCGTTGCAGTATACCCTGAAGAAGGCCAAAGACCTCAACATCGGTATTGATATGGCCAACGGAACCGGATGGCCTTTCGGCGGCAGTTGGGTAACACCCCACAACGCCTCAAAACATATGGCACACCTGTCTTATGATTTGCACGAGGGTGAATCGGTAACCGGCAACCTGCGCTACACAGAGCAGTATATTCGCACTGTAGCCCGTCATTCACCGGTAATTGACCAGGCGAGAAAATCAGATCAACTAAAACCCTTCAGGGTAATGGCTTACAACAGTGCCGGCACCGCACTCGATCTCACCTCACAGTTGGATGAAAACGGAAAGCTAAACTGGACTGCCCCCCGTGGCAACTGGAAGGTAATCGCCCTGTTTGTTGCCGGCCACGGTAAAATGGTGGAACGGGCTGCCCCCGGCGCCGAAGGTTTTGCCATTGACCACTTTGCAGAACCAGCGCTGATGCAATACCTGCAACACTTCGACTCGACTTTTGCCGGTATCGATGTCAGCGGAATCCGCTGCATGTTCAACGATTCCTACGAAGTTGATGATGCTTACGGGCAGGCCGACTGGACTTCCTCGCTGCCAGGTGAGTTTGCCAAACGCCGGGGTTACGACCTGTTCCAATACCTGCCGGCCTTGCTGTCGAACGATTCAAGTCCAGCAGTGTCACGTGTCATATACGATTACCGCCTGACCATCAGCGAACTCTTGCTTGAGAGATTTACACAGCCCTGGCGCCAATGGACCCATGGTTATGGTGCCCTCACCCGAAACCAGGCGCACGGATCTCCTGCAAACATTCTCGACCTGTATGCCGCTTCGGATATCCCGGAAACCGAAGGAGCCGACATACTCCGGTTTAAGTTTGCCACGTCGGCAGGCCATGTCACCGGAAAAAGGCTGATATCAGCCGAAGCCGCCACCTGGCTCAACGATCACTTTATTTCCACCCTGGCCGATGTAAAAACGGCAGCAGACAACTACTTCCTCAGCGGTGTCAATCATCTCATTTACCACGGCACATCCTATTCTCCCGTTTCCGATCCCTGGCCGGGATGGTTGTTTTATGCAGCCGTTCACTTTCAGCCAACCAACCCCATGTGGGAACAATTCCCTGCTTTAAACAGCTATATTGCCCGCACACAATCGTTTTTACAGCAAGGACAAGCCGACAACGATGTACTGCTTTATTATCCCCTGGCCGACAGGCTTTGTGACCGCGGAGATCAATTCCTCAGGCATTTCGACGGGATGGAAAAGGAATTCCATGGAACAGGTTTTGAAAGCTGCACCCGGCAAATGATGGAGCAGGGTTACACGGTTGATTTTATCTCCGACCGGCAATTACAGCAAACCACTTTAGATAATAACCTGATCCGGACCAGCGGTGCTACATACCAAACCATCGTCATCCCCGATTGCCGGTATATGCCTTATAAATCATGGCAACGCCTGTTTGATCTGGTAAAATCAGGCGCTACCGTTGTATTTTACAAATCGGCTCCTGTGGAGGTACCCGGATTAAAGGACCATGAAACAAATCAGCCTGAATTTACAAAACTATGGAGCACGCTGACATTCGATAAAACAGGCATGAGCAACATCCGGCAGGCCATTTATGGAAACGGAAAGTTTCTGATGGCCGGAGATCTTTCCGGCATGCTTGAATACGCAGGGGCCCGGCGTGAAAGCTTTATCAGCCAACAATTGCAGTTTGTACGCCGGAAAATAGGCAACAATACCCTGTATTTCATAAACAACAGGGGTCAGCAACCATTTGACGGCTGGATACCGCTGCAGTGTAATGCTGCTGACGCTGCATTGTTCGATGCTGCAAAAGGCTTGCATGGCAAGGCAGCCATTCGCCGGCAGACAAATGGCATTCCGGAAATATACCTGAGGCTGAAACCATCGGCCAGTATACTGGTAATGGCTTCTCCTGATGAAATAACCGGTGAGCCTTTCCCTTTTTACCAGCTATCAGGAACCTCCGTGGCCATAGGCACAACCTGGACGGTTAACTTCATCAGTGGCGGACCGGTGATACCTCCTCCAAGGCAAATCACCGGACTCACTTCATGGACGGATTGGGGAGAAGAAACAAAAGTTTATTCAGGTCTGGCAAGGTATACAACATCCTTCCGCAGACCAGCTTTTAAGGCAGACTACTACCTGCTCAACCTGGGCAAGGTATATGATTGTGCCGATGTGATGATTAACGGTGAACCTGTGGCAACGCTCATTGGCCCCGACTTCAGCGTGGTTGTTGATGCCACAACGCTGAAGAAAAAGAACCGGATCGACATTGTGGTAGCCAACCGGATGGCCAACCGCATCATCGACATGGAAAACAAGGGCATGGTTTATAAGAAGTTTCACAATGTGAACTTCCCTGCATACAAACGCGAAAATGCCGGTGCCGATGGTTTGTTTTCAGCCGCACAATGGGAACCATTTCCTGCAGGATTAAACGGACCCGTCACCTTAACCCCGGTGGAGATAATAAACCGGCCATAAGAAAACCATCGCATTCTGCCTGTGCAACTCATGCTGAATGGTTTCCTTCTTAATTATACACATTTTGATCATTTAAAAATCTACCTGTCATGAAGACTTTATATGCGCTATTACTCACTATTATTCTGTCCATTGATGTATCCGCAAACCGTTACAGTGTAACAGATTTTGGTGCCAGGGGCGATGGCAAAACCATCGATTCGGATGCCATCAACAAAGCCATTGAAGCGGCATCACAGTCGGGAGGCGGAACAGTCTATTTTCCGGCTGGCACTTATGCAAGCTATTCCATCAGGCTTAAAAGCCACATTTCGCTTTACCTCGATCAGGGAGCTACTATATTGGCAGCCGATCCGCAGGGTGAAACCGGTTACGACGCCCCGGAACCAAATAAATGGGGCGATTCACTGCATTACCAGGATTTCGGACACAGCCACTGGCATAACAGCCTGATATGGGGCGAAGACCTGGTTAACATTTCCATATTAGGGCCCGGAACCATTTATGGGAAGGGCCTCACGCGTGAAGGTCCTCACCGCTCGCCCATAGGCAACAAGGCCATAGCCCTTAAGAACTGCCGTAATGTAATACTCAGGGATTTCACCATGCTATACGGTGGGCATTTCGCCATATTGGCCACCGGTGTGGACAACCTCACTATTGATAACCTGAAGATTGACACCAACCGCGACGGCATTGACGTGGACTGTTGTAAAAACGTGAGAATCTCCAATTGCACCATCAATTCGCCGTGGGACGACGCCTTGTGCCTGAAAAGCTCCTATGCCCTTGGCTATGCACGTGCCACCGAAAACGTAACAATAACCAATTGCCAGGTTACCGGGTTCGACAGGGGAACGCTTATCGATGGCACCTACCAGGAAAACGAAGGACACCTGGTGCCCGACCATGAAGGTCCTACCGGACGGATCAAATTCGGCACCGAATCAAACGGGGGGTTTAAAAAAATTACCATTTCCAATTGCATCTTCCAACACTGCCGGGGTTTGGCACTGGAAACAGTGGATGGCGGACTGCTCGAAGACATTGCCATCAGCAACCTGGTGATGAACGACATCATTAACTCGCCTTTCTTCCTCCGCCTGGGAGGTCGCATGCGCGGACCAGCCGATGCCACCATTGGTGAACTGCGCAGGGTAAGCATCGACAACGTGGTGGTATACAATGCCGATTCGAGGTTCTCATCCATCATCAGCGGACTTCCGGGACATGATATCAAAGACATCCGGTTGAATAACATTTCCATCTGGTACAAGCCCATCAATCCCGATACCGAAATACCGGTATCCGTTCCCGAATACGAAAAAGCCTATCCCGAGCCCCAGAAATTCGGCATAATTCCCTCTTATGGTTTCTTCATCAGACACGTTCAGAATATTGAAATGAGTAATGTTAATATCAGTTACCTGGAAAAAGAAACCCGCCCCGCCATAATACTTTCCGATGTTAAAGGAATTGAAATGCTAAACGTTGCAATGATGAAAGCCGGAACATCCCCGTTGATTTCAGCTGAAAATGTTACCCGCTTCAGGTTGAAAGACTGTCCTGAAATAAAAGATATCACTTTGCAGGAAATCATTAAGCAATCCTTCTAAATCATATGTAATAATGGAAAAACGAAAACATCAGGTGTGTTTGAATGCAATAGTGATTGCTTCAATACTTTTATTGACGCTGGCAAATGTTTTTGCACAGGAAGACCGCGGTTACAAAATCTACCAGTTCCCGGCCAACATGATCCCCCGGATTGACGGTAACACTGATGACTGGGATAGTTTTCCCGCTGAATACATAGTAGGTACCGATCAGCTTTGGGATGATTCCCGGCGTTACCCGGCTGTTGACCCTAAAAACCTGGATGTAAAAGTGCGCGTGGCCTGGGTAAAAGGATTGAACCGGCTTTACTTCCTGTATGAAGCTTACGATGATTACTGGGACTTTACCGATCCGGGTTTGCATAACGATATTTTCGAAATAGTGGTAGATGGCGACCTATCTGGCGGACCACTCATTGATGAGCAACATCCGAACCTGGATCTGCCCTGGCAACAACGCTATTTCGAGTACCACGGCGTACATGCTCAGAATTATCACATTTTTACCCCTGCTGTTGGCAAAGACTGGGCTTTGGCCTGGGGTTGCCAACCCTGGATAAAATACCTCCCTTACGCCAACATTGCTTATTCGTATGATTTCAAGCCGGGAGAATCAGGCAAACTCATTGCCGAATTCTGGATCACCCCTTTTGATTACGCCGGAGCTGAGGGCCCTGCAAGAGCAGTGGAATCTGTTCTGTCTGACAACAAGAAAATTGGTTTAACCTGGGCAATTATTGACTATGATGATGTGAATGACGGATCGAAAAAAGGTTTCTGGAACCTTTCAAAAAATCATAAGATGTATGGTAACTCCAGCCTTGGAACAATATTTACCTTAATGCCGCTGGATAAAAAATATGAAAAGGAATTTGAGGCAGAATGGTCGTTTGTTGTAACCGATATGAGCAAACGGCAGGTTAGTTTCCAAGACCGAAGCAAAGGTGAAATTACCAGCTGGCACTGGGATTTTGGCGACAAAACAACCTCAAATGAACAAAACCCGGTGCATGAGTACCAGAAAGCCGGAAGATACCTGGTATATCTTGAAATAGAGGGTCCCAAAGGTAAATCGAGAATGGCTAAAGTATGGGACGTAGCCGTCAGATAATGCACATTTTTAAACTAAAATATATGAAAACAAATCACTTGAGCCTATTGCTGGTCGTATGTGGAATGGCAGCTGTTTTTTCAGCCTGTCAAAATACAAACAACCCAACTGAATTAGCACCTCCTCCTCACCTGGAGAAAAAAGGAAATGCAACTCAGCTGATTGTTGAAGGGAAACCCTTCATTATCCTGGGCGGAGAGTTCCGAAATTCAAGCTCCTCCAGCGTTGCTTTTATGGATACCCTTTGGGCACCAACAAAAGAAATGAACCTGAATACTGTATTAGCAGTTGTATCTTGGCAAACTATCGAACCTGAAGAAGGTAAATTTGATTTTTCCCTGGTGGATGCCATGCTGGAAGGTGCCCGCAAAAACGACCTGAAATTGGTTGTGTTGTGGTTCGGGAGTTGGAAGAACGGACTGTCGCATTATGTACCCGATTGGGTAAAGAATGACACCAGGCGATTTCCGCGGGTGACTCTTGAAAATGGCAAACCAACCGAAACGCTTACCGCAATTAACAGCGAAGGCGCAAAAGCTGATGCAAAGGCATTTGCCGAACTCATGGCTTATATTAAAAAAGTTGACGCTCTGCAACAAACGGTTATCATGATTCAGGTGGAAAATGAAGTAGGCGTACTTGGCAGTCCGCGTGATTATTCTCCTTTGGCTACAGAATCTTTCAACAAACCGGTTCCGGAAGAACTCATCAACGCTCTGGTTTCAAACAATCCCGAAATGCAACCCGATATTCAAAAATATTGGAAAAATGCCGGTTCAAAAAATGCCGGAACCTGGGAGGAAGTCTTTGGGAAAAACACCTTTGCCGAAGAGGCTTTTATGGCATGGAACTATGCAAACTATGTAAACACGGTGGCACTTGCCGGTAAAGCTTCTTACGATATCCCAATGTTTGTAAATGCCTGGATTGTTCAGCCCGAAGACAAAAGACCCGGGGATTATCCTGCCGGAGGCCCCCAATCACATGTTCACGATATCTGGCGCATATTTGCCCCTGCCATTGATATTAAAGCACCCGATATTTACCTGCCCGATTTTAAGGGGATTACAGGTATGTATCATCATCCCTGGAATCCACTTTTTGTTCCCGAATCGTTTGCCGGTACAAAAGGAGCTGCCAATGCGTTTTTTGCCATTGGAGAACGTTCAGGCATCGGGTATTCCCCGTTTGGTTTTGACGGAAACCTTACGAATCCCTCTCAAAAACCCCTTGCAAAAGCTTATCGTGTGCTGAATCAGCTAATGCCTGAAATCCTCGATGCCCAGGCAAACAATGCCATCAGGGCCTCCTACGTGAACACCACAGAACCCTCTGACACCCTGAATCTCGGTGGATACAACATCAGTTTTGCCCTTCGCACAAACCATAGAGGAGTGTCTGTTTCAGATGAAGGCTATGGCCTAATCATCCACAAGGGTCCCGATGAGTTTATAGTTGCCGGTGCCGGCATGAATGTAGTATTCACAACAAACACACCTGGCCCGAAATTTACCGGTATCGCTTCGGTATATGAAGGAAAATATGAGAATGGGGAATGGGTACCTGGTCGTTTGCTGAATGGCGACGATATTATGGTGAACTATCATCTGTTGGATGAAGCCGCCGCATACAGAACCGGAACGGCAGTCACCCTTAATACTGAACCTGGCATTTATCATGTAAAACTTTACCGATTTGAATAAGCATTTTTAGATGACAAAAACACTGATCTATTCAATAGTATTGCAACTGATCTGCATGGGGTTTGTCTGCGATGCTCAAGCCCAGATTGGAAAAAGGTTTCCTTCGGAGAGAAAAGTGGTGACCGACCCTGTTACCGGCACTGAACTGGTGTTTTTAACCAGCACACCCGCAGGCGACAGTAAAATTTACCAAACCCATAATCAATGGACTTCCGATGGAGAATGGCTGATCTTTCGTTCCAACCGGGCAAAAGGGGAAGCTCTTGCGGTAAATGAAAAGTCGGGAGACATTGTCCAGGTTACCGAAGGCGGTTACCTGGGTATGCTGAATGTGGCCCGCAAAAGCATGAAACTTTATATTATGAGGATTCCTAAAAGTCAGACGTCAAAAGGAGCGCTGGAAATAGTGGAGGTTGATCTTGCCCGCGTATTGGCCGACAGCGAAGCCGGCAATATGCTGGAACCCGATCACTACCAGCGGATCTGCGGCTTAACGCCACCCGAATGGCATGCGGGTGGCGATATGGCCCTCGATGGAAATGAAGACTGGGTCTGGTTCAGGGTCGGTAAAACCGAAGCACAAAAGCATCTTCCGGAGGGAACCAAATTAGAACCTGTTTTTGGACCTCGTAACATGGGAGCAGGCCCGGGAGGAATAGCAGGCATGAATGTGCACACCGGTGAAGTCAGGTATGTTGTTTCTGTACCGTTCCAAATAGGACATATTCAAACCAACCCCTGGGTGCCCGGTCAGATTGTGTTTTGCTGGGAAACCGGTGGTAAAGCCCCGCAGCGAACCTGGATTGTTAACTCGGATGGTACAGGATTGCGTCCCCTATACCCCGAGTCGGACTTTGAATGGGTTACACACGAAGCCATTATCAGTGAGGATGAAGTAGCCTTTGCCATCATGGGACACCGGCCTGTTGTGTCATCCGATACCTTAAATCCGGAAACCGATGTAAACGGAGCAAATCCGGGGCAGGAAAAAGCCTGGGGACCTTCCGGAACAAGAGAAAAACCAACCGGACTGGGTGTTGTTAATATACGCACAAGAGAAATGCATTTAGCAGGTCAAATTCCGGAAGGAAGCGGTTTCTGGCATGTTGCCGGATCGGCTGACAAACGGTTTGTCGCCGGTGACGATTTTGCCAGGAATATATACCTGATCAACAGGGAAACACATGAGATGATACTGCTGTCAACCGGACATAAAACCACAGCAGCTGATCATCCGCATCCCACTTTCAGTCCCGATGGTACCCGCATCCAGATCCAATCAGCCATGCTTTCCGAAGACAACCGGTCGATGAACATATGTATAATCCATGTGCCCTTAAAATGGTTTAAAAATCAGGATGCTTCAAAATAATTTTATTGATTCGTACTAACGTAACCGATTGTCTGACATAATCAAATAATTATTCTTTGATCAATACATTCAAGTTATTAAGAAGTTGGATCATTTCAGCACCCGCCAGTAACACCGGACCGTAACCATGTGCAGCAAGCACATTCACCGGCCGTTTGTAATAAAAAACAGCAGTGAATTCCAGGCCTGTGCCAACGCAGGTATTTTCCACCTGACCGAGTTCATTAATCTGCTTTGCAACTGCATTCCATCCGGTCTGGGCCACAGGACCGTAAACCATGCCATCGATCCACCCTTTATTAATGGCGTGGGCAATGCAATAGGTGTACATTGCTGTGGCGCTGGTTTCGAGGTATGAATCATTCCGATCAAGCAGCTGGTGCCACGAACCTTCGCCTGATTGTAATTCTGCAAGTCCACGGATATGATTTTTAAACAGTTCCATAACTTCGGCTCTTCCTATATGGTCTTCAGGAAGCACATCCAGCACATCACTCATCGTTAACAATGCCCAGCCATTTGCCCTGCCCCAGTGAAATGAAGGATGTTCTTCCATTTTTTCTATCCAACCGTGGCGAAAAATATTCTTCTCTGGCAGCCACAGAATCTTTTTAAACAATTCTATTTGAGTAACAGCTTCATCATAATAAGCTTTTGCTTGCTCAGCATTTTCATTTTCAAGCATCTTGGCCATGTAAGCCATGGGGGGAATTCCCATATACATATCGTCCAGCCAGACCGAGTTTTTGGTCGGTCGAAGGCGTGCAAGTATTCCATTGTACAAGCGGTACTCCTTATACATCACGAAATCGAAAGCATTGTTGATGACCGGACGAACAGTTTCAGCCAACTCCGGATTTACCAGCGAAGCTTTCATCATAGCTGCTCCCATAGAGCCGCAATCGTCGAGCCACTTGGGGGTAATTAGTCCTCGCAGCCCGCTGTTTCCGGTTTCATCCTGAACTTTCTTAAAATAAGGATAAGAATCGCCTAGCAATTTCAAACGTTCGTACGTGTAAGCGGCATATCTTTCGTCCCCCGTTATTTCAGCAACTTTTAGCATACCTGAGTAGGTTACACCCCATTCATAAGTTGCGATTCCAAAGTCGCCTCTTTCCAATACACTGGAAGTATTTATGTTCTTAAAATTTCCAATGACTTCACCGGATTCACGGTCAACAATCCTCGCCGGGGTGGTTTTATTCAGGTAGTCGAATATCCTGTCCAGGTCACTTTTAATTGTTTCAATCGTTTTTGCCGAATTTTGTTGCCTCCGTTCATTCTGTGAAAACCCATAATGTGAAAAAACAACAACAAAAAACAACAAGGTTGCAATTCTGTATACTTTGGTCATAATGTTCAACTTTAAGTTCATTCTTTTGTACTATAATTAATTGATTCTCTGCAATCTATTTATTTAAATCACCAATGATTTTCTCTCCTTCAGCAACTGTGGCATTCAATCCGCTGAAATCATTGTCAACTGCATTTTCAACCTTTAACCCGGTTTGGGCGGTGAGTCTGCAGTTGATGAATTTCACTCCGGTAACGGGACTGTCTTTCAAACCATGAATAATGCCCAGGCGTTCCACTTTACCCGATACATTCTTCAGGGTAAAATTTCTGAAAACCGGTAATACTTTGGCAGGCGGCAGAACAGGCGGAACCATGCGCCACGCCATGAGCATCTCAAATGCCTGTTTGGCATCCACTATGGTGATGTTTTCAAAAGTCACATCCTCCACAAAGCCGCCCCGGCTGGGTTGGGTTTTAAACCGTATGGGCGCCCAGTTACCCGAATCGGCAATGCAGTTTTTTATTAACACATCACGTATTCCGCCCGAGGTTTCGCTTCCGCAGGCCACACCCCCATGTCCGTAGCCAAACCGGCAATTCTCGATGATGATATGCTCACAGGGCCGGTTAACGGCAAGTCCGCTTGAATCTTTACCAGCTTTTATGGAAATGCAATCGTCGTTCACATCAATATCACAATTGGATACAAATATCTCGCTGCTCGAATCGAGGTCAATACCATCGGAACTGGGTATGTTATGTGCTGCCCTGATGTTGAGGTTTCGGACCACAACATCTTTGCTGTAAAGGATATGCAGGCACCACGAGGCATGGTTCAGCAGGTGCAGATTGGTTATATCAGCGTTTGTGCAGTTTTGGAAACAGATCAGGCGGGGCCGGCCAATCCATTTTTGCAGATGCGTCTGTGGTCTCAGGTAGGGCCATTCGGTGCCCGATCCGTCAATGGTACCCTTGCCGGTCAGGGTTGTGTTCGTGGTATTGATAACATTCACCAACGCGGCTGTCCAGTTTCGCTCAATGCCTTCGAAGCGCGTGGGTATCTGCGGATAATCGTCGATATTGGTGGTACCTTTTAACACGGCACCTTCATCGATCTGCAAATTTACCTTGTCTTTCACAAAGATCGATCCGGTGCGGAAAGTACCGGCAGGCACCACAACAGTTCCGCCCCCTTTGGCAGAGCAATCGTCAATGGTGGATTGTATGGCTTTTGTATTGACTGTTTCATTATCACCAACAGCGCCATAATCGGCAATACTGTAGATTTTGGATTCCTTAACCACCACAAGAACCTTCGATTCCCATTTGCCAAGGGAAAGGGCAACCCCGCGGCTAAGAGCATCCTGCGAGGGCAATGTTTTCAGTTCAACTTTTTCACCGGTACACGGATCCCATTCCTCTACCCTACCACAACCTTTAATGGTTGCCTTAACATTTACAGGTGTTGTACCCTCGTTAAAGAAAAAATACACTTCGGCGTCAGGCAGGGTGCGGTGCGTATACTTAACCGCCGGCGCAGCTTTGTCGAATATCACATCAGGTGCAGGCAACAACTCAAGTACCCTTTCGGTTATCCTGCCTGAAATTTCAATAAAAGCCTCATCAATGGCCACGGGTTGTGAAACCCTGGTGAATGTCTTGTCATAAAGCACTGCAGGCATGGCTTCCATAAAAATAACTTTACCACCGCGTGAGGCAAAAACTTTCAGCTTATCGTACGCCTGTTCCGAAAGCACTGAAACGGCGGGGACAATGACTGCCTGGTAATACTGATCGCTCAGGTTTCTCAACCCGTCAGCAGTTTGCATCAACACCGAAGTCAGCGCCTGCTCGTCAACAAAATCAAAATCGCGTTGATGTTCCATCAGGTCATTGGCTATGGTCAGCAGGCTTGTATCGGCATTCGCATTGCCCAGCCAAAGGCTGGTGGTAGGGTAATACAGCGCAATTTGTGCGGCAGGCTTCCCCTGTGTCAGCAGGTAGGTTACCCGGTTGATATAGGCAGCAACCTGTGGAAAGGAGTCGGTCATGAAAAACGGCAGGGGATCAGGTGTATGTCCCGAAGCTGTACTGCTCCAAAACATATTTTGCACCAGGTTAATTCCCCGCACCAACTGGTAATCCATTACCCATTTAGCCTGGGCAACGGTTGGCTTATAAGTATAGGCGGCAAAACTCTCGGTGAATGCACGGGGCTTGCCAAACAGGTGTGCAGCCGAAGAAGCCAGTTTGGGATAGTCGGCCACATGATCCATCCATATCTGGCTCCAGATGGCGTCTACGCCTGGCACACCTACGTTACGCATGTTTTTGAAATAGTCACCTTCTGAACGAACCAATCCCATAGCCTTTTCCTCGTGATTCAGGTGAACTATGTATTCGATATTGTGCTGACGGCACCATTCGGCCTGCACATCAAAGAAGTTTTCTTTAAACAGGTCCGACCAAACATCCCAGTAATCGGCCTTGATCCGCAACAGTGAATCGGGCAGCGATTTCAAATGAAATGTGGCCAGGTAGGGCGTTACATCATATCCCTTGCGTTGCATGAATTCACTGGTAATGGCCGGAGTATAGGGGATATGGGAAAACGAGAAATCGGGTTCATCGCCCATAATTCCCATAAAGGTCTTGCCAAATTCGTGACCAAAATGCCTGAAATATTGCTCATGCGTCCAATTGATAAACTGGCGGGTAGCTTCGGGATTCAGGTAATCAAACAGCGAGGCTGTGGTATCCTTGGCACGCGTGGGATTGTTAACCGACCTGGTGGGTGAAGTTTTGAACTGCGGTTTGCCTTGTACAAGAGCTTGCATCCGCAAATCAGGTCGCTCGGTACTGAACTTGCCACCGGCAAAACCGCTCGGGTACTTGCCTTCATCCTCGATCCACACCCTCATATTGCGAAGTTTGGCCTGTTCAACGGCAAAGGCCACCAACTTAAACCAGCCTTCCGAAAGATAGGCATGTTTCATGCCGTATCCTGCCTCGAGCATCACGGCATTGTAGCCGAATGATTTGATCAGGTCGAGATCGTGCATGATCACGGCTTCATCAACCGGCCCGTCCCACCCCCACCAAAGTGTAATACTGTTCTCCGGCGGCGGATTTTTAAAATGTTCAGATGCCGCTATAACAGAAACATGCTGCATGCTTTGCCAGGGTTGTTGGGTGAAAACACTTGAAAAACAAATGCAAATTAAGAATAGGGTAAAAGTGAATCTTTTCATGTTAAGATTGATTAATTTATGTTCTTCCTGTGCTGGCAGATCGCCACGCTACGCTCGCGATGACGCTAAGGCTCAGCGTTTCGTCATCGCGAGCCCTGGTTCCCCGCGTTAGGCTGAGGTTCTACCTCAGTCTGACTATCTTCTGAGGTTCCACCTCAGGCACATTAAAAGCATTTACTAAAGAACTCAGGCTGAGCCTGCCACCATAGATTCGACTGAGGTAGAACCTCAGCCGAACTTTCACCAGATGAATTGTTTGATTGTTTGAGTGCTTACGAATGACGTTAAGGTTTTAATTTATACATCTCACTTCCGGCTAGCAAAAAGCATCCCAGGCCATAATCTTCGAAATTAGGCTCCCGGTCATAGGTTACAGGCTGGCCGTCTTTCGGCTCCTTTCCGGTGCCCTGAACAAATCCGAGCATGCCAGTGCCGGGGTGCAGCGAATGTTTCACCATGGCATCCCAGGCTTTTATCACAACCGGAAGATATACTTCCCGGTTCAGGTATCCCTTGCGGATACCCCAGGCCATGCCGTAGGTAAACAATGCCGTTCCGGTGAGTTCCTTGCCGCCAAAGTGGGTGGAATCGTGCAGGCTTACATTCCAGTAGCCGTCGGGGCGTTGTATTGGAACGAGCGCCGCTGCCATTTTCCGGAAATCGCTCAGGAATACCGTATAATGGGGCGAACTTTCAGGCAAAAAATCCATGGTACGTACAAGCGCAGCCATAACCCAGCCGTTACCCCTGCTCCAGTAGCAATCTTCACCATTGGGTTCGCGGTAGGGTGGTACAAAATCCGCATCACGCCACCAGAGGCCTTCGGGTTCATTAAACAGGCCGTTTCCGCCCAGTTTATTACGAGTGCAGGCATACATCTGCATCATGCGGTTATAATAAGCTGTATCGTTGTATATATGACCCAGCCGGGAGAATACGGGCATAGCCATCTGAATGGCATCAATCCAGGTCCAGTCGTCAATTTTCGGCGTCCGAATCATGCTGTCGATGCAGGCCTTGGTGGCTGCAATTCTTTTGGGCTCAAGGTTCAGCAGGTAAAGGTCGATGTAGGCCTGACCGCAGGCCTGGTTATCGGCATGGCGGGTATAGGTATGGTTATATGCCATGTTCCAGTTGTGCTTTTCACCCCATTGTACGGCATAATTCAGGTATTCTTCCCGTGGGTTGATTTGATACAGAGCCATCAGGCCTTCGTAATAAACTGCCCGGGTCCAGATGCTTGCAGGCCGGGTTTTGTCGGGGTGTACTATAGGAGCCCCTGGATCGGGCCATTTCCGCACCAGGTAATCGTTGGCCAGGTTCATGGCTTTAATCACTTTCTTACCTGCCGGCAACCGTTGCGCATCAACCTGTCCTGGCAATAATATCAATATAGCTAAACAAAACAGTATTGGCTGTATTTTTTTCATGGTCATTGCATCGATTATTTAGATTATGATTGTTGGTTTTTGGTGTTTTCTTGAGCAACGGTTATTAGTTTATGTTCAGGCCCAAAACTATGCGTTGTCCCCCTTTGGAGGGGGCTGGGGGAGGATTGTATTGGTTGCGATCCAAACCCGAAATCATATTTATTTAGGTATACTAAACTCAAGCCATGTTTTATAAAAGAAACCTTCAATCTTCCTCCCCCTACCCCCTCCAAAGGGGGACAACGTTACTATTGAACAACCAGTTACACAAGAAACACATAAAATATACTTTTATTATTCATTTCTTTATGTACGAATTTAACTTACATTCAGGCATCCCCATAATCCCCTGTTTCACGCACAGCGCGTTGATACGGGCGCCGATGTCGTTGGTATGTGTATGGTCTTTTGGAAAAAACAAACGGGTGATATCAGGCCCGAGTACATCATATTTATCAGCAATCAGCTGGTTAAGCGGAATAAAAGCAGTATTTGTTTCACGGGCCACCTGGGCAACCCAGAGTCCATAGTCGGCATCCGCGCGTTCGGTTTTTCCATCCTTGAACCTGCAGCGGGGAACCGGGGAACAGAGGATGCATACAGCGCCTTTAACTATGACATCTTTAATATACTGGCACAGGTAATGACCATAGGTATAAACGGTTTCCTGATTTTTAAGGATGGGATTGTAAATTTCCTGAAACTCATCACCAATGCCTTTGATTGTGCCACGGGCCCTGGCGGTATCATCGAGCGGACCGCCATCGTTGTGGCCAAACTGGACGATGACAAAATCACCGGGTTTAAGCTTACTCAAAACCCTTTCCTCCCATAAGCCGCGGGTGATAAAGGTTCTGCTGCTGGTTCCGCCCAGGGCGCAGTTGTAGACGGCAATCCTGGAGGTATCCATAAAATCAGTTACAAAGTTACCCCAGCCCCAGAGGTTATCGCGTCCTTCTCCGGAACCATTTTTCACCGTAGAATCGCCAACCAGAAACAGGCTTGGTTTTTCCGGAGGATCAAAAAGGTTAAAAGCGGTCAGCACCATGGCAGCTAAAACCAATGCTAAAAGAAAGCAGTTTTTGTATTTCATATGAAGCTCTCAGAATTTTCTTCAACCTAAGAGGTTAAAAGAAAGCTGCCCCAAAAGAGACAGCTTTCTGCAATTATTAACCCAAAACGATGAAAAACCTAGTATCCGGGATTTTGCATAGCCTGCTTCTCATCCGGAGTCAGGGCACGTCCGTCAACAGTATAAATGTTATCGAGGAAAGTTTGCGGTATTGGACGCACAAGATGCTTTTCCTCAACATTCGTGGCAGCTCCTGCGTTAAAAGTGCTGGCGCGGTTGACAAGCGTTTTCGTTCTTGCCAGGTCGTCCCAGCGGTGGAGTTCACCGTAGAGTTCGCGCGAGCGCTCGTTGAGCAAAAAGCACATCATCCTGTTAAACTCACCGGTAACCCCAAGAGTAGTTATAATGGCCTCATCTACAGCCGGCAGGCTTGCAGGGGTAATCCCCGTGGTAATATCCGAGATTGCTGTTGTTACGGGAATATCAAGCGATTCGTAATATGAGTTTGAAGGGCAAAACGAATTGATCAATACCCCGGCCGAATTTTTGGGTGCACTTGAATTGGTAAGCACTGCAGCACCACCATCCCTGTATGCAGCCCTGTCTTCACCGTCCTTGAACTGTGCACGTGCGCGGACGATATTCATGACATCGATGGCATCAGCATATTTGGTTTGGCGGATAAGCGCTTCGGCTTTAATGAGATAGGTCTCGGCTACCCTTGCATAGACGCCATCGCGGCGGCCGGCTGTTGCGGCCACAGCTGAACGTGATCCATCATGATGCTTACTGAGCGCCGGGAACCTGCTGACATAAGCAGGTAAGCTCAGGTATTCACTTCCATCGGAAAGGTAGCGTACAAAAGTATGGGGCGTAGGTTTGCCGGTAAAGGGGTTATTGAAATACACCCCGTTATGGGTGGTGGCCACCTTTGCGGTTGCAGTAGAAAACCTTGTATCGCTCTTCTTATTGATAATATAGATCAGCCCCAGGTCGCCCTGTGCATAGGTTACATCCGTGCTTGTATTTGGGTCTGTTCCGTTAAGCTGAGCAACGTTTGAAATATTGTTCAGGTTTGCCTTTGTTTTGAAACTTTTCCAGAAGCGCGAATCGTTTTCCAGGTCGAATATACTGTAGGCATATTCATTTGTCCTGCACCGCTGGTACTCGCGCCCGCCGGCTATATCGCGGACAAAACCCGGAAGCGTTTGATATACCGAAAGAAATAGCAAATGGATGTAGTTCCCGTTTCCATTATTGTCAATGGTAGTGGTGTTCGAGAATTGGGCGGCAAAGATAATCTCCGGGTTTTTCTCATTGTTGCCGTCGGGACCCGTGTATGCAAAAAGATCAGAAAAATCTGTTGCAAGCGGGTGATTGGCAATCACCTCATCTGTTAAGTCAATTATCTCATCAAGATCAGCTGTTTTATGGGTAGCATTCCAGTCGTCGTTTATTTCGGAACACCTGTACAGGAGCGCCTTTGCCAGGTAATGACGGGCCACATCCTTGTAAAGCTTTCCCTCTTTTGCTTCGGTATCGGGTAACCCTTCAAGAGCTGTCCTGAAATCGGCAATGATCTGGTTAACGCAATCTTCCCTGGATGCACGGACAAAGTATCGGTCAACCCCGATGGAAGGCTGTAGTTTCAGTACTACGCCCCCGTACTGCTGTACCAGCCTGAAATAGGAAAACGCGCGCAGGAACGACGCTTCAGCCTTATACAGCTTGTTTAAATCGACATCTGTAATGGCAACATCAACATTAGCCAAAAGCATATTCGCGTCGGCGACGGCCTTATACATCATGTCCCATATCTCGTATGTTTTCGTCACGTTTGCAGTTGGAACATTAGGAACTATCGATCCCAGGTTTGAATTATAATCGTTCCAGGTTTGCTGAGCCTGGTCGCCACCTACAATGAATTCATCAGTACCGCACTGGGTGGTAGAAACTGCCTGCTCCCGGGTCATGAAGAAGTGCCTGTAATGGTTGTATAACCCGTCAGCAAGGTCTTTAATCCCTTCCGTGGTTGCAAAGTATTCGGTGCTTCTTTGAGTCTTGAGCTCTTCGTCAAGGAAGTCCTCGCTGCATGAGCTGATGCCTGAAACTATCAGGAGTACTGCCCAAAGAGCTAATATGTATTTTATAGACTTTTTCATATTATGTAATTTCTTTTTGGTTAAAAACTTCTTTAGCACGCATCA
>JAWOJJ010000055.1:0-25876 GCA_046481675.1 Bacteroidales bacterium | reverse complement strand
TCCCAGCGTGTGGAACCGTAGAAATTCAGGGTGCCGGGGTCGTTGAATACGCCACCGTCAACGGTCAGGTGGTAGTAATGGAAACCTTCATCCATAGGGCCCTCAGTGGTGCCCATCCAGATACTGTCGGCCATTCTGACTAGTTTGGTTCCTCCTCTGCCGCCTAGTCCCAGGCTTACAGTTACACTTTGAGCAAAGGGGGCTTCGACACGGAAGCGTGCGTAACCCTGGGAATTAACCATGGGGTATTCTTTTCCTGGCTGATTGAGTACTGAGGGTTTGAAATCTTCGGTAACCGTTGGCTGACTTGTTTGTGCAAAACCCAGTGTGCCGGATACAACCAGCAACAAGGCAATTGATAACTTCTTCATCATGATATATTAATTTTTAAATACAAGTTGTGCAAACTGATAAAAGCTGCGTCTCCAGGTTTGCCATTCGTGGGCCGTTAATGGAGAAACATAAAAATGCGCATTCATTCCAGCTGCTTTCAGTTTTTCCGTATTTTCCTTAGGATCACCACCGAAACCTGCTCTTCTGTTTTCGAGTTCGCGACTGCCGAAGGTGATGAACACCAGTTTCATTTTTTCCTTAAAAGCAGGTGAACCGGCCAGATCTTCCGGGCTGATGCTGCCACCGCTGAACATACCCATATAGGAGAAAGCATCGGGGCTGGCCAGTGTGATTGCGCGGGTTTGCATGCCACCCATGGACAATCCGGCCATAGCACGGTGCTGCGGATCGGCTACGGTTCTGTAATTGCCGTCGATCATCGGGATGATATCCTCCAGCAGGGTTTTTTTGAAGCCATCTGCCCAGCCTGCGGGCGGCCAGGGTCCTGCCGGTCTTTCACCAGCCTGTTGCGGGGCCTGTTGTGCTGCCGGGCGTGGTCTTTCGGGCATGCGCCAGGTGCCGTTATCCATTACTATAATAAAGGGTACTGCTTTACCTTCAGCAATCAGGTTGTCCATAATCAGGCCGGCTCTGCCCTGTGACGACCATCCGGTTTCATCTTCACCGCCACCGTGTTGCAGGTACAGCACAGGGTAACGTTTCTGCGTATTCTGTTCATAGTCGGGCGGGGTATATACAAAACAGCGGCGCATGCTGTTGTTGGCTTTGGAGAAATAAATGTGATCACGTACCTGTCCGTGCGGAACATTTTTAAGCGCATAGAAATCCTGGTCTTTGGCAGGGATTTCGATACCGCTTCCCCAGCGACTGGCACCGTAAAAATACAGACTTGCCGGATCGGGAACGGAAGCACCGTCGATGTTCAACTGGTAATAATGAAAACCTTCGTCCTGGGGGGCTGATTCGCCTGTCCATACGCCGTTTTCATCTTTCTTTAAATCGTATTTTACAGCACCGATATCGAGCTGTACAAATTTTGCTTCAGGTGCCGAAATCTGCACCCGTACCCGGCCTTCCGAATTTACCTGCGGGTATTCTTTACCCGGCTGGTTTACGGAAGAGGGCTTGAAATCCTCAACAACAGCCGATTGCGTCTGCGCAGCACATGGCGCTCCCGCCATCAGAGCTGCCAGTGAAATGGTCAGAATGGTTTTTTTCATTATAATATTCATTTAATTAATAATTAGGATCGTATTCACTTCAATCCGGAACCTGTTATCCGGAAATAATCAAATCCAACTTCAAAGGGCGTTTCCGGTGCCTGGTTGTTCTGTTGCATCATTCTGGCAAACCGTGCCATCTGCGGAGGTAATGCACCATTGCAGGCAATCACGCCGGCTTTGATGTCTTTCAAAAGAACATTTGCTTCACCAATAGGTTCATAAGTTTTACCGTCTATGGTGTAATAAGCTGAATAGGTGCTGCCTTTTTTCACCAGTTTAAGGATCAGCGTATTATTGCTCTTAATGATTCCATCCATGCTCACAGAAGTAGAAAATATCTGATGACCTCTGTTTTCAACCGAAAGTTCAATAATCCCGGGTTGTTCACCTGATCCGGCAGGTCTTTGCATACCTCTGCGGCCCATGTTGGCCCTATATACCAGTTTAATAAAATTGTCATCGTCCTGGTAAGCAATAAGTCCTGCATTTTCAGTAAAACCAGCCGGTTTTCGGGAGCTAGTGATTTTTGATTCCATGGTCCAGTCGGTATTTGCGCTTTGCAGCAGCAGATTTCTGGCATTGTTTACCGATGTGGAAATATCTCCTTCTTCACTGGTGATGACCAGTTTTCCGCCGGTGGCATCAAATTTTCTGTTGGCCGGGTTTTCGCGCACCCAGGTCCATTGTTTGCCGGGTATATTGCTGTTGAACTCATCACTAAGCGGTTTGATGCCAAAATTCAGCACATATTCCTTGTGATCATTGGTAATAGGATCGATCAGCGTGATGGTGGCTGTTCCGGGAATGGTTTTTGGTTGGATTACTTCTGCAATTATATTGGGATCAACCGGAGTTGCCTTTATAACCGGGCTTTTTGAAGATGAACTTAACAGGTAACTGTACTGAACTGTTTTTGAATTAAATCCTTTAACAGGCTTGTTGTTTATGGTTACCGAAGCCAGGTTTAAATCGGGCATCACTTTAACCGGAAAATCGTCCGATACAGTTTTGCCGTTGATGGTTACTGCAGTTGTTACGGTAGCCACACCTGTTCCTGTAGCTGTAACGAGGCCCTTTTGATCCACAGTTGCAACAGCAGGATTGTTGGATGTAAAGACAACTTCAGCTTTCGAGATATCATAAAAACGATCATCGGTCATGGCAGCAGTTACGCTGGTTTGAGCAGTGGCTCCTTTTTTCAGCACAACAACACCACAATCGGCAACCACCGTTTTCAGAACGGGGATTAATGCTCCTTTCATAGTGGCATTCACGGTTCCTCTGATGTCTTTTGAGGAGGCTCCTATTTCGAATACGTAGTTGCCCTGGTCGTAGGTGATCTTGTTTTCTTTCATATCCCAAAACCACAAATCGGCACAATCAACAGTGATGTTTACGGTTTTGGTCTGACCGGCAGGTATGGTAGCTCTTGTAAAGCCTTTCAGTCGTTTTATAGGACGTTGCAGGGAAGCCGGGCTTTCGGGTGTGCGCATGTATATCTGCACCACTTCATCACCGTCGAAGTTTCCGGTATTTTTAACATCCACGCTGATGTTTATTTTATCCTGCGGGGTGATGGTATTCCGGTCGATTTTAAAATTACTGTATTCAAAGCTTGTATAGGAAAGTCCGTACCCGAATTCATAAGATACTTCCTTGTCGAAATACCAGAATGTACGGCCGTTTTTATTGCTACCGCCCCTGAGGGTGTAATCGGTAATGGCAGGAAGGTCATTTACAGATTTATACCAGGTTGCATTTAGCTTTCCACCGGGATTGGCTTCTCCAAAAAGAATTTCGGCAATGGCATCGCCCTGTGCCTGTCCGTTATAGCCTGTCCAGATAATCCCCGGTATGTGTGGCAGGTTTTTAAATTCTTCAACCTCAACACATCCGAGTGTTTGCATCACAACAATTGTATTGGGATTGACAGCTGCAATGGCTTTGATCAGGTCTACCTGGTTGCCCGGAAGCAGAAGTGTAAGCCTGTCTGATTCTTCGGTAGCTGTTTTTTCATCGGTACCCACAAATACTATAGCCACATCAGCAGAAGCTGCTGTTTCAATTGTCTTCTTGTCAATTTCTTTGTCAGGAGCTGCTCTGTAAACCAGGTAGAGCGTCTGGGGTTCGTTTAATCCCAGCTTATTTACTTTTGCTTTCATCAGGGAGCCGAGGCCATAAACGCCTCCCGGTCTTACACCTGCTTCAACAGTTGCATTCAGTGTGGTGAGCAGGTTCCCTTCAGGAGATCCCACTCTGACTTCTACAAGTCCTCCGTCAATAGGTATATTCAGGCTGATACCAATGGTATCTGTATTGGTCAGATCAATGTTGTCGTATGCGGTCCACGACCCGTCATTGATTGTTCTCACCTGTTCCTCTGCTCCCATACCCGAGCCTACAGTGATTCCGTTGGAGCAGGAGCTGAACTTGGTAGCATCATATTTGGAAACAGAGCCGTTTGAATTGATCAGTTCAAAGCCGGCAACATAAAACAGGTTGCTTTTATTAGCGGTATTGCCTCCGGAACTGAATAATACTTCTGTTGACAGGCCTTTTTCTGAAACATACTTTTTTATTCCGGCCAGAGGAGAGACCATATTTTCCTGCGATGGTCTTCCGGAATAGGGCCCAAGCTCAACTTTATCAGCCTGGGGGCCGATAAGTGCCAATTTTTTGATATGAGCAGGATTCAGCGGCAGTACTTTTTTATTGGTTTTAACGCTGATGTTGTTTTTTAGCAAAACAGGAGTTTTGGTGGCAATTTCTTTTGCCAGCAACTTATTCGCCGAAGAGCCAATAAGGCCGGGCTGGGTGAGGGCATAGGGAACTTTTGAAGGCGGATCAAATTCCCCCAATCGCATTCTGATGACAAACATATTGAGCAGTGCTCTGTCAATATCGGCCATGGAAATCAGGCCTTTGTTCAGGGCATCAATGGTACTGGACTGGTAAACGCTTCCGCAGTCGCAGTCGACCCCGGCCTTCAGGCCTTCTGCCGTTGCTTCAGGTGCTGTTTTAACATAGTAATGACCGGTATAAATATCTTCGATGGCGGCACAGTCGCCAGTAATGTACCCTTTCATGCCATAGGTTCTTCTGGCAATGGTGTCGAGGTAAAGTTTGCTGGCAGAAGTAGGAACTCCGTTCACAGCGTTATAGGAAGTCATGATGGAAGGAAGATTGTCTTTTTCAATAAGATGTTTATACGGGGTAAGATAATACTCCCTCATGTCGCGGCTGTCCATGTTGGAGCTGCTTACATGGCGGTCGAATTCGCTGTTGTTGGCAAAAAAGTGCTTGCCGCAGGGAACGGTTTTTAAATATGTGGGATCGCTGCCCATCATACCTTTAATAAAACCACTGGCTATTTGTGATACCAGAAACGGGTCTTCGCCATATGATTCACCTGTGCGGCCCCATCTCGGGTCTCTTATGGGTTCTACTACGGGCGACCAGTATGTTAATCCCATAATTACCGGTGAATTCAGAGCCCGGGCTTCATCGGAAATTGCCTGCGTTTCTCTTTCCATCAACTCCGGATCCCATGATGATCCCAATGCAACACTGTTAGGGAATGAGGTAGGTGAACCTGTACCGGGTGCCATGCCAAATCCGCCCATGACTCCGTGAAGGGCTTCGTTCCATACATTAAAAGCGTTAATTCCCAGCCGGGGTACAGCAGCCATGCTGTTTCCCAGGAGGCTTTCTTTTTCTTCCAGAGTGAGCCTGGAAACCAGGTCAGCAGCTCTCTCTTCAAAAGAATAGGCTGTATTCAGGTAAATGGGCAGGGTTGAAACCCTGCCTTCCGGCCCGCCGGTTTTGTATGCTGACAGCGTGAAAACAAGCGTTAATAAGGCAATTGCCGTTATTCGTCGATCAAGGAGCCTTTTTTTCATAGTGATTGGATGATTTTCAATTATTAATAAAAGTATAATGTACCTTTATAGTAAAGGTAATTGAAACTAAAATTTAGTGCAACTATTTGATTGGATAGTATCAGCATGTTTCGCCTGTTTTTCTCGGGTGAACAGGTCGTATGCATCCTGTTGATTTGGCTGTTATTGCTGAAAGCAGCAGCATACCAATTAGCAGAAACCGGTTCGGGGATAATCGACGATTCATCAGGTTTTATAGACAAAAAGATGAATTGTGTCGTGAAGCGAGTGAAAGCTTTAAGCTGTAGGTGGGACTGAAACAGCTGCGAGTTTTGAGCTGTGAGCTATGAGCTTTGAGTAGTTGTTTGTTCCGATAGCTGCTGCTACTGCTACTGCTGCTGCCGCTTCCACGGATGCTGAGCCTGCCCGGCCGGCAGAAAGGTCTGGTGTTAAGTGTTTTCAAATTTTACTTACCGGGCAGAGCAATAACTCCGGGTTGCTTCGCGAACAACCTTTTATAACAATTAAAAGATGACACCTTTAAAATATGCCAATCTTCGCTTAAAAAAAATCCCTAATTTGCATAGTCAAATATGATGAATGAATCTAAAAGATTTCAAGGATTTTGAGTGCAAAAGCGATAAGGAATTATTCCGGTTCTTGATTGCCCGTTATTTTGGTCCTTTGTGTTTATACACTATGCGTTTTACCCATGACAAATCATCTGCCGAAGAAATTGTACACGATACTTTTGTGAAGCTCTGGGAACGAAGAGAAAAAATTGAAGTTAAAGAAAACGTTGTTGCCTATCTATATAAATCGGTGCAGAACAATGCATTGAATTACTTAAAAAGTGAACAAACCAGGAGGAAATACAGCGAAGCTTATTCCGATAAGTTGAAACAGGCGCAGGATTATTACGCCATTACCCAGGAAAGCGGTTTATCGGTATTATTGGCAAAGGAGCTTGAAACAAAAATTATTGAAGCAGTTGATTCTCTGCCGGTTCAGTGTAAGGAAATTTTTAAGCTCAGCCGGTTTTCGGGATTAAAAAACCAGGAAATAGCCGATAAAAAGAATATTACTTTGAACACCGTTCAAAAGCAAATTTCGATTGCCTTGGAAAAGCTACATGAGATGCTTGATGACCACCTTCCAAAAGTCATTCAATATCTGATACTTATTGATATTGCCAAAAGTATTTTTTAGTTTTTTGTAAAAAATCAGCTTTTTCTTTTACTGCACTTTTTTTCACAATTGTCATTATAACACAATTTGTAACAATGAATAAACAGATTAGCAAGATTATTTCACAGGTATTGAGTGGTGATGCAAGTACTGAAGACATTCAGCAATTACTCAGTTGGTTCCACGAATCGGAAAACAATCAAAAAGAATTTGCACAATACGAGATGTTATGGAATGCATTGGAGATTATTGGTCGTAAACATGAATTTGACGATGGTACAGCATACAATAAATTCATTGACCAGGTTGAAAGGCCGGCAGAAGTTAAAAAACCGGCTTCTTTACTGGTGAGAGTTTTGCGGATTGCCGCGATGATTGTTTTGACTTCGGGCCTTGCCTTTATAATGGGTTATCGCATGAGGCCTGTTATAACAAAGGCCGGACCTACCTGCACAGTTGTCGCCCCAAAAGGCTCCAAAGCATTTGCCGAGCTTCCCGATGGAACCCGGGTATGGTTAAATGCTGAAAGCAAGTTGAGTTATCCGGCCACGTTTTCAGATGAAAGCCGTAACGTATATCTCGAAGGTGAAAGCTTTTTTGAGGTGGCAAAAGATAAAAGCAGACCTTTTGTAGTACACACCTCCGGTGTAAATATTCGGGCGATCGGTACAGCGTTTAATGTTAAATCATATCCATCGGAAGACTTTATTCAAACAACCCTGGTTGAGGGAGAAGTGGCTGTTGAAAAAAAATCGGTTAGTTCAGTCCGAAATGCGGTTGTTCAGGATAAACAAAATGTGGTTTTCCTTAAGCCAAACCAACAAGCCACTTTCTATAAAACAACATCAGTTATTGATGTTCATTCCAAAACATCGGTGGCAAAATCCGCCCCTAACAGCATGGTTACCAATCAATACAATTTGGTAAAAAAAGATTCTGTTCTGCTGAGCAAAAGTGTGGATACAAAGCTGTTTACCTTATGGAAAGACAATAAACTGGTTTTTGACAATGAACCATTTGAAAGCATTTCGTTCCGACTTGAACGCCAGTTTAACGTGAGTTTTAAGTTTATGGATGAGGATATCAAATCGTTCCGCTTCACCGGAAAATTCAACGAGATTTCAGTTGAGCAATTGCTTTCGGCCCTGCAATTTGCTTCACCGTTTTATTACATCATAGACGAAAATGACATTTACCTGAGTCTTAAACCCATTCAAAAAGCTCAATAGAATCATATAATGATAACCCTAATTAACTAACTATTAAACAAACCAGAAGCCTATGGATGTATCCAAAAACCACCATTAAAAAACCGGAAAGTGCTATAGGACAGCACAATCCGGTATTTAAATTACGTCTCTAATAATGCTCAATCTGCGAAATTGAGACATTATCATTATTTAATTCAAACATGACAAAATTATGGAAAAAAAACCACAATGCCCTATTCCACAGGGTAGAAATGAACTCATTAAAACCCTCCTGATTATGAAAATTTCTACGTTCCTCCTATGTGTTACCTTCATCAATATTTCGGCCAGCACATTGTCCCAGGAAAAAATTTCCCTCGACATGGAAAATGTTACCATAAAGCAGGTGTTTACCGAAATAGAGCAAAGCAGCGCTTTTAAATTTCTTTACAGGAATGAGCTGGTGAATGTTGACCGCGAGGTTACCATTGATGTTGAAAATGAGCCGATCGAATCGGTATTGGCCATGCTTTTTAACCAGTCTGATCTTACCTACAGACTTTTCGAAGACAACCTGGTGGTGGTGACCAGTAAATCGCTTCAGCAGAAAAAGATAAATGGGAAAGTTACAGATGCCCAAACCGGAGAACCACTACCAGGTGTGAACATCTCTATTGAGGGTACAAACAGTGGAACAACTACCGCTTTGGATGGCAGTTATTCGCTGGATGTCCCGGGTGAAAATGCTGCATTAATCTTTTCCTATATTGGTTACAATACGGAGCGGATTGAATTGGCCGGACAAACTGTGTTGGACATAAATCTGGTCCCCGACATCACAGCCCTTGAGGAAGTGGTGGTAGTAGGCTATGGCGTTCAGAAAAAAAGTGACGTCACAGGTTCTGTGACTTCTGTTTCAAAGGAACGGCTTGCAAAGCTGCCTGTAAACAATGTTATGCAGGCTATACAAGGGTCAGCAGCAGGTGTGAATGTTTCACAGGCCTCCTCTGTGCCCGGCGATGCCCCATCTACCTTAATTCGTGGCCGCGGCTCCATGAACGCTGCTACTGATCCGTATATTGTTGTTGACGGTATACCGTTATCAAAAACCGATGCTTCCATCAACGACATTAATCCCAATGACATTCAGTCTGTTGAAATCCTTAAAGATGCATCAGCCACAGCCATCTATGGCACCAACGGCGCAAACGGTGTAATACTTATAACTACCAAGCGTGGTGACAAAGGTGCACCTCAAATTCGCTACAACGGGTATGCAGGAGTAGAAGAATTTGCCCACATACTTGAACCGGGTTCAGGAGAAGATTTGGTGCAAACCTATAAAGACTATGCGGCAATTCAATCTGGTGTTACCTTTTGGCCCGGAACTGAAGTCAGAAATGAATATGAAGCCGAGAACTGGCTGAACGGTAAAACAACCGACTGGCTCGATGCAGTAACGCAAACCGGTATAGTTCAGGATCATAATGTGAGTGTTTCGGGAGGTACTGAAAACATGAAATACTATGTTTCCGGAGAATATCTTGATCAGAAGGGTGTAGTAAAAGGATACAATTATAAGAGGTACTCCATAAGAACAAACCTGGATGTGAATGTCACCAACTATCTTGAGGTTGGGTTGTCTTCTTTTTTTACCATGCACAACCGCGACGGAGGACGTGCCAACCTGCTCAACGCTGTTGCCATGAGTCCTTATGGAAGAATGTACAATGAGGATGGAACCTACACACAGCATCCAATGCGTAGTGAAACGCTTTGGACTAATCCGATGCTTAATACCACACTCGATCCGGAACGCCGTGCCTATAATGCAACCCTTAACGGATACACCGATCTGGATTTTGGAAAGATATGGAAGCCCATCACAGGGTTAAAGTACAAGCTCAATGCAGGTTATACCTATGCGCCGCAACGGGAGAATTCTTATGAAGGAAGATCAGTTTACAACATGCAGGGTTATGCAAGAATGTTCAACCGGGAATCGCAGACCTGGACGTTGGAAAACATCTTAACCTACAGCAAGGATATTGGTGTGCACCACTTTGATTTAACTGCGTTGTATGCTTCCAAGAGTAAATACTATCAACAGTCTGCAGCTGAAGCAAGGAATTTCCCAAGTGATGAACTGGAATGGGGAAGTCTCGGTGCTGGTGCCAACTATAATTCTGCCTCTATGGCTGACCTTTACAATACTCTTTCACAGATGGGCAGGTTGAACTACTCTTATGATAGTCGTTACCTCTTTACTTTCACTGTACGCCGTGATGGTTCATCGGTATTTAGTAAAAATAACAAATATGGAGTATTCCCTTCAGTAGCCATTGGCTGGAATGTCTCACGCGAAGCATTTATGGCTCCGCTTAACGATGTGGTTAATAACCTGAAATTGCGTATATCTTATGGCAAAACCGGAAACGAGGCAATCGGCATATACCAAAGCCTTACCAAACTTGAGGCCAATACGCTGGCAATGGGCGGATTAACAAAGACTTCATTAAAAGTGAACCGTACTATGGGTAATGACGATCTTACCTGGGAATCTACAACAAGTTTTAATACCGGTATTGATTTTGGTTTGTGGAATAACAGGGTAAACGGTACACTTGATGTCTATTTTTCAAATACAACTGACTTGCTGATGCGCCGTAACCTGCCTACTTCACTTGGTTATGACAATGTATGGTCGAATATGGGAGAGGTTACTAACAATGGTATTGAACTGACAATCAATTCAAAAAATTTTACGGTCAATAACTTTTCCTGGAATACCACCCTCGTTTTTGCAAGTAATAAAAACAAAATCAAAGAATTGTATGGTGACGGACTTGATGACCGTGGAAACCGTTGGTTTATTGGCGAACCCATTGGGGTAATTTTCGATTACAAAATGGTAGGTATTTGGCAGGAAGATGAAATTGCAGCAAATGAACATGTAGGTTGGGACAATAATGCCCGCGCGGGTGATGTGAAGCTCGCAGACATCAGCGGGCCGGATGGAACACCTGATGGCGTGATTACCGACCTGGACCGTAGCGTTCTCGGTCAAACCATTCCCAAATGGACCGGCGGTATAACAAACACCTTTACTTACAAAGGGCTGGCTTTAAGTGTATTTATCAATACCGTGCAGGGCCTTAAGCGCAACAATCCGCAAATTGGTGTAGCATCCGATGAGAAAGGCCGCCGTAACTCGCCAAAAGAAATAGGCTACTGGACACCTGAAAACAAAAGCAACGAATGGCGCTCGCTCAGTCATACCTCCAACCGTTATGGATACGGATTTCCCGTAGATGCCAGCTTTACCCGTATAAAAGACATCACTTTGAGTTATAACTTCTCATCAACCATAACGCGTAAATTGAGCATCAATGCCTTACAGCTTTATGTAAGCGGTCGGAACATACACACCTTTACCGATTGGATCGGATGGGATCCTGAAGCAAGGGATATCGGGCGTGGTTCCGAAAATTGGGAAGTAAATTACCCCCTGGTGCGCAGCTATGTTTTTGGTGTTAACGTAACATTATAATTGAAGGAACTATGAAAAAGAAAAGAAATATATCCGCTTTTATTGCTGCCATGTTGTTAATAATTACTTCGTGCAGCGAAAGCTTCTTAGATGAAGATCCCTATTCCTTTTATGCACCTGGCAGCAAAAACGATTTGACTATTGATGCCCAGGTAGTAGGATTGCACCGCACTTTTGCCGAACTATGGGGCTGGAGCGCTAACCAGGGATTCCTGTCAATCTTCCAGATAGGAACTGATGTGACTTCTCCCAGCGGTACTCAAGGTGTTGAAAATCCCTTTTTCCAATATGCCAACCTGAACGCAGAAAATGCAGGGGTAAGCTGGGTTTGGAATAAGTGCTATGATTTTATCAACCATGCCAACATTATCATCAGCCTGGTTGGTGATGATAATATGCCGGCAACGGCAGAAGCCAAATTCTTCCGTGCCTATGCCTATAACTTGCTGGTCACTTTTTGGAGCGATGTTCCTTTAATTCAGGAACCTATTGCTATTCCACGTACCGACCTTATTCGTAACCCGGTTGCCAGGGTTGACTCGTTGATAGAGGCTGACCTCGACTACGCGATTGCAAACCTTCCTGATGCCGGGAGCGCTTCTACAGAAAGCCGTATCAACAAGGATATTGCACGGCAACTGGCTGCAGAAGCGTACTTGCGCATGGGCATGAGAGATCCTGCCTTTTTCGTTAAGTCGGAACAAATGTCAACCGATGTCATCAGCAACACCAGGTATCAACTGATTGAAGCAAGGTACGGCAAATACCTGGCTGAAGGGGGCGATTATTATCGCGATATGTTCCGTTGGGGTAACCAACGATATTCACAGGGAAACAAAGAAGGTATCTGGATATTCCAGATGGAATACAACAGAACTGTTCCTGGTGGAACCGTTGATAATCCCCAGTTCCGCCGTGTATGGCAGGCATCATACCATAATATTCCGGGTATGGTCAATTGTGATTCCCTGGGTGGCAGAGGTATTGCACGTCTCAGGCTGAGCAATTTCATGAAATACACCATTTGGAATGGGCTTGAGGGCGACATCCGCAACAGTAATTACAACATCCGCCGTCAGGCATACTACAACAAACCCAATATGGTTATTGCAGGTCAGACAGTGATCCCCTGGAGAGACACGATTCCTGTTGATGCAAACGGTTTTCGTGTAAACAAACTTATTGGTGGTGCTCCAAATCCGGCTGTCGTAGATTTTGTGCCAGTAAAAACCGGCGATCCGCTTCTTCATGTTACAGTTACCGATACCCTCGGAAATTGGCAACCCTACGTTACAAAATGGGGTGGTTATGATCCTACAGATGATTTCGGTTATGCCATTGTTAAAGACTGGCCGGTTATGCGGCTGGGAGAAACCTACCTGCTTCGTGCCGAAGCCCGGTTCCGCAGAGGTAACACTTCCGGTTCCGCTGATGATATCAACAAGCTGCGTGACCGTGCTTTCAAAATCGCACGGGCCGCAAGTGGAAATGCTGATTTGGGAAGCGTGGATGCAGCAGATATCACCCTTGATTTCATCCTCGATGAAAGGGCGCGCGAACTTATTGGCGAAGAAAACCGCCGGCTGACCCTGATACGTACAGGAAAACTTGCAGACCGCATTCTTCTGAACGGTGATACCACACCGGCTGACAAGATAATAACCGGGTTCCAGCCGTATAATTTGTTATTGCCTATTCCTCTGAGTGAAATCAGGCTTAACAAAGATGCTGAGCTCAAACAAAATGAGGGTTACCAGGTTGATTAATAGTATGATCAGGTTTAGAGTTAGTTAGGGATAAGAGGGGGGATTGTTCTTTGTGAAATCCCCCCTGCTTATTACCTTTAAATTATAATTATGAAAAAAGGATTTGCTGTATTATGCCTGGTATTTGCCTGTCAGGCCTTCATTAAGGCCCAGGTTTCATTTGGTTATCCTGAAAAAATCAATCGTAACTGGGAGTTTTATCTGGGAGACAATCCCGACGAAAAAACGAAATGGCGCAGTGTGAATTTGCCCCACGACTGGAGCATTGAAGGTGTTTTAAATCCCTCATTGGCAGCATGTACCGGATACCTTCCCGGGGGCATCGCCTGGTACAGGAAAACTTTGGCCATTCCCGACGATAAGAAAGGTGAAAGGATCTATATCTATTTTGAAGGTGTTCAGAACAGGAGCGAGGTATACATCAACGGACATCTGTTGGGGAAACGTCCTAACGGCTATGTCTCCTTCCTTTATGATATGACACCTTATGTCCATTTCGAAACGGAAAACATATTGACGGTACGTGTAGACCATTCGCAATTTGCCGATTCACGCTGGTATAACGGATCAGGAATATACCGGAATGTTTGGCTGGTATATTCCAATCCTGTGCATATTGACCAATGGGGCGTGTTTTGTTACACAAAAGCAGTAACCGAAAAGCAAGCCCAATTGCATGTTGAATATACGCTGGAAAATACAACCGAAAAACCTGTAGCGGTAATGGTAACCAATCAATTGTATGATGAATCCGGGAAAGTAGTGGCTGCCGCTTCTGCAAGAATAAACCTTGATGCCACTGCAAAACAGCAAAATACATCTGTTTTAAAGGTAAACAATCCCTGTTTGTGGAGTTTGGATGTACCCTATTTATACACACTGAAAACTACGTTAAAAGAGTCAGGAAAAATTATTGACGAAACCACTATTAGGACCGGCATCCGGCAATTCACCTTCGACCCGGATAAGGGATTTGCCCTGAATGGTGAATGGATGAAAATGAAAGGCTTATGTGTTCACCATGATGCGGGAGTATTAGGCGCTGCCGTACCTCGCGAAGTGTGGGAACGACGACTGATTGCCCTTAAATCTTTGGGATGTAATGCCCTGCGCATGACTCACAACTTGCAAAATCCCGATGTGTATGAGTTGTGCGATGAACTGGGATTATTGGTTATGAACGAAGTGTTCGATGAGTGGGAATATCCCAAACGAAAGTGGATTGAAGGTTGGAATGTTGGAAAACCTGGCTTCCAGGGGTCTTTCGACTATTTTGAAGAATGGTGTGAAATTGATTTGGGAGATGGTGTTCGCCGTGACCGGAATCATCCAAGCATATTTGCCTGGAGCATTGGCAATGAAGTGGATTATCCAAACGATCCGTATACCCACGAAGTACTCAACGGATCCACTATAAGTCAGCCCATGTTTGGAGGCTATCAGCCAGATCAACCGTCGGCCGAACGGCTTAGTGCCATATCGGCACGGTTGGCAGGTGTTGTAAGAAAATACGATTTATCGCGTCCGGTAACTGCCGGTTTGGCCGGGGTTGTTATGTCGAACGAAACGCAATATCCATTTGTACTCGACATAGCAGGATATAATTACACCGAAGACCGTTACGACATCGACCATAAAACTTACCCCAGCCGGATTATTTATGGCAGTGAAAACCGGCACGATTATAATGCCTGGAAGGCAGTTAGGGATAAAGAACACATTTTCGCCCAGTTTTTATGGACTGGCATTGATTACCTGGGTGAATCGGGGGTTTGGCCTGCTCGTGGATTTTATTCCGGACTTCTTGATTTTGGCGGCTTTATGAAGCCCAGGGGCTATTTTCGCAAAGCTTTGTGGAGCAATAATCCGGTAGTTTATTTGGGAACTTATATCCCTGCAAACGAACGCCAACCATCAATGGATGCATGGCCGGTTTGGAATTATGAGGAAGGGCAAAAGGTAAGGGCCGTTTGCTATACAAACTTGAAGAAAGCAGCATTGTATCTCAATAACGAGATTGTTGGGGAGGCCAGGGAAAGGGATGAAAACACAGGTATTATTTTCTGGGATATACCTTATAAACCGGGGACATTGGCTGTAAAAGGCTATGATAACGATAGCCGGGAAGCCGGTGAATTTACGATCCGAACATCCGGACAGCCAGCCACAATTGACCTGAAGGCCTTTACATACAAAATAAGCAGCAACAGGGGTGTTGCCCAAATTGAAATTCAGATGTTGGATAAAGACGGTATTCCCGCAATACTGGCTGATAACCTGTTAACCTGTACAATAGAGGGTCCCGGAAAACTGCTTGGGTTAGAGGCTGGCGATAATACTGATATGGGTAATTATCGCGACAATATTCAACGCGTTTATAAAGGACGCATGATTGCATACATTGAAGCCAACGGGGGTGAAGACATTAAGGTGACCTTTTCATCGTCCTGGCTCAAGCCCGCTTCAGTCGTCATTCATGCTGAATAACAATAAACTAAAAAACAAGCTATGAAAATTACTTTAATTAGGAATTATTTCATAATACTCGCACTTTTGCCGGTTTTTCAGGCAAATGCAACCAGGCCCGATGAAGCAACTAAAGCCAGGCAAATCATTGATAAAGTGAATATCTACTGGCAAACCAATAATAAGGCTGAAACAAACGCCTTCTGGGATAATGCGGCATACCACACGGGCAATATGGAGGCTTATATGCTTACCGGCAATGAAAAGTATTTATCTTATTCCGAAAACTGGGCCAATCACAACCGCTGGATGGGAGCCAAAAGCACTAATAAGGAAGAATGGAAATACAATTATGGCGAAACCGAAGCGCATGTGCTATTTGGCGATTGGCAGATCTGTTTTCAAACTTACCTTGATTTGTACCACATCGCGCCATCAAATCATAAAATTGCCCGTGCAATTGAGGTGATGGAATACCAAATGAGCACAAAAAAGAGCGATTACTGGTGGTGGAGCGATGGACTTTATATGGTGATGCCGGTAATGACAAAATTGTATAAAGCCACCGGTAACTATCGGTACCTTGATAAACTTTATGAGTACATCCGGTTTACAGACAGTATCATGTTTGATAAGCAGGTGAATTTATACTACCGTGATGCAAAATATGTTTATCCTGCACATAAAAGCGCCAATGGTAAAAAAGATTTCTGGGCACGAGGAGATGGCTGGGTATTCGCCGGACTGGCAAAGGTTATTAAAGATCTGCCGGACGATTACAACCAACGCGACTTCTTTGTGAGTAAGTTCATAAATATGGCAAAAAGTCTGGCTTCTCTTCAGCAGCCTGAAGGATACTGGACACGCAGCATGATGGATTCAGAACATGCACCAGGTCCTGAAACAAGTGGAACAGCATTTTTTACCTATGGATTTTTATGGGGAATAAACAACGGCTACCTGGATAAAAACACCTACTTACCTGTGGCAAACAAGGCCTGGAATTACCTTGTAAAAACCGCCCTGCAAAAGGACGGACGAGTAGGCTATGTGCAGCCAATAGGAGAAAGGGCTATACCCGGGCAGGTTGTTGATGCAAACTCAACCTCTAGTTTTGGTATAGGTGCCTTCTTGCTGGCTGCCTGTGAATACGTGCGCTATCATGAATCCGGAACAAACCCCGATCGTGCTTATTGGTGTGAGTTGGCTTATCAAATGGCAGAACCTGTACTAAAAAATATGGCTGAAGGCAAACTGCAGCAAAATATGCTGGTTGAAGTGAGTCCGGCCTGGGATGGCAGGGATGTACGCGTCACTTATATGGAGGCATTCGGACGTCTTATGGCCGGTATAGCGCCCTGGCTCTCGTTACCCGACGAAAATACTCCTGAGGGTATTAAACGCAAACAACTGCATGAATGGGCTTTAAAGAGTTATGCTCATGCAGTAAACCCTCAAAGTGCCGATTATCTTTTATGGAGAGGACACGGACAAGCATTGGTGGATGCGGCGTTTATAGCAGAGAGTTTTCTGCGTGCCTACAACATGCTTTGGTTACCTCTCGACAGTTTAACAAAGAAGCGCTATATAGAAGAATTTCAGCAATTGCGCCGCATTGACCCGCCCTACACCAACTGGCTGTTGTTTTCATCAACCATTGAAAGCTTTCTAGCCAAAGCAGGAGCGTCTTTTGATGAATACCGGGTAAATTCAGCCATTCGTAAAGTGGAAGAATGGTATACCGGTGATGGCTGGTATGCCGATGGAACTTCTTTTGCATTCGACTATTATTCAAGTTACGTCTTCCATCCAATGTACCTTGAAACGCTACAGGCCATGAAAGATGCGGGCGTGAGGAATCGCATCAATTATGCTGCATACCACACCCGCGCGTTGAAGCGGGCTCAGAAGCATGCACTGATATTGGAGCGTTTTATTTCTCCTGAAGGTACATTCCCGGTATTCGGACGCTCGATAACGTATAGAATGGCAGCCATGCAACCTTTGGCACTTATGGCATGGTATAATCGGCTTCCCGAGGGGGTGACCAACGGACAGGTCCGTGCAGGCCTTACTGCGGTATTAAAGCGTATGTTTACAAGCGCAAACAATTTTAATGATAGCAGTTATCTTACTATCGGATTCACAGGCCGTCAGCCTGAAATATCTGATTGGTATACCAATAATGGAAGCTTATACATGACGTCACTTGCTTTTATGCCACTGGGGCTTCCGCCGGCACATCAGTTCTGGACAGATGCCGCACGCGATTGGACAAGCAAGCGTGCCTGGAGCGAACAATCCTTTCCAAAAGACCACCATTGGAGAGATGAGATTACAACAAGAGACAGGTATTAATACACGGTTGTGTGTTACATTGACAGAAGTCAGGTTGGCCTCCTGTCCCTGAAAAAATACATCCCCGCAAACACCAGCAACCCGTTGAGGATCAGTAATTCAAACCCGATCTGGTAACCCCACAGCCATTGCTGTGAATAGGTACTCAGCAGGTAGCAAATAACAGGTGCTGCAAGGGATATAAAGGGAACTGCCTTATCACGGACTTTGTATGGTGTGAGGATGCCGAATGCAAACATGCCCAACAACGGGCCATAGGTGTATCCGGCAATTTTGTAAAGCGCGTTGATGACGCTATCGTTATTGAGAACCTTAAACATGAGGATGACCAGCACAAAAAGCACGGCAAAACCAATATGTACCAGGTTGCGGGTTCGCATCCGCCGGTTGTCTTCTTTGAACCCGAGGAAATCAACGCAAAAAGAAGTGGTCAGGGCTGTCAGGGCCGAATCGGAGCTTGCGTAAGCGGCAGCCAGCAATCCCATAATAAACACAAAACCCACCAGTGGCGGCAGGTAGTTGAACACGAGAAAGGGAAAGAGTTCATCCGTTTTGCTGCACTGCATGCCTTCGGCACCAGGATATTGCAGGCTGACCGGGCAGTTTTGCACCAATTCGCTGTTAGTGAAGTTTTCTGTAATAATACCTTTGGAATTGGCATAAACATAAAGCAAAGCTCCGAGTGACAGGAAAAGAATATTCACCACTACGATCAGCGAACTCATCAGGTACATGTTCTTTTTGGCTTCTTTGATATTCCGGCAGCTCAGGTTCTTCTGCATCATGTCCTGGTCAAGCCCGGTCATTACAATGCACACAAACATGCCGCTCAAAAAATGCTTAAAGAAATTATTGGCCGGTTGCCAGTCCCACACAAACACCTGCGAATACCGGCTTGAGCTAATGGCGTTGAACAGTCCGGCAGCATCAAGATTCAGCTCTTTGGCAATAAGCACAATGGAAAGCACCACGCCCAGGATCAGGAAGGTGGTTTGCAGTGTGTCGGTATATACAATGGTGCGGATGCCCCCTTTAAACGAATACACATAGATCAGTGCGATGGTGATGATTACTGTGAACCAGAATGGCACGCCCAGTTTGGAAAGGATGAACCCGTCAATTACCAGGGCCACCAGGTAGAGTCGGAACGAAGAACCGATCACTCGTGAAATGAGAAAGAAAGCAGCTCCGGTTTTGTAACTGAAAAAACCCAGCCTGCTATGCAGGTATTCATATATTGAAGAAAGATTCAGCCGGTAATATAAAGGTAACAGCACATTGGCAATGATGATGTAACCGGCAAAGAAGCCAAATACCATCTGCAGGTAAGAGAATGAGCTGGCACCCACTTCACCGGGAACCGAAATGAAGGTGACTCCCGATATGGATGCTCCTATCATTCCATAACCGACAAGTAGCCAGGGTGATTTCCGGTTACCTACGAAGAATGAGGCGTTGTCGGCTCCACGGCTGGTTATTACTGAAATGATGATCAGCAGCGTGAAATAGGAAACTACAATGGCAAGCAATATCCAGGGATTCATTACAGCTGTGATTTACCTTGATGATGCAAGGATAGTAAAAACATTCAACCTGAAAAACAGTTGCCAAATAAAAGATTAATTTTGCCTGGTTTCAGAAGAATCCGTAATACAAAACAGGCAGGACCATGAATTTTAACTATTCCTCCAAATTACTTGAAAGTGCGGTGAATGAATTTGCCACGCTGCCCGGAATCGGTCATAAAACTGCGCTCCGGCTGGTGTTGCACCTGTTGCGACAGGACAAATCAACACTGGAAACCTTTGGTTCCACCCTCATCAAATTGGCTTCCGACCTGAAATTTTGCAGCATTTGTGGCAATATCTGCGATGTTGACACATGCCCGGTTTGTGCGGATCAGAAACGTGATCATGCCACCATTTGCGTTGTTGAAAACATTAAGGACATCATGGTGATCGAGAATACGCAACAATATCATGGCGTGTATCATGTGCTGGGGGGTATCATTTCGCCCATGGACGGACTGGGTCCTGCTGATCTGAACATCAACAGTCTGGAGGAAAGGGTGAGGGAAGGAACCACAAAAGAGCTGATCCTGGCATTGAGTGCCACCATGGAAGGGGATACAACCAATTTCTACCTGTTCCGGAGACTGAGTACCTATAACCTGATATTCTCAACACTTGCCCGTGGTGTTTCAATTGGTGATGAACTGGAATACACCGATGAAGTCACCCTGGGGAGATCCCTGGTGAACCGGATACCCTTTAGTGCTTCTTCTTGATGTTAACCTTGGCGGCCATGGCTGCACCGATAATACCTGCGTCATTCAGGAATTTGGCCGGAACAATTCTGGCTTTCAGGTTGAGCTCGGTTTTGAACAGATCGAGCTTTTTACTGGCTCCGCCACCCAGGATAATCAGTTCGGGCCAGGTTAGAAATTCAATATGGGTGAGGTATTCATTGAGCCTTTTGCCCCAGGCTGTCCAGTCGAGTTCTTCCTTCTTTCTGGTTGCATCGGAGGTGTATACTTCGGCATCCATTCCTTTGAACTCAACATGTCCGAATTCGGTATTCGGATAAAGTCTGCCTTTGATAAACAGGGAGGAACCAATTCCGGTGCCAATGGTCAGCACCACAACGGCACCTTTGAAACCTGCACCGGCTCCAAGTTTAATTTCAGCCAGCCCGGCAGCGTCGGCATCATTGATTACCCAAACGGGCAATTTGGTGGCTTCACTGAAAATCTTACCTGCATCGGCATTGATCCAGCTCTTGTCTATATTGGAGGCGGTTTTTACTACGCCATTCTGAACAACGGCAGGAAAACCACATCCGATGGGTCCTACCCATTTAAAGTGTTTCACCATCTCCTTGATGGCTTTTGCCACGTTTTTTGGGTTGGATGGATTGGGAGTGGGAACGCGGTACCGCTCGCCCAGTAACTTTCCTGTTTTTACATCAACAGGAGCACCCTTAATTCCGGATCCTCCAATATCAATCCCAAGGATTTTCTTTGTATTCATATGGCTTTGCTTTATCACTGCAAGTTAGTGAAAAAAACAAAATCCTGGTGGGTCTTCTTCTGTTGTTTCCATTTTTCTTGTTTACAACTTTTTGTCAATGTTCATATGATATTCCGATAAAATTCATACTTTGGTATAATAATGTGAAACACCTATAGTTACTTAGGACAGGGTTGTTCATAATTGGAGAGAAAATAGAGATGACCTGATGGACAAATACATTGCCGCACTGCTTGATAATAATCTTCGGGTGATAATTCCCGATCTGGGTGCTTTTATTCTGAAGCAAAAAGAGCCCAAGGTTGTTGTATTCAATGAATCATTGAAATACGACGACGGCCTGCTGATTGATTATATGATGAAATGTGAAAACATTGACCGGGGAATTGCGCAGCAGCAGTTGTCGGATTTCCTCACCGGTGTTAGCAAGGCCCTGGAATCTAAAAATGTATTTATCATTGATGGATTGGGTTCCCTGCGTAAAGATTTTAACGGAAGGATCATTTTTGCCACCCATGATGGAAACGACAAACCGGATATTGCATCGCTTATTACGGAGGAGCCTGTTATTCAGCTTGAGGATGATCCCGCGCCTGAAAAACCGGTAATGGAAAAACCAGCAGTTGAAAAACCGGAAAAAGTTGCGGCTTCATCGGAGAAAAAAGAGCGGGAGCAGGTTAGCGTTAAAGCAGTTCGTGAGGTAAAACCGGTTAAGCAGGTTGTTGAGCCTGAAATTAAAAAGGAGGAACCGGTTGAAGCAAATGTCGGGAATAAAGGTCACGATAATAACGGTTATTATTCCTCAAAACAGGTTATCAGGTGGCTGCTGATTATTCTTTTGGTGAATACAGCGGTTATTGCTTTTTTCATTTTCAGGGGCAAAACACGTCCTGATGCGATACCTGAACAACCGTCTTTTTTTGTTTCCGATTCCTTGTTTAATCAGCTTTCTGACTCTGTTCGAATGGCAGTAGCCGATACGTCCATGGTGTTTGCGGAAATTCCCGGGGCAGTTGCTTCTGACAGCATGCATAGTGAAGACCTGCGCTATTTCATTGTTGCCGGCTGTTTCAGGGATGAAATCAATGCTGATGAGCTGGTCAAATCATTGAATGATGTGGGATTCAAAGCTGAAAAGTTTGGCAGAATCGGCAATTTGTTTGCCGTGTCTTTCGCATCGTTTGATGATAAAGAGCCTGCTGTAAAAGAACTACAAAGGATCCGTGAGGAAATTCACCCTGATGCCTGGATGACCAGGTTTTAACAACGGATTATTACAAACAATAAAACCACTAATATGAAAAGAACACTTTTAGCATGCATGGTGATTGTATTGGCTGCAATGCAGACACCCTTAACGGCACAACCCGCCACCATTGTGTTGAATGCCGACATAACCACCGATACCATCAGCCGGCATATTTACGGACATTTTTCGGAACATCTGGGACATTGTATTTACGGTGGTATTTGGGTAGGAGAGAATTCCCCTATCCCCAACACCAGGGGAATCCGCAATGATGTGGTTGCTGCACTGAAACGACTGGAAATTCCCAATCTGCGCTGGCCGGGTGGTTGTTTTGCCGATGAGTATCATTGGATGGACGGCATTGGCCCGCGCGAGAACCGGCCTAAGATGATCAACACACACTGGGGTGGGGTAGTGGAAGATAACAGCTTTGGAACACATGAATTTCTGGATCTGTGCGAGCAGTTAGGTACCGAGCCCTATATTTGCGGAAACCTGGGAAGCGGATCGGTTGAAGAAATGTCGAAATGGGTTGAGTATATTACATTTGATGGCAAAAGTCCGATGGCCGACCTGAGGAAACAAAACGGCAGGGAAAAACCATGGAATGTAAAATTCTGGGGTGTTGGTAATGAAAACTGGGGCTGTGGAGGTAACATGACAGCCGAGTTTTATGCCGACCAGTATAAGCGTTATGCCACTTATGCCAGAAACTATGGTAACAACAGGCTATACCGGATTGCAGGCGGACCCAGTTCGGGCGATTATCACTGGACTGAAACGCTGATGAAAAATGTGCCGTTGAACTTAATGAACGGACTATCACTTCATCATTATACCATTACGCATAACTGGACTTACAAGGGTTCTGCAACGCAATTTACGGAGGACGAGTATTTCAGCACCATCAAGAGCACACTGGTGATGGACGAGTTTGTATCACGTCATTCCACCGTCATGGATCAATATGATCCACAAAAGAAAGTAGGTCTGATTGTTGACGAATGGGGCACCTGGTTTGATGTGGAACCCGGAACCAATCCCGGATTCCTGTTTCAGCAGAATACCATGCGTGATGCCCTGGTGGCTGGTATTAACCTGAATATTTTCAACAACCATGCCGACCGGGTTAAAATAGCCAACATTGCCCAGATGGTGAACGTGCTGCAGGCCATCCTGTTCACCGAAGGTGAAAAGATGGTGCTCACTCCCACCTACTATGTTTTTGAAATGTATAAGGTGCACATGGATGCTGCTCTCATACCGGTTACTTTCAAATCGCCCGAGTATGTGCTGAATGGGAAATCTGTTCCGGCAGTCACCGCTTCGGCATCGCGCGATAAGGCAGGAAAGGTGCATATTACACTAACCAATGCCGATCCGCATAAGGAGATTGAACTGAACCTGGAACTGCGTGCCCATAAACCGGCAAATGTTACCGGAACGGTTCTTACAGCAAAAGAATTGTCGCAACACAACACCTTTGCCAACCCTGAAGTTGTAAAATCAGTGGCTTTTAAAGGATTCAAACTGAACAAGGAAACGGTGAGCGTGAAATTGCCGGCTGCTTCGGTGGTGATGATGGAATTGTAGAGAATAGTTATCAAGGAGCTTAGTCGGGAGACTAGTGCCGTCAACTAAAGAGATTTTCTTAGCGAAACATTTTTTATTACAGTTCCGAAGGAACGATATGTATAAGCACAGGGCGAAATCATGCGCAAGCATGATGCAGCCCTGTGTCAACTATTACAAAAGTCTCTAAGGGCTGAAGGCCCGTAAGGTAATACTTTGGCATATTCAATTAATAAGTTTCGCACTTACAGCGCTCAAAAATCATTACCCATATATAACACAGGGCTTCGTTTCACTTCGCCCTGTGCTATTATATTTCGGGGTTTCACCCCTTAGCAGCCTAAGCTGTATTTCACGACACCAGTTTCACCAGCTCCTCCTGTGTAACCTTTACCTGCTCGCCGCTTGTCATGTTTTTAACGGTAAGCTGTCCTTCACGGATCTCATTTTCGCCGGCCAGCACTACAAACTGAACTTTTCTGGCATCGGCATATGACATTTGCTTTTTCAGTTTGGCAGCATCGGGATATAGTTCGGCAGCTATTCCGGCCCTGTGGAGTTTGTTTAACAGTCCGAGACAGAACAGCGCTTCTTTTTCACCGAAATTTACGAGCAAAACCCTTGCCGATTCTGCGGTTTCGGAAGGGAACAACTTGAGCTGCTCCATCACGTCGTAAATCCGGTCGGCGCCAAATGAAATGCCCACGCCCGAAATGTCTTTCAAACCGAATATCCCGGTAAGGTCGTCATACCTGCCGCCACCACAAATACTTCCCATTTCAACATCAAGTGCTTTCACCTCGATGATGGTTCCGGTATAATAATTCAGCCCGCGGGCCAGTGAAATATCAATTTCAACCTCCGATTTCAAATCCAGTGTGTTGAGCATTGAGATCAGCGTTTCAGCTTCTTCTATTCCCCTGATGCCGGCCTGGCTTATATGTAACAGTTTCATCAGGTCGGTCAGCTTTTCGGAATTGCTTCCCCCGATTGCAAAAACGGGTTCCAGCTTGTAAAGCGCCTGAACAGTCAAGCCTTTATTCTGCAATTCCTGGTTTACGGCTTCAGCACCAATTTTCTCAAGCTTGTCAATAGCTACCGTAATGTCAGTAATTTTGTCGGGTTGCCCGATATAATCTGCAATGCCTGACAGAATCTTCCGGTTATTCAGCTTGATTTTCACCCTGATGCCCAGGCGGGTGAAAACTTCATCAATGATCTGAACCAGGTCGGCTTCATTCAGCAGGGAATTGCTTCCGATGACATCGGCATCGCACTGGTAGAATTCACGGTATCGTCCTTTCTGTGGCCGGTCGGCACGCCATACCGGTTGTATCTGGTAGCGTTTGAACGGGAATTCAATCTCGTGCTGGTGTTGCACCACAAAGCGGGCAAAGGGTACCGTGAGGTCGTAGCGCAACCCTTTTTCACAAAATTTAAGTGAAGCGGCATTTGCACCCAGGGTATTGATATCAGCGACATTGATGTTTTGCAAGAAGTCTCCCGAGTTCAGAATTTTGAACAGCAGTTTATCGCCTTCTTCACCATATTTGCCCAGCAGGGTATCCAGGTTTTCCATTGCCGGAGTTTCGATCTGACTGTAACCGTGCTGTTGAAATACCTTTTTAATAAAGTTGAAAATATAGTTACGTTTCGACATTTCAACCGGTCCGAAATCGCGTGTTCCTTTGGGTATTGAGGGTTTCTGAATGGCCATTAATATTATGTTTAGGTTGTGTTGCTTTACATGCCATCCCCTTTGACCAGATGCGGCAGCAACTCATCACCATGTCTGCCGGCGGTAATCCCCCCGATGTGGCCCAACTAAGCGGCCCATGGTCGCAGGAGTTGGGGCCGTTGGGGGTGCTGCGCGACCTGAACGAATTTATCACCCCGACAGAGCTGGCCGACAACTGGGAAGGTGGCCTGCAGGCCGGCGCTTACGACGGCAAACTGTACGCCATTCCGTTTGGCCTTAGCCCCCACGGTTTGTGGTACAACAAAAAGCTGTTGGCCCAGGCCGGCATCCACTCGCCGCCCAAAACTATGGCCG
>JAWOJJ010000070.1:0-28585 GCA_046481675.1 Bacteroidales bacterium | reverse complement strand
GCAAAAATCCTGAGAGGCGGGGCTTTTAAACCCAGATCATCGCCGTATAAATTTCAGGGCCTGGGTGAAGAAGGACTGCAAATGCTTAGCTACATCAGCAGGAAAAACGGGATACCTTTTGTGACAGAAGTGATGGATACCCGCCAGGTAGAGCTGGTGTCGGGTTATGCTGATATGTTGCAGGTGGGATCAAGGAATATGCAAAACTTTCCTTTGCTTAAGGAAGTTGGCCTGTCTCGAAAGCCTGTTCTTTTGAAAAGAGGGATGATGTCAACTATTGAGGAATTTTTGCTGGCTGCAGAGTACATTCTTCTTCAGGGAAATAGTCAGGTTATCCTGTGCGAAAGGGGTATCCGAACATTTGAAACTGCCACAAGAAATACATTGGATCTGAACGCGGTTCCCATGCTGAAGCACCTCACCCATCTTCCGGTTGTTGTGGATCCAAGTCACGGTACAGGCATGAGATGGATGGTTCCGGCAATGGCAAAGGCTGCTATTGCAGCAGGTGCCGACGGACTTATCATGGAGGTGCATTACAAACCCGAAGACGCATTATGCGACGGTCAGCAATCCCTTAATCCTGGTGAATTCAATGAGTTGATGGTTGATCTGAGGAAAGTGGCAGCTGCTGTGGATCGGTTTATTGTATAAACACTCAGCCTGAATGGTTATGATGAGGTTGTATTTGATTGGTTTCTTATTTGCATGCATTCCTGCAACAATAGCACAACCTGTTGATCCTGTGAAAATAGGATTACTTATCCAGGATAAAACATCTTTGGCAGCAAAACAAGGCGCTGAGTTGGCAGTAAAAAACGCCAATAAGAACGGGGGGCTGAATGGCCGCCCGTTTCTGTTGGTAGTAAAAAGTATGGAAGGTCCATGGGGAACCGGTTCCAAACAGGCGGTCGACCTGATCTGGAATCATAAGGTTTGGGCACTGATTGGCTCGCATGACGGCAGGAATGCACACCTGGTGGAACAGGCAGCCACCAGGTCTATAGTTGTTTTCATATCTGCCTGGTCATCAGATCCTACTCTTTCCCAGGCTTTTGTGCCCTGGTTTTTCAATTGTGTTCCAAACGACAGGCAACAGGCCGATGCTTTGGTAAATGAAATATATGAAAGAAGAAAATTATCCGGAATCATTACCATTAGCGACAATGCATATGATTCAAACCTGGCTTTCAAGAATTTCGTGATGAGTTTGAAAGAGGCAGGAAAACCTCAGCCTGTTCAATATAGATATGAAGACTACTCATCGCGGATTGATGAACTGGCTAATCAAATCAAACAAAAAAATGCAGGGGCAATTGCCCTGTTTTGCAGTCCGGCTACAACCTTGAAGCTAATCAGGTTGTTTAAAAAGCACAGCATATCACTACCAGTCTATAGCCCCCTATCGGTACTTGATGAAAATGCATTATCTCAGGCTGAACTACAGGAATGCAGTTCAGCATTGTTGGTACCCCGCATTCAGCTACCGGGAGCTAGAAAAACGGCATTTCAGCTGGAATATCAAAGGATGCATGGTGAAACACCGGGCCTCGTTGCCGCATATGCCTTTGATGCCACTAACATATTGATTGAAGCTATGCGAATTGCAGGAAGTCCCGACCGGGAGAAACTGCAGCAGGCCTTGTCTTCAATTCGCCATGAAGGAGTCACCGGAACGGTTCATTTCGATGACAAAGGGAATCGAAAAGGTGTGCTGGTGGTTTCAAGTTTACCCGTGAATTGATTTCCGGGAAATATAATACCCCTTTACAAATCTGCTTAATTGCCATTATTTCTTAATTTTGGTTCCATGAAAAAAATATACTTGTTCGCTGTTATCCTGCTGGGTTCTTTTCTTCTTGTTGGTTGTAAAAGCAAGGAAGAAAAGGAAGCACAGAAAGCAAAGGATCTGATTTCTGCCAGAACTCTTGGTTTGGCCTATCTTGAGGAATTCAAGCTTGAAGATGCAGAGAAGGAGTTCCTGAGATTTATTGAACTGGCACCCAAAGAGAAGTTGGGCTATGCCAACCTGGGTCTTACCTACCTGAGAATGGGCAATTACCCCGAAGCAGAAAAACAGTTGCTTAAAGGCATTGGTATTGACCCGAAAGATCCGGATATCCGCTTACTCCTGTCAACCGTGTACAAAATGCAGGACAATATACAGGGTGCTGTTTCCCAGTTAAAGGAGGCATTGAAATCAACCCCCGACCACATTAAGGTGCTTTATGAGATAACGGAAATATTTGCCGGGGAATCTGATAAAGAGTCACAGGCATTGCGAGAAACTTACCTTAGGCAACTGGTTGATAAAACTCCCGGCAACCTCGTGCCCAAGCTTAACCTGGTGGATTTGTACATCAGAAATGGTGCTTTTGACCAGGCATTGGAGCAACTTGAAATCATTCAGAAGCAATTCCCCGACTTTCCCAAAGAAGCCGTAGATTATTATAATGAAGCACTGGAGTTGCTAAAAAAAGGCGACCAGGGAAATGCATTGGTTCAGTTTACCATTTTTCATAATTACCTCAAGGTTTCTTCACCCTACCAGGCGGGCATGCTTGAGTTGAAGGGGCCTGGCGGTTCGCTCATCGGCTTTCCACTGATATCTTTTAATCAGCAACAGGTTCAGGCTAATCTGGATGAAGATGCTGTGCTGGAAGCCATACGATTTACTGATATTACAGCAACAACAGGCCTTGATATCATCAAACCGCAGGAGGCAGGTAGCAGCAATTTGCTCCTGAATTCCACCCACATTGCTGTGTGCGATTTCGATGGTGACGGAGACATTGATCTTTATGTGGGCAACTATGATCAGGCTTCGTCAACTTATAGGCATCACCTGATGAATAACGAAATGGGCCGGTTTACAGATATCGCATCCTCGTCGGGACTGAATCATACAGGCAGGGAATATGCTGCCACGTTTGCTGACTATGACAACGACGGCTTCTTTGATTTGTATATCAATAAGGAAGATGGTGGAATTCTTTACCGCAATGCCGGTAAGGGCGTTTTTGAAGATGTCACTAAAAAGGCTGGGCTTAAAAGCAATCAGCAAGCTTACAAATCATTGTTTCTTGATGCGGATCACGATGGAGACCTGGATTTACTGGAGCTTACAGCCGGCCAAAACCTGTTGTTCAGGAACAATGCCGATGGCACATTCACTGAAAATTCAGAAAAAGCAGGAATAGCAGGCAACAAGGTTACCGGCAGGGATGCTGTTTTTGGCGATTTTAACGAAGACGGCGTGATTGATTTCATTGTTGCAAATGAAAGCGGATTGAACAGCTATTACTCTAATCAGCGGCAGGGTGTATTCAAAGATGTAATTGAAAACAGCGGAATAACAAGTACCGGCATCGGACAAATTGAGACGGGTGATTTCAATAATGATGGATTCCTGGATCTGTTTATGTCTCCTGTTGAAGTTGAACCCCCGGTGTTTTACCGGAACAGTCACGACGGGAAATTTGTGCAGGATGCAAAAGCCGGGGAAATTTTTGGTATTTTAAAAGGAGTTCAGGTACATGATGCCAAATTCCTGGATTTCGATAACGATGGTTTTCTCGATCTGTTGATTGTCGGAGAACCATCTCAGGAAGGAACCCGGGGTGTATTTCTGTTGCATAACAGTGGAAACGGACATTTTACGGATGTCAGCAATAAATTGCCTGAAACAGCCCGGTCAGGACATCAGATTTGTGTTTTTGACTACAATGATGACGGGGACCTGGACATATTGATAGCCGGTACCAATGGGGGAGTGGTGCTTTTGCGTAATGACGGGGGAAATGCGAATCATTTCATAAAGATTAAACTGGTAGGTTTGAAAGCCGGAAGTGCCAAGAACAATCATTTCGGCATTGGAGCCAAAGTTGAGGTACGTTCGGGAGAGCTTTACCAGACTCTGGTTGTAACCGATCCGAATGTGTATTTTGGTTTGGGTAACCGGCAACAGGCAGATATCGTGCGCATTACATGGACCAACGGTGTGCCCCAGAACATATTCATGCCCACCTCCAACCAGTCGCTGGTTGAATCACAGACCCTCAAGGGGTCATGTCCGTTCCTGTATGCCTGGGATGGAGAAAAGTATGAATTTGTGAAAGATATTTTATGGCGCAGTGCCTTGGGAATGCCTTTGGGCATCATGGGAGGAACTACCACCTATGGTTTTGCCGATGCATCGGATGATTATTTGAAAATCCCCGGCGAAGCAGTTAAACCGCGGAAAGGTAAGTACTCATTTCAGATGACATCCGAACTGTGGGAGACAATATATTACGACGAAATTGAACTGGTGGCAGTGGACCACCCTGAAAACACGGATATTTTTGTGCCGGAACAATTCACACCCCCACCTTTTCCGGGCAACAAGGTGTACCAGGTATCAGAAAAGAGTCTCCCTGTTTCTGCAACAGATGCAAAAGGGAACAACGTACTAGCTGCTTTGAGCAAAAAGGACTTTGTTTTTCTTGGAGGTTTTAAACCCGGCAAATACCAGGGTATTGTGGAAATGACAGAACTGATACTTGATCCCGGCGATGCGGGGAAAGACGGAAATCTTCACCTGTTCCTTACGGGATGGATATTCCCTACCGATGCAAGTATCAATGTGGCCTTGTCACAATCAGAGCAACTTAAGGTTGTTTCACCACAGATTCAGGTGATTAACACAAAGGGTGAATGGGAAACCGTTATAGACAACCTGGGTTTTCCGATGGGAAAGGATAAAACGGTTATTGCCAACTTGTCGGGGAAGTTCCTGTCTGCTGATCACCGGATACGGATCATTACCAATATGGAGATTTACTGGGATTATGTTTTCTTTTCCGATCAGGTTACTCAATCTCCGGTAAAGTCAACAAGAATGCATCCTTCTTCAGCAGATTTGCATTATCGCGGATTTTCGCAACTCTACAGAAAAGGAGGGAGATATGGTCCACATTGGTTTGATTACTCGGTTGTGGATAAGGAGTCTAAATGGCGCGACCTGACCGGAAATTACACCCGTTTTGGCGATGTTTTACCGCTTTTACTGGATGCCGATAACCAATACATAATCAGTAACGCGGGTGATGAAATAACCCTTGAGTTTGATGCCTCACAGTTACCAAAACTGCAAGCCGGCTGGAAACGCGATTTTCTGATACGCAGCGTGGGTTGGGTGAAAGACGGGGACCTGAATACGGCATACGGACATACCGTTTTACCGCTCCCATACCATGGCATGGGCAGTTATCCTCCATCGGAAAAAGATGCTTATCCTGACGATCCCATACTCAGGGAATACAACCGGAAATACAATACCCGGGTTGTGACCGCAGATGATTATTTGAATGCTCTAAAAAATTATTAATACAGGTTTTTCATTTCCAATGCTTGCAAACATGAGATACACGCTCACAGGAATACTTCTTTGCCCGATTCTTGGGGCCATGACACTGAGCTTACATGCCCAGTATAAAATTGAGCCCTTTTTTACCGACATGACCAAACTTGCGCGGATTGATTTCAAATACACCATTGGTGACGACCATTATGAAAACATTCTGGAAAGCAGTGGCTCGGGAATCACCATCTTCGATTACAACGGCGACGGATGGATGGATCTTTATATGATGAATGGTACCTATATTGAAGGAATTTCGGATATGGGAGGACTCAAATACAAGAATACACCCAACAGGTTATACAAGAATAACGGAAATGGTACATTTACTGAAGTGTCAGAGCAGGCCGGGCTTGACGATAGAACCTGGAGCATGGCCGCCGGAGCAATCGATATTGATAACGATGGTGACCAGGATTTGTATTTGCTGAATTACGGTCCAAACAGATTTTTCAGAAATAACGGCAATGGAACCTTTACAGATATTACAGAACAGGTTGGATTAAGAGGACCTGAAAAGCTTAATGGTTTCACCAAATGGAGCATAGGGGTTTCTTTTTTCGACTATAACCGGGATGGACGGCTGGATGCTTTTGTGGGTAATTTCCTGGCTTTTGATCCCAAATATGTATCACCAGAAACTCCGGGAATGATGCCACATCCTTCGGAATACAAGGGACAGGCATCCATACTTTACGAACAACAGGCTGACGGCCGGTTTGTTGAGGTTACTAAAAAAACCGGACTGCATTACCCTGATTCCAAGTGTATGGGCCTCACTGTTTTTGATTATGATGAGGATGGAGATCTTGATATTTTCCAGGCCAATGATCATCACCTGAATTATTTATTTAAAAACCAGGGCGGCAAATTCAAGGAAGTTGCTATTGCCAGCGGGGTAGCTGCAAACAGCAAGGGTAATCCTTCAGGTTCCATGCACGGTACGCTGGGAGATGTAGATGGCGACGGACTGATAGATATACTCGTTACCGACCTGGAATATGGAGCACTCTACAAAAATACCGGAAATGGAGTGTATATTGACATTACCGAATCAAGCGGTGTGGCAGGCTTTTTAGCCGGCAAGGGAGGCTGGGGTTCTGAACTTTTCGACTATGATAACGACGGTGACCTGGATATTGTAGTAGCTACCGGAACCGCAGAGGAGTTGATCCTGCAATACCCATTACTGTTGGAGAACGACGGTAGAGGCAGGTTCAGGAATGTAGGACCCTCTAAAGCAGCTTATTTCTCGGTCAAGAGATCGGGGCGGGGAGTGACTGTATGGGATTACGATAACGACGGTGATATGGATATTATTTTTTCTCATGTTGATAAGCAGGCCACTGCCACCTTACTTCGTAACAACACAGGTAACCGGAATCACTGGGTGGGTTTTACACTCAAAGGAGCAAACGGTCCTGCTTCGGCAATTGCTGCGAAAGTGGAGATTACTGCCGGCGGAAAAAAGCAGGTCAGAATCAACCAGTGGACCACAAGTTATTTATCCAATAAGGATCCCAGGATCCATTTCGGACTCGGTAACCACAAGCTGATTGAGCGCATAGAAATCACCTGGTCCGACGGCAAGAAGGAAATCTATAATAATATAGGAGGCGACAGATACCTGACAGTTGTGCAGGGCAAGGGTATCATTCTGAAATAATTTTTGACATTAACTGCCTATAACTCATTTCAAAAAGCCTAAAGCCTATCAATATGAAACGAAGACACTTCATTACCGCAGCATCCATAGCAGTTCCTGCAGCTGCAGCCGGAATGCTTTCATGTAAATCCGGTATTAAGGAAACCAAAAATGCAGAAGCCTCCGGAACAGATCTGTTTTCTGATCCTCTGGTTGATAAAGCCCTTAATGCCATGTTGTGCATGCAACGGATGGCATGGGAGCAGGGAACTGCGTCACAGGCATTGATCGCAGTTGGCAGAAAGGACCTGGCAATCCTGTTTGCAAGAGATGCCGTTGCAAGACAGGATAGCGAGGGTAGGTTGGGAATACTGGGCACTGATCCCGGCATAACCGACCCTGCTTCCAACGGAGAAGCAGTGCTGCTGGCATGGAAGGAAACCGGGGATGAAAAGTTCAGGAAGGCAGCAGAAGCCATGTACCGGTTTTTGAAAAACACAACGCATAAAACCAAAGACGGAATTCTGCATCATATGAACTATGGCAGGTTGATTTGGAGCGATTCATCATTTATGGCAGCACCCTTTCTTGCGCATATGGGCGACTTTGATGAAGCAGTGAAACAAATTGAGGGTTTCCGGAAGTACCTGATGGATCCTGAAAAAAAATTATACCACCACCAATGGGATGATGAAAAGATGGATTTTTCACGGAAAGATTTGTGGGGAGGGGGTAACGGGTGGACCGCGGCAGGAATTGCAAAGATCATGAATTTGTTGCCGGTGGAAAGAAAAGAATTAGCTGATAAACTGGCTGTTTATGGAAAAGAAGTCATTGACGGGTGCCTTGTTTACTTGAGACCTGATGGCCTTTTTCATGATGTTGTTGACAACAGCGATTCGTTTATTGAGACCAACCTGAGCCAAATGCTCGCTTTTGCCATTTACACAGGTGTGAAAACCGGCTGGCTCAATTCCGCATACAAAGAAAAGGCTGATATCATGCGGTCGGCTGCCAGATCAAAGATTGATTCCAACGGTATTGTACAGGGTGCCTGTGGTTCTCCGTTTTTCGACAAGCCGGGAACATCCACCGAAGCACAGGCTTTTTTCCTGATGATGGAGCGCGCTTTACTGGCACTCAATTCCGGCGGGTAACTCAATTGTAAAGGTTGTTCCCGATATTTCATCCGAGGTGAAGTAAACCTTACCATTCAGGTAGTTTTCACCGAAAAGTTTCATGCTGTATGTACCCAGGCCTCTTCCCAAACCTTTGGTTGAAAAAGACCGTTGAAAAACCTGCAGCTTAACTTCGGGAGGAATCACACCGGGGTTATGCACACTGAAAAGTACTTTTTCCGGCTGCTGAACGCAGTATATGGTAATTGTTCCTTTTTGCGGTGTAGCTTCAGCGGCATTTTTTGCCATATTGAGCAGGATCCTTTTCAGCAATGTGCTGTCTGTAAAAATTCTGAAATTTTGATTACAACCTGATGTGTCCAGATTCCGGGAGTTCATAACCGGATTAAACAGGATTTGCTTTCTCACACATTCAATGATCTCAAATGAGTCATGCTCCTTGATGTCCAGAATAAGTTCATGATTTTCGGCTGATTTGAGTTCGCGCTGGAATTTGATCTCTTCGATTACCATCTCTCCGATGGTTTCAAGCAAATCTATGTATTCATGCAGGCTCTCCTGCCGGTTCTCTCTTTTGATAATATCAATAATTCCTGCGAAGGCACCCAAACGGTTCATGATATCGTGAAAGAAAACATTCTCGAGAGCCTGGTTTCGCTTTTCATTGCTGATGTCAGCCAGGTTCAGGAAGGTATACATAACTCCGTTAAAATATACCGGTGCACAGGTAACCTTAAAATCATGAAAATTGGTGAGGCTGTTTTCGACCGAGGTCAGCCGGCACTCCCCGGTGATCATTCTGTTCTGTAACTGCGATTGCTTAAGCGTTTGATTAATGCCACAAAACTGGCAATTCCCGGTTGTACCACAGTCTCCGTTCTTTTTGCTGTTCAGGCACGACAATACCTCTCCGGGTCGCCTACCTATGAGTTCTTCAATGCTGATACTCAGGGCAATTTTGTGGCGCTGGAAATTAGAAATGATAATCTGGCGATTCTGGTTGACTATTGCAGAAATTAAGGGACTTGAATCCAGTACTTCCTGGATGAACTTTAAATTTTCGGACGAACTAAAGTCAACGAATAATTCGGGATACAAATTCTCAGCAGACAGCATAGGTTTGTGAGTAATACCATTCGCCATGATTGAATTTAATTAGTGTTTCAAAGATAACTATAAAAAGGAGTTAAATATGCGAATATATTTTAATTTACCAACAATTACATAACTAAAAGATATATAGCATGTTGAATTTATAGGGCGTTCTTAATTATTGCAGTTATATTTCTTAGTTCAATTCCTTATTAAGGATGTTTTTAAACCGGGTTGTTGATATATAGCGGTCGGCAAGCAGTTTGCCATCCCTGATCAGGTTGAAGACGGAATATACCGAGGGTGCATGTTGTGCTTCCCGGGCAGTTGTGAGTTCTCTTATATTGATGTCGAGTCGATGTTCCTTAATGATAGGTTTCGCCTCTTCAACAAAACGCGCTACCCAGGGGCATTGACCTGAATAGATCATATGCCATCCTTTTAGGTTCGATCTGGCTTCAGTAGTATTGTTGAAACCCAGATCCGATTGATCTCCAGAAAAATTCTTTACCAGCAGCTGGCATTTCTCCATTTCTTCTTTGATCGTATAACCGTTTTTTAAAAAGAGATCGCGGTTGGCCATGAATGCTCCGTCGCTGGAAATTACCGTCACACCTTTCATTTTTGCGTTTCGGGCATCCGCTTCCACTTCTTCCAGCAAAGCTGAACCCAATCCTTTCTTCTTGTTGTTGTTGGGATAAACCCACAGGCAATGGATAAACATATAACCCGAAGCATTCACCGCACGCCAGGCAAATTCACCGGGAACATATTCGATGTATCCCGCAACCTTGCCGACCTGATCCGGCTTAATTACCTTCATGGTCAGACCTTCTGAAAACCTGTTTTTCAACCAGTCGACCTTCAAACCGAAATACGCGTTACTGGGATTAATAAAACATACTACCTGGGGATAATCGGTCAAATTTTTTTCATCTACCTGAATGATCTGATGCATAGGTTCTATGGTGATTAGTAAGTAATCAGACTTTTGCCCTCAATATAGCCATTTCTTATATAATTTAAAACGTTTGAATGCTTGGCTTTTGTTCCAGGGTTCTTTTTTAATTCCTCCTTACCTCTAAATAGACTGCCTCTATTACGGGTACTATAGAAGAGATAAGTCATACTATTATGAAACAATGATTATTATATTTGCGTTTTACTTATATCCCCATGAAAAATTTCCGGGGAAGTAATAGTTTAATCAAAGTAAAAACCATTCAAGAAAACTGATAAGAAGATGTTAGGAAAAATATTGGTTCCGGCTTTCCTTTTTGTATCTGTTTCTGTATTGGTGACCCATGTTCTGTTCAATTATGGCCAACCTGTAATTACTGTAATTGAAAGTGCTTCCGGTGATGCGGGCTCTCCTGGTTTTTATAATACCGAAACCTCAGCCGAGGAGGATAATACATGCTGTTTACTTTGTACTTCTCTTCATTATCTGATTTTTGTTGGCAGCAACCTGTTTTCACTGCATACTACAATGCCTCCCGAACTTTACCTTTCCATCTGGCTTCCGCCTGATAAATCATTTTGAAAGCATTTCTTATTATTTGTTCTTTCTGACATGGTGCATAAAGCAGCGAATGCACTTCAGCTTTCAGTCGAAAGAAGGCCAGTCAGTTTTGTTACTGAAGTTTTTGTAGCCATTTTTTAGTACAAGTATATTATTTATTATGAACGGATTAAAAAGAATTTATCACTGGGTGCTCAAATGGGCTGAATCACCTCACGGTTTGACAGCCTTATTTATCCTTGCTTTTGCGGAGTCAGTTTTTTTTCCGATACCGCCGGATGTGTTGCTTATTGCTCTTGCCCTTGGTAGTACTGTAAAATCATTCCAATATGCCGCAGTTTGTACCATTGGTTCTGTTTCCGGGGCATTTGTCGGATATGCCCTGGGGCATTATGCATGGATTTCACCAGAGGGAGATTTCACAGGTTTTGCCAATTTCTTTTTCAACAACATACCCGGATTTACTATTGAATTGTATGATAGTATCAAGACTTTATATAATCAGTGGGATTTCTGGGTAATATTCACTGCAGGGTTTACTCCCATACCCTATAAGGTTTTTACAATAACCTCTGGGGTTTTTGATATTAATTTTGTGATGTTTTCTGTGGCATCGATTGTAAGTCGAGGAACCCGCTTTTTCCTCGTATCCTGGCTTATTTGGAAATTCGGACCGGATATCAGGCAGTTTATAGAGAAATATTTCAATTTGTTTGCATTTGGCTTTACCGTGTTATTGATCGGAGGCTTTATATTGATTAAATATTTGATATAATTCTACTTTGACAGATTTAAGAACACAAATTATATATCGTCTCCCGCAAAGCGGGACAGGCTTTACGGGGACTTAGAGAACGTTAATATGCTCAAATTCTACCAATATGTAACCCTGCCTGGAACAGCAGACAGGCTTTACGAGGTTAGAAAAAAGTGCCAGAGTGCCGTAACAACGGAAAGAATATAAATCCCCGCCATCGCTTCGCGCTGGGGTATAATAAATCCCCGCCATCGCTTCGCACTGGGGGTATAATAAATCCCCGCCATCGCTTCGCGCTGGGGGTTATTATTTGAGGGATTACTGGCGTGATCCGCCGGGGGGAGATCCTTGCAAAAGAAAATAAATTCCCGCCATCGCTTCGCGCTGGGGGTCTTTTAAAATTTAAAGGGACTTCAAGCGAGCTTGAGTCCCTTTAAATTTTAAAATCCCCGCTACGCCGGGGATTTATTTTCTTTTGCGGAGAGAGAGGGATTCGAACCCTCGGAACCCCGAAGGGTTCAACAGTTTTCGAGACTGCCCCGATCGACCACTCCGGCATCTCTCCAATATTTCATCACATTCCACTAACCTGTTTTCGAGACTGCCCCGATCTCCCCAGGGGATCCCTTTGGGAGACCACTCCGGCATCTCTCCAATATTTCATCACATTCCACTAACCTGTTTTCGAGACTGCCCCGATCTCCCCAGGGGATCCCTTTGGGAGACCACTCCGGCATCTCTCCAATGTTAATTCTAAACCGGGCTACGAAATTTCAGGATGCAAATATACTATTTCAGATAATATTTGCTTGCTTTAGGTAATTATATCCTTCAATTGATTTAAAAAAATACTCTCTCTTTTGAGCCTCAGATCTTGTATCAAATTCTTCGAAATAGTGTAAAATCCAAGGTCTTCTGCCCTTTGTGTATTTCATCTGACCATTATTGTGTTGATTAATTCTTTTCTCTAAATCATTTGTACTACCGTAGTAATAATTTCCGTGTGAAAGGCTCTTCAGGATGTAAACGTAAAATTTCATTAACTTGATTTTAAAGTAGCTTATTCCCGTTCAATTTAGAGAAATAATCAACAGTTTTCGAGACTGCCCCGATCTCCCCAGGGGATCCCTTTGGGAGACCACTCCGGCATCTCTCCAATATTTCATCACATTCCACTAACCTGTTTTCGAGACTGCCCCGATCTCCCCAGGGGATCCCTTTGGGAGACCACTCCGGCATCTCTCCAATATTTCATCACATTCCACTAACCTGTTTTCGAGACTGCCCCGATCTCCCCAGGGGATCCCCTTGGGAGACCACTCCGGCATCTCTCCTTACAAAAATCTGCCATGACCGAAACAGGCTGCAAAGATAATGGCTAATTCGGGAATTCAAAAACGATATTGAAATTGATACACGAATTTATACCGGAAACATTCCCAGGTCAGAACTCAAAATTTGTACAACAGGAGTTGAATCTGATGGTAATATGGACTATCATTGCCAACAATCCCTATTTTCCATGAATCTCAGTCCGATTACCGCTAACGACCTTGATGAACTCCGTAAGCTGCAGCCTGAAGGCTGGCCGGATATCATACCGGAAACAGAATTCTATATCAGATCATCTTTTTGTTTCCCGTTGAAGGCGCAAACAGAGCATTGCATTGCGGGCATGGGCGCCGCTATTATATACGAAAATACTGCCTGGCTTGCACACATCATCGTACACCCTGATTTCAGAAACAGGGGCATTGGCATCCACATCGTCAACGAGCTTTTACAAATTGTAGAATTTAAGCAAATTCAAAGCTGCCTGCTGATTGCTACGGAACTGGGCAGACCGGTTTATACAAAGGCAGGATTCAGACCGGTTACTGAATACGTTTTTATGATAAGTGAAAATTCCATGCCACCGGGTTCCTTCTCAACAAATGTTATCAGCTATACCAGGAAATTCAGGGAACAGCTGTTGCAAATGGACAAGCTGATTACCGGAGAAAACCGCGAACCCTTGTTGTCATTGTATATGGATGAAAGCTTACTTTATGTTTCAGATGATGCTTTGCATGGATACTACATTCCGGCACTCAAGGAAGGACCGGTTATTGCGAATACACAGGAAGCTGGTTTGGAACTGATGAAAATCAAATGCACTGCTTCACAAAGAGTGGTGCTGCCGGCTGATAACCTGGTGGCAATTGACTTTCTTGGTAAAAACGGATTTGTGCAGTCGTCCACTCAGGGAACCCGGATGATCAGGGGAAGTGATATAGCCTGGCAACCCGGCAACATCTACAGCAGGATAGGGGGGGAATTTCGGATGATGCTGCCGCTGCCGCTGCTGCCACAGCAGCAGTGGCAGCGGCAGTGGCAGTAGCAGTGGCAGCAGCAATTGCAGTCAAATCCCAAATCCCTATTCCCAACGCACACACATCCAGCATCCAGTATCCAGTATCCAGCATCCAGCATCTTTTTAATTAAGTACTTCTTAATTTATTAAATATTATTTATATTTGCCGCGGAACATGATTTGATGAACCGAATAGGAGAACGCATAAAAAGAAAGAGGGAACAACTCAGACTGCAGCTGAACGACCTGTCCAGGTTGGTGGGTGTTAGTTCAAGCGCACTTTCCCAGATTGAAAATGCCAAAGCTTCTCCGTCCATTTCCACCCTGAAATCAATTGCTGAGAACCTGCACACCACTGTTGGGGAACTCATTGGTGAAAACGAATCTTTTGGTCGCGATCCGGTGACACGCAAAGATGAAATGAGGCTGGTTGATCAGAATGAATCGGGTACCAAATTATATCTGCTTTCGGGTCACGAAATGAACAACAACATGGATGCTTATTTGCTCCGGTTTAACAAAGATTCAGATACAAAAGGCTTTTTTACCGACTATAACGGGCAGGTTTTCTGTCGTGTTTCACACGGGAAAATCGGTTTTATTATTGACAGCAAGCGATATGAACTGGAGGTTGGTGACAATGTTTATTTCAACATGAAGTCGATTGAAAGTATTCACTGTATTGGAAAGGAAAAAGGTGAACTACTGTGGGTTATTACTCCTCCTTTTTTCAGCAATGAAAAGAATCGAAAATAGTTTTAATGGCGTAAATTTATTTACTTAAACAAAACTTCAGATATGATTGAATTTTTTGACCTGGTTAAGCAAAAAAAGATAAACCTTCCTGCCGAAGTCATCTCACTTGTGAATGGCTGCAAAAAAATCACCTTTTATGATACGGTTGAACAGTTGGCATTGACTGCTGTAGGTGGTGAAAACAGCAATTCCTTTGAGGTGAAGTATGATATTCCCGGTAAAGGTGAATTTACCGAGGCAGTGGTACACCGGGTTACCAATGGTGTTTCGGCAAATTATACAGAAGCCTATATGCGACGTCGCGATCCCGATACCATGGTTATTGCAGATAGTTTTCCATCGGATAAGCAGCAATTTGATGATAAGTACGGGTATGATTTTGAGGTTTTGCGTAAAGAAACCATGCAATGGATGAAGGATCAGGAGCTTGCTGCTTTTTTCTATTTTGCCGGAAGTGAAAATATTGGCCTGGGCGGAATTGCAATAGCCCCGGCCAATGCAGGTTTCTTTGCTATGGGATTGTCCATGCTCCAAAGAATCATTGCCACATCGGAATTACCTGACAATTTTTCCATTGATTCGGTGATATACGTGGCCCCTACCTTCAGGCATACCCATTTTAACGGTAAACAGGTTGTGGTTCACCGCCGAACCGAAACATTGCATGAGATCTATTCATACAACCTGTATCCCGGTCCCAGTGCCAAAAAAGGATTATATGGTGCCCTGCTTTCAAAAGGTGAAAGAGAAGGCTGGGTGACTGCCCATTGCTCCACTGTGGAAGTAATCAGCCCCTATGACAACATCACCACCTTTATGCACGAGGGCGCAAGCGGGGGAGGAAAGAGCGAGATGTTACAGCACATAGTCAGGGAATCAGATGGTCAGGTTTTAATCGGAGAGAATACCATCAATGGAGAAAAGCGATTAATCAGTCTCCCGCTGTTTTGTTCTTTCCGGCCCGTTACAGATGATATGGCGCTTTGTCATCCATCGGTTCAGCGCGACAATGGAAAACTTGCCGTGCTCGATGCCGAAAACTCCTGGTTTATCAGGGTTGATGGTATAACAGACTACGGTGATGATCCGTTTTTGGAAAAGATCACCATCAAGCCCAGGAAACCTTTGTTGTTCCTGAATATCCAGAGTCACCCCGATGGCACTGTGCTTGTCTGGGACCATATTGAGGATCAGCCTGGCAAGCGATGTCCGAATCCCCGGGTTATCCTGCCCCGTGATATTGTTCCGGGTATTGTCAATCGTCCTGTAAGTGTTGATGTCAGAAGTTTTGGCGTACGTACGCCTCCCTGCTCAAGGGAAAACCCCAATTACGGAATTTTAGGCCTGTTTCACATTCTGCCGCCTGCTTTGGCCTGGTTGTGGCGTTTGGTATCTCCGCGGGGACACGCTAATCCCAGTATTGTTGGAGGAGGCGGAATGGAATCGGAAGGTGTTGGTTCCTACTGGCCTTTTGCAGCAGGCAAAATGGTGACTCATGCTAATTTATTGCTGGAGCAGATTATTCAAACACCGCGCACCAAATATACCCTGGTTCCAAATCAGTATATCGGTGTTTGGAAGGTAGGGTTCAAACCCCAGCTGCTGATGCGCGAATATCTTACCCGTAGGGGCAATGCCAAGCTGCGGAGTGATCAGTACACGCCTGCCCGCTGTTCACTGCTGGGCTATGAGTTGAATTACCTGACCATTGAAGGAGCCAAGATCCCATCGAGGTTTCTGCAGGTACACCGGCAGACCGAAGTGGGTACCGATGGGTATGATGCAGGGGCAAAGATATTAAATGACTTTTTCATACGGGAGTTGCAGAAATACCTGACCCCTGAATTATCCGCTACCGGACGAAAAATCATCGAAGCCTGCATGGCAGGTGCATCCCTTGATGAATACAATGCCATCATTCCTATGAGCTACAAATATTCATTTCTAACTGTTGAGGATTACGAGAATATGTTCGACGATGATCCCAATACCTGAAGGCGGGGTTGATGTTCGTTGGTGCTGAATACAAGTACACAGTAGTAATCAGGCTTGTGCGGGGTTCCCGGAGGAATTGTTTTTCTGCCTAATAATCATGTAGATCAGGAATAATAATCGTATTTTTATTTTTATTCGTGAGACTCAAATTTCAGGAGTGAGCGAACTGAAATTTGTAAGTCGAACAATCCCGACGAAGTCGGAGGGTATAATACCCCGCAGCTCTGCTGCGGAATTAGTTTCCAAAGCTAGCTTTGGGGTTTCATACCCGTGATTATGCTGATCATCGGACAGTTTTGACCTGTTCTAAAATTGATATGTTATGGCAGATTTTCACATCAATAAGGTACCTACATTTTCCCTGCTCCAGCATGAAACGTGCAGGGAAATGGAGGCCAAGGTCTTAAAGGCCTCTCAGAAAATTCCTGTTGGTATACTGATACCAGCCCTGTATACTGATTTATCAGGTGAGGCCATGAAAAATATCATCCGGGTAATTCAGGAAATCAATTACGTCAGCAAGGTATATATTTCACTTGACCGGGCAGATTACAGTGAATTTGAAAATGCGAAGAAAATTGTCGCACCTCTTGGTAAAAGGGTATCCCTGGTATGGAATGACAAGCCTGAAGTACTGTCTGTTATAGAACGTATTGAAAAGCAACTTCCTTTGGGGAGCCGGGGTAAAGGCAGGGCGGTTTGGACATGCCTCGGATACATCATTGGTAAAGCCGAGGTTTCTGCCATTGCTTTTCACGATGCCGATATCATCACTTACGACAGGGACTTTCTGACCCGGCTGATGTTCCCGCTCATGTACCTGCGGTTTCAATTTGTGAAGGGATATTACGTTCGTTATGACAGGAAGCTTTTCGGCCGGGTGACACGTCTTTTTTACTTTCCCCTGGTACGAACCCTCAAGGATATGTTTGGGAGTACCGATTTTCTTGATTATATGGGCGATTTCAGGTACCCGCTGTCGGGTGAGTTTGCCACCTATACCAGCCAGGCGCGGATGATCCAATTTCCTTCGGATTGGGGCATTGAGGTGGGTTTGCTGGGTGAAATTTTCCGACTGGTGAGGGAATCCAGGATATGCCAGATTGAACTGACCAGCCGTTATGACCACAAGCATCAGCATGTTGGTTCGGCTACTGAGAAAGGTCTTTATAAAATGGCTTCGGATATTGCCCGGACGTTTTTTACACATTTGGCAAGCAACGGAGTGATGCTGAATTCTGAAATATTCCGGACAGTCAGGTTGACCTACCTGAAACATGCCCGGGAAATGGTGGGAATTTACGAATCTATGGCTGAGATGCATGATTCGAGAATCTCATTTGATTTTCACGAGGAACTCAAAACAGTGGAAGCTTTTGCCAAAGCTATTGATTCAGGCGTGGTTGACTTTTGCGACCAACATTTCGGTTCACCCCTGATACCCGACTGGAAAAGGGTTGAGTCGGCCATTGACGGCATTTTGAACGATCTGGTTACTGCGGTTGAGTTGTCCTGATTGTATTACATGATAAATACAGGCTGACCTCCCGGGTCATTTTTTTTTTACTCCTTTCTTTACTATTTTTAACCGGTCTTAAAAACTAGAACGATTGAAGAAATTTGTCCTTTTTTTGATTTTTGCACAGTTCATACTGTTCATATCGCACCCGGTCTTATCTCAATTTCAGCCTGCAGAAGTTGTCCGTTCCCAGGAAAAGACCATTGTTAACGGAAAAGTGTTTTATATTCATACGGTTCAGAAGAATCAGACGCTCTACTCCATTAGCAAAGCATATGGTGTAACGCAGGAAGAAATAAAGTCCGCCAATCCGCAGGTCGACGTAATTAACCTCACCGAAGGAATTGCCATCAGGATACCGGAATCTTCAACCAGAATTGCAGTAGCTTATCCCGAAAACAGGCAGGATTTCCATGCACACAAGATCAGAAAAGGACAAACCGTTTATTCGTTGTCAAAGAAATATGATGTTCCGGAAGCGGTTATCTACCATTATAATGCCTGGGCAAAAGAAGGAATTAAACCCAACCAGACAATTTGGATACCCCGAAAACCGGAAATGTTTGACATTTCTCAAAACACAAAGGGAAGTGACCTTTATTACTATTACACGGCAAAAGAAAAGGATACATTATATTCCATTGCCCGGTCCTATGGTGTTGGCGTTGCTGATATTATCAATGCAAACCCTGAGCTGCGCAATGGACTCAGAGTCGGGCAGGTACTGAAAATTCCAAAAATTATTCAACAGCCGGATGATATTGCTTCTCCAATTGATACCCTGGATACTCCGGAGCAACCTTGTGCCGCACCTGCCAGGCCGGTTACCTATAAAGTAGCACTGATGCTTCCGTTTTTTGCCAATATTGTGATGCAAGAACCAAAGGATACCCTTTCGGAAGAAGACACCTATATTTCCACCCATCGGCAGCAAGGTCTCAGGGGAGGCAACTTTGCGGAGTTCTATGAGGGTTTCATGCTTGCCCTGGATTCGGTTAGGAAGGCAGGTATGTCGGTTACCCTTCATGTATATGATACAGAGCGGGATACGGTTAACATAAAAAAAATAGTTCGTGAATTGTCACTTATTCATCCGGATCTGATCATTGGTCCGGTGTTTTCCGAAGATGTCAATATTGCCGGCCGGTTTGCCCGTTATGAGGAGATACTGCTGGTTTCACCGCTGTCAACAAAACCTGAACTGGTAAACAGCAATCCGAACATCATCCAGGTTGTGCCTTCAAAACCACATGAAGGTTATGCGCTGGCCAATTACCTGAAGCAAATGAACAAGGGGCGTTTTATTCTGGTCAGAGGTACTGACAGCGTTTCTATGAAAAACAGCTGGCGATTCAAAAAATATTTCGTTGAGCATGCTCCCATGGATACTATGGGCAAGCCTTTACCCTTTAAGGATTATGTTTTGAAAGACAGTCTGATGCGGGTGTTGCACAAAATTCTGAGTAAGGAGGAAGAAAACTATATCGTAGTTTTTTCAGACCAGGAGCCGGATGTGAGTAAGCTCGTTTCGAGGCTTTATTTGTTGTCAGACGTTTACCCGATAAGGTTGGTTGGCATGCCTTCATGGCAGGTATGGAAATCCATTGACTGGATTCAATTGCATGGTTTGCAGCTGCAGTTGATCTCTCCGTTTTATGTGGACTATTCAACGAGTCAAACCCGGAATTTCCTGATGAAATCGCGTTTAAAACTGGGATATGAGCCTTATGAAATCAAGAGTCAGGGTTATAATTTCACCATGCTGGGTTACGATATCGGGTTTTATTTTCTTTCCGCGTTGAACCAATATGGCAGGAACTTCAGCAATTGTATCAACCAGGTGGAAGCAGATCAACTGCTGACTAAATTTCTGTTTCAGAAAACCGGTTCAGGAGGATATGTCAATACGAATTGCAATATTATTCAATACGGTGAGGATTTCTCGGTTGTGAAGCAGGCTATGCCTTCAGGAGAAATGATCACTTCGCCGGTAAGTATTCCCACTCCACCTGTGAGTTTGCCTGATTCTGCTCTACCACCGCTCCCGGTTATTCTTCCGGTTGAACAATGAGACGGTTAAATTTAAATTAAGATTACAACTGCGAATTCCGTAACATGGCATCGGCATGTTGCTTCATCTCATTGACTCGTATAATGTACCGGTTAACGTCGAATTTGCGTTCACAACCTGCCCTGTTCATGAACCTGATCTTGCCAAATATTTCACGCTCTCCCCAGGCCCTGTCGTGCACGCCTCCGATGGACCATGCGCAACCGGCATATCCGTTCGGATCACGTCCGTCAAGCTGATACCTGTCGTTCAGGTAAATTGCTGTGGCCATTGCTTCTTCAGGGCTAACAGACCATTCTAATATCTTCTTTGCCCAGTACATACGCAGATAACTGTGCATGATGCCTGTTATTACCATTTGCAGCTGGGCTGCATTCCATAGGGTATCATGAGTTTCAGCAAGTTCAAACTGTTTTCTGCTGTAAACAAATTCCCTTTTGTCATGCCTGTGTTCGTCGAGTGTTTTCTTTGCCCACGACCTGAAAGCTCCAGCGTTGTCATAGTCCTTATTGTAGAAGCAAAAATTGTCAGACAGCTCCCTGCGGATGATCAGTTCATCCAGAAAAGCATCGGTATTTTCGTTTCGTGGTATATTTCTGATAATTTCCAGTGCTACCCGCTGGGCTGAAATATGCCCGAAATGAAGGTATGGAGAAAGGCCCGACAGCGATTTTTCATTGGGGTCGTTCCTCTTACTTGCGTAGTCTTGAATAGAACTATTCAGAAATTTCTCCAATTGGGCAAAGGCTCCTTTTTCGCCTGGAACAAGCCATCCAACCGGTCTTACCGAATGATCTGTTTTCAGCGAAATGGCTATGGCCTCCCAATTAATCCGTTGATGCTGAAATTTACCCTGCTGTTTTATCAGCGGAGGGAAGTCATCCAGGTATTCAGGGAGAAGTCTGCTTAGCTTAGGTCTTAGCGTATAGGCTCCATATTCTTCCTTGCCCGATACCAGGTGACAGGGAACTATGTTGTGGGCATCCACCACGTCAATTCCGATATCGGTTTTGTCAGCAACCCTTTGTTGCCATTCGCGTTTGATTCTCAATGGATCAAAATCCATTACCATATAACCGATGTTGTGCTGCCGGATGAAACCGGGCAAGGTTGATTCCGGGTTGCCCTTCAGTAAGCTGAAGGGAATATTGAGGGAGGTAAGAGCAACCTCCACTTTTTTCAATCCTTTGAGCATGAAATCAAATTGCCTCCAGGTTGCACCCAGGAAATCATCAGCCAGGTTGAATACCACCATAATCTGCTGGTCATGGTTTTCAGCCAGTTCAACTGCCCATGCCAATGCCCAGTTATCACTGACACGCTGGTCCCTGCTCATCCAATAAAGTATCGGACCTTTTAAAGGACTCCCTCTTTTGAGATTTCTGACTCTTTTAATGTTTACCACGGCATGAATTATTGAGATGGCTGGCAGCTTCTTTGTCCAGGTAAATGTTGGCACGGGTGCTTTGCCAGATTATGCGGGCAGCAGGGTAGGCTTTTGCTGCTTCCTCCCTGTTTATAATTTGCTTAACCAGGACGCTTTTTGATGTGCCGGCTACCAGGAAGATTATTCTTTTAGCATTCAAAAGCGTGTTTCCTGTAAGGGTTATCCTGGCCTGTTTGGTTACCGGATGAAAAACTGCCTCGCAGATTCGATTAGCCGTAAGCAGGTCGGTCCGGTCCGGAAAGATTGAGGCAGTATGCCCGTCCTCTCCGATACCCAGAAAGATGATGTCGAATTGCGGTATTGGTTCATCAGGGCTAATAACACTGCTTATTTCTGAGGAATAACGTTCAGCTTCCTGCACAGGTTCATTTTCTCCGTAAATCCGGTGGGTGTGAAACCCAAAAGTACCGATCCGGCTAAAAAGACTTCTGTTGGCCATGCCATAATTGCTGTCGCTATGATCCGGAGGTACACAGCGTTCATCGGCAAAGAAGAAATGCAACCTGTCCCAATGGACGGGGTTTCTGTAATTACGGGAATCAGCAGCCAGTTGCTCAAAGAAAGCCATGGGCGTTGTGCCTCCTGACAGTGCAACAGATACAACATGCTGCCTGGACGACAGGTCAGACAATGTCCGGAGGAATTCCTCACTGAGACCTTCTGAAAGCTTTTCAACGGTAGGGAAACAACAAATCATGATTCAGAGGTTGAATTTTCTAAAGTTCGCAGTATATGCCATCATCTGACAGGTTTTTGCATGGATATCGCCACGTCATATTGGGTCCGCTGATCAGACCGTCAGCCTGAACAGGTCCCCATGTTCCGGCCGGGTAACCGAAAATCGGAATCTCCGGATTTTTTTCCCAGGCCATCAGTACCGGATCTACTATTTTCCATGCCTGTTCAATGGAATCGCCACGGGTAAACAGCGTGGAATCACCTTTCATGCAATCAATCAGCAATCGCTGGTAAGCATCGGGAATGTCCTTCTGTGACAAATCGGAATAGTGAAAATCCATGTTTACTTCCTGCACCTGGTAACCTGGTCCCGGCACCTTCATTCCGAACTTCAGAAGAATGCCTTCATCCGGTTGAATCCGGATGACCATCTGGTTATCAGAATTGGATAGCCCCTCATTGAAACAGAAAAGTTTGTGAGGTGTGGGTTTGAAATGAACCACTACTTCCGTTACCCGTGTGGGAAGATACTTTCCTGTACGAATGTAAAACGGAACGTCGCCCCAGCGCCAGTTATCGATAAACAAGCTCAGTGCCACAAAGGTTTCGGTACGTGAATCGGGTGAAACACCGGCTTCCTCGCGGTATGAATTCCTTTTTACACCACGTATGGTTGATGCAGTATATTGCCCCCGGATCACCTGTTTGTTGATGTTTTCAATATCAATTGGGCGGATGGACTGCAGCACTTTCAGCGTTTCGTTGCGGATTGCCGTGGAATCAATCCGGGTGGGAGGCTCCATGGCAACCAGGGCAACAACTTGCAGCAGGTGATTCTGAACCATATCACGCAAAGCTCCGGCTTTTTCATAATAGCCTCCGCGGTTTTCCACACCGATGCTTTCTGCAGAAGTGATTTCAACATGATGGACATAATTCCTGTTCCACAGCGGCTCAAAAATGCCATTGGAAAACCGGGTGACCATCACATTCTGCACGGTTTCCTTTCCCAGGTAATGGTCGATCCTGTATATATTCTCTTCGCCAAAGGCATTCAGCAGGATCCTGTTCAATTGCCTTGCCGTTGACAAATCATACCCGAAAGGCTTTTCAACAATAATACGGCGCCAACCTGCTTCATTTTTGCTCAATCCGATTGTGTTAAGGCCCTGTATGATAACATCATATAAAAGCGGCGGGGTTGCCAGGTAGAATGTAATGTTTCCGTCAAGCTTTTCCTTGTCATTGATTTCCTCAATGCTCTTTTTTAGGTTTTTAACATCATTTGTTTCGATGGACGAATAATTCAGCAATTTCAGAAATGAAGAAATGTCATCTTTCTCATCATTATGAAGGCTTAACAGCTCTGTCTTCATAATCTCCCTGAAATGAGATGAGTTTGAGGTAGTGCGACCGACCCCGAGTATTGCATATCGGGGAGGCAGTAACTTTTGCCTGTACAATTTATATAAAGCCGGTATTAATTTCCGTTTGGTAAGATCTCCCGACGCGCCAAAAATAACAAGAAGCTGGTTTTCCAAGACTTTCATAAGAAACTTATTAAATCCATTATAAAAATACCAAAAATTATTGTTAATTATGCGGTATAAGTTATGTGTTCAACTGATATGAGAGTATATTCAGGCATCGGTTTGCTGTTCTGTCTTCTGATACCTTTTTCCGGTTATTCGCAACAGGTACAGACAGATTACAATGGTATTTCTGATAGGGATGAGCAGTTAATCATCAGCGCTGACAGGGGAGATACAACTGCTGTGGTGAAACTCATTGCCGGTGGTGCCTCTGTTAATGCCACCACTTTTGAAGGTGTTACCGCACTGATGTATGCGGCACAAAGTGGCTATACCAATCTGGTCAGGATATTGGTGGGGCATGGTGCCGATGTGAACATGAAGCCTGTTAACGGCCAATCAGCGCTGATATCAGCAATCAGAGGCGGCCATTTACCAACCGTGGAATATTTGATCCGGCATGGAGCAGACATCAATCTCGCAGATAATAACCGGGTAACACCGCTTATGCATGCCATAGCATCTGATAGTTTTTACATTCCGGATGTATTGCTTTATTACGGAGCTGAAATCCATTCCAGGGACGAAAAAGGCACAGATGCATTGATGCTGGCCTCACAGTATGGAAATTACGAAATTGTTTTTTCCCTGTTGGAAAGAGGAAGTGATCTCAATGCGGCTGATTCCGACGGCAACACACCTCTACATTATGCCACAACCGCGGGGAATACGGATGTGATGGAATTGCTGATTGTTAACGGAGCACTGCTGGAAAGTAAAAATTCAGAAGGCTATACCCCGCTGGCAGTAGCTGTGGCAATGGGTAATTACGATGCTGCCCGGTTGCTGATCGGGTATGGCGCCGATGTGAACACTTCAGTCAGCCGTTCGGTAAACGTGCTGAACCTGGCGCAGAATTCCCGGAACGAATCCCTGGTTACGTTGCTTAAGAATCACGAGGCAGTTGGTATTCATCGTCCCGGAGTGAACAGGTTTAGCTTTGGTTCAGGATATTCTTTTAATAAGGATGATTCAAGGCTTGACTTTTCATTGGGAATGGATGAAGAGAAATACAGGCTGATGACACGAGTTGGTTTTGGATTCAGGCCAAAAGCAGTTCAGGTACTTGTACAGGAAAATGCAAATGAATACTACCAGTTTTGGGAAAAAAGATCTTGTTTTTACCTTGCTCTTGAAAAAGCTTTTTTTGTTCAACATTTTGGCAAAAGCTTTTCCACCGGTGCTTTTGCAGGGTTGGGCGGAATGCTGACTTTTGGTTCATATAAAGGCTCAAACCGGAACCCCGACACAAGAATGCTGATCAATCCCAAAATCGGATGCCTTTTCGAGTATACTTTTGTCAGGTTGAAGTTCAGCTATGAGTATCTGGATCTGAAGCTTGAAGAGTACCCTGACAGTTGGTTCAATATTTCACTTGAATTTTTACTTAACAGGCAGAAGCGCGGAAGCGGAATTCCTACTCTGAACTGGCTCTAATTACTAATTATATGAAACTTACCCTGGTTGTTCTGTTCTTGCTGATACTTGCCGGATCTTGTGATGAAAAGGTATACACGGGCGATGTGGACTGCGATGAATGCTATACCGAAAAGCCTCAGCAAGCAGATCTGATTATTGACCTGACCATTAGTAACCGGTTCGGCAATGTTGTAGTTAACGTTTATGAGGGAGAAGTTGAAGATAACCAGGTAGTACTAACAGATACGGTAGATTATACACCTTTTTATGCGTATGTAAAGGTTGATAAAAAGTATGCCGTCAGGGCCGAATACAGGAAAGGTACAGAAACACTTTATGTGATTGACGGTACCAAATTAAAGGTGATGTCTGTAAGTGATGCCTGTGAAGATGCGTGTTATGTAATTGAAGGTGAGACGGTAAATGCCACCATAAAAAAAGAATTTCTTGATTTCTGATACTCACTGCATCATTACAATATCCACCGTTGAATAACCGGGTTTCTTGTCTTTGTACTTGATCAGGATATCGTAAAAAGCAGTTTTCCCACAAGCAAATCCAACTGTTTCAAAATACTTCTCTCCAACAGAATTGGTAAGTACCAGGTTATCGGCATCAAGAAGTTCAATTACAGCTTTACCTGCAAAATTCTCGCGGTTGTTGATTATTTTGAATTTATAGGTGGTTCCCTTATTCAGCTTAATGGTCATGAAATATTCGTTTTCGTAATCTTTGTCACTAACCTGGGTGAGTTTGAACTCAATTTGTTTGACAAAAATTTCTTTTTGCTGTGCACAAATCTTACCTGACCCGATTGACAAAAATGCAATTAATATGAATAACTGCCTCATGATCTGTATAATTAAAATCCAAAATTAACTAAAGATAGCTTTCAAAATTAGCAATGTTGTAAAAACTAATTAACAGGCTTAAGAGTTAACCAGTCAAAATCGCTGTCGAGCATGATCAATTTCGCGTTTTCAGAAACCCTGTTGGTTTCCGATTTGGTAAGCTTCATGACAGTTTTCTCCAGCTTTGATTTGTAATACTTTTGGGTAAGCCCTTTACAGGCAGTCTTACCATTTCTCATATAAAACAAAGCCTTAACCTGTCTTTTTTCATCAGCGCTTTTCAGGCTCTGTTCGAGAGCAGTAAGCCTGTTCCAGGGTTTGGCAACTGACTGCCACCATTTTTTTGCTTTTTCAATGCTTAAAGTGCGGATCAGCTTTCTTTTTCCGGTTTCATCCAGCTTGCCTGCATTGTTGCGGTTTGTTTGAACACCATAGTAATCGGGAAAAGTTTTGCTGATGAAACCAATAAGCTCATCGGCAGGTAAATGAATACCCGAAAAGCCAAAATTATTGAAAGTAAGTTCTTCCAGCAGCCAACCCGCACGAACACAAATATTATCAATATCATAATCAATGATCTGGCCATGTCCGTAATACTTTTCCGCACCGGGGAAAATCAAATCGCCTGTGTTCTCAAGCTTATTTACCCGGCAATCGTCCATAATCTTTAACATTTCGGGTATGGCCTCGGAACCCAGATTTTCGATTTTCTCTTTGGCTGCAAAAACGACCGGCCAGTCGTTCGACAGGAAATCATCCATGAGTTGCTTAATGGGTTCTCCGTTGACGTTGCCGAATAGATTTTGCGCCAACAGGCATACCACCAGGTAAAGAACTGATATTTTCATGATTAACCGCATCTTAGGTTAGAATTATTACGATAATACGAAAAATGTTTTAAAGGGTTTATTTATTGCTGAAGATTCTTAAAGTCATCAGTTGCAATCTGGTCCTGAAATCTTGTTACATACCAAAAAGGCATTATATTAGCAAAGTTTTTAGAAGCGAATTCATGCGCCAGATCAATTGGGGAATTATCGGATGCGGTAGTGTTACAGAATTGAAAAGCGGTCCTGCCTTTAACAAGGTACACGGGTCACAGGTTATTGCCGTGATGAGGCGCAATGCGGAAAAAGCCGAGGATTACGCTGTACGGCACCGGATTCCCGCATGGTATGATAATGCGGATGAATTGATTGAAGACCCTGACATTAATGCTGTATATATTGCCACACCACCTTCCAGTCATTCCGGATATGCCATTCGTGCCCTGGAAAAAGGAAAGGCAGTTTACGTAGAAAAGCCCATGGCGGCTAACTACAGCGATTGTCTGAAAATGTATAACACATCACTTCAAACCGGTATGCCGCTTTACGTAGCCTATTACCGCAGGTACCTTCCTTATTTTATTAAAGTGAAGGAAATTATTGAAAGAAAATTATTGGGTAATCTGTTGTATGTTCACGTGGATTTTCATGTTGCTCCAAGACCCGAAGATTTCAACCCGGAGTCATTGCCCTGGCGTTTGAAACCCGAAGTTTCGGGTGGCGGTTATTTTTACGATCTGGGCTGTCACCAGCTTGACCTGTTTGAATGGTTTTTCGGGAAACCGGTTGAAATTACAGGAAGAGGTTTTAACAGGCGCGGTCTCTATAAAGCAGAAGACCTGGTTTTCGCAACTATTTTGTATGAGTCGGGAGCAATTGTTACAGGTCAATGGTTTTTCGCTGCCCGCGAAAACGAGCACAGGGATTTAATATCTGTTTTTGGCACTGAAGGCACACTGGAGTTCTCAACTTTTGATTTTACCCCCATCAGGCATTTCACCAGCGGGGAAACTCAGGAATATCTGCCTCCGAATCCCGAAAACATACAATATTGGTTTATAAAAAACATGGTTGAGGATCTTCAGCGCGAAAAACAAACAGAAACCAATGGTGAAAGCGCGGTAAGAACCAACCTGACAATGGACAAAATACTGGAAAAAACCGGATTATGAAAATCGTAGCTGATGATAAGATTCCATTTTTAAGAGGTGTTCTGGAACCTTTTGCCGATGTCGTGTACGTACCCGGAAAGGCCATTTCGCGAGAACATCTGCTGGATGCAGATGCCCTGCTGACCCGCACCCGCACCAGGTGCAATAAAAGCTTGCTCGGGAATACCCCGGTGAAGTTTATAGGTACCGCAACAATCGGATTTGATCACATAGATACAGCATGGTGTGAGAATAACGGAATTGTATGGAAGAATGCACCCGGGTGCAATGCATCATCAGTGAACCAGTATATTGCTTCGGCGCTCGTAAATCTTTCACGAAAACACGGGTTTAATCTGAAGGACAAAAC
>JAWOJJ010000020.1:0-37542 GCA_046481675.1 Bacteroidales bacterium | reverse complement strand
TGACATTCCGAACCCTGTCAGGGGTTCCTGTTTTGGATGTAATGATTGATTTATAACTTGACCAGGGATAATCGGTAAAATTTTCGGTAAAACCATGATGTACTGGATTAGTATGAATATAAACAACCAATTTTCGCAGGTATTCTTCTGAATTAATGCATATCCTTTTAAACGGTCTGTTGAACAATGTTCCTGAACGATCAAATAATTTATTAAAAGCTTGTGAATAAGAATTGAACAAGTTTGAAAAATAAAGATGAGGGCTTTTAGTAGTATCCCCGACAGGGTTTAGTATAATACCCCTGACAGGGTTCGAAACCCTGTCAGGGGTGACATTCCGAACCCTGTCAGGGGTTGGGCTTACTACCCTGTCAGGGGTAGCAGTCCGTATAATTTCCTCAATACTCTTTATTCTGACAAGAAAATGGAAGTGATTTCTCATTAACACCCAGGCATAGGTATCTGCAATTGGTGAAACATGTTTAAGATATAGCTCAAGAAAGTAGGTGTAATTATCATCAGATCGAAACAAATCTTCATGGTTATTGCCACGATTATAAATGTGGTAAAACTTGTCATGTTTAAGTGGTTCCATATTTATAGTTTGTAATTGTTAGAAAATCAATTTTTATATATACCCCTGACAGGGTTCGGAACCCTGTCAGGGGTTATTGGTTCGGAACCCTGTCAGGGGTTATTGGTTCGAAACCCTGTCAGTGATGAGGTTTAAAATCTCTTACGACTTTTCGCTTCCATTCAAATAATCAGATAAGAATAAACGCCATGTTGAGATTATAATCAGAACAGAAACAGTAATTTATAAAAATGTTTTGTTTAGAACAATCATAATGGTAAAAATCCAAACATCAGATGAAAAGGGCAGGTAAATGCTGTAGTTATGAGATGTACTTCAACCTGTTATTTGCAAACCTCCTCTTTTTTTTGTAAATTGTACAAACATTTCACACCTTAACCAAAACTGCCATGAATTTCACAGACAGCCAATCAACATCAGCACCAACCAGTCAGCAAATTAAGAAAATCCTGGTTCCTGTTGATTATTCGGAGTGTTCCAACGATGCATCCAAGTACGCGATAAAAATAGCCTGCAAGCTTGGGGCTGAAATCAAATTCTTTCATACATACTATTCCCCTGCATTCGATTTGATAGAGCTTGCAGGAGCTGTTCAAACCCAGTCACAGCTTCGCGATGAAGTCACAGTAAACCTGGAAGAGAGCGAGAAAGCCACCATGGAAAGTTTCATGACCGGCTTAAAAGAATATATTGTTAACTGCAATTTGCCGGCCCTTAATTTGAGTTATGATATTTTGCCTGGTGTTCCTGAAGATGAAATCATCCAGTTCAGCGAGGGTTATGGCCCCGACCTGGTTATTATGGGAACCAAAGGCAAGGGCAAAGGCGTGGGGTCAATTATGGGAAGCGTTACAGCGGCTGTGATCAATCGCATTAAGTTTCCATTACTTGCCATTCCTGAGAAATATACCTTCATTGGTGAGGAAAATATCAAAAACCTGCTCTATGTAACCGATTTTGATGAATCGGACTTTGCCACGCTCAAGAGCCTTATGAGTTTCACAGATCAGTTGGGATTGGAGATTCAGTGTGTACACATAGGCGACGACCCCAAGGCCTGGGATAAGGTTAAAATGGAGGGTCTGATGGCCTATTTCAACAAGGCTTATGGCAAAACACAGGTGACCTACAGCTTCATCAGCCAGAAGAACCTGCTCGACGATTTGGATCAGCTGATACGGGATAAATCCATTAATATCCTTTCACTTACCAGGCAGCGTCAAAGTATTGTGGATAAGCTTTTCAAGCCCAACATTACGAAAAAGCTGTTTTATCATACCGGTATTCCGCTGCTGGTATTTCATTGAAATTTGGGGTGAATAGTTTCACGCTGATCAATAAGATTTGTGTGGGTGATGGGGAGTTGGGTGTGAAGAATTTCTCGCAGATTTCGCAGATTTGTGTGGGGTAATGGGAGTTGGGTGTGAGGAAGATATGCAGCATCTATGTGCCGTAATTAGTTGGAGTAGAAGTCATTGCGAGCGGAATGAAATGGAGCGTGGCAATCTGAGCTTAGCGAAACTCAACGAAGATATTCTGATATAATGAGATTGCCACGGTCGTCGTTCCTCCTCCCTCGCAATGACACCACGGTCGTCGTTCCTCCTCCCTCGCAATGACAAGGAAATGCAAACATATGGCCCTGGTGTCATACTGAGCCTGCCGGCCGGTAGGTCTGCGGAAATCTGCTCAATCCGCGCATATCTGCGAGAAAATTTTGCGAGAAATATTTGCCAGAAAAAATTTGCCAGAAAAAAATCTGCGGAAATCTGCTCAATCCGCGTATATCTGCGAGAAATTCTTTGCGAGAAAATTCGCGGGAAATCAGGGGGCAGGTTTGTAAACCACTGCCTTATTGGTTCTGCCGTCAATTTCCACCTTCAGCGGTTTTTCAAAGCGTATGTGCCTGAAAAAAGGTGTTTCATCATGCGCCTGCAGTCCGTTGAGATAAGCAACATCGTAAATCCCGTCTTTCATGTAGTGGTTGACTGTAAGGTAGCCGACACCAAAAGTGGTCAGGTTGTGGAAGAAATGAGTTCCCTGGCTCGGGTCGACACGGAAATGTTCAAGCCCTGATTCCACAATAATCCGTGCCGCAGAAATATGGGCCCATTTAATTGGGATTCCGAGCCACGGATCGCTTGAGCCCCAGCGTCCCGGTCCGATCAGGATGTACTGCTGCTGTTCGCCAATGAATTTTTCATTGATCATTTCAAGTTCCCGGGCAATGTCCTGGCTTTTGGATGCATTAAAAGCCGTTGGTTTTACATACAGTATGTCGCGGATGTTGTTGTATATTCCATTTCCCAGTGCTTTTTCCGAAAAAATAATGACATTTTCCGGAATGATGTTGTCGATCCTGAAATTAATGCTCTGTTCATTAACGACAATGGGCCGTATCTGCAGGAGGTTGAATGTCTGCAATGCTGTTCCTTCCTTATTGGAATCAATGGCAAATTCTATCTCAACCGGGTTGTTCATGGCCTGATGCCCCAGCTGGAGCAGGTTGTCAATGATTTCCGCCAATGGATAGTTGCCGTGTGCAAGTATGTTTGAAAATGTAATGATCTTTCTGCCGGGGTGATCCATGCTGTCGTTGATGGTATTGTTCTCGTGGTCGTAGGATGATGCGGCCATCCGAAGGGTGCCGTCGGCCAGGGCAGCCTGCACCTCGAGCTTCATCAGGTTGATGGTGTCGTCGGGTGAAGGAACAAAACTGTCTGGATTCATATCCAGTGCGTAGAAGTATTTCTGGGTTGATTTAACGGCCAATTCGGGGTTGGAAAGTTGCATGATTTTCCGGGGATACCTGGGCGAAAACCGGAGTCCGATACCGCCTTCGGCGATCAGTTTACCCAATCCGAATGCAATGGTGGCAATTCCATCGGATGGTTTTTCGGGACTTAAGGGGTAGAAATTGATGGAGCGTGCAACACCGGAAATGACCGGGTAAAACCGGTTGCCATATTGCCGGCCGCAAACCTCCTGGATGATGATTCCCATTTTTTCTTCGTCGATCAGGTTGGAAGTTGCCATGGCATATGCCTTGCTGGCTTTAAAGAATACGGAGGCATACACGCATTTGATGGCATTCTCGAGCATTCGTATGGCAAGTGCTTTCACCGGCACAACGGGTATCATATAGGTATTGTATATTCCGGCAAATGGCTGGTAATACGAATCTTCGAGTTTGCTTGACGATCTGATGGCAATGGGATTGCTGGCCTGCAGGATGATGGTTCCCAGGTCCTGGTATATATGCTCGGGCAAACGTGCATTAACAAATGCCTTCAGTATTTCTTCATCGCTGATTCCTGATACAGCTATCGAATACAGGCTGTTTTCGTGCATGAATTCATCAAATACTTCGGTGCTGAGGACAATAGTGTGCGGAATAGCAATGTTGACATGCTTAAATTGCTGGTAGAAATTGCTCTTATTTAAAAAACTATTGAAAAAGGCAAGGCCCCTGGCTTTGCCACCTAACGAGCCTTCGCCGATCCTTGAGAAACCTACATATTCGTCATACAAATGCCTGTCGAATTCAGCTATCACACTCTTGGCTTTGCTGGTGCGGAAGCTCGAAATGGCCTTGTAAATGTACTTCCTTACATCTTCCAGGGATTTAAAATCCTCCAGCTTGGCCGGTTTAAAAATCTGGGCAATGGGGAACAGCGCCCGGGCATTCAACCATTTGGAGATATCGTCACGCTGTGTATGGTAAATCAGGATGTCATCGGGCACGGTCATAATCAATTGCTGCAGGTCTCTGAGATTGGAGGCTACGCAATATTCCTCAAGGGTATCGGGGCGCCTGAAAACGAAATCACCAAAGCCGAAGTTCCTCAATATATATTCCTTAAGTTCAACAGAGAGGTTTTTGGAGTATTTATGAAGGAAACCGGTTCCATATTGGTTGGCATATTGCTCGTTTGATTTATCGGATGACTGCATTAAAAATGGGATGTTCCGGTCTTCCGACTTGACCAGCTTGCAAAGTTCAATACCTGCCAGAACTTTTGGATCTTTGCGGTTGGGTGTCATTTTATAACTGACATCGGAAATGATTCCCATGATGCTGTTGTTGTATTTCCGGTATATTTCCACTGCAGCCGCGTAATTCTGGGCCAGCAATACCTTCGGGCGACCGCGTCGCCTGAGCATTTTCTGGTGTTCATTCAGGGCTTCCTGCATGAATTCCATGGTTTGCTCAAGCACCACCTTGTACAATACCGGCAGGAAAGCCGATATATAGCGGATGGAATCCTCAACGAGCAGGATGGCCTGAACGCCAACCTCATTGATGTCAAAATCAGCATTCATCCGGTCTTCAATTAGTTTGATGATGGCCAGCAACAGGTCGCTGTTGCCCAACCAGCAAAAAACATAATCAATGGAACTCAGGTCTTCGTTTTCGAGTTTCAGCGATACCTCCCTGGAAAAGTGGGTGAGAACAACAATGGGAATATTCGGATGCTTTGCCTTAAGCTGACCTGCCAATGCAAAGGTATCCACATCGCCGATACTCAGCATTTCGATAATCAGGTCGATGTGATCGGTTTCCAGTATTTTAATGGCTTTTTTTGCCGAATCGGCATGAATGAATACGGGCGGATAGCGGAGGTTCAGCGAAACATATTCATTGAAGATTTGTTCGTCAATGCGCCCGTCTTCCTCAAGCATGAAGAAATCATAACTGCTGCAGATCACCAATACTTTTCGTATCCGATTCTGCATTAATAAGTTAAAAGACGTATCGGAAAAGTAATAGGTGTCGATGTGACTTTCTTCTACCTTTTTGGCCATAAACAGGAGGGGTTAATGCCGGTTGAAAATTGAATTACAGTATAGGAAAGATAGTTAATTCCCGTTAATCAGGCAATATATGGTGGTAATTTACCCCTGACAGGGTTCAAAACCCTGTCAGGGGTAGGTGGTTCAAAACCCTGTCAGGGGTAAGGGGATATCAAATCGAAAAGGTATTGCCGCTGGTGAGCAGGTCATCAACACTTTGAATCTTCGATGTTTGCCTGATGGTATTCATCTGGTCGTATAACAAGTCTTCGTACACCTCCGATTGGCATGCCCTGATCACTCCCATGGCAATGGGGAAATGCGGTCTGCTCATGCGCACCAGCATATAGTCCTTGGTATCGTCATGGTCCAGTGCGTCATGCACCAGTATATCCTCTAAACGGATTCCGTTTTCACCAATTTTCACCACCTTGAAACGGGTTCCTTCCTGGATGAGGCCTAATTCCTTATTTTTTCCAAAGAGCATGGGCTTACCATGTTGCAGGTGAATCTGGTTGACATCCCTGAATTCTTTACTGGTAATTTCGGCATGAATATCATCGTTGAAGATCACACAGTTCTGCAACACTTCAATCAGTGCAGTTCCCTTATGGCGTGCAGCCTGTATGAAAACCTGTTTCATCATTTCAAGATCGGTATCCACCACCCGGGCAAAGAAATTTCCCTGTGCACCCATGGCCAGTTCTCCGGGAAGAAAAGGGTCCTCAATGGTGCCATAGGGCGATGATTTGGTTATGCTGCCTTTGGGTGTGGTAGGTGAGTATTGACCTTTGGTAAGGCCGTATATTTTGTTGTTAAATAGCAGGATCTTGATGTCTAAATTCCTACGCAGGAGGTGAATAAAATGGTTGCCGCCGATGGCCATGGAATCGCCGTCGCCGGTTACCAGCCAAACGCTGAGATCGGGATTCGCCAGCTTAATGCCTGTGGCAATGGCAGCCCCACGTCCGTGCAGGCCATGAAAGCCATAGGTGTTGATGTAGTAAGGGAATCTCGAAGAGCATCCGATGCCCGAAACAAATACCACCTTATCCTTATCAACCCCGGTTTCGGGCAAGGCGCGCTGAATGGCTGCCAGCACTGCATGTCCTCCGCAACCGGGACACCAGCGTGCCGGTTTGTCCATTTTGAAATCCTGTATGCTGGTATTAAAGTTGTTTTCCATGGCTACTGCTTCGTTTCATTTAATACTTCCGTGAACTTGTGTTTCAGCTCCGAAATGAGGAATGGCAGTCCCTGCACCTTGTTGAACTGGAGGTAGGTGTGTTGTGGCAGCTTGCTTCTCAGGTAGGATGCAAACTGGCCCAGGTTGAGCTCACATACAATGATTTTTTTGAATTTGCTGAAAATATCGGAAACGTTTAATGGCAACGGGTTGATATAGTTAAATTGAGCCAGGCTGATGCTGTGTCCTTCTTCCTGCATTTCAACAACAGCTGTATAAAGTGCGCCATAGGTGCCACCCCAGCCAACAACCAGTAAATCTCCTGCTTCCGGACCAATTACCTGTTGCCTGGGAATACTGTTAGCCACCTTGTCAATTTTTTCGGTTCGCAGGGTAGTCATTTTTTCATGATTATAAGGGTCGTAGGATATTTCCCCTGTGAGGTCGGCTTTTTCGAGACCGCCCACACGGTGCCTGAGTCCCGGCTGCCCCGGTATGGCCCACGAGCGCACCAGGTTCAGGGCATTTCGTTTATAGGGCTGGTAATCGGTATCATTGTCTTTAACCAGCGGGGGGGTAATGGGCGGCAGGTTTTTTACTTTGGGTATCTGCCAGAGCTCCGATCCGTTTGCCAGGTATCCGTCTGACAGCATGATAACCGGAGTCATGTGTTCCACGGCTATTTTGGAAGCCACATAGGCGTAATCGAAGCAATTGGCAGGTGTTGATGATGCAATTACAACCACCTGGCTTTCACCGTGCCTGCCGTAGAGTGCCTGTAACAGGTCGGATTGCTCTGTTTTGGTTGGCAGGCCTGTTGATGGCCCGCCTCTCTGAACATTAACCACCACAAGGGGAAGTTCGGTAATGACAGCCAGTCCGAGTCCTTCGCTTTTCAATGACAGTCCCGGGCCGGAAGTTGATGAAACACCCAGACAGCCTGCAAAAGAAGCGCCGATGGCGGAACAGATTCCGGCAATTTCGTCTTCGGCCTGAAAGACAACGGCCCCGAGGTTTTTCATTCGGGACAGTTCCTGAAGAATTTCCGAAGCCGGTGTAATGGGGTAGGAGCCCAGGAAAAGTTTCCGCCCCGATTTCTCTGCAGCAGCCAGCAAGCCCCATGCAATGGCAATATTCCCGGTAATGTTCCGGTACAACCCGGCTCCCTTAATGGCAGGTTTCACCTGGTAGGTGGCCTCAATGGCTTCAATGGTTTCGGCATAATTGTAACCGGCATGCAAAACTTCCAGGTTGGCTTCTATGAGTTCGGGTTTGTTTTTGAACCGCTCCCTGATGAATTTTTCACCAATGGCCAGATTGCGGTTGAACAGCCAGAACAGGATTCCAGCTACGAACTGGTTTTTTGTTTTGTCTGCTACCTTTGCGGGAAGTCCGAATTTCCTGATCACATCGCGGGTCATTTCGGTGATCGGGGCCTTTACCACGTTATAGTCTTCAAGTGATCCATCCCCAAGGGGATCTTCGATATATTCAGCGAGCTTATAATGCCTGGAGTCGAAATTGTCAATATCCACAATGATGGTAGCGCCCGGCCTGATCCATTTCATGTTGGCTTTCAGAGCCGCAGGGTTCATGGCAACCAGCACATCAGCCAGGTCACCCGGTGTGGAAACCTCTTTGTGACCAATGTGCACCTGGAATCCTGAAACCCCTGCAACTGTTCCCTGTGGCGCCCTTATTTCGGCAGGGTAATCGGGAAAGGTGGCCAGGTCATTGCCAAAGAAAGCCGAGGTATCGGAAAACTGGGTGCCTGTAAGTTGCATCCCGTCGCCGGAATCACCTGCAAATTTCACCACCACATCATCACGCTCAATAACTTTGACTCTTTTTTTCATAAAAAAAGGAGTTTATTTGGCAATGTTAGCCAATTCTGATCAAACAATTGATGACGTAAGCGGGGAAAATGGCTGATACTGATATAAATCAGACCTTAGTATAATTTTTATCATGATTGTTCGGACAAGAGCCAAGAACCATGAGCCAAGAGCCAAGATAGGGACAAGAGACGAGGGACGAGGGACGAGTAGAGCCAAGAGCCAAGAACCAAGATCCAAGACGAAAGACAGTGTTAGTGAGTCGCACTTCGACCTGCCTACCGGCAGTCAGGCAAGCTCAGTGTGACTTACGTTGTCAAATCCCCAATCCCAACACCCAATACCCACATCCAGTATCCAGCATCCTAAAGCCTAAAGCCTAATATTAACTATCTTTACCATCATAAAAAACAGGTTCTATGGCTCTGATCAAATCAGTACGCGGATTTACTCCTCAATTGGGAAGGGATTGTTATTTGGCCGAAACGGCAGTAATTATAGGCGATGTCACGGCCGGTGACTACTGCAGTTTCTGGTTCAACGTGATCGTGCGCGGCGACGTGAATTCCATTAAGATTGGCAACAAGGTAAATATCCAGGATGGTACGGTTTTGCATTGTCTTTACCAGCGATCGGTCATAGAAATTGGCGACAACGTTTCCATAGGGCACAATGTGGTAATTCACGGGGCAAAAATACGCGACAACGTGTTGATCGGGATGGGCGCCATTATTCTTGACCATGCTGACATCGGTGAAAATTCAATCATAGCTGCCGGTTCGGTGGTACTCACCGGTACTGTTGTGGAGCCCGGAAGCATATATGGCGGCATTCCTGCGAAGCGCCTGAAAGATGTGGATCCGGCGCAAACCTCGGAAATGATCAACCGGATCGCGGATGATTATATTATGTATGCGGGGTGGTACCGGGAGTAGCCATTGGCCGTTAGCCGTTAGCTGTTAGCTGTTAGCCAATAGCCAATGGCCAATAGCCAATGGCCAACAGCCAACAGCTACTTCCACAGGTTGATCTTTTCGAGCGCGATGCTTTCTTCAAAAAACAATTTGGAAATTACCTGGAAGGAATCGGTAAAGTCGGAAACAAAGAATTTGTGAACAGGTCCCGGTTTGGTGTTCAGCAGTTGATTGGTCTCGAGTAGGCTGCGCAGGTGGTTGGCCACTATGCGTGATGAATCGATGACATCTACTTCAAAATTGAAGAATTTATTGATCTGGTTTTTGATGATGGGGTAGTGGGTGCAACCCAATATGAGGGCCTGGATCTGCGCCAGTTCGGGTTTCGACAAGTACGACCGGATGATGGCATTGCTGATGTCGTCAAAAATAAAACCTTCCTCAATCATGGGTACCAGCATGGGTGTTGCCAGAGAAGCAACCGACACATGCGGATTCCGGGCAATGATCTTACCCACGTAGGTGCCGCTGTTGACGGTTCCTTTTGTGCCAATAACGCCAATGCGCTTGTATTCTGTACCTGAGGTTACGTATTCAACAACCGGACTGATTACATCAACAACTAACGCTTTACCCAGAGCCTCGGCAACAATGGCATCATAGGCATTTGCCGAAGCCGTATTGCAGGCTACCACAATCACCTTGCATTGTTGTTCTAAAAGATATTGGGTAATACGTGCCGAATAGCCCATAATGGTTTCTTTTGACTTGTCGCCATAAGGCAAATGGGCCGTGTCGCCAAAATAAACCAGTTTCTCATTGGGCAAAACCTGGCGGATGGCATTGGCCACCGTAAGGCCGCCTACGCCCGAATCAAATACCCCTATGGGCCGGTCTGTGTTTCCGTTCATGTGATCAATAAAAGATCAAAAGTATATAAAAAAGAATTCCGATATCCTGCGGGATACCGGAACCTTTTCACATTTGAAAATGTGTATGTTTTATTTCAAACCCAGCTTGGCTTTAACCAGGGGCAAAATATCCTGCGAATCGGGTGAGGTATAAACCATTGCGCCGCTGGCTGTATCAAAAACATAGGTAAATCCGTTTTCAGCAGCAACATCATTTACAGCTTTGATGGCTTTGTTCTGGATGGGCTGGAATAGTTCGGCCCTTTTCTGGCTGAGTGATTGTTCGGCTTGTTCCTGGAATGACTGGCTTCTTTGCTGAATTGACTGGAGTTCTTCCTCTTTGGTTCGTAAAATCAGTGCACTTGTATTCGGGTCATTGGCGAGTTTTGTATAATCTTCATATTTTTTATTGAATTCAACCCGGAGTTCATCCACAGTTTTTTCAAGAGTGGCCACTTCCCGTTCGATCTGTTTCTGTGCACTGTCGCTTTCAGGCATGGCGGCAAAAACAAGCCGGCTGTCGATATGACCAAGTTTGATTGTGGTTTGGGCAAACGAATTCCAGGAACACAACAAGAGACCTGTAAGTATCAGAATAACAAAAGGTTTTTTCATTTTTTTATAATTTTTAGAGAAAACAAAAGTAAGCAATTAATTTTTATATCCTAATTTCTGAAGCACCTCATCGCTGATGTCATACCTGGGGTTGGTATAGATCATGGTAGGGCCGCTTGAAGTGTCAAAGATGGCTGCGTATCCGTTTTCGGTAGCCAGGTCCTTGATGGCCTTGTAAATCTCGTCCTGTATGGGCTGTACCAGTTCCTGCCGTTTCTTAAACAGGGCACCTTCCTGTCCGAAGTAGTTTTTCTGAAGTTCTTTCACTTCCTTTTCCCTGTTTACGATGGCTTCTTCACGCTGCCGGCGCATATCTTCAGCCAGAAGCACCCTTTCGGCCTGATAGTCCCTGTACATCTTTTCGATTTCGGCATATTTTGATTCTACTTCTTTTTGCCATTCCTGGGATATTTTATCAAGCTGATCCTGGGCGGCCTTATAATTGGGTATGTTGTTCAGTATGTATTCGGTATCCACAAAGGCATATTTCTGGGCCAAAGTCAGTCCGAAGGGCAACATCAATACGGCCAGCATAACAAGTAATTTCTTCATAGCAGTGTTTTTAAATTTTGGTTTATGAAAAATACAAATTAGTTCTATCAAAATCAATACCAAAAAAATCAAAACTGCTGACCCATGGTAAAATGGAATTCGGGGCCATGATATCCGCGTTTTTTTATTTCAGGAGAGTAGCCTTTGTTGGGAACGTCGAATCCCCAGCCCCAGTCGATTCCCAGCATGCCAAACATGGGGAGGAATGCCCGAAGGCCAACTCCCAGAGATCTTTTGACTCTGAACGGGTCGAACTGGTTAAATTTGGACCAGGCATTTCCGCCCTCCGCGAAAACCAATCCAAATATAGTGGCAGATGGATTGAGTGAAAAGGGATACCTCAGTTCCATGGTGTATTTCACATACATATTACCGTCGTCAATATAATAATTTGTGCCTTCTTTCAACGAGGTGGGGGTAAGTGATCCGTCGGGATATCCGCGCAGGGCAACGATGTCGGTTCCATACAGGTTATAGCCCATCATGCCGCTTCCTCCTACGTCGAATTTTTCAAAAGGTGACACACCAACCGATTCATTGTAATAACCCAGGTAACCGAACTCTGACTTGGCAGAAAGTACCAGCTTGTCATACAGTGATGTATACCAGGCACCTTTAAAGGTCCATTTGTGGTATTCAATGAATTTGAATTTCACGCTGTTTTCACGGTCGAGTACTTCTCTGTTACCAACAGATTCAATTTCTTCAGGTTTGATATCCTTTCTATTGGCAACGTTTGATTGGATGGTCATTTTTTCAGCTTCTGAAAGTTCCCAGAAACGTTCTTTCCTGAACAGCGAATAGGGAGGGGTAAGCTGAGCAGAAAGTGCGAATGACGAACCTTTCCTGGGATAAATCATCTGGTCCTGCGAACTGCGCGACAAGGTCAGGTTCAGGTCGATTACCTGAGAATAGCCGTCGTTAATTACAAAGCTACTGCCCCAGTTCTTTAGACTGTATCGTTGATAGCCCAATTCGCTGTATAGCACAAAGAAATCGTCGGGCCAGTTCAGTCTTCGTCCCAATCCTACTGAGGCCCCCAGAACTTTAAAATGCCCGTCGGAAGTACCTTGACCCCAATTTCTGTAAGGCTTGGTAATCTGGTAATAAAATGAAAGTGAAAAGCTGTTGGGTTTTTTGCCGCCGAACCAGGGTTCAACAAACGACAGGTTGTAGGATTGGTAATATTTACCATTTGACTGCGCCCTGACCGAAACAGTTTGTCCGTCTCCGGTTGGAACAGGTCTCCATGCTTTCGGGTCGAGTATTTTGCGGGCCGAGAAATTGGAAAACCGGAGTCCGATGGTACCCACGAATCCATAGCCGCCCCATCCGCCCGATACTTCAAGCTGGTCATTGGATCTTTCTTCAACCGAGTATACTATGTCAACTGTTCCGTCGGCAGGGTTGGGCTGCATATTGGGTATCAGGTTTTCCGGGTTAAAATGCCCCATGGCAGCTAATTCTCTGACCGACCTGATCAGTAAGGTTCTGCTGAACAGATCGCCTGGAACGGTACGAACTTCACGCCGGATCACGTGTTCGTTGGTTTTGGTATTTCCATTGATAATAATTTTATTGATGTGGGCAGGTTCACCTTCCGATATCCTGATCTCCAGGTCAATGGAGTCACCTTCAATATTGGCCTCAATGGGAGTAACCGTTGAGAACAGGTAGCCTTCATCCATATATTGCGATTGAACAGCATCATCTTCGGCATACAAACGTTTATCGAGGAAGGATTGATCATAGATATCACCCTTTTTCATGCCGAGAACACGATTGAGTGCTTCAGACGGGTGTTTGGTATTGCCCACCCAGGTTATGCTCCGGATGTAGTATTTAATACCTTCTTCAATGGATAATTCAAGACCAATTCTTTTGTTGTTCAAATCAATAAGTTTCTCATTAAGGATTTTTGCATCCCGGTAACCGTTCTTATTGTAAAACTCGAGGAATTTCTTTTTGTCTTCCTTGTATTGTGCGTCAATGTATTTGGAGCTTTTGAAGATATTGATGCTTTTCTGCTTGGTTTTCTTTAAGGTCCTGCGCAACCGTGCATCCGAAAAAACCTCATTGCCCACGAAGTCAATATCAGAAATTTTCACCCGCTTGCCCTTATCCACATAGATATCCAGGTACACCCTGTTTCCCATGGATGTATCGGCTTTCTGAACAATGCGCACATCACACTTAAAGAAACCCTTGTCGACGAAGTGTTTTTTGATTATCGTGGTGGTGTTATTGAGTACATTCTCGGTAATCTGACCTCCTGGTTTTAATTTAATTTTTTCATCAACATCTTTGGTGTCGCTTTTATTCAGGCCGTGAACGGTTAATTTATTCAGGCGGGGTTGTTCGGTGAGCTGAATTTCAAGATAAACGGCCCTGCCTTCAATTTTGCGGGCGATGATACGCACATCGGCAAAAAGTCCGAGTGCCCAGAATTTATCGATGGCATTGGTGATATCCTCTCCGGGTATGGTAATTTCCTGGCCTATGGACAATCCTGAAATGTTCACCAGGTAATTGGTCTGCAGGAACTTTACGCCGGTAACTTCGATGTCAACGATGGCTAATTCCCTGGGCCTTTCATAATCCATGTATTCATTAACCTTAACATTGTCAGATGGTTGTCCGATAATTGGCGTGGTGAGTATCAGCAGCAAAAATGGTAATAGGATATTTTTCATGCGGGATCAGCTGTTTACATTGATATTTTTTTTGATCTGGTCTGTTGTTTTCCCGAAACGTCTTTCACGTTTCTGAAAACTGACAATTGCTTCATACAGGTGTTCGCGGCGGAAATCGGGCCAGAGTGTGGGAGTGAAGAAAAGTTCGGTGTAAGCAATCTGCCATAAAAGAAAATTGCTGATCCTGAATTCGCCGCTGGTTCTGATAACCAGTTCCGGATCAGGTAAACCGCATGTGTCCAGGTATTTTTCAAACAACGCTTCATCTATTTGATCGGTGGATATCTTATTATTTTTGATATCCGACATAATTTTATTAACGGCATTCACAATTTCCCAACGTGAGCCATAGCTTAAAGCCAATACCAGGTTCAAACCTGAATTTGTGGATGTAGCAGAAATTGTTTTATTGAGCTGGCTTTGAACATTTGCAGGAAGGCTTTCGGTGTTGCCAATTTTGTGTAATCTGATGTTGTTGTCGATCAGGGTTTTTGTTTCCGCGCTAATAGTTGATACCAGCAGTGACATGAGTGCATCTACTTCTGTTTTGGGTCTTTTCCAGTTTTCAGTGGAGAATGCATACAGCGTGAGGTAATTGATACCCAGTTCAGCAGATGCTTCAACGGTATCGCGCACTGCAGCAACAGCATTTTTATGGCCGAAAATACGCTGGTTGCCGCGTTTTTCTGCCCATCTGCCATTTCCATCCATAATAATGGCAATGTGCCTGGGAAGCCTGTTGCTGTTAATTTTCTCCTTTAATGCAATGCTCATCTGATCAATTATAGGCCGGACAATCGGCCACAAAATTAAAAAACTTAAACGTAATAAAAATACCTGCGAAAGAATACCAGTCATTATTATGAATCGGGGAATTTTTTCCCGAGGGATTCTTCAACCCGTCGACTCCGTCATAGAATGCCTTACGGAAGCTCCATTCTGCTCCGGCACTTACGCGCGAGGTGAGGTTCACTTTCAGTCCAATGCCAAGCGGAAGGCTCAGGTGGTTTTGCGCGTTGACCGTTGAACCCATGACTAAGTCTCCGGCAATTCCGGTTGAAATATAAGGCGTATAAGCCCATTTCCCGATGGTAGGCGTATAGGGCAGAAAGTTGAATTCCAGCTGAAGCGCAAGGTCGAGCAAGGAAGTGCTGAAACTGGCCGGCCTGTATGGACGGTCGGGATGCAGTCTTTCGGGAAAATCCAGATCACTGCCCGACAGATCTGCAACATAGGCATTGACTCTCAGGGCATACCGGGTATTGATATTAAAACGGTAAAGTACGCCATAAGAGATTTTGGGCCGGTAGAAGTGCCTGCCTGGATTGATATCTCCCATATAGTAGGCGGTTCCCGCGAAAACGCCAAAATTGGCATTAGGTTGGGCAATTGTCATGCCGGATGCCAGCATGAGAATTAAACTTACAAAGTAACGCATACGTTTATTTTTGATTGACAGCTATATGGAAATAAACGCAAAGTAATGGAATTTTAGCGCCTGAAATCACAATTAATCTTAAAAAAAGCTGAAAAATGCAAAAGCGCGGAAAACTGAAGTTTTAGAACCGTGCCCTTTTCCATTGTTTATCCATGAAAATTGGCAAGCCACGGCGCGATGTGGGGATCCGGTAGCTGAGGTTTAGCGTGGAAATCCAATATCCGTCCCAACGCTTGGACCAGGGAGTTTTGATGCCGTCCATAAAGTCGGTTAGCGACTGGCGGTAGCCGATTTCATAACCCAGGATCCATTTGTCGCTGAGAATGAATTTGAGCCCTGCTCCAACCGGAATTGCAGCAGTAATGCCCATGTTGGTTTTATACTCGTCAAATTCCCGTGGTTCAACCTTCAATTCAGGCTTGTACATGGTGGCCCCCAGACCGGCAAAAACATAAATACCCATAAGGGAATAATCGTTAACCATCCCGCGTCTGTTAAACACAGCTGCAGAACGCAATAATCTTAATTCGGGCAGGAGATAATACTCGTAATTACCTGAAAATTCAACAAGCTGTGTCACCGAGCTAAAACCACGGACTTCATTTCGTGAACCGTCAAAGTCTTCTGTTTTGCTGTATCCGTAAATTAGCGAAGTTTTAACGGAAGTCCTGGGGCTGATCCGGTATCGAAGGCCGAGATAGACCGAAGGACGCGTGCTGCGGAAAGTAATATCTTTAATAAAAAGCAGACTTGTTGCGTTGGGTGCCCCGCCAAGATCACTGTATACATTGGTGGTCCCTATTCCAAAAACGCCTTCCATTCTTTTCAGTTTCCATTGTTGTGCAGACAATGGTATGTTGAACAACAGGAAGGCAAATGCGATGAAATACCATTTAACCATATGCTACCTTTATGGTAAACAAAGATAGTAAAATAGTCATATAAAAAGCCAAATTTATTTCTCTTCCTCTACCAGGTCAACGTCAACCAGAATACGGCCGCAATATTCACATACAATAATTTTCTTGCGCGACCGGATATCCAGCTGTCTCTGGGGCGGAATCTGGTTAAAACAACCTCCGCAGGCATCACGTTCAACCGACACAACGGCCAGGCCATTGCGGGCATTTTTTCTTATTTTTTTATAAGCCGTCAGCAATCGCTCTTCAATGATTTGTTCGTATTCACTCCGCTTTTTCAGCAATTGCTCCTCTTCCTTCTGGGTGTCAGAGGTAATGTCTTCCAACTCCGACTTTTTCTGCTGAAGATCTTTTTTTCGTTCTTCAAGAACTTTCTGGGATTCGTCGATATATTCAGCTTTTTCCTTTGCCTGTGCAGTGAATTCCTTGATTCGTTTTTCGCTCAACTCAATTTCCAACGTCTGGTATTCGATTTCTTTTGATAAGGAGTCGAATTCCCTGTTGTTTCGGACATTATTTTGTTGTTCTTCGTATTTCTTAATCAGTGCCTTGGAATTGGTCATGTCGTTCTTTTTGCCGCTGATAGCCGACTCAAAGCTCTTGATCTCTTCCTGCAATTTCTCAAGACGGGTTTCCAGTCCGGCTATCTCGTCTTCCAAATCCTGAACCTCCAGCGGCAGTTCACCGCGAAGCGTTCTTATTTTGTCAATTTCAGAGTTGATTACCTGAAGTTTAAATAACGCCCTGAGTTTTTCTTCAATGGTTAATTCGGCTGCTTCGGCCACATGTTTTACTTTTGCCATACCTATATGTAATAAATCGGATTGGTTTTAATGCTTGAAAAACGGATTGCAAAATTAGGAAATATTTTTATAAGAATATCATAAAATATTTCAATTGTAAATTGTTCACTTTCAAAATGCCCGATATCAGCAACCAGGATGCGATCTTCCGCGTTAAAAAACTCGTGGTATTTTACATCGCCGGTTATAAACAGGTCGGCACCAGCCGCTATGGCTGCTGAGATTAAGAATGAGCCGCTGCCCCCGCAGACAGCAATTTTGCTGATGGGCTTATTTAGTAACCTGCTGTGTCTCAGGTAACGACAATTAAAAACAGTTTTCACCTGCTCCAGGAAATCGATTTCATTCAAAGGTTGGGCCAATCTTCCCATCATGCCGGAACCCGCCAGATGAAATGTGTTATCAACCGGAAAAATGTCATAGGCCGGTTCTTCGTATGGATGTGATTTTAAGAGTGCCTGGATGACTACTTTTTGATGTGCCGAAGGGAATATGGTTTCAATTCGTGTTTCATTTTCCCTGTGAAGTTTTCCCACCTCACCAACATAGGGATTTGCCCCTTCCAGGGCACGGAAGGTACCCAGTCCGTTATTGTTGAAGCTGCAGGAATCGTAGTCTCCAATATGACCCGCACCTGCATCAAACAGTGCATTTCTTATCATTTCTGCATGTTGATCGGGTACAAAAGTCACCAGTTTTTTAAGTGCCTGCTGAAGCGGTGCAAGAATTGCGGGTTCAGCCAGTCCCAGTTTGCTGCAAATTTTATGATTCACCCCGTGAAGCACATTGTCGAGGTTTGTATGTGCACTGTAGAGTGCCATGTTGTTTCTGACGGCAAGCAAAATAATTTTCTCAACCGAACTGCTTCCGGTAAGTTTACCCAATGGTTTAAAAATGACGGGATGGTGCGAAATAACCAGGTTAACTCCCATGCTTATTGCTTCTTCCACAACCTCAACGGTAACATCAATACATAAAAGTGCTGCATTTACCTCCATATCCGGATTACCAACGGCCAAACCCGAATTGTCGTATTTCTCCTGGTATGCCAGTGGTGCAAACGATTCAAATGCCGATACAATTTTCTTAAGCTTCATTATTTCCGGTTGGTGTCCTTATTCCTGCTCCTGCCGCTGCCACTGCTGCTGCTCCTGCTCCTGCTGCGGCTAAAAGGATTCCTTAATCTCCAGCAGCATGGCTCTGATCTGGGTGAGGGTTTTTACTACTTCGTAATTGTTATTCGTATCTTCCCTGTTATCTTTCAGCTTCTTTTTAGCACCGCTCAGGGTAAGGCCCCTTTCTTTTACCAAATGGTAAATGAGTTGAATGTTATCAATATCCTGTTTGGTAAAGAAGCGGTTTCCCTTTTTGTTCTTTTTGGGTTTGATGATGTCGAATTCTTTTTCCCAGAAGCGGATCAGCGATGCATTCACCTTAAACATACCGGCGACTTCGCCAATGGAATAGTAAAGTTTCTCAACCTTTTTTTCTTTGTAGGGCATACAGCAGGGTTAAAATGAACTCCCTAAGATAGAAAAATATTTACAGTTAAACGAATGGTTGATGAAAAATGCTGTTAGCTGTTAGCCATTAGCTGTTAGCTATTGGCTATTGGCTGTTGGCTAAAGGCTAAAGGCCAAAGGCTAACGGCTATAGGTATGATAGGGTAGGGAAAAAAATTAGCCTTTGGCTTTTTCTCAAAACCCAAAGGCTAACTGATAATGGCAAAAGGCCAACGGCTAATGGCTAATAGCTAATGGCTTCTTCCTCTAATCAAATGACTGTCCCGGCCTCATGGAAAGTTCGATCATGCGGTCGAATTCATTGGCAGTGAGGTCGTTGAAGAAGTAATTGATTGGGTTTACTTTTTCTCCTTTGTGAATTACTTCGTAATGCAGGTGGGGAGCTGTTGAAAGTCCAGTGTTTCCAACATATCCAATTACCTGGCCTCTTTTTACCTTTTGACCCTGCTTTACATTGAAATGATCCAGGTGGGCATACAATGTTTTCAATCCATATCCGTGGTTAACAATTATGGAATTTCCGTAGCCCCGGTGTGATGATTCCACCTTTTCAATGGTGCCATCGCCTGTGGCATAAACTTCGGTACTTGTGGGAGCCGTAAAGTCAATTCCGTAATGAAATTTTTTGATTTTGTAGATCGGGTGAATCCGGTATCCCCATCCTGAAGCAGTTCTTTCGAGGTTTTTATTAGAAATGGGTTGGATACTTGGCGTGCAGGCATTCATTTTTTCTTTGCTGATGGCCATTTTCATCAGTTCATCATAGGATTTTGACTGGATCACCAGCTTACTTTTAATAACATCCAGCCGTTTTGCCGTGTTGATCACCATCTTGGCATTATCCAGGTTCTCCAGGTCTTTATATCTGAATGAACCTCCGAAACCGGCTTCCCTGACGGTATAATTGAGCGGTTCTGCTTCAAAAATTGTTCGGTAGATGTTGTCATCACGCTGCTGAATATCACCCATAACTGCTTCAATTTTATCAAGCTCCTTGTTAAACAGTTCGATATTCAGGTTCATTTCACTGATCTGCCTTTTGAGTCCTTTTTCTTTGGGTGAATCAAAGGTGGCTGAGTAAATGAAATACCCAACGGTGGCATTCACAGCGAATATGAAAAAATAAGCCAGCACCTTCAGTGCTTTTTGCCGGAAGGAAGATTCAATCTTGTAATAGCTGAGTGATTCCGGATTGAATTTATACTTGATCTTGCCCATTGATGAAAGTATTTTGTAGTCGTCAATTATTCTCTATACTAGCCCTTTGTAAAATTTCAGCGTACTCTTCGTTGGTTAAGCTGGTATCGAAATAATAGGCAGGATTCACAGGTTTATGATTGTAAAGAACTTCATAATGCAAATGTGGCCCTGTTGCCCTTCCTGTTTCTCCCACAGTTCCGATCACCTGTCCTCTTCTGATTGGCGCTCCATCCTTTACCATGATGGATTCAAGATGAGCATATCTTGAGGCGAATCCGAACTTGTGGTCGATAACAATTTCGTTCCCATAACCTGTACGTGAATGGTTTGTAAAGGTTACAGTTCCGTCCCCGGTAGCATATACTTTTTTGCCAGGGGCAGCAACAAAATCAAGGCCGTTGTGTATTCTTTTAAAGAAATTGAATGGATCAGTACGAACCCCGAAGTCCGAACTAACCATGATCAGGTCGGTTTCAGCAACCGGTAATATAGCCGGAACATGGGTTTGTTGTTTGGAATGTTCCAGTGCTTTATTATATAGGGTATGAAATGAACCCGACTGGTTTTTCAACTGGCTGTTGAGGTTGTCAATCAGGTCATCAATCTGGTAACTCAGGTCATTCCTCACTGCCAGCCCGTTATCCAAGGCCGATCCACCGGTACCAGCCAGCCTGTATGAATAAGAAACGGTGTCGATCTGAAGAATCATGCGGTACTGGTTGTCTTTTACAAAGATATCCTGCGCAAGCGATGAACGGATCTCACTGCCCTTATTCCAAATAAACTTCATTTGGTTTTGAAGCGAGGCTACCTGTTTTTCAAGAACCCTGGTTTCATGGGAATCAAAAACCTGGCTGAGCACGAAACCGGCCAGCATAGCAAACGAAAAACCTCCAATAAAGAAGAAGAAAACTGTTCTGATGTGATGCCACCGGCTTACTGTGATTTCTTCAAATGTAAGCGTGACCGGATTGAAACGATATTTCTTCCTTCTAAAAATCAAGTAAATGCAACTAATTAATTATTAATGTGGTACGATATCAACAAATCTATGGGAAAAAAATTAATTTTGCAAATCATTTTCAATAAGATTTGTTAATTAAAAAACAATCGCACGTCAATTATTTATTAAAACTCGCATGAATTCTGTATTAGTTCGTCAAAAATTTCTTGACTTCTTCAGGGATAAAGCTCATGAAATCGTTCCGTCGGCACCTATGGTGATAAAAAACGATCCGACGCTGATGTTTACAAATGCCGGTATGAACCAGTTTAAGGATATATTCCTGGATAACGCCCCGGTTAAATTCCCGCGTATAGCCAATTCGCAAAAATGCCTGAGGGTATCGGGCAAGCATAACGACCTGGAAGAAGTGGGACATGACGGCTATCATCATACCATGTTTGAAATGCTCGGGAACTGGTCGTTTGGCGATTACTTCAAGGAAGATGCGATCCGTTGGGCATGGGACTTCCTAACCGAAGTGGTGAAAATTGATAAGAACAAAATTTACGTCACCATATTTGAGGGTGATCCGGCAGAAGCACTGGAGCAGGACAGCGAGGCATATGATTTTTGGAAATCACGGATTGCTGAAGACCGGATTTTGCCTGGTAATAAGAAGGACAATTTCTGGGAAATGGGCGATTCAGGCCCATGCGGGCCCTGTTCTGAGATTCACGTGGATTTGCGCAGTGATGAGGAACGTAAGAAGAAGGATGGCAGGGAGCTGGTGAACAAGGGAGATCCGCGTGTTATTGAAATATGGAACCTGGTGTTTATACAGTATAACCGGAAAGCCAGCGGAGAACTGGAGTTGCTCTCTAAAAAGCATGTGGATACAGGGATGGGTTTTGAGCGCTTGTGCATGGCACTTCAGAACAAGACATCCAACTATGATACCGATGTTTTTCAGCCCGTAATAAGGGAAATTGCCTCACTGACCCATATTCAGTACGGAGCTTCTGAAGAAACCGACATTGCCATGCGGGTAGTGGCCGATCATTTGCGGGCCATTTCATTTGCCATTGCCGATGGCCAGCTCCCCTCAAATGCCAAGGCCGGTTACGTCATCAGACGTATTCTCAGGCGCGCCGTCAGATACAATTATACTTTCCTGCAACAGAACAAGCCGTTAATCTATAAGCTACTCCCTGCCCTGATCGATTCCATGGGAGGAGCCTTTCCTGAGCTTGCATTGCAGCGCAATCTCATTGAAAGGGTTATTTTCGAGGAGGAACAATCCTTTCTGCATACGCTGGAAAGTGGCGACAAACGGCTGAAAGACAGTGTAGAGGCAATGAGAAAATCGGGACAGCAGGATCTCAATGGAAAAATTGCTTTTGAGCTTTATGACACCTATGGTTTTCCGTTGGACTTAACAGAACTCATCCTGAAGGAGAACGGTTTTACCGTAAACAAGGGTGAATTCGACAGGGAAATGACCGAACAGCGAAACAGGTCGAAATCAGCCGCCCAGGTAGAGTCGGCCGACTGGGTTGTGGTGCGGCCTGGAAATGAACAGACTGAATTTCTGGGTTATGAACACCTGAAGGCAGAAGTGAAAATAAACCGTTACCGTAAAGTAACCCTGAAGGATAAAAAGTTATACCACCTGGTGTTGAACCGCACTCCCTTTTATGCCGAAAGCGGCGGACAGGTGGGTGATGTGGGCTTTCTGGATGACGGAGATGAGAAAATTGACATTGTGAATACAATAAAGGAGCATGGACTGGTTATTCATGTTACAAATAAGCTGCCTGTTGACACATCTGCCGTTTTTGAAGCGGTGGTGACTGATGGAGTCCGTGAAGCTACGGCCCGCAATCATACCGCTACACATTTGTTGCATCAGGCGTTGCGTGAAGTGTTGGGCGGTCACGTTGAGCAGAAAGGTTCCCTGGTTAATCCGGAATACCTGAGATTTGATTTTTCGCATTTTCAGAAAATGACTGCCGGGGAAATCAGGGAAGTTGAGATACGGGTCAACCGCAGGATCCGAAACAGCATTAACAGTAATGTGTTAACTGAAATACCTATGGAAGAAGCCAGAAAGATGGGCGCCATGGCCCTTTTTGGTGAAAAATACGGTGATCATGTGCGGGTTGTACAGTTTGGCGATTCAGTGGAATTGTGCGGCGGTACCCATGTGGATAATACAAGCTGCATTGGTTTGTTCAAGATCGTATCGGAAAGTTCAATAGCCGCCGGGATCAGACGCATTGAGGCAGTTACCGGTGACAAGGCTGATGCCTGGTACCGCGATCTTGAAGACAAGCTGGGAACCGTTGAACAGCTGCTAAATCATCCGCAGGATATGGTGAAAGCTATAGGGGGGCTTATGGAAGAAAAAGCAGCCCTTCAGAAGCAGGTGGATAATTTCTCAAGGGAATCGGCCCGTATGTTTAAGGAACGTCTGAAACAGCAGGCAACTGTATTGGGTGATATTACAGTGATATCAGCCCTGGCTGAAGAACCCGTTAACGACATGGCCATCATCAAGGATATTGCTTTTCAGCTTAAAAGCGAAATAGATAACCTTTTCCTGGTAATCGGGACGGTTGTAAATGACAAACCTTTTCTGGCTGTTGCATTATCTGACAGGCTGGTTCAGGAAAAGAAACTTCATGCAGGTGAAATTGTCAAAACCGCTGCCCGGGAGTTTGAAGGCGGTGGAGGCGGACAGCCCTTCTTTGCCAATGCTGGCGGGAAAAACCCGGCCAAACTCCACCTGGCAATGGAAAAAGCATTAACTATGGCAGGGAGCTGACCTCCCTGCTCATATTGCTTTTCCGTTCCTGAGCAGGAACTCTTCGGCCTCTGCACTCCAGAGGCCTTTATTTTTGGCTGTAATCTGATGCAGTTCCTGAAAGAAAGGATCCTTTCTTCCCCTGTTTTCAAAATCGGCCAGGGCTGTAAGGGGCATCGACAGGTGGGTATATATCAGCTTCTTTCCGCCCGGGATTTCAGGTAAGTGTTTTGTGGTTTCAATAACTGCATCAAGTCCCCCTATATGAGTTACCAGGCCTGCCGGATCCAGTCCTTCCGACATGAGTTGCAAGGCTTCTTCCATATCGTTGTTGTTGCCACCACTGGTACCCACAATATGCGTGTAATTGTAATGCACATTATAGAAATTCAGTCGCGCTGAGAATTGCGGGTTGTCCGGCCCGGCGAAGAAATTCAGGCAGCCGTCGAACGCGAGCAGGGCGTCACCCTGTTCAATAACGGGTGCCACCGGCGCGAAAACAAAGACGTCGTTGAAGCCTGTTCCATCAGATAAATTCATTAATTCTTTTACAGGATCATGCTGTTTTGCGGTATTCAGGTAGATCAGCCTGATGCCAACGGATGCCGCTTCACCGGGCGAAAACAGCATGGCGGCCCTGTCAAGTCTTTCCTGGTTGATGTCGGTAACAACCAGCAAGCCGGGTTTCCGGTTTTTCCGGTTGATGATGTAATTAATGGCAGCCAGTCCCATTGGGCCTACACCCGCCAACAATGCCATCTTACCCCCGTTTACAATTCCCATCCGGTGGTCATAGGAGCCCGGGCTGGTGTGATAGCTTGCATGCATGGCGCCAATTACACACGACAAAGGTTCTGCAAGCGCTGCCGGGTAAAACCCCTTGCCATGGTAGGGCAACAGGCAGTCCAGTTCCATTACTTCATTCGGTATTATCACGTAGGTGGCATCTCCCCCGATATGCCTGTAGGAATATCCCGGGGCACTCAGGATACCTACCGGCCCTTTTTCATAATTAATGGCAGGTTGAATGGAGAATTTTGAACCAGGCTTAAAGCGGTCTTTCCACTTGGCTCCGGCCTCAACAATTTCGCCGCTGAATTCATGCCCGATCAGGGTAGGATTCTCTGCGATATCGGCTGGGATTCTTTTATGATCGGTACCCTGTTTGGTGGCTTTGTACGACGACATGCACAGGCTGTCGCAAACTACCCGTGCCAGGATTTCATCATCCCGAAGATGGGGTAATTCAAATTCTTCAAGCCTGAGATCGTCTTTACCGTAAATTCTGACTGCCTTTGTTTTCATCTTCAAATATACCTCTGTTTATCTTGTGTCTTGGTTCCTGCCTGCCGGCAGGCAAGCTTGATTCTTTGCTCTTAGCTCTTGGCTCTTGGCTCTTGGTTCTTGGTTCTTGGTTCTTACATCTATTTAAGCATTTCCTGTCCCCCGGTTACCGGAACTGCCTGGCCGGTTTCGTACTCCTGGTCGATAACGTAGTAGATTGCTTTCATAACATCCTCAATGCGGCATCCCCTGCCTGCCGGCACCTGTTTCTCATAATGTGCCCTGACATCATCAATGGTTTTGGCTCCGGGCACCTTTCCTGTTTTTAAATACTGTACGAAGAGGCCTGTTTTTGGATCACTCCAAAGCGGACCTTCAAAGAAGTTACCGGGACAGATTGAGTTTACCTTGATCCGCCAGGGCATCAGTTCAAGGGCAAAAGATTGTGTAAGTCCGATGCCCCCGAATTTTCCTCCGGCATAGGCAAAGTTCCTGTTGCTGCCGCGGATTCCTGATTTTGAATTGATCTGGATGATATCTGTAAAATAGTCTTTTTTGTGGTCAGCCTGAATCCTGAGCACCTGTGAAGCATATTTGGCACAAAGGAAGTACGCATTGTAATTGACACGGGTCATCAGGTCGAAGGTTTCCTCAGACATTTCATTGAGTCCGCCGGCCCGCAGTATTCCTGCATTGCTGATAAAAACATCAAGCCCGCCGAATTGCTTCACTGTTTGGTATATGAGTTGCTTTATTGATGCGGGTTTTGTAACGTCGGTTTCTACAAAAACCGCTTTGTTCCTTTTGAAAGAATGATTCAGTGTTTCAGCCAGTTTTTCACCCCTGTCCGCCTTCACATCGGCAATCACCACGTTGGCGCCCTCATTCATCATGCTTCGGGTAATGCCTTCACCAAACCCCTGTGCTCCGCCGGTAACAATAACAATTTTGTCTTCTGCCTTTCCTTTTTTACCTGGAGCTTTTGCCACCTGTCTCCTGTAGTTTTCCACTTCCCAGGTGTCGATGAAGGCAATTTCATTTTCCGACATGAAATGGGGCCCTCCCAGGCTTTCAGTCAGCCAGCTTATTTTCATCCAGTCTTCAAATACGTCAAGAGCAGTTTGCGCTGATCCGGCATGGTCATCAAAAGCAATGATCCCGTAATCCTTCACACACAGAATTTTGGGCAGGTATCCGTATTTCTTTTCATATTCGGCCACTTTTTGCCTGCAATCTTCAATCATGGCCCCGGGCCTGGCCTTTTTAATATAAACCGGACGGGCCCGGCAATAAACGATCTGATCGGGAGTAAAGGGCAATGAAATCTTCTGGAAACCTGCGGCAGAAGCGATAAAATGACCTGCTAGTTTGCTGTTTCTTACGCACGCTATTTTCAGGGTGTCTTTGGAGAAGATCATGCGCAAGGCAGGCAAAATTTCAGCTATTTTGTCGGGAACTTCAGTCTCTGTGGTATCGGGCATTTTTCTGAACTCAGCTGAAATAGCGGCTTCAAGTGAAGAATAAATTTCCCTGATTTTTTTAACGGAATTGGCTGCAACAAAAACACCGTGATTTTGCAGAAAAATCACCTTTGGGTCAGTCTGGTTGGTTTTTCTCCATACTTTCAGGTAATCATGGATTTTTTTGAACAGGGTATATCCCGGATCGCAATAGGGAACGTACATCACATCGTGATTGAAAAGCGAGCGGATGGTTTCTTCAGGATTGTTGCAGCATGTGATGGCATTAACCAGGGTGGGGTGGGTATGAACCACAAAGGCATAATTGATCAGTTCATGCAGGGATGTTTCCACGCTGGGGCGTACTGTGGTACCTTCCATGCAGGCTTTGTAAAGATCTGCCTTAACCTGTGCCTCGCGTTTAACACTATCCTTACTGTATGGTCTGGTGTAAATTTCTTTCAGAAGCTTCCTGTCAAGCCGGGCAAAACCCTCCAGGGTAATATCGGCCAGGGAGGTTCCGCTGCCTTTGATCCAGATTTCGTCGTTATTTTTGAATGATGTATTGCCTCCTCCGGCAATGACGTAATCTTTTTTTTGCCCATAGTACCGGGAAATCTCAACCAGATCGGAAAGATGTTTATCCATTGGGTATGTTTTTATGATATTGCCTGAAATAATGAATTACCGCATTACCCAGGCGAATGAATTCATGCTTCTCAGCCACCCGGGGTTGGCCATTGGTGCCTGTGAATCCAACCTTTCCCCTGGCCTGAAGGTACTGGTGAGCTGCAACCACGCAGGCTCCCTCGTATGAGATTCTTTTGAGCTGCTGGTCAAGTGGCTTTTTACCGCGGGTATCGCAGGTGAGCGGGATCATGTCGGGGGTGTTGTGCTCCGTACCCAGCAAAACTATGAAATTCCTGTCGTTGAAATAATCCACAAAGGGTGCGAGATGGCTTGCATCGTTCCTGCCGGGTATCAGTTCAATGCAGGCAATCTGCCTGTCGGTAAGTTCTTTCCACAGTTTTGCAGGATCTTTTTCATATTCGGTACATTGTCCGTTTTTGTCATCCAGCAGAACCGGGTAACAGGGAATTCCTCCTGCATCCCGGATCATTCCGGTGATTTGTTCAAGCGGCATGAAGGCGGATTCTTTTTCTTCAATGAAGGCCATGCCGCCTGATTTGAGAAGATTGGCCCGGATCTCATTTTCGATTCCGGGAATGTCAGCCGGATTTGATGAGAGCGGTTTTCCATTGAACAGGATTTTATAGAAAGCCTTTCTGACGTCATCATCCAGGTACTTTTCTTCAACGGTGATGCGGATGGCTTTGGCAACATGCCTTTCGCGAACCAGTTTCTGGGCATACCGTGTTTTAATTTGGCTGTAGTTAAGCGTAATACCTGCCTGTATGGTATGGAACCAGTTGTTTGCTTTTTCAATCATTGCCTTTACCTGATCCTGGCTTTCGTGGATCACATGCTGCAGTTTCTGAACTGTTTGCTGAGCAGCATGAAAGGGATAATTCAGTCCTTTGCCGCTGAAGTAGCACCTTCCGGGATTTGCGGGATCGTTGATCCGGATGCCTTGCTGTTGCTCATTCTTGAGCAATCCAATGAATTCCACATTAAACAGCGGAAAAATTCCCGATTTCACAGCCTGATTGCAAAATGCTTCATAGCCGTCGGTTACAAAGAAATCATTGATGCCCAGCACGGCTATGTCTTCGGCAAGCGCCCGGGTGAAGATTTCCGGAACATCTGTAAAGGCGCTGAATGAATACGGTGTATGCACGTGGGCATTTACCTCAAGAACTTCCAGGTCGGGAAATTCAGAAAGCAGCGCGCTGCTGTCCGGTAATTCACTTAAAAAATTCATCTTTCAAATCTTCAAATCTTCAAATCTTCCAATCAACCAATCAACCAATCAACCAATCAACCAATAATTATATTCCCAGCCTGCTTCTTCTCAATTGTTCCGATGTTTTCCAGTTTGTCTTGCATACATAACCGTTCAGGGGAACAATCCGTTCGTGGATGGCATCCAGGATCCATTCAGGCTGCGGGAAGAAGTATTCCTCCATTTCATAGGCAGGTGTGATCCAGTTCCGGGATCCCACCACCACCGGCGGGGCATCCAAATCATCAAATGCCAGTTCGGCGATGTTTGAGGCCATGTCGCGCAGGTATGATCCGCGCGAGCAGGCATCGCTTACCAGCACAATCCGCCCGGTTTTACTTATTGATTCAAGCACCAGATCATAATTAAAAGGTACCAGGCACCGGGCATCAATTACTTCGGCCGAAATGCCATGATTTTTTTCAAGCGTCTCAGCGGCCTTAAGTGCCATGTAAAGAGTTGATCCTATGGTGAGTATGGTAAGGTCTGAACCTTTGCGCTTGATATCAGGTTCACCCATAGGTATTTCATAATATCCTTCGGGAACGCCGCCTTCATGAAATTGCTCTCCCACGTCGTAAATGCGCTGACTTTCAAAGAACACAACCGGATCGGTTCCCTGAAGCGCGCTGTTCATAAGACCTTTGGCGTCGTACGGAGTGGCCGGGAACACTACTTTAATACCCGGCACATGTGCAATGAGTGATGACCAGTCTTGAGAATGCTGGGCGCCGTATTTAGAACCAACGGACACCCTGATGACTACGGGCATTTTTATCAGGTTTCCGCTCATGGCCTGCCATTTGGGCAGCTGGTTAAACAACTCGTCGCCGCAACGGCCAATGAAATCGCAGTACATGATTTCGGCAATAACCCTGCCGCCGGCCATGCCATAGCCAATGGCAGTGCCAACAATTGCCCCTTCGGCAATTGGCGTGTTAAATAGCCGGTGATACGGAAGGGCTTCGGTAAGCCCGCGATATACTGCAAAAGCTCCGCCCCAGTCGCGGTTTTCTTCGCCATAGGCAACCAGGGTTGGGTCTTTGTAAAACCGGTCGATAATGGCTTCGAAAATACCATCGCGCAACTGGAACAACCTGGCTTTGGAAACAGGCTTGCCCTCCTTGTCGGTATGAAACCTTTCCTTATTTTTAAGGGCCTTTACACGCGGGTTTTCTTCCAGGGTCATCAACGCTTCGGGTTTTCTGTCGTCGAGCCGGTCAACCGATTCGTTTGAAAACATCATCTCGCCAATGGCATCGGGATTGGACAGGAGGTTCAATCGCGGAGAAACGGTGTCGTCGATGGTAAGCTGCAGGATGTTGGTGATCTCGCCGATAAGATGCTCACGGACTTCGTCGAGATTTTGTTGTTTTACTATGTTCTCCTGAATCAGATCCTGTCCGAAACGGGTTATGGAGTCCATATTCTGCCAGGCCTCCACTTCTTCCTTACTGCGGTATGAAGAGGCATCGGACGGAGAATGGCCGCTGTAGCGGTAGGTTAAAGTGTCCAGCAGCACAGGTCCTTTTTTATCGAGCAGGATTTTCTTTTTTCGTTTGAAGGCATCAATTACAGCAAGCGGGTTGTAACCGTCAACACGCTCGGCATGCATCATGTCGGCATTCACTCCCGCGCCAATGCGTGCTGCAATGCCATAGCCCATGGTTTCTCCGCAGGTTTGTCCACCCATGCCGTACTGGTTGTTCATGCAGTTGAAAATTATCGGAAGACCGCCGCGGTAGGCACCTTCCCAAAGCTGCGTGTACTGGTCCATGGTGGCAAACGATATGCCTTCCCATACCGGACCGCAAGCCATGGAAGCATCGCCGATATTGCATACCACAATACCCTGCCGGTTGTTAACTTTTTTGAACAGGGCTGCGCCCACTGAAATGTCGCCTGATCCTCCTACAATGGCGTTGTTCGGGTAAACGCCAAAAGGAGTGAAGAAAGCGTGCATGGAACCACCAAGTCCCTTGTTGAACCCGTTCTCGCGTGCAAAAATTTCGGCCAGCGTTCCATATAAGAGAAACCTCACAGCCAGTTCCCTGACATCACCCCGGTGTTTCTTTTCAACCACTTTCAGAATTTTTCCTCCGAAATAGCTTTTCATGAGATCCAGCAGGGATTTCTCAGGTAACTGGTGAATGGCAGAGAGGCCTTTGGCAAGGATTTCGCCGTGACTTCTGTGCGAACCAAATATGAGATCGTCTACACTGAGCGAATAGGCCATTCCCACGGCGGCTGCCTCCTGGCCCATCGACAAATGTGCCGGGCCGGGATGATTATAAGGTATGCCGCGGTATTCATTTTTAACCTTGATTTCATTCAGCATGTTCTCAAACTCACGGATGATAACCATATCGCGGTATATCCGTACCAGATCGCTGTCGGCATATTTTTTTCTTTCGTCGGCAACCGACCTGTTGTATTGATTAACAGGTATGGTGCCGAAGCTCAGTTTGCCTGGCCTGCGAATATTCCGGGGATCGATGAACTGACTCTTGGGCATTTTGGATTAAATATTGAATGTTAAATGTTGAATCTTAATATTTAGATACTGCGGGTTATTTATTATTGTTCATTGTTCATTGTTCATTGTTCATTGTTCATTGCTCATTGAACGCTTCTATCTGGTTCTTGATTTCGCGCAGGAAGAGGGTGGCAGGGCCACCGTCAACTGCACGGTGGTCGTATGTAAGCGATAAGCCCATCATGGGGACAAACCCGAATACGCCGTCGCCCAGGTCGGCCGGCCTGCTTACAATGGTATTCACACCCAAAATAGCAACCTGTGGCAGGTTGATGATGGGGGTGAACATTTCAACGCCATAATTGCCCAGGTTAGATACCGTAAATGATGCAGCGGAGCTCGACAGCAATTCCGGACTGATATTGCCTTTTTTGCACCGTTGAGCGGATTCCTGCAAACGGGCCGACAGTCCTTTAAGTGAAAGATCATCTGCATTCGGTATCACCGGTACCATAAGCCCCCTTGGGGTATCCACTGCTATCCCCAGGTGAACCTTGTTGAAGGTACGGATGCTTTCGCCCAGGAAATGGCTGTTGACTTCAGGGAATTTTTGCAGGGCACGGATTACCGCAAAACAAACCATGTCGTTCAGCGTAATGTTTACCGCATTTCCTTTTTCCATTCCGGCCTTCACCTGCGCTCTTAAGGCAAGCAGTTTGCGTACATCGGCCGACATGTGGTGTGTGAGCTGGGCCGAGGAAGCAAGCGATTCATGCATTGCCCTGGCTATTATGCGGCGCACATTTGAAATTTTTTTCTCTTCGAATTGCAGATCTCCTGTGTAGGGTAAGGATACTTTTGATCCCTCACCGGCAGCCTGCATTTTCAGGCATGATTCAACATCACGGACAATAATGCGGCCGTTCGGACCGGTTCCGGAAATGCTGCAGGGGTCGACACCCATTTTTGCAGCCATCGCCCGGGCACGGGGGGAAATGCGGAGGGGGGGGGCAGTGGCAGTGGCAGTGGCAGGAGCAGTGGCAGCGGCAGGAACAGGGACAGGAGCAGGAGCAGGGGGAGTGGCAGTAGCAGGGGCAGCGGCAGTGGCATTGGATGGTGAGCCGGGTCTGAAGCTTTCTGTATCTTCACCGGGTTTTCCGATAACCGCCACATTGGTCAGCACGGGTACCTCATCACCTTCTGAAAAGAAGATCTCAAGCAGTTCGCCGGATTGTTCCGCTTCTGCGTCAAAAGATGCTTTATCAGTTTCATAGGAGAAGAGCGCGTCACCTGGTTTTACCTGGTCGCCTTTCTTTTTGATCCACTGAGTAATGATGCAGGTTTCAACGGATTGTCCCTGCCTTGGCATAATCACCGGAATGGCCATAATTAGAAGTGTTATAATGTTGCCTGTTTACAAGTTGGTTAGTAAGCCTGAAAAAACAGCAAGCATGGCAATGATTTTTTATTAACTTGTAAATATAAGTTGTAAATAATTTATATCTTTACTACGTAAAATAACTATTAAGGTTATGAATGACAAATATACTAGTTTAACATGTAATTACAAGTAAACACTGATATTTTTTTATGAAACAGTCAGTTCCGCAATACAGGCAGGTTTATGAAATTTTAAGAAAGCAGGTTATCGATGGTACGTATAAAGCCGGAGACCTGCTTCCTTCCGAAAATGATTTGTGCAGTCAGTTTGGAATTACCCGGCCAACAGTGAGGCATGCATTGGATAACCTGTTGGGTGAAGGCATGATTCGGAAGCATAAGGGCAAAGGCAGCATTGTATGCGGGCCACCCAATGGTATTGGAATTCTCTCCATTTCGGGCACCACATCGGCACTGGGAAAGCACAACCTGCAAACCAGGATCTTGTCGAAACCCGCGGTAATACCATGGCCCGATAACTTCATGTTTACCCTAAGCGAAGAATTTACAAGGTCGGGATGCATCTACCTGGAGCGATTGAGGCTGGTGAATGACAAACCGGTATTTTACGATCTGAATTTTTTGCCCAACATCAACCTGCCGCGTTTTTGCAACAGGAAGTTTGAAGACCAGTCGCTTTTTGACATTTTGCGCAAGGCATTTCAGGTAGAAGTAAAAGGGGGCGAGCAACGCATCAGGGCAACGCGTGCCGATCAAAGAATAGCAGACTTTCTGAGCGTGCCGCAGGGGCATCCGATATTGCACCTGCAGCGTAAATTGAACACGAACCGGCCGGGATTTTATTTTTTCTCATCCATATACTGCAATACTGAGGAGCATGCGTTGTATGGGACGTTTTGAGTAGCTGTTAGCTGTTAGCCGTTAGCCTTTAGCCGTTGGCTGTTAGCTACAAGCCAAAAGCCAATAGCCAACCCTCCTTCGCTAAATCTGCCTACCGGCAGGCAGGGCTACGGCGGGCAAGGCAGCCAAAAGCAGCTTTTCATTCAATTACCGCTTTCATGCCTGAAAAGATGATCTCCTGGGCAGTTTCTTCGGTTTCTGCTTCTGCATAAAGCCTGATAATGGGCTCGGTTCCTGAGGAGCGGATCATCAGCCATTCGTTATCAGAAAAAAAGAATTTAAAGCCGTCGAATACTTCAAACCTTTCCACAACAAATCTTCCGAAATGACTGAAGGTGCCGTTGCTGCATTTTTCAAGTATTTTGTTGCGGGCATTCCTGTTCAGTTCAATGTTTGCCCTCTCAAAAGCGAAGGGCCCGGTAATGCTGATAACTTCACTGTAAAGCTGGTTAAAGGATTTTCCGGATTCGGCGAGCCATTGCCAGAACAACAGGCCGGCCCTGATGCCATCGCGTTCAGGAAGCGTGCCACCGGCAGAAATGCCTCCTGACTCTTCCCCTGCAATGAGCACTTCTTCCTCAGTCATTATTTTGGATGCGTCTGTGAAACCAATGTGGGTGCGGACCATTTCCAGTCCGTAATGCCTGCATATTTTTTCAATCTTACCGGTTGTGGAGAAACTGACCACCACTTTGCCGGTAAGCTGTTTATAGCCTGCCAGGTAATGAATCATCATCAACAGCAGGTGGTTGGCATCATAATACCCTGCTTCCTTATCAATCACTGCAATGCGGTCGCCGTCACCGTCAACGGCAAAACTGCAATCGATATCTTTTTTATTCCAAACCAATTCAATCAGCTCATGCAGGTTCTTGCGGGTAGGCTCGGGCCTGATGCCCCGGAATGAAGGGTTTACCTCGCAATGTAGCGCCTGTATTTTGGCCAGCAGTTTGCACATGAAGTTTTGACTGCTTCCGAACATGGCATCAAAGGCAAATTTGAGCCCCGAATCGGTTATTTTTTGAACATCAATGGTGTCTCTGATTTCTTTGAGATAAATGCTTTCCAGGTCGATATAGTTGATCAGGCCTTGTTCAATCAGGTAATTCCAGTTGAGCAATTCCAAATCAATCTCAACTTCGTTGCTGATCAGGTTTTCAACATCTTTCAGATCCTTGTCGAACATGGGACCGCCATGCTCACCCCGCAGTTTATAACCGTTATATTCGGAGGAATTATGACTTGCCGTGATGATGATGCCGCAATTTGCTTTTAGTTTTACAATTCCCAAAGACACCATGGGGGTGGTTACGAACTTTTCCGAAACGAAAACCCGGATTCCCTTTGATGCCAGAATCTTGGCGGTTGCCTCCATGAACATTTCCCCTCCAAACCGGCAATCGTAACCAACAACGGCAACCGGGTTTTTATATTTCCGGGTTAACCACAATGCCGCAGCCAGTGTGAGCTTGGCCACGTTTTCAATGGTGTAATCCTTTGCAATAATGGCTCTCCAACCGTCGGTTCCAAATTTGATCTTGTCCATGGGGTAATTGATTCAATGTGATTTAGGCACCCTGAATATACACTATATTTTATTTCCGGGACTATTAAAAGGAGAACTATTTTAAAATTTTACGCCGATTGAGCGCCTTTTGATATAAACGTGCATTTTTGTTATGTTGATCAAGTGTACGTGCAAAATTATGATGGCCCGAAAAATCTTCTTTGGCGCAAAAATACAGGTAATCATGTTTTTCATATTTCAGTACGGCATCAATGGCCTTCACGGAGGGTAAGGAAATGGGCCCGGGTGGCAGTCCATCATGCAAATAGGTATTGTAGGGCGAATCAACAAAGGTGTCATCCTTCAGGATCCGCTTTCTTTCAAAATCACCCAGGGCGTATTTCACCGTAGGATCGGCCTGCAGCCGCATTCCTTTGTTGAGGCGGTTGATGTAAACTCCTGCAATTCTCCTGTATTCATCTTCCTTATTGGTTTCGTTGATTATGATGGAGGCCAGCGTGATCACCTGGTTGGAGGTGAAACTGATTTCTTTTGCCCTTCCGGTTCTTTCGTAGTTCCAGAATTTTTTGTACTCCTTGTGCATTCTTTTAATGAAATCATCGGCACTTGTATTCCACCAGACTTCATAAGTGTTTGGAATGAACATGCCAAGTATGGTTTCCCGGTTGAAGCCAACTTGTTTCAGGTAGTCTTCATCTCTGAGCAAAGCAAGGATGTCCTCTTTTCCCGGCTCAATCTGCACCGAGATCTTTTCAGCCAGGTCTTCCGGTGTACGTGCCACATTGATAACTACATCAACCGGTTCCTGCAGGCCCGACCGCAACATGTTGAGCAGCTCGTTGTTCGACATGTTGTATTTGACCAAGTACCTGCCGGGATTGACATTTGCGGGATATTTTTTCTTTTTTGCCGCCCAGTCGAAGGTCTGCCTGTTTTTAATCATGTCTTCGGAATTGAGCAGGGCAACTACATCCTCATAAGTGGAACCGGTGGGAATGTAGAGATAAAATTCCTTTTTTTCGGGTGTTTGCACATTGGGACCAAACACCTGGTTGTAAAATGAAGCCACCTTGATACCGGCAAATACAAGAATTGCGGCAATAACAATAAAAATGTAACGGATCAGCCTGCGGCTGCTGGTTGATTTTTTCTTTTTTGAACTCATGCTTTTACCACGTATAACTGACCAGCTTCATCCCGGATCACCCGAATCTTTTCTCCTTTGTCAATATAACTGATTTCGGCTTTGGCATCAAAAATTTCGCCATCAATCTCTATCCGGCCTGATGGCCTTAATATGGTCAGGGCAGTGCCGGCTTTTCCGATCATTTCTTTCTGCCTCATGTCAATGCTCACATAACCCTGTTTATGATCCTGAACACTATCCAGGGCCAAACCCGACATGGCTTTGGAAAAGGCAAAACGTTTTGTACCCAGGATGGCCAGGGTGAACGAGAGGAAAACGGATATTACAACAGTAAACAGTGCTTTTGCTAACTGACCCATTGCCTGTGTTCCTTCAAACCTGAATGAAATATTGTCAACCAGGCTCAATGTAAGACCTATCACAATCAATGCAATACCGGAAATTCCGGCCACTCCGAAGCCGGGAATGACAAAGATTTCCAGTATTACCAGGGCTAAGCCTGCAATAAACAACAATATCTCCCAGTGTGCTGCAAGTCCTTCCAGGTACAAGGGCGCAAAGTACAGCATGGCCGCGGTTAAAGCAATAACCAGCGGGAAACCGATGCCGGGCGACTGCAGTTCATAGTAAATACCGCCAATCATCAGCATGATGAGGATGCCCTGAACCACCGAACTGAGCAGGAAACCAATGAGCCGGTCAACTCCCGATGGCCTGTAGGTTACCAGTTCGTAATTTTTTATTCCTGCCAGGGCAAGCACTTCATCAATATTTTTGGCCAGCCCTTCACAATAATGGTTTGCCAGGGCTTCTTCAGCAGTAAAAGTAAGAACTTTAGAAGAATCTATAATGCCTTCAACAACTATGCGCGGATCAACCATGGCTTCGGCAATACGTGGATCTCGGTGCCAGCGGATGATGGTGTCGTTTCCTGTTACAATGGTGTCTTTACCATGCGATTCGGCAGTTGCCCTCATGGTGGAACGCATGAACGACTGGTATTTGTCGGGTACCACCGACCCCGTTTGGTCAACCACCGTTGCAGCTCCTATGTTCCCTCCCGGGCGCATGTATATGCTGTCGCAGGCTATGGATATCAGCGCGCCTGCAGAAATGGCCTGGTTGTCGATAAAGGCCAGCACAGGAATCGGGCTGTTGAGAATACGCGTGCGCATGGAATCGGCAACATTCACCATCCCTCCATACGTGTTCAGATGTAATATGATGTAATCGGCCTTGAGGGCAAAGGCTTCTGCAAATGCCTCACGCATAACGCGCAACGAAGGCTTGCCGATTTCATCACGGATGGCAAATACGTATACCAACGTTTTGTCTTTTCCTGTTTTTTTTTGATTCAGGGATGTGTCCAATTTGCCGGCAGAAAGCAAAAGCAACGCCGGAACCAGGATCATCAACCTGCCGATCATACCTCTTATTTTTATTTTCATTTAGCTAAATGTATTCGGAAAGTTATTATGACAGACAAAAATAGCATCTTTTAAGCAAAACATAACCGGGCCCACCCCTGAAATCATCACTCTTTTTTTATAAATTCGCATTCCTAAACTCATACCATGGAACTGACAACACTTACTGCAATATCCCCGGTTGACGGGCGTTATCGTAACCTGACCGTTGACCTGGATCAGTATTTTTCTGAATTTGCACTGATCAAATACAGGGTACAGGTTGAGGTTGAATACTTCATCGCACTT
>JAWOJJ010000132.1:0-26926 GCA_046481675.1 Bacteroidales bacterium | reverse complement strand
TGGCTGATCCTTAATCCGATGCGGTGTTTTTTCCCCCGGTTACTAATTTTGTTGTCGAGCGGAAACATGCCCTCGAAGCCATATTGGGCACATAGGGCTTTTTTCCTCTCGCCTGTTTCAAGGGCGTTGGGCAGGAATACATCGGGACCTGCGAGGTAGATTTTTATTGAGGGTTTCATAGTGGATTGGGTTTTGGTTGAGTAAAGTTAGTGATTGTTAATAAACCGAAACTTGTTTTGACAACTATCCTCAGCGAGGCTCATCATCAGGCGAAGCCTGGTAAGATAGGAACAGCTCAGGCACAGCCTGAGCTGAACGGGGGCAAAGCCCCGGATGTATTCTAGCGATGTACATCAGATTATACATTCCCGTGACATTTCGTGACAACTATTTACCCGCCTGTGACATCAGTTTTCTGATACCCCCGTATTTTTATTAATTGATTAACTTTAACCCTATAATGATTCGATTGTCCCATCACAAAAACCTTAAGCATGTTTTCAAACCTGATAAAATCAACTGTAAGATACATATTCCGGCACTTCGGCTATAGTCTTTTGAATATTGTGGGTCTTACGCTGGGTATAACCAGTGCCCTTTTTCTGATCATCTACGCTGCCAATGAAATGGGCTACGACAGGTATCATGAAAAGGCTGACAGAATTTACAGGGTTTCATCAACAATAACGGAACCTGATGACGAATTTACCTGGATTGTTGCACAGATACCATTTGGGCCGCAGGTTGCCCAGGACTATCCCGAGGTTGAAGCCTATGTAAGGTTCATCAGCATGGGGCATACACTATTTAAATACGAAGACAAAGAATTTAATGAAGACAATTTCAATTATGTTGATTCTACGCTGTTTGATGTTTTTTCCTATAAGGTTTTAAAAGGAGAAGTTAAAACGGCACTTACAGAACCCAATAAAATTGTTCTTACCAGTACAGTAGCTGCCAAATACTTCGGAGACCTCGATCCCATTGGTAAATCTCTTATAACCAAAGAAAGGACCTATGAAGTTACCGGTGTAATAGAAGATGTGCCTTTCAACTCCCATTTCAGGTTTGATGCAGTGGCATCAAGGAACAATTTACCCAGAGAGCTTGGATCATGGGGAAATTTTGGCGTATTTACCTATCTGCTGTTACCTGAAAATACTGATGTAAAAGCTTTTGAGAATAAGATCCAGGGTATGTACGATAAGTATATGAAGCCCATTTTTGAGAGTATGGGAATTAAAATTGAATACCAGTTGGAGCCACTGACCCGAATTCATCTTTTTTCTACTAATGCCAGTGAGCCTGAACCAACAGGAAGCATCACCTATGTTTATATATTTGCCATAGTAGCTGTTTTCCTGGTTCTCATTGCTGCCATGAACTATATTAACCTGGCCACGGCACGCTCTTCCAAAAGGGCCAGGGAGGTAGGACTACGGAAGGTGGTGGGTTCTGAACGTGGTCCCATTATAATGCAATTTCTCTCAGAATCTGTTGTTCTTACTTTTATTTCTTTGGTAATTAGTCTGGTATTGGTAATTGTTCTTTTACCCAAATTCAATGAACTGGCAGGCAGAAGTTTTAGTCTGCACGCTGTATTTTCTTTTATGGTATTGGTCACTGCATTTGGAATTTTACTAATGGTAGGCATTTTAGGAGGCAGTTACCCGGCTTTTATTCTTTCCAGGTATAGTGCAGTAACCGTATTGAAGGGTGAAATCACTCAGGGGTCGGCCGGTAGCTTTTTCCGAAGAGTACTGATTGTAATCCAGTTTGCCGTATCAGCTATCATGATCCTATGCACACTTGTTGTATTCAAACAGTTGCATTTCATGAAGCATATGGACCAGGGATTTGACCAGAACAATGTAATCACACTGCAGCTTGACCGGAATTTGGGCAATAAATATCCGTTACTCAAGCAGGCTTTGCTTGAAAATAGGGAAATCAAATATGTAACTTCCACTAATACACCTTTGGGAGAAGGTTCCGGAAAAGTGATCTTTAATGTGGAAACAGATGAGGGTATGGTTCAGAAAGGAGTGAATTTTGCCGTGGTTGATCATGATTTCATTGAAACACTTGGGATTAAAATGAAGAGCGGGCGTGATTTCATGCTGGATATGCCTTCAGATACATTACGTGCTGTTGTTGTAAATGAAACTTTTGTAGAACGGATGGCCTGGAAAGAGCCATTGGGCAAGAAAGTTGAATTGGGAGACTCAAATACGGTTCGGGCAAGTGTTATTGGAGTTATGAAGGATTATCATCAGACAGGCATGTATAATGATGTTGAATCGCTGTTGCTTGTGTATCGGGAATTAAACAACATGATTTATGTGAAACTGAGCGGTGATAATACACAGGAAACACTTAATTTTATTGAAACAACATGGCATGATTTATTTCCTGATCAGCCGTATTCTTATACTTTTCTTACCGACAGGTTCAAAGGACAATTTAAAGCTGATGAAAAACGCGGGCAGATCTTCACACTCTTTACGCTTCTTGCCATATTCATTGCATGTATTGGTTTGTTCGGATTGGCTTCTTACATGGTTGAACAACGAACCAAGGAAATCGGCATCCGAAAAGTGCTTGGTGCCAGTGAAGGAACCATTATGAAACTGATCTCAAAAGAATTTATGCTGCTTGCCGGGGCAGGAATAATCATCGCCGTTCCCATAGCCTGGTATTTCATGAACAACTGGCTGAAAAATTATACATATAAAACTCATATTGGAGTTACCCTGGTTTTAATAACAGCACTGATAACCGTCATCATTACCTTTGTTACAGTCAGCTATAAAGCCTATCAGGCTTCTACCATGAACCCTGCCAATTCGATCAAGACAGAGTGATGAACACTAAAAAATTGTTGCTGCAGCTTTTGCCCGGGTTTATTCCGCTAATTGTCTTCATTCTGGCTGATGAAATATGGGGAACCCGGATTGGCTTGCTGGTGGCCATTGGCTTTGGTATTGCAGGACTGGTTTGGTATTTGTTAAAGGACCGCAGGTTCGACCGGTTCATACTTTTTGACACCCTGCTGATTGTGGCCCTGGGTGTGGTTTCAATTCCGCAGGAACCTGAAAATCATGTTCTGGCTTTTTGCGGGCTATACCCTGCTCGTATTCTATTCGGTGTGGTTTATGAGTAAGGAGGCCTGGGCCTTCATCAGCGGGGGATTGTTTTATGTTTTGTTTGGCGCATACTTCCTTTACGAATTTGCCCGCTCGTATATCTGGCGCAGGAAACTGGAGCAGGAGGAATGGCTGCCGCTGCTCAACAGCAAAGGTGAGATTGTTGGTAAGGCACCGCGAAGCGTTTGTCATTCCGACAGAAGTTTATTGCACCCGGTGGTGCACCTGCATGTGATTAACAAAATTGGAGAAATATACCTGCAAAAACGCCCCCTGAACAAGTTAGTACAACCCGGCAAATGGGATACAGCGGTAGGCGGACATATTTCTTACGGTGAAGACGTGGAAACAAGCCTGAAGCGGGAAGCGGAGGAGGAGATTGGTATCAAAGACTTCAAAGCCGACCTGGTTGCCCGTTACATCTGGGAATCGGATGTGGAGCGTGAATATGTCTTTTGTTTTGTGACCCGGTATAACGGCAACATGAAACTGAACAGCACGGAATTAGCCGATGGCCGGTTCTGGTCGCGTTCCGAAATAAAAAGCAACCTGGGGAAAGACGTTTTTACGCCCAATTTTGAAGAGGAATACCGGAATGTGTTGCGGGGGGAGTAGCAAACCAGAATCAAGAACCAAGAATCAAGAATCAAGAACCAAGACTAGCATCCAAAATTCCGTATCGGGTATTGAGTATCCAGTAGCAGTAATAAAGGTTAGCTCGACTGGATTTTGTTTTTGAGCTGCAGTGCCGTTTCATCTGCCTCGTCTTCCCCAAGAATCTGTGAAACAATAGCCAGGGCAGCTTCCTGATCTCCGGCCAGCAACCGGGCTTCGGCTTTCTTATAAAGTATGGGGTTACCCACCTTCAACTCTTCTGATTTCTGCTCATATTCAAGAGCCTTCTCACAACTCTCCAGCGTTTTTTCAGCATCGCCCAGCTTCAGGTGGCAACCGGCAATGTTGTCCCATGCAAAGGCCATCATGTAATTGTAATGTGTACTTTCAATGTCCTGTTCTACCTGGTCCTTGATAGAGGTAAAGGATTCCAGGGCTGCATGGTAGTCCTTGCTTTTCATGCAAATAAAACTATAAAGGCTTTCCAAATTGGGATGTGATGGAAAGCATTCTTTAGCAAAGGCAATCAAATTTTGAAAAACAGGTATGTATTCTTCCTGATCCACTTTGAGATAGAGGTTGGAAAGGGTATCCGTGATGTCGTCTGCATCGGTGTAGCGTTCGATTATTATTTTTATTGCATCCTCAAGCAGACCGTAATCTTTGAGTGTGAGGCACCGGCCGATGGTGATAAAATCAGTAAGTGCTGCGCGGAAAGGTTCAGCGAGTGCAGAGCCACAGAATATAGAGAAATGGTCGGCTGAAACAGCATCTTCATCGAGTGACTCATTTAATACTGCAAACAGCAGTTGGTATATAGGGTTGTCGGATATGCCGGTATTCTGCAAAACAGCTATGCCGTCTTCCATTTTATCGTACCGGAGTTCTCCGTAATCGAGAAATCTGCTGCAGTCGTCGCATATCTTGCGAATGGGCCTGCTGAGGTCTTTTCTTTCCTGTTCAATTACCTGTAAGAAAGAGGCTTTCAATTTATTGCCAAGTGACTCGGGAGCATCAATAAAGAGTGACATAATTTTTTACAACTGGTTAATCAGGCAAATATAAATAAAGTGATTTAAGAGTTGAAAGTTAATATTATTCTAAACAGGCGAAAACAACATAAAATGATTATTGCTATATTGCCTTGAACAAAAAACCTAACCTATGAATAAACCATTGATCTTTTTCGCATCAGCATTGCTGATCGTTTTGGCTTCATGTGAAAGAAACTCTGATGAACCCTTGCAGGAACAGGAGCTGGCCCTGATAGAAAACAGTGACGGAGCTGTCATTGAAGGTCAGTATGTGGTATTGCTGACGGAAGGTGCTACTTCGCTTAAATCAACCAGAAGCAGTTATGAAGCTGCCAGGGAAATGATGCGCAGTGAGGCGCAAAGTATTCTTAAAGCTTCAGGAATTCCCGAAAAGGAACCGTTGCAGGTTTATGCTGCTTCCACTGAAGGCTTTGCTATTAGTTTATCAAAAGAAGAAGCGCTGGAACTTGAAAAGAATCCAAAAGTCCTGGGTGTATGGCCCGACAAGATGGTAGTACTGGCCAAACCGGCTCCAAATCCAACCCCCGTGCCTGCGCAGGTAACTCCCTATGGAATTGCCAGGGTGGGCGGAGGAACAACGTATACAGGCACAAGAAAAGCATGGATTATTGATACCGGTATTGACCTGGATCATCCCGATCTGAATGTGGATGTGGCCTCCGGAAAAACTTTTGTTGCCCGAACAAAATCGCCGGATGATGATAACGGACATGGTTCACATTGTGCCGGAATAGTTGCAGCGGTCAATAATAGCATTGGAGTGGTCGGAGTGGCGGCAGGTGCCAAAGTTGTTCCTGTTAAAGTACTTGACAGGAAAGGCTCAGGAGCCATGTCAGTAATTCTGGCCGGAGTAGATTATGTTATTGCTAACGGTGTTGCCGGTGATGCAGTTAATATGAGCTTGGGCGGCGGGGCTTATGACCCGCTGGATATTAAGGTGGAGGATATGGGTGCCAAAGGTCTCCTGGTTGCCCTGGCAGCCGGAAACGAGGCAGATGATGCCAACACGCATTCACCGGCACGTGCCAACGGAAACAACATATACACCGTATCGGCATGCAATAACCTGGATGTATGGGCTTCGTTTTCAAATTACGGAAATCCGCCCATCGATTTTTGTGCACCGGGTGTTAGTATACTTTCAACTTATAAGGGAGGTGCACTGGCAACCATGAGTGGCACATCCATGGCAGCTCCGCATGTTTGCGGCGTATTGCTGGCAACAGGTGGCAATCCGCACAGCGACGGAGTAGTGATCAACGATCCCGACGGAGATCCTGATCCCATCGTTCACAAATAAAAGACAGCTATTTTGAGTCCCGCCATTGGCGGGACTTTTTTTGCTTATGACAGAATTGCGCAGAAAGCATTCAAATTATTCCCTGATTAGTACTTGAAAAGGTTGTTTTTTGATATATTTATAAAATTGATATAAACAACAACATGAGAAAGAACCTCAAATACCCGATTGGACTGTTGCATTCAGTATTGTTCTTTTGTTTGCTGGTAACAGGCTGTAAATTCGGCGGTCAGGAGACTATAAAAGTATACGCCCCGGATCAAAGTACACAGCTTAATTACGCACTGAAAAAACTGGGTGATGTGGTAAAACAGGAACAGGATGCTAACACAGCTGAAGCAGATTTGCTGATTATTTCGAGTGAAGAGGCAAGTGAAGAGCTTTCACTGCTTGAGGAATTCAGGTCGGTTACCGAAGAAGGATTTATGCTGAAAAAACTGCCGGAAGGAAAAGTGGCAGTCATTGCCACAGACCAAACCGGAGTCATTTATGGCATCATGGAATTGGCAGAGCAATTGGAAATGGGTAAAACGCTTAAGAAAATAGAAGAGAAATCGGTGAATCCCAAATACCTGTTCAGGGCCATCAAATACGACCTTCCCTGGAATTCCTACCGGGTACACGAAAGTTTGCAGCTGCACACGGAAACCGTGAGGGACCTGAAATACTGGGAAAGTTTTCTGGATATGATGGCTGAAAACCGGTACAATGTACTGACTCTTTGGTGTCTGCACCCCTTCCCTTATATGATCCGTCCGAAGAACTTTCCCGAAGCCTGCCCGTTTTCCGATGAGGAATTGAAGTCGTGGCAGGATTTCTGGCATGGTTTGTTTGGCATGGCACAGGAACGGGGAATCAAAACCTTTATGGTGAACTGGAACATTTTTGTTTCCGCGTCTTTTGCCGAAAAACACAAGGTGGCTGATTACTGCCTGCCGGAAATGGAAGGGAAAGAATATTATGGAAAAGGCGATTATTCCGAAATTGTGCAGCGCTACAACCGGGAATGCATGACACAGCTGATTGATGAATACCCCGAAATGGCAGGGTTCGGCATCAGCCAGAACGAAAGGATGGAAGGTGTGGAAGAACAGGTTTGGCAGAACTGGATTGTGGATACTTATTTTGATGCGATGGACAGTGCCAGCCGCAAAATTGAGATCATGCTGCGGGCACATACCCATCCGGCGCCGGAACTGACGCGAAAAGCCATTGAAGACAACGCCTACAGGCTTGATGATGTATGGGTTCCGGTGAAATTCAACTGGTCACATGCCCATGCAACACCAAAACTGATGTACATACACGGCGGCTCAACTTCTACAAGCCTCTGGGATCCCGTGCCCGAAAATTACAAAATGGTATATACCATGCGGAATGAGGATTTCTTTGTGCTGCGTTGGGGCCAGACCGACTTTGTAAGGGATGTATTGCGTGTTAATGACAAGGAATACCTGGGCGGTTACAAAATTGGCTCCGAAACCTACATTCCGGCAAAGGAATACATTACCAAACCGGGCGATTACCTTACCTGGAATTACGCCTTTGAAAAGCAATGGCTGTTTTACCAGGTATGGGGAAGGCTCATGTATGACCCCGCCACCAAAGATGAGGTGTTCGTGCATGCATTCAACAAAAAATACGATATTGACTTTGGAGACAAACTGCTCGAGGCACATAACCTGGCCGACAAAATGCCGCTGAAACTGGCTTCTTACTATGCCGCTACGTGGGACTTTACCCTATACTCCGAAGGGTTCCTGGCCGGGTATAAATCAAACATGCCCTGTTATTATGACAGCATTTCGCCTTTCATTTCGGTTGATGAAATCATCCGCAATGTAACACTCGACACCTCTTATGTTTCCATACAGGATTTTGTGGCCGGCAATTACAGCGGAGCTGATAAGATCACCCCTGTGCAATTGGCTGATGAGCTGGAGCAGGATGGGAAAAAAGCCCTGGCCCTGTTGGATCAGCTTAAAACCAAAAACCCAACCCTGATCCATGAAATGGATGACATCAGAACCTGGGCATACCTGGGCCTGTATTTCAGCGAGAAGCTCAGAGGAGGTATGGCATTACAGTATTTCAGAACTTCCGGAGATGGGGAGAAGAAAGCGGAAAGCATCAGTCATCTTGAGAAAGCACTCGAACATTGGAAAACAGTTGTGGGCATTACCGGCAGGTATATGGATGAAATTCCGTTGCTGCATTTGGGCGACCGGTTCAATAACGGCGGTAATAAAAGAAACATATCCGCATTCTCCTGGAAAAACCTGACGGGTGAAGTGGAGTACGACATTGAAATTGCAAAGAAAAGCACGGTATTGAAACAATAATGTATATTAGAAACCTCCGTCATAGTAAGAAGACAAGAACCAATATATTTCATTAACCCGGAAAAGTGAATCATTATGAAAACACCCATTACCAATGCCTCAACGATTTTTTCCTTTGTGAAAAATCTGAAATGGCACTTCAAAACTGCCATTCCTGTTTTGTTAATTTTCCTGTTTACCTCATGTCAGCATGTAAAGAAAAAGGCAGAACCTACAGCCGTTGAAAAATACGGTCAACTTAGTGTAGCAGGGAACAAGGTGGTGGACAAAAACGGCAATCCGGTGCAGCTGAAGGGAATGTCGCTTTTCTGGAGCCAGGAAATTCCAAAATACTATAACTACAGCGCCATCAAGTGGTTGCGCGATGACTGGAATTGTTCCATCACGCGCGCAGCCATGGCGGTTGAACATGGCGGATACCTCACCAATCCGGAAGTTGAAAAGCAAAAGGTGGATTCTGCTGTTAGTGCTGCATTGCAATTGGGAATGTACATCATCATCGACTGGCATGATCATCATGCCCAGCGGCATCTTCCGCAGGCCAAGAAATTTTTTGCCGATATGGCGCAGCAATACGGAAAATACCCGAATATTATTTATGAAACTTACAATGAACCCCTGAATGATGTTTCGTGGGCCGATTCGATCAAGCCTTATCACGAAGCTGTGATTGACACCATACGCATGTATGATACGCTGAACCTGATTGTTTGCGGATCGCGCACCTGGTCGCAGGATGTGGATGAAGCTTCGCTGGATCCCATCAAAGGAAAGAATATTGTTTATGCGCTTCATTATTATGCTTCCACGCACAAGCAGGCGTTAAGGGATAAAGCTGTTACTGCGCTTAACAACGGGGCTGCTTTAATGGTTACCGAATTTGGAACCGTGTTTGCCAATGGCGATGGTGACATCAACTATGAAGAGTCGAGGCTTTGGTGGGACCTGCTCGACAAGCATCAAATCAGTTGGTGTTGCTGGTCGGTTTGCGACAAAAAGGAATCATCTGCAGCACTGAAACCAGGTGCCAGCGCTATCGGGGGGTGGGATGAAAGCATGTTGAATCCTTCAGGAATTTTCGTCCGCAAGGAATTAAGGGGAGAGAATAAGGAATAATATCAGAATTGATACGTAAAGTTACTGCCGCTGAGTACTCAATACCCGATACTGGATACTGGATGCTGGATGCAGGATGTGCGTGTATTGAGTCTAGGGATTTGGGATCTGACTGCTACAGTATGCTGAGCGGAGTCGAAGCATGCCACTGCAACTGCTACTGCCGCTGCTACTGATGGCCTGTTTTTGTGTCGGGAATCACCTCTTTCCCTTCATCTTCTGGATTTCGTTGAAGTGATCAACGTTCATTTTTTCGCGTTCGAGGCGGGTTTTTGTGCGGTATTCCTCAAACTCAGCCTTCAGGACTTCCAGTTCTTTCAGGGTTTTTACAGTGGTAATCCGGTTGTGCTTGAAGGTTAAGTATCCAATGGCAAGCAGCAGCAATAACGCGGCTACAATGGTCCACATAACGGAATTGTAAACTATTTTATTCACTTCGATACCCAGGATGCTGATGCTGTTTTTGGTACTTGAGGCTTTCTCTAAACTGGCACCGGTTGATTCGAGGCTGCTTCGCAGTGAATCGATTCGCACATTGAGCGCATTGGTTTCCTGCAGGAGTCCGCTAATCCTTGCTTTAGCGTTTTTCAGCGTGTCCACTGTGTTTTTGCTGATTACCCGGAACATGTCTTCGCGGATGGCCCTGTAGTTCTCGTAGATCCGGGTATGTTCCTCAAGGTACCTGAGCTGTTCGGGGATGGATTCCTTTTTGAATACATCCGGAAGATCGTTTTGACAGTAGCCTTTTGATGAAACAGACAAAATTACGGCTGCAACAACGGAGAGTCTAAGTATGAATTGCCTCATGTGTCAAGTTGGTTTAATTGGTAATAACTGTTTTGTCAGAGTTTCTAACGGAAAAAACCGTTATTTATTTTGATACGGAAAATGGTGCAAGTGGTTTCAATTAATCTGCCAAATTGTCGTTTTGCAAACCTGTGGCAGGTAATTTGATGTGTGATTTCGAATTATTACGCGATATAAAAAACTTTTGAGATGACAGGTAAAGAGAAAAAGGAAGAGGCAAAGAACGAAACGGCAAACAAGAAAAAGCATTCGACCCGGCCATCAGAAGAAGCTGCCGAAAAAATCACCGAACCAGGTCAGGAACCAGGTAGCCAGGAAGCGCAAAAATCACCCGAAGAAGAACAGGATAATCAGAAAGTACTTGAGGAAATCAGGGCGATTGAAGAAAAGTCAAAGGAATTGCATGACAAATACCTGCGTTTGTCAGCTGAATTTGACAACTACCGGAAACGCACCCTGAAGGAGAAATCCGATATGATCAAAACTGCTTCTGAAGATCTTCTCAAAAAGCTTATCCCTTTTGTGGATGATATTGAAAGAGGGTTAAGTATGGTAAACAATTCCCAGGATATCAATGCGCTCAAGGAGGGAATGAATTTGATATACAACCGGTTTAAAGATTTTATGGGACAAAACGGAGTCAGGGAGATTGAAGCCTTACACCAGGAATTCAACACCGATTTTCATGAGGCTGTCACCAAGATTCCTGCACCTGAAGAAGGACTAAAAGGTAAAGTGGTGGATGTGGTGGAAAAAGGATACATTCTTCACGACAAGGTGATCAGGTATCCTAAGGTGGTTGTTGGAGAATAAAAATTAACCGAAGGGGAAACACAGAAAATACTATGTCAAAGCGCGATTACTACGAGGTCCTTGAAGTCACAAAGAATGCAACGGCTGATGAGATTAAGAAAGCTTACCGGAAGCAGGCCCTGAAATTTCACCCCGATCGCAATCAGGGGGATAAATCGGCGGAAGATAAATTTAAAGAAGCTGCGGAAGCGTATGAAGTGCTGAGCGATCCTCAGAAAAAGGCCCGTTATGACCAGTTTGGGCATGCAGGTGTTGGTAGTGCCGCAGGAGGTGGTTTCAGCGGAGGCGGCATGACCATGGAAGATATCTTTTCGCACTTCGGAGATATTTTCAGTGATATGGGTTTCGGGGGCTTTGGCGGATTTACCAGTGGCCGCAGTGGTGGAAGAGGCTCGCGGCAAATGACCCGGGGAAGTAATCTGCGTGTGAAGGTGAAACTCACCCTTGATGAAGTTGACAAAGGAGTTGAGAAGAAGCTGAAAGTATCCAAATACGTTCAGTGCAATGAATGTTCCGGAACCGGAGCCAAAGGGGGCAGTTCTTATGATACTTGTGGAACCTGCCGTGGAACGGGACATGTAACCCGTGTCACCAATACGTTCCTCGGACAGATGTCCACTACCCAGGTTTGTCCCACCTGTAACGGCGATGGGAAGATGATTACCAACAAATGCACCAAATGTGCCGGAGAAGGGGTGATCAGGGGAGAAGAAGTGATACCGGTTCGCATACCCGCAGGAGTTGCTGAAGGAATGCAGTTGTCGGTTTCAGGCAAAGGTAACGCCGCCCGGCGTGGAGGTATTAACGGAGACCTGCTGGTAATTATTGAAGAAGAGGGGCATCCCGATCTGATCCGTGACGGCAACGATCTCCTGTATAATCTTTACGTTACAGTAACACAGGCGTCCATTGGTGCCCAGGTGGAGATACCCACGCTCGACGGCAGGGTGAAGATTAAAATTGAACCGGGCACACAGCCGGGAAAAATATTGCGTTTGAGAGGCAAGGGATTGCCCGAGGTGAACACTTACGGAAAGGGAGACTTGCTGGTAAGCATCAATGTTTGGATACCTAAGAGTCTCACCCGCGATGAGCGTAAAATACTTGAAAAGCTGGAGGAGTCTCCCAATTTTAAGCCCAACCCGGGCAGCGGAGACCGAAATTTCTTCGACCGCATGAAAAACTATTTCGAGTAAATAGTTAATTTAGACCTTTTATCGAAAAACCTGTCGAACCATATGTACCTGTTTACCGCACGTGATATCGTAAAGCGATATACGAATCACCTGGCTCTTGACCGTGTTACCGTGAATGTGCCCGAGGGGTCTGTTTATGGTCTGCTTGGTCCTAACGGAGCCGGAAAGACAACCCTGTTGAGAATCATCAACCAGATTTCCATGCCCGACGAGGGTGAGCTTTTTTTCATGGGCCGGAAATTCCAACCGGATGATGTGGCCCATATCGGTTATCTGCCCGAAGAAAGAGGATTGTATAAGAAAATGAAAGTTGGTGAGCAGGCGCTGTATCTTGCCCAGCTGAAAGGAATGGGCAAGGCGGAAGCAATGAAAAAGCTGAAACACTGGTTCACCAAATTTGAGATACAGGCCTGGTGGAATAAAAAAGTGGAGGAACTGTCGAAAGGTATGCAGCAGAAAGTTCAGTTTGTGACTACCATCATTCATGAACCCAGATTGCTGATTTTTGACGAGCCGTTCAGCGGATTTGATCCCATCAACGCGAATATGATGAAGAATGAGATCCTGGAGCTTAAAAAGAAAGGTTCAACCATTATTTTTTCTACGCATGATATGGGTTCCGTTGAAGAGCTTTGTGACTACATCACGCTGATCAACAAAGCGAAAACCATTCTTGAGGGAGATGTTCACAACATCAGGATGGAATACAAATCGAACACCTTCGAAATAGGTTTTAATGGTAATGCAGAATTGGTAAAAAATCAACTTAATGGCAGGTGCCAGTTAGTTGAACTGGTGGAAGAAAGAGATCATACGAGGATTAAGATTAAAGCCGACCGCTCACTCAGCGGCAACGACATGCTCAACCTGATTCTGCCGGTTGTATCCGTTACCTCATTCAACGAGGTGATCCCTACCATGAACGAAATCTTTATCCGTGTTGTGGAAGCCCAAAACCAGCAAAAACCGAATGCACTATGAACAAGATTGGCTTAATTATATGGCGTGAATACCTGACGCGCGTAAGAAAAAAATCGTTTATCATCATGACCCTCATTGGGCCGGTACTTTTTGCTGCCCTGATTGTTTTGCCCGGTTGGTTTGCCACCATGGAAGACAAAGATGTAAGGGAAATAGCAGTTGTGGAGTATGATGCAAACGGACAGCCTGTTCCCGATTCACTGCAGTTTTTCAGGGATGTGATTCCCACTAAGGAAAACATCAAATTCACTTACCTGAGTAGTGCGCGTCTTCCCGATATTTTGAAGCTTTACGAAGCGGCGCATTACGATGGCGTTTTGTTTTTGTCGCAAAATCTTATTTCCGCCGGCAAGGAAACATCTGTTGAGTTGTATTACCGGAAAACACCCAGTATGGGGATGGAGGTGCATATTTCCAAATCACTTGAAAAATTTCTGTTCGACAACAAGCTCAGGGTAAAAAACATTCCTCCGGAAGTGATCAATTCGCTTGAGACCAAAATAAACCTGACTCGCATCAACTGGAAAAACTGGCCAAACCAGAAAGAGGACACCACCGATGTAAAGCGCGGGCTCGGTTATGCTGCCGGATTTCTGATCTATATTTTTATTTTTATGTTTGGTGCCCAGGTAATGCGGGGTGTACTCGAGGAAAAAACCAACCGGATTGTGGAAGTTATCGTATCATCGGTGAAGCCCTTCCAGCTGATGATGGGCAAGATCATTGGGATTGGCCTCATTGGCCTGACTCAGTTCGTTGCCTGGCTGATCCTTACCTTCGGCATTTCCACTTTGGCACAAACTGTTTTTTTCCAACCGTCAGCCAAAGCAGCCACCGAGATCGTCGCCCCTTCCGATATTATGAATTCTGCACCGGCAGTCGGACAGGCTGTTACCGAATCAGGTGACAGGGAGGAAATGGCACTGGCATTCAACGGTTTTATGAAAAAAATGAAGGAAGTAAACATCTTCCTGATAATCGGAGCTTTCCTGTTTTACTTCCTGGGCGGGTATATTCTTTACGGGTCACTTTTTGCTGCAATTGGTGCGGCAGTAGACAATGAAACCGATACCCAGCAATTCATGTTTCCCATAACAGTTCCGCTCATTATCGGCATTATTGTTATGATCAATGCTTTTCTCAATCCCTCGGGGAAAATGGCGGTTATTTTCTCTATCATACCGCTGACCTCGCCCATAGTGATGATGGCACGCATACCCTTTGAAGTGCCTCCTTTGCAGTTGTTGTTATCTGCCGTGTTGCTGATTGTTACTTTTCTGGGTACCACCTGGCTTGCTGCCAAGATATACCGCACCGGCATTCTCATGTACGGAAAGAAGGTGAATTACGCTGAGCTGTGGAAGTGGATTAAATATTAGAGCCAAGAACCAAGAGCCAAGAACCAAGACAGAAGATGACAGGCTGGTCACTTTAGTCGTACAGTCGTTTAGTCATACTGAGCCTGTCGAAGTATGACGGGTAGTGGTAGTTGCTGGTAATAAACACCCTTCAAGGGTTTACAACCGCTTGAAGGGGGAATCTATAATATACAGCCTGCCTAATAGGGCGTAGTTACGAAAACTAAGCCCTGCGAGCATATATAATCTGCGAAATCTGCTTCATCTGCATAATCTGCGAGAAATTCTTCCTCGAGAAACTCTTCTGCGGGAAACCGAAACTGCAATATCCACCCGAAATTTTTAATTTTCTTCAAAAAACGCTACTTTAGTAGTGTCTAAACCTGAAATTCAGGATTATATTTCGAAAACTACCTATGCGCATATCTGTTATTGATTTGGGAACCAACACCTTCAATTTGCTAATTGCTGATACTGGTGTGGATCAGGCTTACAAGATTGTATACAGCAGCAAACTGCCTGTAAAACTTGGTAAGAGTGGCATTGACAAAAAGGAAATCAGGCCTGATGCCATTACCCGGGGAATGAATGCCATCGACCGTCACCTGCAAACTATTCGTGAACACCACTCGGAAAGAACCTTTGCCTTTGCCACCTCAGCCATACGAAGTGCGCGAAACGGTGAACAGTTTGTGAAGATGATCCAGCAGAAATTCAACCTCGACGTAGAGGTCATCAATGGCGACCGTGAGGCCGAGCTGGTTTACTACGGCGTGCGGCAGGCCGTACCCCTGAACAGTGAAAAGGTGCTGATTCTGGATATTGGTGGTGGCAGCAACGAATTCGTTATAGCCAACCACGAGCAGATCTTTTTCAGGAAAAGCTATCCGCTGGGCGTGGCCCGACTCCTGACCAAGTTCAGGCCTTCGGATCCCATTACCATTGAAGAAATCGAATATATTTCAAATTACCTGGAGGAAAGGCTTTCGGACCTGATTGAGGAAATCAAAAAACATAAAATCACAACGCTGATAGGCGCTTCGGGCACTTTCGAAACGCTTACTGCCATGATCCGCGAAGACGATTCACACTGTGAATCGGAAACCGGAATTTCGGCTGAAGCGGTGGTTATTGACCTTACCGATTTTGAGAACATCTACCAGAAACTGGTCAATTCTACGCTGAAGGAACGCAAACAAATGAAAGGATTGGAAAGCATGCGGCTTGAGATGATCGTTGTGGCCACGCTCATAGTGAAATTTGTGCTTCAGAAATTCAAATTAACCCGGCTGATCCAGTCGAACTTTGCCCTGAAGGAAGGAGCCATTTTCGAAGTGCTGAACCTGAAAACCGCTACACTCTGATCTATGGCTTTGATACTGGTTATTGACGATGAAAAAAGCATCCGCAACACGTTGCAGGAAGTGTTGGAATATGAAAAACACAAGGTAGATCTGGCTACAAACGGCACTGAAGCACTGGAACTGTTCAGCAACGGCAGCTACGACATGGTGCTGTGTGATATAAAAATGCCGGGCATGGATGGCATTGAAGTGCTCGAAAAACTTCATGAACGGGCCAATGAGGTACCGGTAATCATGATTTCAGGCCATGGCAACATTGACACGGCTGTGGAGGCTATCAAAAAAGGGGCTTACGATTTCATTGAAAAACCCCTGGATCTGAATCGCCTGCTGGTTACCATTCGCAATGCCACTGAGCGCAACGACCTGGTTACCGAGACCAGGGTACTGAAGCGTAAAATAAGCAAAACTTTTGATATCGTAGGTGAATCACCTGCTATCACCCGTGTAAAAGAAATTATAGAGCGCGTTGCCCCCACCGATGCCCGCGTGCTCATCACCGGTGATAACGGAACCGGCAAGGAACTGGTAGCGCGCTGGTTGCATGAGAAAAGTGCGCGTGCCGGCATGCCTTTTGTGGAGGTGAATTGTGCCGCTATTCCTTCGGAATTAATAGAGAGTGAGCTATTCGGACATGAAAAAGGTGCCTTTACTTCAGCCATCAAGCAACGTAAGGGTAAATTCGAACAGGCCCATGGCGGAACGCTTTTCCTTGACGAAGTGGGAGATATGAGCCTGTCGGCCCAGGCAAAGGTGCTGAGGGCATTACAGGAACATAAGATAAGCCGGGTTGGCAGCGACAAGGATATTGAGGTGGATGTGCGGGTAATTACTGCCACCAATAAAAACCTGAAGGAAGAAATTGCACAGAAAAATTTCAGGGAAGATTTATACCACCGTTTGTCGGTTATTATCATCCAGGTACCTGCACTGAAAGAAAGGCTGGAAGATATTCCCCTGCTGGCCGATTACTTCATTGAGCAAATATGCACTGAATACGGCCGGCCCAAAACCATCATTCAGCCTGATGCCATTAAAGATCTGCAAAAGATAAAATGGACGGGTAATATCAGGGAACTCCGAAATGTGCTGGAACGACTCATCATTCTTTGCGATAAGGAGATCACCAGCAAAGATGTTGCGGCCTTTGCCCAGCCCAACATTACCTGATCAGGCAATAAAACAGGTTGACATGGAAAATCATCCGCCGGTATTGGGAATTGTGGTACCCTGTTATAATGAACAGGAAGTTATTGCCTCAAGTATTGAAGCACTTTCAGAACTGCTTTTCAGGCTTGCAGAACAGGGGCTTGTTGACAACAAAAGCTTTATTGGTATTGTGGATGATCGCAGCAAAGATACTACCTGGAAGCTGATTAGTGGGATTTCAAAAAATAATCCGCATATTCGGGCCATCCGGCTGGCCGCCAATCGGGGGCACCAGTATGCACTGCTGGCGGGTTTGCTGGAATTCCGGAAAGATTCCGATTGCCTGGTATCTATTGATGCAGATTTGCAGGATGACGCGGGTGTTATCGGGCAGATGGTTGAGAAATTCAGGCAGGGGAACGACATCGTATTTGGAGTGAGGAATAAGCGAACAACAGATACTTTTTTCAAAAGAACTACGGCCTATATCTTCTACAGGTTTCTGAAAATTTTGGGAATAAATGTGTTGCACAACCATGCCGACTTTAGGCTTACCAGCCGCAGGGTGAATGATGAACTGGAGCATTTCAGCGAGGTGAATCTCTTTCTGAGAGGCATATTTCCACTGATGGGCTTCAACACCTCTATTGTTCATTATGCCCGGAGCGAACGCACAGCCGGCACAACCAAGTATCCGCTGAAAAAAATGATCTCCCTGGCGCTTGACGGAATCACCTCTTTCAGCACAGTGCCTCTGAGAATAATTACCGTTCTGGGTTTCCTGGTTTTTATCATTTGTATTTTACTTATGGTATATGCCTTGTGGGCTTATCTGACCGGCAGAACCATAGCCGGCTGGTTCTCCACCGTGCTGCCCTTCTATTTCCTGGGAGGTATACAGATCCTGTGTATTGGCATAATCGGCGAATACCTGGGAAAAATTTACAAGGAAGTAAAAAGAAGGCCCCGCTTTATTGTGGACGACCGGATTGAAGGTACCCGGTGATTTTCAGAAGCTTTGCATTGCCAGCCTGGTATTGCTCTTCAAAAATATACTCCCGGCTTATTTTTTCTAAAGTTACCGATTCAGAAATCAGCACATTTTCTCCAATAGCAAATGCCGCCGGATTGACAGGTATTGTTTTTTGTTGTTTGAGTTTTAGCGCTTCGGTATAGAAAAGCAGGTGTCCGTAATAATTACTGAAAACAATGGAAAACGGTTGATTCATAATTTCCGGGTACTTTTCGGGCTTTTGCAACAGGTGTGAAATTGCATATAATTCTTCATCCCAGCTGTATTCATGGGTTCTTTTAATTTTTTTCATGATGCTGATACCGGGACTGATAAAAAGGGCAGCCAGCAGCACGTAACCGGTTGCATGAACCAGTGCGGTGTTTTTCCTGGCCAGGGAAAACATGAACCGGGGCACCTGTACCAGTAATAGTGCAATGATAACAGCCATCAAAGGGTATAGCGGACCGTCATACCATATATTCTTGGATCCCGCTGAAATAACCAGCAAAAAGACCAAGGAATTAACCATGAGGTAGACGGACAGGCTTCTTTTCTGTTTTCGGGATTGCCAGAGTAAAATAACGATGGCAGCAACCAGAAAATAAAGCCAATAGGTATACCTGGAAAGCACGAGATTCTTGATATAGAAAAAGAAGGATCCGATATAAAATCTTTCATTCGTATTCAGGTAACGGGGGAACAACTCCTCATTCCAAACAATGCTTAAATAACCCGGTTGCATATGTTCGCGCAGCAGGTAATAACTGCCACAAATAAGCAGAAATGCAAGAACGCACAAGTAAAAACATCTGTTCATGAAAATCTTCCGGTGTTCTCCGTAAATCAGGGTCATTAATAAAAGCCCCGGCAAAATCAGCATGATGGCTATGCTTTTGGCATAAACACCCAAAATGAGCAGTGCGGTGATCATACCCAGTTTCAGATTGCTGTTTTTGCTGCCGGTTAAAAACTCGTAATACAGCAGGATGATCAGGGTGGTAAGCAGCACCAACAACGCATCATGATCACCGGTCCGTGACAAATGCTGTTCAACATAGCCATGGGATGTAACCAAAACCAAAGCAGCGATATAACCAATATAACGTTTGTTATGAAAGCGGTGAAAGTAATAAATCAGGAAAAAAGCGGTAAGCAGTGCAGCAATAGCTGAGGGCATCCGCACGGCCAGTTCGTTAACTCCGAAAATCTTCATGGAAATCACCTGAAGCCAGATCAGCAGGGGTGGTTTAACATCCCATGAGTCCGGATTTCCATCGAAATACCTGACCACAACATTTTTATTCTGCAGCATTTCAAGTGCAGAAACAGCATTTCGCGCCTCGTCCCACATTCTTACCGGTAGTGCATCCAACCTGAAGAACAGCGGAAAACAGCACATGCAAAAGATGATTATCAGCTCAATAGCGATTCTTGCCTGTCGGGACATGTTGAAATTCTTTATTGAAACTACTTTTTCATTAATGAATCATTAAGCGGACAAGAGCTAAGACGGAATATTTTAACCTCCTGATAATGCCCGACTAAATTCTCAGTAAAGTCTCTTAACTCTGGTTTATTCAGGTAAGTTGAGTCATTCACTACCAGGTAACGGGCACTGCGGTCAATCATGGCACAAATCCAACCGGGAGTAGTTGAATCTATTTTCCATATTCTGTATCCAGGTTGGTTCATCAGATACAAAGTATATGAGTAAGTATTATCAGGTATGGTGATCACCCGGTCTTCAGGCTTTATTCCGATTGACTTCAAATAGGGTCGAATGGTGAAGAGTGATTCGAATACCGGCGTTTCCCGTTTTGAGCCAAAATACCGCCTGTGCATTTCTTTGCGGGCATGAATGACATTGAAAACCAGGATGACAATCAACGACACAGCAAAGATCCATGATCCGAAAAACCCGGGGTATTTGTGTTTGATAGCCAGTATTGCTGTTAAAACCAGAAAAGCAATGGCACTGAAAAGAACAATCAGATAATAATCGTGATAAATAAACTGAGTGTAAAACAAACTTATATATACAACTCCTCCCACAAGAAGCAAAGCGGTGAGTATACCCAGGTATTTGGGGATATGCCTGAAGAAAACAATGCAAACAAGCAGGGATGCTAACAGGAAATAGCGTATGAAAATGGAGTAATACACGGGAAAATTGCTCATGATCATAGGTGTTATTTCCTTTCGGAATTCTTTACTTACGGCCCACCAGGGAGTAACAGTGGTGAGGAATGCGGAGGTATGGTGCAGGCGGTTATAATATATGGCATACAGGTACCATGTGGCAATGACAATTAAACAAATCATCATGGGTAAAAAAGATGCCATTGCACCCGGGAACAATGGCCGGTGATCTCTTAAGATCCGGATGCGTAAATGCCAGGCTATTCCCAGGCAACCCAGGGCCGCCAGGTTGATCAGCATGGTTACTTTCAGAAGTCCTGCCAGTGTGAACAGCAGGATAGCAATAGCAAACATTTTGTAATTGCCCTTCTCAGTATACCTGAAATATTGCCACCAGCCAATAAATACCAGTGCCAGTGCTGTAGAGTCGGTTAAGAAGTTGTTTCCGTAATAGGCCATAACAGGAGAAACAAAAACAAGAAGCGGTACAAAAGCTGCAGCTACAAAGTTGTGGAGCAGGCGGAGAGAAATCCTGAAAAGCGCACCCAATCCGATAAAAAGGATAAGTACATTCACGATTCTGTAAATATATTCGTGGGGGCCGAAAATTTTATACAACAGGGCAACGAAGTAATATAACAACGGAGCTTCACAGGCCGCATACCCTGAATTCATATCGTCTGATATCATGAGGTGTAATTCAGGTTTGATCATGTTCATCCCATGCTGGTAATAATTCAGGGTTATCGAAAGACAGTCAGCTTGTCGCCAGCGATGTATGGATTGGGGCGGGCTGAACAAAATAGTGTGATAGAAATAGAAAAATCCGATCAGGGCAAGTACTGAATAAAAAAGCACCAAAGGATGATTTTTCGTAAAGCTTATGATGAGGTCGCGAACGCGTTGCATAATGGGATTTAATGCTGGTTAAGAGTTGCCAAATTACAAATTTTTAGTAATTATAATTGCTATATTGCAGTTCTGTTTGGTTTATTCAATGAGTAACACGGCATTCAGCAAAGAGCAGTTTTCTGCCATTTATCCTGATGGTGTTGATCAGCATTACTGGAATCATTCCCGCAACAGGGTGATCAGGCGATTCCTGAAAAGAAGCCGGCTTCATCAAAGTAAGATTCTGGAAATAGGTTGTGGAAGAGGAGTGGTGTTGAAACATTTGTTATCACATCAGATCGATTGCACGGGCGTTGAGTTGGGCGATGCATTGCCTTTACCGGGGTGTGAAGGGATAATTCTCACCAATCAGGATGCTTTTTCATTGCCGGCCTCAGTGCGGGAAAGTATTGAAACGGTGTTGATGTTTGATGTACTTGAGCATCTGGAAAGTCCGGGAGAATTCATCGACAGGATCCGCACCCAATTTATAAATGCACGGCATTTGGTTGTCACAGTTCCGGCGCGACAGGAATTATGGACCAATTATGATGAATATAACGGACATTTCAAGAGGTATAGCCTTACAGATATGAAAACATTGGCAACCGGGCCTGTAGAATTGAAAAAGGCATCCTACTTTTATCACTCACTGTATATCTTATTCCGGATTTTCATCCGCCTTTCAGGAACCCGAAGCACCAGCATCAAGGCGCCTGCCGGTTCCGGTAAGTTAATTCATAAGCTGGGGTCTCTTATTCTGCAGGCTGATTTTCACCTGTTCCCGCGTAGGTTTCCGGGGACTTCCATTATTGCATTGTTATCACTACGCAAGTGATACCACCGGCTATTTTTAATGAAAGCATTGTTATGAATCCTGTAAACGTTACAGTTATTGGGCCTGACCAGGAGTTCATCTGCCAGGTAGGTTTGGTTTCTTTTTATTTCTGAATTTTCAATGGAAATCTTCAATCTACAACCGTTTTTTTTCACGGGAACCGACCATTCAATCAATCCCCATTCATCATCAATTGCCCTGATCAGATTACCAGCCATCATGTTTTTGTAATCATACAGAGTTCCTGTTGAATCGAAAAGCTCTGAAATAATCCGGGCTTTGGGAAAAAGGTCCCTGTTCATGGGTGACATCCATAGTGAACAAATGAAATCAGAATCATGTTGTGAAAAAAGAGGGCCGTCATACACGACTTCAAAGGAACGGCCAGTTATCTTTTTGGCATTCCCCTGGTAGCCGGGTGAAGAATGGTTGTCAAAATCCGCAACAATTACCTTGGCACAAGAATGGTCAATATAATTTGTGTCGGGTTTGGTGAAACCGTTAACATAAAACTCATTACAAATTTCCTTTGCTCTTATTTCCGCAATATCTGAAAGCTTTTCAAAATCGAGCCGGTAAAGATCAAAGATGTTGTTTGAGTCGATTTTTACTGAATGGCGCAATAAATTAAGTTCATCTGCGGTATAGGAATCGCATTTACCGGCAACTACCAAAAAAGGCTTTTGATCAGGCATATCATTTAAGATTTCCGGGTAGCGGTAGGGTTCCAGCACCAATGCAATGTTCTTCAACGACTGTGAAACAGAGGCCCGGCTCATGTAAACAGCGGCAACAGGTAGTCCTGTTTTCATGGATACCAGAAATGAATTTGCCAGCATTTCGCCCCTGACAGGTATGCCGTAATTGTCGGATCCCATATGATAAAAGGGGAGTGGTATAATAGCACCATACTGAGCCGGATCAACGCGGGAAACCCATTCATTTTCCGGGTTTTCATTGCTGTAATCTGACCATGCAGGGAAAGTGTTGTTTAATGAGTCCTGCTTGTGCCGGATAAACAGATACATATCGGTGAAAAGCAGGATCAGGGATAAGGCAACAATCAATAAGCGCATATGAGATTTGTTATGGCTTACATAATATTGCCAGAGGTTATAAAAAACCACAATGTTTAACATGAAATAGAACAGCCAGGCAAATCGTCCGATGCTGCGTATTTGCTGCAAGGGGCCCAGGTATTCAACAAGGAACTCAAGTCCAAGAATGAAGGGAAGTCCGAATGAGTAAAGCAGTGCAATGAAAGAAGCCCAGAACATTACATTCAGGAATGTATTGTTGGTTATTCTGAGGGCATCTTTCCAACTGCTTCTGAAAGCTTTTTTAAAAAGGGTGACCATGAGGGCTATAAAACCAACAACTCCAACCAGACCCACGTAGGAAACACCCTCCCATTGCACATACCTGAAGTTTCTTAAGTGATGCAGAAACTTACCGTATTCGATTCCCCAAACGGGCAGGAATACGCTTTCAGGCGAAGCTTTATATACGAGAAAACCATATGGCTTGGCAGGCCGGTCAGGTGCCATTCCTGCATAGTCATGAATAAGCAGATAAAAGACCAGTACCGGCAGCAGGAGCTCCAGCGTGATGTGCAATACTATCTTCAGGTAAAGCCCGGAATCTTTCTTTTTGGAGGAAAGGAATACAAATAACCAGTAAATACCAATCATGAATGCAAAAAAGAAAAGGAAGTAGATGTGTCCGGTGATCAAAACAAAAAGGGTAACACCCGTAAACAGGCTAAATATAATCTTGTTCCGGCCACAATGTACCTGAAACATGAAATACAGCAACATGGGTATGGCGCATACGTATCCCAATGTAAAATGGCCTCCGAACCGGTCAATCTGCGGTGATAAAAAAGCAATTCCCAATGAGACCAATACCGCATAAACTGAGGGAAGCCCGGTACCCGACAACAGCAAATATAGAAAAACAGCGGCCAACACAATAGAAATAAGCATCAGGAAGTTAATGATGCCTGTTGTATATGACGTGACATCTGCGAAGTGGTTGGAGACAAATTTCACAACCCCTGTAACCAGTGGCTGTGCCTGTGTATAAAACGAAACTTCACCATAGGGATAATTGATGCTTTGAGAATACATCAGGGAGGAATCATATGCTGCCAGGTAATAGGAGTTCTGATAACAAAGAATGCCATCACCCTCCAGGGCAAAAAATGTGGTGTTCAGCGAAAAAATGACTTTAAAGTAGAAAACTATCAGAAAAGTGCAACTGAGTAGCAGGACCATGATCAGGCCTTTGAGTCGGTTTCTTCCTGAGTTGTTGATACTTACCATACGCAGGTTATTCGGGCTTATCACAAATTTGTTTACTTTTTACATAGAACTCTGCCCAGGCACCCCGGCTTTCAAAGCGCTTTTGCAGTACGCAACAGGAATCGGATTTCATCTGGCTGTATCCCGGATCTGGCTCAGTACTGTAATAAAGATACACCTCATAGTCGTTTCCGGGAGCGTTGTATGTTCTGGAAAAGGGCCGGTCTTTGTTGATGAGATAGCCCATATTGGGATCGGTCAGGTTATAAAGCATCAGGAAGGAGGTATATAGCGGAGTGTGTTGCCATTGCATTTCTTCGGCATAATGAACAGTCTCTTGATGCAGTAATACGGTGTTTTTATAGTGTAGCGAAACATCAGCTTCTGACCTGTTCCCATAAAAGGAATGCCAGGCAAATAAAAGTGCAAGTGAAGCAACAACAACATTTCTGCTATAACTTCTTCCGGTAAATATTTCAGAAATGATCCAGGAACCGCAAATGAAAAAGAATGGCAAAACGCTCAGCAGGTATCTGGTGGTGAAAAAATTCACAGCCGAAAACAGCATGTAAAGCAATGCGAATAAGCACGAAAAAACGAGTAAATGGGCCTGTTTTCCTGAAACTGCTTTTTTGCGGATGAGTACAATCACTCCGGTTAAAGCAAGAACCAAAAGAGCAAACTTTCCATGCTGTAAAAGCAGCCTAAAGAAAAATGAGTTGAGTCTATCAAGAATAACTTTCGGTTCGAAGATGGTCATGCCCATATGCTCGGGATAAAGGAACCAGCCAAAATGCATTTTTTGCAATACCATGAAAGAAACAAACGCTAAGGCGGGTATGCAAAGTACAGCCAGTTCCCTGATCAGTAGCGGCCAGGAACGTCCGGTGGTTTTATTGAACCATTTCTCCAGTAAGATTTTATCAAGAAATAGTGCTGCAATCAACACCATTCCGGTTTCTTTGGTCATTACCAGCATAATTGAAAAAATGGAAAACCAGATCCATTTCTTCATAAAATAGAAGTGAAACGTAAGTATTGTAAACAGGGCCAGCATTATTTCAGGAAGGAGCAGCGTGCTTTGAGCAAGAAAGATCGCCTGCAGGGCAAACAGTAATAGGGCAATCCTGGCTGATTCTTTGCTGAAAAGGTTCTCAGCAGTTTTATATACAGCTACCAGGGTAATGCAGGATATGATCAACGGGAACAGATGAATTGCGGTAAGGCTGGTTCCGGACAATTTCATCCAGAGCGCGGAAAGAAAATAGAACAACAGGGGGTGACCCCGGGTGAGATTTGGGTTGGCATCACCCGGTAGTATTGCCAGTCCGTTTTCGTGCATGTCAAAAACAGCTGTTGCATATGACCATGCCTCATCCCAGTAAAACGGAAGATTGAGATTGCCCAGGCGTGATAAAACAAACAGCATGATTATCAGGGGAAGGAAGTATGGTGTGAGCTTGTGTAAAAAAGGTTTCATCGGTTAACAATCCATACATTTGAAATAATCATAGAAAAATGACAGCTGGTACGAAGGTAAAAATAAGGAAAGCAATGGGAAAGAAAAACAGCAACAAAAAGCATCCGGCTAAAACTGGAAGTAAATAAAAGGTTGCAGACCTGAGGAAATAGACTGGTAAACGATAAATACCAATACCGAAGCGATGATCACCTTCACATAAACGGGTGCAGCAACAAACCGGTTCATCCATTTGTCCTTTAGTGCGCCGGGAAGCCAGTGCAATACATAACCCAGCAGCATAATGGCAAAGACCCTCCAATACGCAAGCAGCATGGCCGGAACCTGTGCCCAGCCAAAATTGCCTGCCACCTGGTTCATCAGGTCCATTGTTCCCTGCATCGATTCGCCACGAAACCAGATGCGGGTGAAGGTAATGAAGTTAAATGTGATGAAGATTTTCCAGAAATTGGCCACCCAGTGGCTGGAGTTTTCCCAGGGACTGATTTTGCGCCACAATTTATAAACCACAACACCCAGGCCATTGAGGCCTCCCCAGATCACAAACATCCAACTGGCGCCATGCCAAAGGCCTCCGATGAGCATGGTCATCATCAGGTTGATGTTGGTGCTTACCGTAAGCCGGAAAGCCGGAACCAGGTACATGACCAGGGCAAACATACCGATGATTCCTGCAAAAACCGGGGCCAGCCATAGTTTACCAGATAGCAAAACAATCACAGCCAGCATCAGTGTGAGGCTGATGTAGGTGAAAGGTGACGCACCGCGGTTTCCGCCCATGGGAATATAAAGATAATCCTTGAGCCAGGAGGAGAGCGACATGTGCCAGCGCTTCCAGAAATCACCGCAGTTTAGCGCTTTGTAGGGAGAATTGAAGTTTTTCGGCAGGTGAAAACCCATCAGCAGGGCAAGTCCTATGGCCATATCGGTATACCCCGAAAAATCGCAGTAAACCTGCAGTGAATAGCCATAAAGTCCCATCAGGTTTTCAAATCCGCTGTATGAAATGGGATTGGCA
>JAWOJJ010000120.1:0-3692 GCA_046481675.1 Bacteroidales bacterium | reverse complement strand
ATTGAAGCTGATTATGGGGAATGCCGGGTTAAGTAACAAGTGGCACGGAATTAACACCTGATAATCTGACATTCCCGGAAAGTTCCGGTTGACATTACAATGGAAAAGGCTGCAGACACCTTGGTTTGCAGCCTTTTTTACTACTACTACTAACTTAATGCTTGTTGCTAAGCACTCCTGATTTTATTGGTAACGATGTTATAAACTGCTTTCAGAAAATAACGGATATCTGTTGTATAAGGATGCTTTTTCAAATCAGCAATATAAATCCTTTCTGCTTCAATATTCTCCTGATCATTGGGCATGTTTAATGCCAAATAAGGCGGAATGCAACCCGGCTTGTATTTTATCCGCTCTTTCTGCAGGTCTTCGGGGAACTCACTGAACCTTACCCGACTCAATGGTCTCAGACCAACCAGCTTCATCTCTCCTCTAAATAAATGTATCAGTTGTGGCAATTCATCGATCCACCATTTTCTCATAAACCTTCCCCAATGGGTAACCCTATCATCATTAGCAGGCTTCCCTTTTTCATCATAGCCGTTCAGTCTGATTATATAGTCCTGAATAAATTCAGAATACGGATGCATCGTCCTGAATTTGTACATCCGGATCACCTTGCCATCCTTCCCCACCCTGGGCAGTTTCACTACCGGATAGTAAGACGGATTTTTAGTTTCCATAGGCTTTTTGACTTTGATAGCCACAAAATAGGTGAGGCCTTCAATAGTCTTGGTGTCAATCACCTCAAAACCACAATACACAAGCCTTCCAAGAGTTTCAGTTATTGAAATACTGTGGAACTGACCGTTGGTGATCATGTAATAGAAGCTCTCCATAAATCGGATGCGCGGAATCACCCTGTTGATGAAAAAATCGGCATACCATTTCAGTTGTCCCAAGCGCCTGCCGTGCTTCCTGAAAAAAGTCATTTTCCTGTCGCCATAGGTCTCAACAGCGCCAATATAAATGCCAGCATCGGGTAACAAGGTATTTACTGCCCTGAACAACTTGTTGGGATGTTGTGTATTGTTTATCCGGTTCAGGTTAATGATGGCGTGTACATTGTTGAAATCCACTTCGTCAACGTATGAATTATTCCTGGCTGTGAGAATAATTCCGTCCTGATATCTTTTAATATCAAGATGCTCTAAAATAAAATTCAATGCGCCAGGGTTGGAATGCTCCAGAATTTTGGATTCGAGGGTGGAATAATTTTCAAGCGGCCGAAGTAACAAAGATACAATTGCATCACGAGTGGCAGGCTTAAACCTTTCGTAATGAGACACACCTTTTAAATTATGAACATATTGAAAATAATCGTTCACAGGTAGATAGGGTTTGAGTGGGTTGTTCAGCAAAATATCCACTATAAAAATAAGGTAGAACCATGCAGAAATCAAGCAAGTCCATAGCAATTAATCAAGGTTTGTGACCAATTGATAAAAATCTGGGATGAATGAAAAAAAAATAAGGTTGAATACAAAACATATTTTTTCTCAGAGTTAATTACTTGTTTCGCAGGCCGGTTTCATGTTTATTCAAAAGGGTGCAAATAAAACAGGCGGGATTTGAATCCTGAGATGAACGTTGTTCGTTATATGTATTTTATGTTACCAAAATATTAACTACTTTTAATTTTCACAGTATAATAATTCCAAAAAGGTGACTATGGATCTGAACAGGGGTAAAGAGAAATTCTCAGGATATACAACACTGTCGGTGCTGCTGGCAGTTATTCTCTTAGTTTTTGCTGTGTTTGTCGGACTTTTCAAAAGCGAAGAAGCTGATTTTTCGTTTTCCGGCATTGGTATTCTCTTTCAAACGAATCCTGTCTTATGGATTCTGCTGGTTTTTGTTGTTGCTTTGCCCCTTACTGCTTACCTCATCACCCAGGGCCACAGCATGTTGCTGAATGAAAAGCAGCAGGTAATCGATCTTGAGCGAAGCCGGATCCAGCAGGTTGATGAATTTGCCCGGCAGCTTTCGCAGGATAACCTGGAGGCCGACTTTAAACTTACCGGGGAAAACGATTCGCTGGGCAAGTCACTGCTCCACCTGAGAGACACCTTGAAACAGGACTATGATAACAACCTGAAGATCCGCAATGAGGAAGAACAGCGCAACTGGATCACTGAGGGTTCAGCCCATTTCAGCGAAGTGCTCAGAAATAACATGAATGACCTGGAACAACTGTCGTTCCATGTGATTAAAGACCTTACAAAATACGTAAAAGCTGTGCAGGGCGGTTTTTACCTGCTGGACGACAGTGATCCGTATAACCGCTTTTTCAAACTTACATCATTTTTCGCCTACGACCGGCGCAAGTTCGCTGATCAGAAAATCAAGTGGGGCGACGGATTGATTGGCACCTGTGCCATGGAAAAGAAAGCCATCCACCTGAAGCAGGTTCCTGATTCTTATATTGCAGTTACCTCAGGACTTGGCGAAGCAACTCCCGATAACCTTCTGGTTGTGCCCATTCTTTACGAAGACCAGATATTCGGGGTAATGGAATTTGCTTCCTTAGGAAAGTTCGAACAAAACCACATCAGCCTTATTGAAAAAACAGCCCAAAGTGTGGCGTCTACGATTTCCACAGTAAAAACAAACATGCAAACGGCACAGCTTCTTGAAGAGTCGAAAGCCCAGACACAGGCACTGACCTCACATGAAGAGGAAATGAGACAAAACATGGAGGAATTGCAGGCCACCCAGGAAGAAGCCTTGCGTCAATCGCAACGCCTGATGCTCCTGGAAAACACGCTGAAACAAAACCTGATCCTGGCGGAATTTGATGACGAATTCAGGCTTGTTAGTGCCAACAGCCTTTTTTACAAAAAGTTTGAGTACAGCAGTGACCTTAAGATAGAAGGAAAACACATCCATGAACTGGTAAGCGAAGAAAACCGCGGCTGGCTGCAGGAAATTGTCAACAAGATGCTCTCGGAAGACAAATCCTACAAAGGTTACATCAAACATGTCACACGTACCGGTAAGGAACTTTGGACCATGGCCTCGCTGAGCATTACCAGGCATGAAGACAAATCGGTTGATAAGATCATGTTCCTGGGAATTGACATGTCAGATGAAAGAGATCAACTACTGAAACAGGAAGCCGTTATGGAATCGGTTGCCAACCTGGGTATCAAGCTCGAACTTGACATCAACGGCAATATTCTGAATGCCAATAAATACTTTGTTGAGCTTTTCAATTTGTCGCAAAAGGACATTACCTCGATGGCCCTATTGGATGTCATTAATTCAACTGAGCATGAAGGATTTAATAAAAGATGGGAATCAATCATCAGCGGCAATAATTACTCAGGATTACTCAGAGGGGTGACCGCCGACGGCCAGGATGTGTGGATCAACGGTTCTTTCAGTGTAACGCAAAACGTGGCCCATGAAATCGACCGGATCATTTTCGTGGGTATTGACATCACCCGTGAAAGAAAACTGGAATCTGAACTTGCAACCGCCCTGGAGACCGTGAAAAAGCAGGAAAAAATGATCCGGGATTCCGGGAAAGAAATGGTGAACAAACTCCGTGAGTCGAGAACAGAGCTTCTCAACCAGTTTAAAGAAGTTGAAAGAATTAAAAACCTGAATGAAAAGATATTGGATGACTTTTCAGATGCTGTTGTAACGACAAGCCAGGACAACCGTGTGGTTTTTTTCAATAAGGCAGC
>JAWOJJ010000110.1:0-19865 GCA_046481675.1 Bacteroidales bacterium | reverse complement strand
TGATCACTACAAAACAGTTAAAACCAATTCCGGTAAAATCACAAAGCTGATGAGCACCTGGCAGGGCAGGCATTTTTTCCGTGATGGCATTCCTGCTGATTATATCGACCAAACTGCCGATCTTTCACATTATCTTACATTTGCTGATGCCTATCACCAGTTAATGGCCGATTTGGTGGATCTTTGTATCGTCTCACTCAGCCTGATCCTGCCTGCACATGATGAAACCCGGGTAATATATGTTTCCGGCGGCTTTGCCAGAAACGAATTATTTGTACGTTTGCTGGCTGCACGACTGCCAAAAAAGAAGGTGTTTACCTCCGAAGTTGACAATGCTACCGCATTGGGAGCCGCCATGGTGGTGTGGAAGAGTGCCTTCGAAGGTGAAATGCCGTTTACCGGACTGGGCCTTCAGGCGGTTTTATCTGATTGAAGGATGGCGCCGAACACCGAATACCGAACACCGGACACCGAACACCGAACACCTAGCACCGAACATCAAATATCCACATTATAAACAACACATCATGGAACGAAGAACCTTTATCAAAACCTCCGGTGCCATAGCTGCCGGGGGCGTTTTATTGAGTCCTGCCCAGATTTTTGGAAATACTGCTGCCGGCAAAAAGCGCATTGCCATGGTTGGTACCGGAATCCGGGGAACCGGCTTCTGGGGAAAGACCGTGGTTGAACAGTATTCTGATTTAGTTGAATTCGTGGGCCTTTGCGATATCAACCCGGGACGCCTCGCCTATGCAAAAAGCTTTATGGGTGTGAATTGCAGCACCTATACTGATTTTGATGCCATGATGAAGGAAGCAAAGCCCGAAATGCTGATTGTGACCACCGTTGATGCCACTCACAGCGATTTTATTGTGAAAGGCCTTGAGTATGGCGCAAACGTACTCACCGAGAAACCACTTACCACCGATGAGGTGAAATGCCAGCAGATTTTGGATGCTGAGCGCCGGACCGGCCGCAAGGTAATTGTAGGGTTCAATTACCGCTATGGCACACTTTTCAGCAAACTGAAAGAGCTGCTTGCCGCGCAACGTGTTGGCCGGGTTACTTCAGTTGATTTTCACTGGTACCTGAATACCCATCACGGCGCCGATTATTTCAGAAGATGGCACGGTATTCGCGCAAAGAGCGGCACGCTTTTGCTCCACAAAGCAACACATCATTTTGACCTGCTGAACTGGTGGATTGATTCCGATCCGGTTGAAGTGAATGCCTATGGAAAACTGGAACATTATGGCAGGAACAATGCATTCAGGGGTGAAAACTGCCGGGTTTGCCAGCACAAGAGCCAGTGCAAATTCCATTGGGATATTACAAAGAATGCCCATCTGGTGAAATTGTATACCGAGAACGAGAAATATGACGGTTATGTAAGGGATAACTGTTTGTGGCGTAATGAAATAGATATTTTCGACAAGATGGCGGTACAGATTAAATATGCCAACGACGTCCAGGTCAGCTACTCATTGACAACCTATTCTCCCTATGAGGGACTGACCTTAGCGTTCAACGGTATGGCCGGCCGCATTGATTCGTGGCAGGATTTGCCCTGGCGCGATCAGGAAAAGGTAGATCAGGCTGAACGGCATGCACGTGAGATGAACCAGTCAGGCGAATCTGAATCATCGGCCTATGACGAAATTTATGTTTCCGACAATTTCGGCAAGTCGGAACTGGTTCAGGTTCCCTTTCTGCGTGGAGGTCATGGCGGGGGAGACAAGCGGTTGCAGGATCAGATTTTCAGGAATCCCAATGCCCCCGATCCTTATAAGCATACTGCAGGATTGAGGGATGGTGCCATGTCAATCCTGATTGGAATTGCTGCACGAAAGAGCATTGATGAGGGAAGGCCGGTGAAAATTGAAGAGCTGACCGATCTGAAACCCGGTGTTGCCAGAACAGTCTGATAGTTAATTTTCATTGAGGTGCATGAATTGAATGGGTAACCAAGCCGGAGCAAATGATGTATGGAATGCTGCCTCCGCATGTGCGGGGCAATATATTCAAACTGAATGTAATTAAATTCTCCAAGTGGTTTTCGGTGGTCATGCCGATCATTGTTCCTTTTTACCAGGACAATGATTTGAGCATTACCTCCATCATGACACTGAAATCGGTTTATGCCATTACCATCATAGTGCTTGAATTGCCCAGTGGCTATTTTTCCGATTTGCTCGGGCGTAAGAACATGCTGGTGACAGGCTCATTCCTGGGGGCAGCCGGTTACTTTGTATATTCGTTTACCGATTCATATGCCGGATTCCTGGTTGCGGAAATTGCGCTGGGTGCCGGTCAGAGTTTCATTTCCGGCACGGATTCGGCCATGCTGTTTGATACCCTGGCTTCCGCACAGAAACAAAAACAGTACGGGCGATATGAAGGGATCAATGCCTCGGTTGGGAATTTCTCCGAGGCTTTTGCGGGAATTGCAGGGGGAGGCCTGGCACTGATCAGCCTGCGCCTGCCATTTTATGTACAGGCCATCATTGCCACATCTGCCATTCCGGCTGCGCTTACCCTCGTGGAGCCTCATATGCCGCGTCCGGAAAGAACACATGACCGGATGAAAAAAATAACAGGCGTTCTCGCAACGATCATGCGTCACGAAAAGGACCTGCGCTTCAACCTGCTTTTTTCATCCATTATAGGAGCAGCTACTCTGCTGATGGCCTGGTTTGCACAACCGCTTTTCGAGAAAATGTTTCTGCCCCTGGCTTTGTTTGGGGTGGTGTGGACAGGGCTCAACCTGGTCACCGGAGCTTCATCGGTACTGGCTCACCGCATAGAAGAAAGACTCGGAGAGTTGCGAACATTGAAATTAATAGCTGTCAGCATTCCGATTCTTATGATTCTTTCAGGAATTGTTCCCACCTTTGCTATTATACCTGTGCTGGTTGCGTTTTATTTTCTCAGGGGAATTGCAACTCCTGTGCTGAAAGACTATATCAATCAGCGTACCGGCACTGAGGTCAGGGCTACCGTCATGTCGCTGCGCGATTTGACCATCCGGGTTTTCTTTTCGCTTTTTGCTCCCATGGCAGGCTGGCTGACCGATCATTACAGCCTTGGAACCGGACTGGCTGCTATGGGCGGCTTCCTGATGGTTTTTTCGCTGCTCACGCTGGTGCTCTTTATCAAGTACAAAACCAACAGTCAAAACCTGGTGATTGAGAACTTCACCAGTCCTTTTGATAAAAAGTAAAATCAGTATCATGAAAAAGTGTTGTTTCCTCACATTGCGGCTCTTCATCGGCCTGTTTGGGACGTCCCTGTATTTGAACGCCCGGTTACCGGAGTTTTCTGTGGTTAACCAGCAGTGGCCTGCCAAATGGATTACCGTACCCGGTGAGCCGGCCAATGATTATGGCGTTTACCTTTTCAGGAAAACCTTTTCCCTGGATTCACTTCCGGCCTCTTTTGTGGTTCATGTTTCTGCCGATAACCGTTATAAACTCTATGTGAATGAAAAGCTCGTTTCACTCGGCCCGGCCAGGGGTGATCTGTATTACTGGAATTATGAAACCGTTGACCTGGCCCCGTATCTTGTTCCGGGAACCAACATCATTGCCGCCCGGGTCTGGAATGAGGGCCCCCTTAGGCCCGAAGCCCAGATATCATGGCGAACCGGGTTTATCCTGCAGGGCCATACTCCGGATGAATTTGTGGTAAATACCGGTGAAAGCTGGAAAAGTATGCGCGATAACAGTTACCGGCCTTTGCCTTCACCGGAAGTAATCGGTTATTATGTGGCAGGTGCAGGGGAATGTGTCGACATGAAGAATTTCATGACAGGTTGGAACAAGGCTTCCTTTAATGATGAGTCATGGAAAAGTGCAAGCCTTGCCTACTGGGCAGGAGGATCTCCCAAAGGTTTGCGTGATGCCTCCGGATGGATGCTGGTACCATCTGCCATTCCGCAAATGGAACTTTCACGGCAACGTTTTCAAAGTGCCCGGAAAACACGGGATGTACAAGTACCTCCCGGATTCCCCGCAGAAGCAGTGCCCTTTCCCATTTCGGCACACACCCGTGCCACAATTTTGCTCGATCAGGGCTGGCTTACCAATGCCTATCCCACACTCCTGTTCAGCAACGGCAAAGATGCTTCCATCACAATTAAATATGCCGAAGCGCTGTTTATCCCGGCCGGCTCGGCAACCTACGGAAATCCTCCGGGAGGTTACATGGGCCGGAGCAATATTGCCGGCAAAGGCAATCGCAATGAAGTAAAAGATAAAATCTTTCTGGGCCGAAAGGACAGCCTGATCTCCGATGGTACGCGCCACCAGGAATTCACGCCGTTGCACTGGAGGACATACAGGTACGTACTTCTGACTATCGATACCCAGGACGATCCGCTGATGATCGACGACATTTACGGAACCTTCACAGGATACCCGTTCCAGCTGAATGCGAAATTTCAGTCGGATAACCCCGGGCTGCAGAAAATACTGGATATCGGCTGGCGCACTGCCCGGCTGTGTGCCATGGAAACATACATGGACTGTCCCTATTACGAGCAATTGCAGTATATTGGCGATACGCGCATTCAAGCCCTGGTAAGCTTTTACAACAGCGGCGACGACCGGTTGGTCCGCAACGCCATCAACCATATGGATCATTCCCGTATCGCAGAAGGCATCACGCTGAGCAGGCATCCTTCTTTTTCTCCACAAATCATTCCCACCTTTTCATTATGGTATATCGGTATGCTGCACGATTACTACATGTACCGATCCGACAGCGGATTTATCAGCAACAAAATTCCGGGAACCCGCCAGATACTTGATTTCTTCAACAGGTATCAGCAGGAGGACGGTTCCCTGAAAAACGTTCCCTACTGGAACTTTACCGACTGGGTGGAAAACAGGAAAGGCTGGCTGGGCGGCGTGGCTCCCGTGGGCGCGGAGGGCAGTTCTGCCGTGCTTGATTTCCAACTTTTGCTGGCTTACCAGACTGCGGCAGAACTCGAAAACCACCTGGGCATGGAAGCTTTTGCTCAAATCTATAAAGGGCGGGCCGCACAACTTATGCAAACCATACAACGAAAATACTGGGATCCCGAGAAGCAATTCTTCGCAGACACGCCGGCTAAAGACCTTTTTTCTCAGCATGCCAATACCCTGGCCATTCTTACCAATACAGTCACTGGCAATGAGGCAAAACAACTGGCTGACAACATGCTGGCAGATACTTCCCTTGCCCCGGCCTCTATATATTTCAAATATTATCTGCATAGGGCGCTGGTGAAGGCAGGACTGGGAAATGATTACCTGAAATGGCTCGGCAAATGGCATGAGAACATTACTATGGGAATGACTACATGGGCCGAGGATTCAGAAATCAATACGGCACGATCCGATTGCCATGCCTGGGGTGCCAGTCCCAATGTTGAATTCTACCGAACCATCCTGGGCATCAATACAGATGCTCCCGGCTTCACCCGGGTGAAAATTGAACCTCATTTGGGCACGCTCAAAAAAGCTTTGGGTGAAATACCTCATGCTCAAGGGACAATTAGTGTAAATTACGCGCTGGAGCAGGGAAAGTGGAATATCACTGTTGTTCTGCCCGGAACGCTGACCGGGGTTTTTGTATGGAAAGACCGGCAGTACAAGCTGGAAACGGGCGAAAATAGCTTTGTTTTCTGAAAACACCGGAAAAAAGACCGGCAGGGTTGCTATTTTTATTGTAGTAACTGTAAATTTTTACACTCAGAATTATTAAAAGTAAAAATTACTTTTTATATTTACGATCCATTTACATCATTTGCCGTTTTATGACAAGCAATCCATACAGTTTACATGCCCGGCATTATCTTGCGGTTGACTGTGTGATTTTCAGCTATGAAAATGACGAGCTGAAGGTATTGCTTTATCCCAGAAGCTTTGAACCCTATGTTGGCAAGTGGTCGTTGCTGGGCGGGTTTGTGGAAATTGATGAAACTCTTGGTGATGCTGCCCGAAGGGTGTTGTTTAACACAACCGGGCTGAGGAACATCTACCAGGAACAGGTTCATGCTTTTTCAGAGGTCAATCGCGATCCGGCCGGCAGGGTGATCAGTGTGGCTTATTACGCGCTCATCCGGATCAACCAGCAGGATAATGAGCTGGTGCGGGAACATGGGGCCTGCTGGTGGCCCATTTCCAAATTACCGAAGCTGGTTTTTGATCATGCCAAAATGGTGGAACATTCTTTGCTCCGCTTGCAGAAAAAGGCGGGTTCTGAATTAATAGGTAAGGAGTTGTTGGGAGATACCTTTACGCTAACCAATCTGAAAAAGCTGTATGAAGCTATTTTTCAGCATGATATTGATGCGGGTAATTTCAGGAAGAAAATCTTGTCACTGGATGTATTGCAGAATACCGGCATCAAAGACAAATCCGAGTCCAAAAAAGGAGCCTTTTTATATAGGTACACCAACCACCTTGAGGATCAAATGAGTCTGTCACCCATTGTCAAATAGTCTATAATTTAACATTTATAATTTATAATTAACTCTTCACAACTATGGCAGTAATTGACTGGATTGTAATCGCCCTCTTCTTCCTTGCCCTTGTTGGCATTGTAGTATGGGTAGTTCTGCAGCGTGATAAAGACACGAAAGACTACTTTCTGGCCGGAAAGGACGCCGGCTGGGTGTCTATCGGATCGTCTATTTTCGCATCGAACATTGGTTCCGAGCACCTGGTGGGGCTTGCCGGAACAGGTTTTATCAGCGGTATGGCCATGGCCCATTGGGAAATGCATGGCTGGGTTATTCTATTACTGGGATGGCTTTTTGTACCGTTCTACGACCGGATCGGAATATTCACCATGCCGGAATTTCTGGAAAAACGGTTTTCTTCAGCATCGCGCAGCATTCTTTCGGGTATATCCCTTGTTAGCTATGTGTTGACAAAGGTAGCTGTTACGGTTTATGCAGGCGGCGTTGTTTTTAAAGAAGTATTCGGTATTGAAACCTTATGGGGAATTGATTTCTTTTGGGTGAGTGCTATCGGGTTGGTCGTGATAACAGGTATCTATACTGTATTGGGCGGCATGAAGGCCGTTATGTACACTTCTGTACTGCAGACCCCTGTTTTGCTGGTTGGTTCCGTCGTTATTCTTGTTATTGGCCTGATTAAAGTTGGCGGATGGGGAGAAGTGGAGCTGATAGCAGGTGGCAATATGCACCTGATCCGTCCCATGAATGACCCTGAATTTCCCTGGCCCGGTGTAATCATGGCATCCATGATTATTGGTTTCTGGTACTGGTGTACCGATCAGTTTATTGTTCAGCGCGTGCTTTCAGGCCGCAGTCAGCGCGAAGCACGCAGGGGTGCCATACTCGGCGGTTATTTCAAATTATTGCCCGTTTTCATTTTCCTCATTCCCGGTATGATTGCTTTTGCCTTAAGTCAAAAGGGTTTGCTTGCCGTTTCATCCAGTGACTCCGCCTTTGCGGCCATGGTTGCACAATTGCTTCCGGTAGGGCTGAAAGGCCTTGTGGTTATTGGCCTGTTGGCTGCCCTTATGAGCTCACTGGCTTCCCTGTTTAATTCATCAGCTGCTTTGTTTGTAGGCGACTTCTATAAAAAAATGAAACCGGAAGCCAGCGAAGCGCACTTGTTGCGTGTAGGCCGTATTGCTACTGCAACTGTAGTGGTTCTGGGTGTCTGCTGGATACCCGTTATGCTTGGTCTTGGAAAGGTGCTTTATGAGTATCTTCAGGCAGTCCAGGGCTTGCTGGCACCTGCTATTGCCACCGTATTCCTGCTGGGCGTATTCTGGAAAAGAACAACCGCTAAGGCTGCACTTTGGGGTATGATCCTGGGCTTCTCTATCGGTATGTTCCGTCTTGCCCTGAATATTACAATAGGTGCAAAAGCAGCGTTGGTAACTGAAGGGCACAAACTGATCAACAAGGTAGGTGAGGTTACCGAGTATACCCGTGAACTGCTGGTTACCAATATTCAGGCTCTTTCAGATAAGATCGGTAAGATTGTGCCATCTGGCGTTGAATCGCTTCAGAATTCAGTTAAAGAGGCAGCCGGTTCCATGGCAACCATTACGCCCGAGGGTAAGGAGCATGCAACAGCACTGCTTTCCCAGGTATCCGGTTCTCTGGATCAGATGTTCCTCGAGCAGTATGGCTTCCTTTACCAGGTAGCCTCTGTAAACGGTTATATTTTCACAGCGTTGCTGTTCTTCTTCTGTATTGCTGTTGTGGTTCTTATTAGCCTTTTCACCACGGCACCTGCTGAGAAGCAGCTGGAATTCACTATGGCTGCCGCATCCAAAGAAGACCGTGAATTAACCCGTGCCAGCTGGAACAAATGGGATGTCATTCACACAATAATTGTGGTGTCCATCATCGTTGCGTTCTATATCTACTTTTGGTAGAAATACTTTTGAATTATCAGGCTTTGACCATGAATCAAAGCCTGGTAATTCCTTTTATTAATTCAGATTATCAAACCAATAATATATGCCCAGATACGTCATAGGAGTCGATTACGGAACGGATTCAGTACGTTCGCTGATTGTAGATGCCTCAAACGGCAACGAGATAGCAAGCGATGTATTTTATTATCCCCGGTGGAAAGAAGGAAAATATTGCAATCCTTCGCAAAACCAGTTCAGGCAACATCCGCTTGATTATCTTGAGGGCCTTGAGAATACCATCCGGAATGCGCTTGCCAAATCTCCGGCAGGAGTGGCAGAAAACGTGGTTGCCATATCGGTGGATACTACCGGCTCAACACCCGTTGCTGTGGATAAAAGCGGAACACCCCTTTCCCTTACTCCCGGTTTTGAGGAAAATCCCAATGCCATGTTTGTGCTTTGGAAAGACCATACGGCAACACAGGAAGCCGATGAGATCAATCAACTTTCCCGTTCCTGGGGCGGTGTCGACTACACCAAATTTGAAGGCGGCATCTATTCTTCCGAATGGTTCTGGGCAAAAGTTTTACACGTACTGCGTGCAGATCAAAAGGTCAGGGATGCCGCATTTTCCTGGGTGGAGCATTGCGACTGGATACCGGCTGTGCTTACCGGACAAACCGACCCGTTAACCATGAAGCGCAGCAGGTGCGCTGCCGGGCACAAGGCCATGTGGCACGATGATTTCGGAGGTTTGCCTGCCGAGGAATTCCTTGTTAAGCTCGATCCGCTGCTTAAAGGGTTGCGCAACCGTTTGTTTAAAGACACCTTCACCTGCGAAGTGAGTGTGGGAAACCTGACTCCCGAATGGGCAAAAAGGCTTGGACTGAACGAATCCGTTGTTATTGGCGCGGGTTCTTTTGATGCACACCTGGGGGCAGTTGGCGGAGAGATCAAACCCTATTACCTGAGCAAGGTTATGGGAACATCAACCTGTGATATGCTTATTGCCCCTATGGAAGAAGTTGGTGATAAACTGGTGAAAGGTATTTGCGGACAGGTAGATGGTTCCATTATTCCGGGTATGCTCGGACTCGAAGCAGGACAATCAGCTTTCGGCGATATTTATGCCTGGTTCAGAGAACTGTTGCTGTGGCCGGCTGAAGAAATACTATCGCAATCCAAACTGATCGACCAGCCAACCAAAGAGAAACTGATTCAGGAAATGGCCGACCGGATCATCCCTGAACTGTCAAAACAGGCGGCTCAAATTCCCATTGGTGAGTCGGGCATTGTGGCACTCGACTGGATGAACGGCCGCAGAACTCCTGATGCCAACCAGTTGCTGAAAGGAGCTATATTCGGGCTTAACCTGGGTTCAGATGCCCCGCGCATTTTCAGGGCCCTTGTTGAAGCTACTGCCTTTGGCGCCAAAAAAATTGTGGACCGCTTCATCAGCGAAGGTGTACGGATCGACGGTATTGTAGCCCTGGGGGGAGTGGCCAAGAAATCACCCTTTGTTATGCAGGTTGTGGCCGATGTGCTGAATATGCCAATTCTGGTGGCTAAGAGCGAGCAAGCCTGTGCATTGGGATCTGCCATGGCTGCGGCCACAGTGGCCGGCCTTTATCCTACTGTGCTGGATGCACAGAAAGCCATGGGCAACGGTTATGAAACTGAATACAAGCCTGTGAAAGCAAATGCTGAAGCCTATAATAAACTTTACCTGTTATATTGCCAGGCAGGCAGTTTTGTTGAAGAATACTCCAAACCATCTTAACAATGGAAAAATATGCACAACTCAGACAGTCGGCATACGAAGCCAACATGCAGCTTCCGAAACTGGGACTGGTGTTGTTTACTTTCGGAAATGTAAGTATAGCTGACCGGAAACTTGGTGTTTTCGCTATCAAACCCAGCGGCGTACCTTATGAAGCCTTAACACCCGATTCCATGGTGGTGGTTGATTTCAAAGGCAAAACGGTTGACGGCAAACCGCGCCCTTCATCCGACACACTGACACATGCTGTATTGTATGATCAATGGGCGCATATCGGAGCTGTTGTTCATACACATTCCACCTTTGCTACGAGCTGGGCACAGAGCATGAGAGACATCCCCATTTACGGTACCACCCATGCCGACCACCTTACTGCTGATATTCCATGCGCTCCGGCCATGGAGGATAACATGATCCAGGGCAATTATGAATTCGAAACCGGCAACCAGATCATCAGTTACATGAAATGGAAAGGGCTGAGCTATGAGGAGGTGGAAATGATCCTGGTAGGCAGTCACGGCCCTTTTACCTGGGGAAAAACAGCGGAAAAGGCAGTATATAACAGTGCCGTGCTGGAAGAACTGGCAAAAATGGCCTTTCTGACAGAGAAAATAAAGCCGGGGGCACCGCGACTCAAAGAATCACTGATCCGGAAACACTACGAAAGAAAACATGGGCCGGGATCGTATTACGGGCAGCAATAGGATAGGCTATAAGCTAAAAGCCAAGAGCCAAGAGCCAAAAGCTAATGGCTAATGGCTAACGGCTAACGGCTAACGCCTGCCTGCCGGAGCGGCAGCACAGGCAGGGCTAACGGCTGAAGAAGAACGATTTATTTGAAATAATTACTAAATACAAACTTATGATAGATCTGAAGAAATTACAGGTATGGTTTATCACCGGAAGCCAGCATTTATACGGTGAGGAAACCCTCAGGCAGGTAGCTGCCGATTCACAGGCAATAGTGAAAGCGCTGAATAAAGCCGCTGTGATTCCGGTTGAGGTGTTGTTCAAACCGGTGGTAAAAACACCTGATGAAATTTTTGATACCATGCAGGAGGCCAATGCTACCAAAAAATGCATTGGTGTGATTACCTGGTGCCATACGTTTTCTCCTTCGAAAATGTGGATCAACGGTTTGAGAATATTACAGAAACCTGTGCTTCATCTGCACACCCAGTTTAACCGTGATCTGCCCTGGGCCGATATCGACATGGATTTCATGAATCTGAACCAGGCTGCTCATGGCGACCGCGAGCACGGGTTCATCATGACCCGCATGAACATCAACCGCAAGGTGGTTGTTGGCCATTGGAGCGATGAGGAGGTGCAGGAACAGATTGGTAAATGGACCCGCGCTGCTGCTGCATTTTATGATTTCCGTACGCTAAAAGTGGCCAGGTTTGGCGACAACATGCGGGAAGTAGCGGTAACCGAAGGCGATAAGGTAGAAGCACAGATCCGTTTCGGCATGTCGGTGAATGGTTATGGTGTGGGCGACCTGGTGAAACTGGTGAATGAAGTCAGTGATAAGGCCATTGACAAGCTGGTTAAGGAATATGCGGATTTGTACCAGTTTGCATCCGAAGGAAAACCCTCGGGAAAAAAGCACGCGAATGTCCGCTACCAGGCAAGGCTTGAATTAGCCATTAAAGGCTTTCTCGAAAGCGGAGGTTTTGGTGCCTTTACCACCACATTTGAAGATCTTCACGGCCTTGCCCAGCTTCCCGGCCTGGCAAGCCAGCGACTCATGGCAGCAGGCTATGGATTTGGAGCTGAAGGCGACTGGAAACATGCAGCCCTGGTGCGCGCAGTGAAGGTTATGGGAGCCGGACTGAAGGGCGGATGCTCTTTCATGGAAGACTATACCTACCACCTGAATCCGAAAGGAATGAAAGCACTGGGTGCTCATATGCTTGAAATTTGCCCGAGCATTGGCAAAGGAAAAGCCAAACTTGAGGTGCACCCATTGGGAATCGGCGGCAAGGACGATCCGGCCCGTTTGGTTTTCGATGTTCCTGCAGGTCCCGCCATCAACGCCAGCCTGATTGACCTGGGTACCCGGTTCAGGCTGATTGTAAACTCAGTTGACTGCGTTAAAGCCGATGCGCCCATGCCGAAATTACCTGTGGCCAGGGCGATGTGGGTTCCGCAACCCGATTTGAAAACCGGAGCCGGAGCATGGATTCTTGCAGGGGGTGCTCACCATACGGCATTCAGCCAGGCTGTTGATGCACAATACCTCGAGGATTTTGCCGAAATGGCCGGTATTGAATTTGTACACATCGGGAAACAAGCCACCATGAGCAGTATCAAAAACGAGCTCAGATGGAATGAAGTGTATTACCGGTTTATTAAATAGACTAATTAGCACCGGCCCGCCGGAAAACCTGGCGGGCTGGGTTTTTATCTCCGAGCCAGGAGCCAGGAACCAAGAACCAAGAACCAAGAGCTAACGGCTAACGGCTAACGGCTAAAAGCTAATAGCTAATAGCTAATGGCTAACACCCAACTGCCATCCAGATACAAGCACCTCAAATTTTATAACATGATCAAAGAATTCGAACGTGCAGTTCAGGAAATTACTACCCTGGTTCAGGAATGGGAGCCCAGGCTCGCAGGCTTGTCCCATGAAGTGATTGCTGAAAGAAGAAACAGCCAGGACAGGACCATTAAACAAATTACAGGTCACATGGTTGATTCGGCCTCAAACAACACACACCGGATCATTCACCTGCAATACCAACCCAGTCCGCTCATCTTCCCCGATTATGCCAATCATGGGAACAACGACAGGTGGATTGCCATTCAGCAATACCAGCAGGAAAACTGGGGCGATCTGGTTCAGTTGTGGAAATATGCTAATTTGCATATTGCCCATGTGATCCGAAACGTAAAGGAGGATAAATTGAACCATGAATGGATTTCAGCACTTCATGAAAGAGTGACATTAAAGGCCATGATTGTTGATTACCCCAGGCATCTGCTGTTGCATCTGAATGAGATTCAGGAGCTGATTAATAAGAATATATAGTCTTCTAAGTCTGAAAACAGCTGCGAGCTGTGAGCTGCGAGCTGCGAGCTGTGAGCTGAATTGGTATTCATACTGCCACTGGATGCTGAGCGGAGTCGAAGCATGCCACTGCCACTGCCACTGCTATCGTCATACTTCGACGTGCTCAGTATGTCCACACCAATTTTTCACAAATATTTTGATTATTAGAAACCCGGTGTTATTTTTGCCGTATGAATGTCAGGGTTATATAAAAGTTTATGGACAGAAGGGAATTCATTCTTAAAGGCACGGGATTAGGAATATTAGGCGGGATTACGCTCATGGGCCTTGCGCAAAAGCCCGCAGAGGGCCCTAAAAAATACACTGTTATTGCAAAACGGTGCAACGGTTGTGGCCGTTGTTTCAGGGCATGCCGCGAAGAGGCGCTCATTGTGAAAGATGGCAAAGCCTTTATTATTTTGGAAAAATGTAAAGGTTGCGGCGATTGCACCCGCTATTGCAGAAACATGGCCATTGTTGAAAAGGAAGAAAAAGGCACATCAGAAAGATCGTAATCTTAATGAAATATGAAATCCGGCACCTACAGGTTACTTCCTGGTGGTACCGGATTTTTTTGAAATGGATTTATTGGATGTCCTTCAGGAACAGCGTGTGCGGGTCATTGTAAAACTTAAGGAAGTCGGTCTTGAAAGTCTCATTTTTGCCGCTTGGCGTGGCATAGGGCGAGCTGTCAGGCACACTGTCCGGATCATAGGGATTTCTCCAGTTCAGCACATACGAAACGGGATACTTCTTAAGCACACCCAGCAGTTTTTCGGAAAACCAGGTGCTGTCGACCCCGCCACATTCACTTAATGCACAAAGCTTTTTCTTTTCAACTGCCGTGCTTGATATGAATCCCAATGCTGTGTCGAGCTCTGTAAAAAAGGAAGGACCCCGGTCATACATATCCAGCGAAAGCATGTCGATGTATTCATCTCCCGGGTATCCGTTCATATACTCATCGAGTGACGTTACGCGATCGGTATTATAGGCATAAAGTATGTTGTGCAGCCCTTTTTCGCGAAGATATTTCACCGTGTACTGCCAGAGTTGCCGGTATTCTTCTTCGGTGCATAGCGTTTTTCCCCACCAGAAGAAGCTGCCTGAATGTTCATGCCAGGGCCTGAAAATAAAGGGAATCAGCACACCGTTTTCGTCCTTCAGCGTCAGGAAGTATTCAGCCAGCCTGTCCATCCAGGTATTGAACTTGTCGTGTTGTTCACCTCCCGGAAGAATTGATTTCACCACCTGGTTGGAACTGACATCCCACGAGCTGCCGTCGGTAAGCGGATTATTGAGGTGCCAGCTGAGCGTGATGACTCCTTTTCGGCTATGAAAGATCTTGATTTGTTCCCTGATTTCGGCAAACGAAACGGAGTCGAGGCTTCGCTCATTCCCCAGTTCAAGATGTCCCAGTTCAAAACCCGCCACTGCCGGGTAATCACCTGTGAGTTCCCTGATGTCTGAGCGGTCTTTCTCATACCACCAGGTAAATCCATACATCAGGTCGTCCTGGTGACCATACATAACGCCCTTGTCCTGGAGGGCCATCAGCCGTTCAAATAGCTGCATGGCCTGGGGTGATGCCTGCGGATCTGCAGGTCCGATATTTACGGGTTTTGAGCAGGAGTACAGCAGAAACAGCAGTAAAATTGAAGCCGTAGTTTTCATAAGCCTGTATTTTTACTTTAAAATTAGTTCACCTTTTTATTATTTACAGGTATACTCAACTTTAATATCAGAAAAAGCTAAAAAAGTATTAATGCTTGCTGGCCCAGCAGTTTGCCGCTTTAATGGCGTTTTCCCATCCGCCAACCAGTGAATGCACCTGGCTTGTGCTCATTTGTGCCTCAAAGGTCCGGTTAACCTGCTGGTGATGTTCCAAATCGTCCGTGTTTTCCCAAAATCCGACAGCAAGTCCGGCCAGATAGGCTGCGCCCAGGGCCGTGGTTTCCGTAACCACTGGTCGTACCACCCGGGTTCCGCTGATGTCTGCCTGAAATTGCATGAGCAGGTCATTAACTGTGGCACCGCCATCCACCCTGATTTCTTTGATGATGATGCCCGAATCGGCTTCCATGGCCTGCAATACCTCAAGGGTTTGGAAAGCAATACTTTCCAGGGCTGCACGGGCAATGTGCGCGGCTGTTGATCCGCGGGTGAGTCCTACCATGGTTCCCCGGGCATGCTGGTTCCAATGCGGAGCCCCCAGTCCGGCAAAGGCAGGTACAAAATATACGCCCCCGTTATCCGGAACGCCGGCTGCCAGCTTTTCAACCTCACCGGATGTGCGGATGATCCCCAGGCTGTCGCGAAGCCACTGCACCACAGCACCTGCAATGAAAATACTTCCTTCGAGAGCATAATCCACCCGGTTTCCTATTTTCCAGGCCACCGTAGTGAGCAGGTTGTTTTCCGATTCAATCGGTTTTTCACCTGTATGCATCATCATGAAGCAACCGGTTCCATAAGTGTTTTTTACCATTCCCTTTTTGATGCAGAGCTGGCCGAACAGGGACGCCTGCTGGTCTCCGGCTATACCTGCAACAGCTACAGGTGTTGGGAACAAACCAGACGCTGTGCAGTAGATTTCGCTCGACGACTTCACCACAGGCAACATAGATGCAGGAATGTCAAAAATATCAAGCAATTCATCATCCCATTCAAGGGTATGTATGTTGTACAGCATGGTTCTTGACGCATTGGAGACATCTGTGGCATGCACGGCACCCTCGCTGAGTTTCCAGAGGAGCCAGCTGTCGATAGTGCCGAATGCCAGTTTGCCCTGCGCGGCAAGCTTCCGGGCTCCTTTAACATGGTCAAGTATCCATTTGATCTTGGTAGCCGAAAAATAGGCATCAATAACCAACCCGGTTTTTTGCCGTATGCGGGTGCCATGCCCGGTTTGCCTGATCTGGTCGCAATATGCGGCAGTCCTTCGGTCCTGCCACACAATGGCATTATAAACAGGTTCACCGGTTTCTCTGTTCCAAACAAGGGTTGTTTCGCGCTGGTTGGTGATGCCTATTGCTGCTACCTGGGTACTGTTTATACCAACCCTTGTGAGGGCTTCAAATGAAACCCCGGCCTGAGTCGACCATATTTCATCCGGATTGTGTTCAACCCAGCCCGGATGAGGATAAATCTGGGTGAATTCTTTTTGAGCAACGGATACCATATTGCCTTCGTGATCGAAAACAATGGCACGTGAACTGGTTGTGCCCTGGTCGAGTGCAAGAATATAACCTTCCATAGCGTTTTTGTTAAATCACCGGCACAAGTAATTTTTTACCAGTGCTGCGTATTCCTCAGTTTGTATCTTTTCCCAATCCGGGGGCCTGTTTAATTCACCGGCCATTATGGAGGCAACTTCCGGAGCCATCTCCAGGCTGGCCGCAGCATCAAGGAACAGGGCGTGCGTGCGGCGTGCCAGAACATCTTCAAGCCTGAAGGGCATTTCGTTTCTGCAAATCCATTTGATTTCTGCCCTTGTATAAGGCAGATTCGGATGCAGTGGAATGCCGTCTTCGGCTTTTTCCCCGGTCATCTGCATAATCTCCGATGCATGAACCCCGTAAATGTCCAATCTTTCCCCACGATGACGATGTTCATTCATCCCATGCAGCTTCAGAAATTGTGTGTGGCAGGCTCTTTTCTCAAGCATACCGGCTTTGATGATCCTGTTCACTGTATCCTGCGCCATACGCCTGTAAATAGTCCATTTTCCGCCTTCAACCGTCACCAGTCCCGATGGTGAAATCACTATCTTATGTCTTCTCGAAATTTCCCTGGTTTTTTCCGGGTTGCCGGCATCAGATACCAATGGTCTGAGGCCTGCGTAAACCGACAGGATGTCATCGCGACCTGGCTGCCGGGTCAGGTATTTTCCGGCTGTGTGCAGTATAAAATCTATTTCCGCTTCCAGGGGTTTTGGTTCCAGGCTAATGGACTCAACGGGAGTATCTGTTGTGCCTACCACAAGCCTGTTGTGCCAGGGAATGGCAAACAACACACGCCCGTCATCGGTTTTTGGTATCATCAGTGCTGCATTGCCACCCAGAAAATCCCGGTGCAAAACAACATGAACACCCTGGCTTGGCCTTATGGTGCGCCTGGTAACAGGTGAATCCATTCTGATCATGTCGTCAGCAAACACTCCGGTTGCATTTATCACCACGTGTGCCTTAATCTCATAAGTTTTTCCGGTTTCCCTGTCAGCAACGGTTACCCCGCGTATTTTTCCCCGGCCGTTCTTTAGCAGGCCGGTAACCTTACAGTAATTAAGGGCCATACCACCCTGGTCCACAACCGTCCGGATCAGGGTGATGAGCAGCCGCGAATCGTCAAACTGGCCGTCATGGTATACAATACCTCCTTTCAGGCCGTCTTTCTTTAGTCCGGGTAGATGAGCAAGCGTGTTTTCGCGGTTCAGAAATTTCGACCTGCCCAAACTCAAACGGCCGGCCAGTAAATCGTAAAATTTAAGGCCGGCCGTGTATTTCAGTATTTCCCACCAGGTATAGGCTGGTATAACAAACTCCTGGTTGAATGTCAGGTTGGTCGCATTTTTAAGAATCAGCCCGCGCTCATGCAAGGCTTCGGTTACCAGGAACAGGTCGCCCTGGGCGAGATATCTCACACCACCGTGAACCAACTTGGTGCTGCGGCTCGAAGTTCCTTTGCCAAAATCATCCTGCTCCAGCAGCAGCGTTCTGAATCCCCTGGATGCGGCATCAAGCGCAATACCGGCACCGGTTGCACCTCCTCCTGTAACAAGCACGTCCCATTCCCGGATATGCTCCAGTACATCTGAACGTGAGGCGTGCCGGTTCACAAAATCAATAGGATTTAACTGTGTTCAGCTTTTCTTCAAAATACTTTACCACAGCTTCCTGCTGCGCAATTTTTCCCCTCATGACTTCCTGCTCTCCTTCGTTCTTGGGAATGTCACGCTGCGCATCGTTAATGGCGTTCTGAGCTTTGGAAATCTTGTTTTCGGAAGACTCAATATCGTTCAGTACCTTTTTCTTCTTCTTTTCCAGTTCTTTGATATAGGAAGCCTTTTCTTCTTTTGCTGCGCCTTCTTCCATGGAGGTCAGCTGGCTGTTTTGTGTGGCAATTTCACCGGTAATTTTAGGCAATTCAGTATTCTGCAGCACAATATTGTCCTGTTCAGATTTAATGGTTGAATTACTTGAATTGATTGATTTCTGCATGCGTGATTTTTCATTCTGCAATGAATTGAGATTGCCTTTCAAATCATTCAGTTTCTTGTTTTCTACCTGCAGCTCATCTTTGACAAAATCAAAATACTGTTTTTTGGCAAAATTCTTCAGAAAGGTTTTAGCCGCAGTAAACTCTGCATCACCATGAGCCCTGTCAATATACTGGTCTTTTTTAGTCTCAATGCTGACGAGCAAATGCACCAGCGAATCCTTGTTGAGCAGCTTGCTGTATACGTTAACCGGTGAAGGGGTGATGGTTTTTATCATGGCTCCGAATATCGACATGTCTCCATTTTCAGTTACCACCTTCGATTTGGTACCCGACTGCAATTCCTTTGTCCATTCTTTCAAGGTGCGGTCATAATTAACCTCGGGGATTGCCACTGAAAATCCGGGATATTTGGAAGTATTGAAGGCAATGCTGTCTTCATTGATTACAATTGGTTTCTGCGCAAACATCATGGTGGAAAGAAAAGCAAAGGTCAACAACAATAAGGATTTGACTGGTTTCATAGCTTTTTTTATTTAAAGTTAGCTTTTTTTATTTATTTGTCACAGAAAACTCCTGACAGAATGTGCTTCATGCCTTTGCATAAAACATGCCAAAAATGACTTCAGGAATCAGTTCATTTAAGTATGCTGTGAGATCTTCATTTTTAACAAGAAATTAAACTTCTCTCCTGCAATTTTGCCTAACTTGCTGAATTATTCAGGATGAATTCAAGTATTATTTAATTAAATATTCAAATATGAAAGCGTGCATACCTCTGTTTTTACTTTTGATGCTGCTGTCGTGCAAAGGCACCGATAAAGACAACCTGCAGATCAATGATCAGAATTATTTTGAACTCCCGGGCCTGAATGTGATGGTTTTCGAGGACATTTATCCCGAAGGACACCAGGGCGGTGTGGGATTCATTCAACATGGCGTTAGAGTTGCAACTAACGGCGATGTGAGGCTGGAGTTAACTCCGGGCCAGTTTCAGCCCATCCCCAAAGTAGGGCCGAGAAATGTTGATAAAGAGAACAATGTGATCACTGTGAAATTATGGTATCCCGATTCCGCAATAAACAGAAAGGGTTTTAACCCGATCTTCTATCCCGATCTTACTTTTACATACCAGGTTCGTGTTGAAGGGGTGAATGATTATTTCAAGATTTACGTGGACATGGACAAGCCTGTCCCCGCTGAATGGGAAGGCAAAATTGGATTCAACCTGGAGCTGTTTCCAAACGACCTGTTTGGTAAGACCTGGCTGATGGATGCCAAATCCGGTTTCTTTCCGCCCCAGGCCAACGGTCCTGTTGACGTTGACCAGGCTGTGCCCATGGCAACCGGTAAAAAACTGGTGGTTGCCCCTGAATCAGAAAAACAACGTTTCAGCATTGAAAGCGCCACTGCCGATATCCAATT